>CAZXGL010000003.1:87629-195714 GCA_964640595.1 uncultured Phycisphaeraceae bacterium | reverse complement strand
ACCCGTTGATCGGTCGGATCCGGTTTCGGATTGGGCAAGGTTAGGCGGGACGGGGACGGGGTGGGAGGGCGGGGGAGGGGGGAGACGGGGCAGGATCCGACGCGGGGCCGTGCTGGGTTGTGGCGAAAACAGGCAGGGCATTTACCTAAAATTGCGCCGCATCCAAAAACAAAGCAGGGCGCCATGTTTGCACGGCGCCCCGCTGGAGGAGAGAGAGATCAGGATAATGTACGAAGATTCGGTTGGAAGGTGCTGATAGAAGGATGATTCTGGCAAAAAGTCTGCCCAAATTGACATTATTTGCATCGTGTTTGGTTTATTTTCGCATGAAATCTTGCGCCGGTGGTGGGTAAATGGCGCTTGGACAGGGGGTTGGGGTGCGATAGAGTGTGTGTACGCCCGAGCCGGGTCCCGGGGTTCTGCGGAACGCGATGTTCCGACCGGGGGCCGCCTGACTCGAGAATGATGGACGAAGACAAACGATCCGGGTCGTCAAGCCAGGACGACGACCGACCTCCCGCCGCGCCAGTGCTGGACCTGAGCGATCCCGACGCCCTGCTGCGTCCTGACGATGCGCGGTGGCTGCGCGAGATGGGTGCGCGAGCGCTCGATCTGCTGGGCGTGCCGGGCGAGGCGCGAGTGCGCGTGGTGGGCGACGACGAGATGGCCGCGGCCCACCTGGAGTACGCCGAGACCCCGGGCACGACGGATGTACTCACATTCGATCTGTCGGGCGACCCCGCGCTGCTGGACACCGACATCATGGTGTGCGCCGACGAGGCGCAGCGGCGTGCGGCCGAGCGCGGGCACGAGACGCGGCGCGAGCTGCTGCTGTACATTGTCCACGGCGTGCTGCACTGCCTGGGCCACGACGATCACGAAGAAGAGGACTACCAACGCATGCACGCCGCGGAAGATGAACTGCTGACGCGGCTGGGCGTGGGCGCGACATTCGGGCGCGAGGCCGCCGGCAGGGGTGAGCCATGACCGCGGGCTGGTGGCTGCTTCTGGCGATCGGGCTGGTGATGCTCAGCGGGTGGTTCGGCACGCTGACGCTATGCCTGCACCGTTTCTCGCGCGGGCGTCTGAGTTCGATGGCCGAGGACACGGAAAGCCCGCGCCTGGCGCACCGGGTGGAGGCCATCGTGGCCGATCCGCACGGGCACGCCGCGGCCATGGCTCTGCTGCGCATCCCGCTGCAACTGGCGGCGGGGATTTCCATGGTGATGTGGGCCTCCGGCCTGCTCGGCGAGGACGAGCCGGGCTGGGCCGCCGCGGGCATCGGTATCGCCACGGCCTCGGCCATGGTCTGGGTGTTCAATGTGCTGATCCCCCAGGCGGTGGCGCGGCACGGGGCCGAACGCACAATCATGGCCACGAGCCGGTCGATCCGCGCCACCCGCCTGGCACTCGGCCCGTTCGGCATCATCGTGCGGTTCACGGACGAGATTGTCCGTCGCCTCGCCGGCGCCGACATCCAGCGCGGCGACAACAGCCCGGACGCGGAGCTACTCAGCGTGGTGACCGAGCGCGAGCTTGACGGCCACATCGACGAGACCGAACGCGACATGCTCGAGGCGGTGGTCGAGTTCCGCTCCACCACGGTCGAGCAGATCATGACGCCGCGCACCGAGATCGACGCCCTGGCCTACACCGACGACCTGGACGCGGTGCTCTCCTTCGTCGAAGAGCACGGCCACTCGCGCGTTCCCGTCTACGAAGAGAGCCTGGACCGGATGCAAGGCATCCTCTATGCCAAGGACCTGCTCCGCTGGATCCGTCTGCACGGGGGTGGGGGAACTGGGAATGGACGATCGTTCGTGCTACGGGAGATTCTCCGGCCGCTCTCGTTCGTGCCCGAGACCAAGACTGTCCGCGAACTGCTCACCCAGCTCCTGGCCGAGAAGGTCCACATCGCCATGGTCGCGGACGAGTACGGCGGCACCTCCGGCCTGGTGACCATGGAGGACATCGTCGAGGAGATCTTCGGCGACATCCAGGACGAGTACGAGACGGCCGAGGACGCGGTGGGCGGCGTGGAGATCGACACTTCCGATAAGTCCGCCCGTATCGACGCCCGCACGCCCATCGATGACGCGAACGACGAGCTCGAGGATCTGGGCGTAGAACTGCCCGAGTCCGACGACTACGACACGGTGGCCGGCTTCGTCAGCGCCACCCTGGGGCGCATCCCCGAGACCGGCGAGGTGTTCGAGCACGGCAAGGCACGGGTCGAGATCCTGGAGGCCGAGCCGACACGGGTGGTGCGGGTGCGCGTCACCCTGGTCGAGCCTGAGCGTGTCGAGGCGGGCGAGCCCGGCGTGAAGTAGCGCCCCGGTGCGGGGCGAAAACTTCAAACGGCAAAGCGATCAAGGGCAAATCAGGAGCGACCGAGACCGGTCCGCCTCTGGGTTTGCGCTTGATCGCTTTCCGATTTGAAGTTTTTACACCCGCCGGCGGGCTGCGTCGCCCAGCACCAGCCCCGCCTCACGGGCCAGATCGGCCAGCACGACCGCCTTCGACATGCGGAGTTTGGCCCCGATCGACTCGCGGTGGCGTTCGACGGTCTTGACCGAGCGGCCCAGGTTCTCGGCGATGTCCTTGATCGACAGGCCGTTGCCCAGCAGTGTGAGCACCTCAATCTCGCGGGGGGTCAGCACATCCAGATCACCCAGGCGGATGACACCGGACTCGATGACGGGCGGCTCGGACCGCAGCAGGCGCTCGGACTCCTGCCCGGAGGGCACCCGGCGGGTGACGACCAGGAAGGTTGGGGTCTCGCCAGCTGCCTCCGCCGGGATCATGCGGATCCAAGAAAACTGCTGGTGCCCGTGCCAGACGGTGCGGATGACACGGGGGCGTGGATCATCCTTCATCTGACGGAAGAGCGTCAGCCGTTCTTCCACCCAGGGCCTGGGAAAGCCGAGCTGATCGAGCCGCTTGCCCCTGATGAGGTCGGGCGGGTTGCCGTTGAAAAAGATCCGAACCATCTCGGCGTTGAAGAACAGGATGGCGCCCTGCTCATCCAGAATGGCCACGGACACCCCGGGCTCGGTGGTCATGATCTCCCACAGCAAGCCCGGGGCTGCGCGGGGGACCGTGCCCTGCGGGCCGGTGCTGGGGAAGTGCGACGGATTGGGTGAAGACAAGGGGGGGGATGGGGGGGAGCCGGTCTGCGTCATGGTTCGATCGTACGATGGGGCCTGATGATCTTCCGACTTTACAACACACTGACAAAGCAAATTGAGCCGTTTGAGCCAGGTGATCCGGAACGGATCACCTTCTATTCCTGCGGGCCGACCGTCTACGACGATGCGCACATCGGGAACTTCCGCTCGTTCCTCGCGGCGGACCTGCTGCGCCGATGGCTCGAAAGCCCTCTTTGTACGCTCTCAGGGCCTCAAGGTTCCACGCATTCTGGGCCGCGAAAGGTGATTCATGTCATGAACATCACCGATGTGGGCCACATGACGGATGACGCCGAGGCGGACGGCGCGGGCCAGGACAAAATGATGGCGGCCGCACAACGCATCCGCGAAGCAAAAAAAGCCGGGAAACTCCCCGCCGACACCGCGATCAATCCGGATGATCCCTACGCCGTCGCGGAGTTCTACCAAGCACGATTTCTGGAAGACGCGCGCACGCTGGGCCTGAAGGTCGCCCTTGATGCGCAGCGCGACCCGACGGTCATGCCGCGGGCCACCGAGCACATCGAGGGCATGAAGCGCGTGATCGCGCGCCTGCTGGACGAGGGCGCGGCCTACGCCGCGGGCCAGCCCGGCGGGCGGGCCGTGTATTTCGATGTCCGCTCGTTCGAACCTTACGGACAGCTCTCCGGCAACACCCTGGACCGTCTCCGCGGCGGCGCGGGCGGGCGCGTGGATGAGTCCACCCAGCAGGAAAAAAGGAACCCCGCCGACTTCCTCCTCTGGAAAGAGGATGCCGGGCACAAGATGAAATGGCCCTCGCCCGACCATCCCGCCCTGGCGGGCTGGGGCCAGGGCTACCCCGGCTGGCACATCGAATGCACGGCCATGGCCCTCGAACGGCTGGTGCCGGGCGGGCTGGCCAACTCCAAAGGCGCGCAGATCGACCTGCACTCCGGCGGCGAGGACAACATCTTCCCCCACCACGAGTGCGAAATCGCCCAGTCCTGCGCCTTCACCCACGCACCGGGCTTCGCCCGCCACTGGTTCCACCCGCGCTTCCTGATGGTGGACGGGGCGAAGATGTCCAAGAGCAAGGGCACTTTCTTCACCGTGCGCGACCTGATCGCCAAGGGCCACGACCCGGCGGCCATCCGGCTGGAACTCATCAAGACGCACTACCGCGCAAACGCGGATTTTTCGATGCAGGGATTGAAGGACAGCGCGCGGACCGTCGAGCGATGGCGGCAGTTTGTCACTCGGGCACGGGACGGTGCCGATGATCGGAAGAACCCCATGCACGAGGGATACCTGAACGGCTTCATTCATGCACTCAGCGACGACCTGAATGTTGCTGGTGCTATTGGAATTATGAACTCCTGGATCAACGTGACGGTGAAGCCTTCACAATACGATGCCAAGTTGTTCAATGATTTCGACGCGGTCCTCGGCGTGGCTTCCATCAAACCGCTCAAGCATCTGGACACCGGCATCGCCGTCTACCTCCCCGGCGTGTCACCCTCGGACGAAGTCGAAACCCTCCTCACTGAACGCCGTGACGCGAAGAAAGCCAAGGATTTCGCCCGCTCGGACGCGATCCGTGACCAACTGACCGGGATGGGATACGCCATCAAGGACATGGCCGGCGGCCGCGTCGAGGTTGGCCCGGCCTGATCGCGTGCGCACGACAAACCACGACTGCAAGAGAGCGGCCGAGCGACGCAACGAGCCGGCGCACCCGGCAAACACCTGCGAAATAGAAGCTCTCCACGGTTGCGCGATGCTTCGTCGGTGACTACATCCCCGCGTCCAACCCAAACTTCCTGACACGAACCTCGTGATTCAGAAATCCGCATCAACTGATGAACCTGAAAGTCATCGGGTAGCGATAAAACTCTCCGCGGTTGGCCGCGACCGCGGCCAGGATCATGCCCACCAGCCCCAGAACATACGGACCCACCACCGCCGGGATCATGAGGATCAAGCCGACGCCGCAGGTGATGGCCCCCAGCACGCCCGCGATCAGCGGCAGACCGATGGCGTAGATCAGCAGGGTGATCTGGAAGTTCAGGGCCTCGCGCCCGTGGTCGTCCACGAACGACGATGAGGCCCGCTTGGTCATCCAGATCACCAGCGGGATCAGGATGGAAACCACCGGCAGCACCAGATGGCCGAGCAGGCCGAGATGGGCGAAAATCGCCAAGGTCTTCTCGTCATCGGTGAGGTCGGTCCGGAATGTGCGGCCGCGCTCGTTGACCGGATAGCCAAACGGGCCGTGCTGGTCGGACGGCGTGGTGTGATCGTGCATGCCCATCGTGCAAACCCCGGGTCAGAGACGGCCCATTCTCAGGCCCGGGGGTGTCTTGGGCAAACGCCCGGCGGAGTTTCAGGCCCGCCGACGACGGCCTGCCACGCAGGCCCCCGCCAGACCGATCGCCATCAGCCCGCCGGGTGTCGGCACCCGCATGAAGGAAGCGTCCAGGCTCGAATCAACCGTGAGGGTTTCCACGGTGAAGACCGAGGCCGCCGCACTGACGCCGAAGGTGAGTGTGTACTCGCCCGGCCCAAGCACGAAATCCTGCACCCCATATGACCCGGCACCCAGGTTGAACAAGGCAGGCCCGGCGGTGCCCACCCCCGAGTGAAGTGATACGACAACCGACCCCATCCCCAGCCCGGACAGCCGCCAGGGCGAGGTCGAATCCACCGAGAAGTGGATCTGCATCAACGCATGGCCCTCCCCGGATGCCTGATGGCCGGTCTCATCGAGGATGGTGGCGGTGCTGCTGAGCGTTCCGTTGATGAAAAACCCGTCCGAGTCGATGTCCATCAGGAACTGTCCGGAAGCCCACGCCAAGGCAGACTGCGCGCCGGTGGCCGACACGGAAGAACCAACAATCCACGGCACGAATGGGTCGTCGTTGCTGCTGGAACCGAAGTCCATGTATGAGTTCTGGTCCCCGCTCATGTCGGACTCGCCCGTCGCCGACAGGTCGAAGGTGCGGGTCTCGTTGATGAGGGTGATGTCAGCGGACGCAACGGCGGCGCAGGCCGCGAGCACGACACAAGCCTGGGTGAACATCTCGGTGGATCCTTGTGGCCGAAATAGCCGCTCAAACGCTACCACACTTGCTCCCCCGAAAGCAACTGGAAAAGGAATTCTAGTCGCTAACGAAACCGCTTGCTTTATTTGTTGACCTGTTTCTCCATTTCAACAAGACCCCTGCGTTTATGCCCCTACACCCACGCGAACCGCGGCCGCTCCCCTGCAGCCACGGCTTGTCAGCACGGCCACACCCCGGGAAGCAAACCGGGGTCGCCCCGGCATGTCAGGGGGCGCAATCCGAGACGCCGCATTCCGGGCAGATCATTCCGCCTCCTCTTGCGCGGTCATACCCGCACGCCGCACAACCCCTGGCGGGAATCTTCCGCAAGCAGATCCGGGCGATGCGGACCGGCATGACCCACAGCAGAACCCCGACCGCCACACGGGCGATGTCCCAGCCCCATGTGAAGGCCCAGTTGGCTGTCATGGAATGCCAGGCGCTGGGGATCTCCCCAAATGGATTGGCCGTCCAGGTGAAGGCCTGCAGGAACTCATAAAAGATGCTGCACGCCGTCATCGTGAACAGGTACAGCGCGAGCAATCGAACACCCGCAGCGACCAGGGCGACTGTGGTCGGTGAATGCAGTGAGGTTGGCTTGGGCGCTTCCGTCATGCTCACTGCCCGAACAGGTTCTTCGCCCCAAACATGCCCTGCTTGTCAAAGTAGGTCAGCGCGTCGTCCACCGAATCGAAGACCTTGGTGGCCGTCTCCGTGATGAACGGCGAAGGGTTCTTCTTCGGCTTCCACACCACATAGACCTCCTTGGCGTGCTCCCAGGCGTGCTGGAGTTCGCGCTCCACGCCGCTGGACAGGCCGGGGATGATCTTGCCGGACTCGCTGGTCAGTTCGGGCACAAAGCTGACGATCATGTCGGCCTGGTCGATGAGCTTGAAGTCGCGCATGTAGATCTGGCCGTCGATGTCGCCGGCGATGTCCAGCACCTCGCGGGTGCGCATGCGGATGGGCTTCATCGCCTTCTGCACGCCGCCGAGCTGGTGGGGCATGTGGTCGAAGAAGTCCTTGCCGTCGCGCATGGCCTCGATGGCACGGTCCAGCAGCAGCTTCTCGTCCACATCGCCGGGGTCGAAGGTGATGAAGTGCTCCGCCAGTTCCGCCCGGAATGCGTCGATCTCCGCCATCACCTCGGGCATGTCCACCACATGGGACATGGGGAAGGACGGGTACACCGTCTTCATGTCCGGGCGGCACAGCAGGCGGAACATCGTCCGCTCCGTACTCGCGAACCGTCCGCGGCTGACGATGTAGAACTTGCTACCGGGGATCGCCTGGCTCATCAACTCCGTCGCGAGGATCTCCTCCTCCCGCCAGACCATGCAGTCCTTGAGCGTGGCGTCGATGTCGTGCTCATCGTGCAGTCGCTGGTGGACCACCTCGATGTTGTCCACCAGGCAGACGAACAGGTCCGGACGGAGCTTGGTGATCTGGTCGAAGTCGAACGCGCTGAACAGCCCGTGCCGCCAGCGGAAGGTGGCGTGGGTGTTGACCATCATCGTCTCCATGTCGCGCGACTCGGCGATGATGTCCTTGAACGCCGCCCGGCGCAGGCTGTTCAGCCGCGAGAGGGGCAGGTCCAGGATGCGCCCTTCCCGCACATCCCGGGCCTCGGCGTACATGATGTCGCCCACATGAAAGGTCGGCACCGACTCGCCCTGCGATCCCGCGAACCGGGCCACAGAGTTCAGATATGGCTTCTTGTCCATGCCGACTTGGCCGGTGACGATCGCACGCATGAGATATCTCCTTGCAGGGAGCGATGATAGAGCCATCCACGCCCGATCGCCCCCCCCCCCCCCCCCCCCCCCGACCCGCACACGCTTCGACCATCATCCGGCATGGCTTCCATGCACGCACAATCGTGGGCCGATAAACTCCGACGACAAGGCTCGCGGATGCCGGGGAGGAACCGGGACTCGCGGCGGCCCGAATAGGGCCGACACGCTGGTGCCATGGCCCACACGCAGGGCCGCCAAGGCGCCGCCCGGAGCCGAACGCCCCGGGCAAGTGGGGACTCGGCCCGGCGGGGCCAACAAATAGGAACCGGCATCAAGGGGACACCATGCGACGCGCCTTCACGCTCATCGAGCTGCTTGTCGTCATTGCCATCATCGCCGTGCTGATGGGAATCCTGCTGCCCGCCATCGGCATGGCCCGGCGAACCGCCATGGCTGCCGTGGGTAACGCCAACATGCGTTCCACCGGGCAGATGCTGATCCTGTTCACACAGAACAACAAGGAGGCGTTCCCCAACCCGTTCGGGCATGGCCACCCAACGGATAACCGCAGCCAGTTGGACTATAACGACGCGCTGGCGCTGGACAGGAGTTACGCCTGGAATTTCAACACGCATCCCATTGCGCCGCAGATGACCACCGAGGTTTTCGCTGCGTACTGGTACAGCTATCTGGCGGACCATGACGGGGAAAGCCACCGCCTGCGCGAGGAGCAGATGTCCCCGGCCGACGCCATCCTGCAATCACTCGCCCGTGACTACCGCGGGCACGCCATGTTCTCCCAACGCAACACGCTCTGGCCCAGCTCGTTTTACCTGTCCCCAGTGCTGTGGAGCGATGCATCTCGCTATCCGGGCATGCGGCTCTCGATGGATATCCCCTTCGTGCAAACACAGCATCTTTCATCGGTCTCGTACCCGGAATCCAAGGTGTTGATCTTCGAGCGGATGGACTTTCTGCAGCGAGAACGCGTCTCGCTCAGCGGCGATACCGGGCGATCCGAGGGAATTCCGCCCGCGTGGAACAACATCCGTGCCAAGCCCGCCGTGTTCCTGACCGACGGGAGTGTCCGCAAGGCCAACATGGCGGATCTGTACGAGGCAGCCGGCAATGATCCACAGTACAGCCCTGCGGACACCGTACCCGCTCCCGACGAGCTGGGTATCCTGGGTGAGAAGCTGACCAGGGACGATCTCACCGCCTCGGAATCGTTCTCCAGAATGGGTGGGACCGACGGGCCGTACCCCGCGTTCTTCTGGGCGACCCTCAACGGCGTCAGAGGGCGCGATCTGATGCCGTGAGCCCGTGCAGGAGATCGGAATCGTGGGTTTCTTCGAGCATCATCTCTCCGCCCTGGGACGGGGCATCGACGCGGTCATCGCCCGCTGCGCCGAAGGTGCCTCGCGCCTGAAGCGATCGCTGTCCGACAGGGGACGCCACGCCGAGAGTTTCGATGCCATCCGCAGACGCGCCGAGCGAGTCTCTGATGCCGCCCGCACCGGTCTGGAACGATCGCTCGACGCCACCCGATCGAGCCGGATCAGGCACGCCGACTTGCCGTTTGGGTCGGTGTCGTGACGATGATCGTGGTCGCCGGCGTGGTCGTGCGGTGGTGGTCCTCCCCCAAGCAGCCCGGCATCCGGGAAGCCGAAATCGCCGCCATCCGGCGTGTTCAGGGCGGTGCGGCGGGCACGCCCCCATCATCAACTCCCGGACTCGAGGCCTGGACCCGCCAACCCGGGCCATAAACGACGGTCGGACATTCGCACGCGAACACAACCAAAGAGGCCGCGTGACCCATGAACCGCCGTGCCGTCGTGAGAACAGGCCGGGCCCACCCTCGCCTACCATGCCCTGTTTCGACCCCTCCCAGGAGCCTCCGCCATGGCCGTTCTCGTTCACAAGGACACCCGCGTCATCTGCCAGGGCATCACCGGGAGTTTCGGGGCCGTCCACACCAAGGGCTGCTTCGAGTACGGCACCCAGATGGTCGGCGGCGTCACCCCCAGCAAGGGCGGGACCAAGGACGCCAACGGCCTGCCCATCTTCGACACCGTCCGCCAGGCCGTGGACGCGACCGGGGCCACCGCCACCATGATCTTCGTCCCCCCCGCCTTCTGCGCGGACGCGGTGCTGGAGGCGATGGATGCCGGGATTCGCCTGATCTGCTGCATCACCGAGGGCGTGCCCGTCAATGACATGATCATGGTCCGCAAGGCGATGGACGACCGCAACGCCGCCGCCCGCGGCATGGACTCCGGCCACGCCCAGGAACTCTTCACGCTGATCGGACCCAACTGCCCCGGCATCATCACCCCCGGCCCCAAGACCGGGGAGGGGACCGCCGCCAACAAGTACACCAATGCCGGATGCAAGATCGGCATCATGCCCGGCTACATCCACACCCATGTGTCCGAGGCCAAAACCGGCAAGGCCGTGGGCATCGTCAGCCGATCCGGCACGCTGACCTATGAGGCCGTGTGGCAGACCAGCCAGCTCGGGCTGGGCCAGTCCACCTGCATCGGCATCGGCGGCGACCCCGTCCGCGGGCTCAACCACATCGACTGTCTCCGCCTCTTCCAGGAAGACCCCGACACCGACGGCATCATGATGATCGGGGAGATCGGCGGCGAGGACGAGGAGGCCGCGGCGGCCTACATCAAGGACCATGTCACCAAGCCCGTCGCCGCCTTCATCGCCGGTCGCACCGCCCCCCCCGGCAAGCGGATGGGCCACGCCGGGGCCATCATCTCCTCCGGCGCGGGCGGCAAGGCCACCGGCACGGCCGAATCCAAGATCGACGCCCTGCGTGAAGCCGGTGCCACCATCGCCATGAGCCCCGCCGACATGGGCAAGGCCATGGCCGAGGCGATGGGCCTGACCCCCGCGATGGCCCGATAAATCACACCCGGCTTTTCCTCCCCAAAACCCCTTGGACTGGGTGCCTTGAACTGGGGAGGAACACTGGCTTCGCGCTTCCAGAATGTCGATCCAACCCCACGATGGGGTCTCCCGCACGCACAAGCTGGCTGCAAATCCAGGCCGTAAAGCTGAGGCGGGGGTTCGTCGCCACCTGGGCCCGCCAGCATCAGCACTGCGTGATCGTTCTCCTGATCTGCGGGATCGCCGTCGCGGCCACCTGGCACCGTTCGTGGTTGAATGCGCAGGCCGCCCACTCGCACACCATGGACCGCACGGCGGATGTGATCATCGCGGACATCCAGTCGCAGTTCAAGGACTTTGAGCGTCTCCTGCACATCGCACGCGCCCTGTTCTACGCCAGCGACAAGGTGACACGGTCCGACTGGAAGCAGTTCGCAACGGCCCTGGAACTGGACACCCACGCGACCGGACTCCATGGATTCGGCTATGTCGCGCGGGTCGAGCCGGAGAATCTTAACGCATTCATCCAAGAGGCCCGTGCCGACGACATGCCGGGGTTCACCATCCAGCCTCACCCACACGCCGACCGTGACAACACCGGGTTCCCGGCGTACATCGTGCTCTACTCCGAACCGAACAGCCGCAACGAGACCGCCATCGGCATTGATGTGGCCTCCTACACCCGCAACCGTCAGGTCTACCACGATGCGGCGCGCGACCGCAAGGTCCGTGTCGTCGCGGGCATCCCGCTGGCCCAGTCCGACCGTACACGCGACGGCCTGGTCGCGGCCTTGCCTGTTTATGCTCAGCAGGCGGGAGCGGATCATGTGGTCGGCTGGGTCACCGCCGCCGTCGTGCTGCAGGACTTCTTCGAGGCATCCAGGTCCCCGGCGTGGGACGGAAACCTTCTGACCATCACGATCACCAACGATGCGAACACAAAAACGGTCTACGCAACCGCCCCGGGCGAACACGGGACCGACACCGCCATGGTCCGCCGGGCCATGGCGCGGGAGCGAGAGATTGACATGTTCGGCCAGAAACTCCGGGTCGGGATGGTCCCGGCCAGCGAGGAACTCATCACCCCGGACCAGTCCGAAGCGCATATGGTCCTGCTCGTCGGGACACTAGCCACCGCATTCCTGACACTGATCGCATGGTCCGCCACGCGAACCCGCCAGCACGCAATCGCCATCGCCCGGCAGATGACCGAATCACTGCGACTCAGCGAGCAAAGCCAGCGCGAGCTCGCCGAGCGGGCGGAACTGGCCAACCAGGCGAAGAGCGAGTTCCTCGCCAACATGAGCCACGAGATCCGCACGCCGATGACCGCCATCCTCGGCTACGCCGACATCCTCGAGACCGACGATGTGGACGAGACCTGCCGGGCGGAGGCCATGATGGCGATCCGGCGTTCCGGGCGTCACCTTCTGACCATCATCAATGATGTTCTGGACCTCTCAAAGATCGAGTCTGGGCGCTTGCAGGTCGTGGAGGAAGTCTGCGACATCGGAACCCTGGTCAACGATGTCATCAGCGGGCTGCGCCAGCAGGCCGAATGCAAGGGGCTGAGCTTCCAGGCCAGCCTCGAATCGTCCGTGCCGGACCGAGTGCTGACCGACACGCACCGTGTCCGCCAGATTCTCATCAATCTTGTCGGCAATGCCATCAAGTTCACCGAGCGGGGGGGCATTCAGATCATGGTCGCCCACCGGCTCGGCAGGTTGCAGATCACGGTGCGCGATACCGGCGTCGGCATCCCTTCCGATAAGCTGGATACCGTGTTCCAGCCGTTCGAGCAGGCGGACAACTCCTTGACCAGACGCCACGAAGGCACGGGACTGGGGCTGACCATCAGCCGCCGGCTCGCCGACCTGCTGGGGGGCGAACTGGCCGCGTGCTCGGTTGTGAACGAAGGATCCGCGTTCACCCTCGACATCCCCGCATCCCCTGCGCAGGGCGCCATGCGGATCAGTCAACTGCCCGATTCGACGCCTTCCACCCCAACGATCACCGCCTTGACGACCCAGTCCACCCTCGCCGGCGCTCGTGTTCTGCTGGCCGAGGACGGGCCGGACAATCAGAAGCTGATCCTGTTCATCCTGCGAAAGGCGGGCATTACGGTTGACCTGGTCTCAAACGGGCGGGAGGCCGTGGACCGCATCGAGGCGGGCCAGGAGTACGACCTGCTCATCACCGATATGCAGATGCCCGAGCTGGACGGCTACGCCGCCACCAGGCTGCTGCGGTCCATGGGATACGACAAACCCATCCTGGCCCTGACCGCGCACGCCATGGAGGGCGACCGCGAGCGCTGCCTCGAAGCAGGCTGCAACGATTACGAGACCAAACCCCTCGACCGGGTATCCCTGCTTCGCACGATCGAGCGACTGCTCGGCGGCGCATCGCCCGATCAGTCCGCGCGGGCCGCCTGATGATCCACGCCCCTTCCCGCGGGGATGCTCACGCGCGTACCCGGCGCAGCCGCGAGGCGAAGAAGACCACCAGTGCCAGCCCGCCGACCAGCACCACCACCAGCAGCATCGCCAGACGGAACGCCCGATCCAGCAACCGACCCGCGGAATCCTCGGCCGCGACAAGCCGGCGCTCGATCATGGCCAGGCGTTCCTCCAGCAGGTCCGGGCTGGTCACCCCCGCGAGCGAATCCGTCAGCTCCGCCAGTTCCCGAGCGGCCATCGTCGTCTCGCGGATGGCCTCCGTGTAATCCTGGATGCGGAAGGGCTCCGCGTTCGGATCCTTCGGCTCGTCCAGCCTCAGCTGTCGCGCCAACCCGGAGAAGCCCGCCGCGGTCTCGCGCACGGAATCCGACAGAACCGTGCTCGCCTCGACCGCCAGCCGCAGCTCGGTCAGCACGGCCGTCAGCCGCGCCTGCTCCGACGCGAGCTGCTCGATCGTCGCTTCGCGCTCGAGGCGCAACCCGGCCAGCACCTGCTCGATCGCCGCCTGCCGCTCCGTGGCGAGAATGCCCGCGGCCTGTTCCAGCGCGGCGGATCGCTCCTGGGCCGCCAGTGCGGGCAGCTCCTCGCGCAACGATGCCACCTCATCGGTGATGCGCTCAACGGACGCGGTCGCGCTGGCCATGTTCGCGAGCACATCACGAACTTCCGGCTCGCTCACCGTGTCGATGAAAAGCAGCTCGGCCTGCCAGCTCAGCAGCACCGGCATCCGCTGGAGGGAGAACATCGCCCGCTCGGCGAACAGGCGCGCCTGCTCGATCTCCCGCGTGGTCGGGTCCAGCCCGGACAGCGGGTCGATGAACAGGAAGCCCAGCACATTCGACGGACGGCCCGAGGGCGTGCCGCCCGTCGTCACCTGTCGCGCCCCCGCGAACTCCGAGAACCGCACATACGCCGCATAACGCCGCGTCGGGTTCTCCTCCAGCCACGCGGCGATCAGCCGGTCGATTTCCGCGAGCTGCTCGGCCGTGAGCGATCGCTCCGCCAGCCCGCGGATCTGGCGCTCGGACTGCTCGAACAAGTGGCGCAGACGCCCCGTCTCCGTCCCGAAAAATCCAGCGGTCATGTCCCGTTCGATCAACGCACGCTGGAGCGTGATCATCACCATCATGTCCACCAGCGCGATGCGCGGGTTCTGTGCCGAAGCGATCAGCGTCGCGCCGTGCGCCACCGTGTACTTGATCCGGTGCGCCGCCACCCGGGCCTCCATCGGCAGTGGCAGCGACTCGATCTGGTCCATCGCCTCGGCCAGGCGCACCGTCATGTCATCGGCAAAGTCCATCACCTCGGTCTGCACGCGCCGAGCATCGGCCAGCGACATCACCGCGGAGACCTGCGCGGCCGCGGGCGCCGGAGCCGGGGCGGTCGGCACGCCCGAGCCTGGAGCCGCGGGCGACGACGGATCCTGCTCCGGCGCGGTTCCGTGTTCCGGGAGCGAGCACGACACCAGCCCTGCCAAACCAAGGGCAGCTGCCAGCGCACGCATGGATCGTCTCTGAAGAATCATCCGCCCATTGTGTTGCAAACCCAATGCGATATCAAGAGGATGAACCAGAGTTCATGCCTCCCCTCGTCTCCCATTCTCCGCCCCAGCTTCCCGTACGCCGCATTCGGGACAAACAGGTGCGGGAAGGCCGGACAGGCTGTAACCGCAAATCGAGCAGGATCCCGCTATTCTGGTTCTGAACCGCCATCCATGGCGGATGCCACGAACGCCCAAACATACCCAAGCCGCCACAAGCAGCAAGCCGAACGCATCAACCAATAGCCACGGCGTGACAGTCGTCCTGCTTTGTGGACCGAGCGCGATCCGTGACATTCCGAGGACGGACTGCCTCTGCGCTTCGGTGAGCGTGATCCCTTGCGGCTCACTGATCCACCAACGATCCGTCACAACGGAGGAGCACCACACACCCGTCCACCGCGAGAAAGAACCGATCTTCACGAGTGGCGCCGGGATCCCTCCGGCCTCGGTCTGGACGACCAGCCGCTCGAAGTCCGGATCCATGTCGGGCACGAACCACGCCACGCCGTTCCGCTCGGTCACAAGGAAGTACTCGACAATGGGGCTGACCCTCGAACTTACTCGTGGCAGCGCGACCGAGATCACCCGCGGCACCACCGGCCCGGTCCAGTGCAGATATGGTGAATCTTCGATCCGGAAGGTCACAACCGTCAACAACACGATGGCGGCAGTCATGGCGAGGAATGCACGCGCGGACGCCGTGTTCGTACCGTCAGCCTTTGCCACGCTCTTCCCATCCGCCGCTGGCCGCACGCGGTTCCATCCACTCGGGCATCACTCTTTGTGAACCACCCCATCCTTCATCACAAAGACCACCCGCTGATACGCCGTCACATCGGTCATGGGGTCCGAGTCGAGCGCCACCAGGTCCGCCAGTTTGCCGGCTTCCACGCTGCCGAGCTGGTCCGCCACCCCGATCAGGTCGGCCGCGTTGAGTGTGGCCGACTTCAGGCAGTCCTCGAGCGTCATGCCCGCCTCGTGCATGTACACGAACTCCCGCGCGTTGGTCCCGTGCCGCCCCACGCCCACATCCGTCCCGAAGGCGATCTTCACGCCCGCCTTGTACGCACGCCCGAACGCCCCCTGGATCAGCGGCCCCACCTCCGCCGCCTTGTCGCGCACCGAGGGCGGGAAGAAGCTCGGATCGTCCGCCTTCTCCATCACGAACATGCCCGCGTGGATGGTCGGCACCAGGTAAGTCCCGGTCTGCTTGAACAGCTCGATGGCCTCATCGTCCAGGTAGGAGCCATGCTCGATCGAGTGAACGCCCGCGCGCAGCGCGGCCTTGATGCCGTCAGCACCGTGCGCATGGGCCGCCACCCTGCGCCCCATCATCCGCGCCGTCTCGACGATGGCATCCAGCTCATCGTCGAAGAACTGCTGGTCCAGCCCCGCCGCCGTGGCCGAGACCACTCCGCCGGTGACGGTGATCTTGATCAGGTCCGCCCCGTCCCGCACCCGCGCACGCACCGCCTTGCGTGCCTCGGCCGGGCCGTCGGCCGGCGCCGTCTCGGGGCCCTCATCCGGGCGCATCACGGGCGACAGCGAGTTGGTCCAGTCCGCGTGCCCACCCGTCACGCCCAGCGCGGGTCCGGACTCAAACACCCGCGGCCCAGGCACCACGCCCTGCGCAATCCGATCCCGCAACGCCAGCCCCGTGCTGCCCAGCGAGCCCACATTCCGCACCGTCGTGAACCCCGCCATCAGCGTGGTTCTGGCGTAGACCACGCCGTCGATGGCCGCGTAGGCCTCCGTCTCCTGCATCAGCCGGCGCATCCGCTCGAAAGCCGGCAACGACTGGCCGGTCAGGTGCGTGTGGCAGTCGATCAACCCCGGCACCACATACCGATCACGCAGGTCGATCACCCGCGCATCGTTGCCCTCGCCGAACAGCTGCCAGGCGTCGATGTAGCCGTGCTCAACCCGGTTGAACTTCCCATCCACCACCACCACCGTGGCCCGGTGGATCGGATCCTCCCCCGGCACGGCGTACAGCGTGCCCACATGCAGCACCGCCGGCGGCTCGGCCGCTGCCGAACACCCGCAAACAGCCACCAGAAACGCCACGGCACGCACTCGGCTCATCATCCCACACTCCTTCTTTCTCAGCGTGTGACACCGCACCAAAGACGAGACCCGGCAACCTCCACGAGCACGGATGCGTACGAAATGATTCCAGAAATCAGCAGACGCCTATACTTGTGAAAACAGGGGTTGGAGATGCATCATGGCACCCGGACTCCGCGAACAGGTCGGTAAACGAAACCCCTTCGAATCCGCCGCGCAGGAAGCGTACCTGAATCTGATGCGCACCGCCGCCACGCTGGCCGGGCCTTTTCACACCCTGTTCAAGAAGCATCGCCTGACCGAGGCCAGCTACAACACCCTGCGCATCCTCCGGGGGCACCATCAGGCGGGGGAGTGTCTCGGTGTGCGGGCCAGCCTGATCGGCACCGAGATGGTCGTCCGCGTGCCCGATGTCACCCGCCTGGTGGACCGGCTGGTGGAAATGGGTCTGGCCGAGCGAACTTCGTGCAGCCACGACCGGCGCGTGGTCTATGTGAAAATCACCCCAGCCGGACTCGACCTCCTTGCCAGACTCGATGAGCCTGTTCGGATGATCCACCAGGAAACCCTCGGCCACATGAGCCCCGAGCAGCTCGCCCACCTCAACACCCTGCTGGAGACCGCTCGGCAGGCCTGCGAGTCGGACCATGTTGGTTGATCCGCCGCTCGCTATCCTTACTATATCCAAACAAATCGAACAGTCGGCAAAGTGATCTCGGCCCGACGGAGCACGGAACAAGATCTCCGCGAGTGGTGTTTATTTGTTGCCACAGATATTCACAGGAGTCACCCATGATCACCGTCCGCAAAAGCAACGACCGAGGCCACCTGAACCACGGCTGGCTTGACGCCCGTCACACCTTCAGCTTCGGGGAGTACCGCGATCTCAACCAGCGCGGCTTCCGCAGCCTGCGCGTCATCAACGAGGATGTCGTGGCCCCACGCACCGGCTTCGCCGAGCACCCCCACCATGACATGGAGATCATCACCTATCCCCTGTCCGGCGCGCTCCGCCACGGCGACTCGCTGGGGCACCAGGAGGACATCGGCCACGGCACCATCCAGACCATGACCGCCGGCGCTGGGATCCGACACTCCGAGTCCAACCCCCACCCGGATGCCGTCCACCTGCTCCAGATCTGGATCCTGCCCAGGGCCAAGAACCTCGCGCCATCGCACGAGTCACGCTCGTTCCCCATCGCCGATCAGCCGGGGCGCCTCCACCAGATCGTCAGCCCGGACGGCGCGGAAGGGTCGCTCATCATCCAGCAGGATGCCCGCCTCCACGCCGGTATCTTCGCCAAGGGCCAGACCGAAACGGTCGCCCTCGGCACGGACCGGCACGCATGGATCCAGGTCGCCCGCGGCTCGCTGACCGTCAACGGCGTCACGCTGGCCGCCGGCGACGGCGCGGCGATCTCCGACGAGTCTTCACTGGATCTGCGCTTCACCGACGACAGCGAGATTCTGTTGTTCGACCTGAACTGAAAAGGGGAGGTACGCAGCTCAGAACCACTCCGACCCGCGACGCGAGAGCGTCCGTCGGAGTTTTTCCAAATCCTCGCCGCACTCGGGGCACTGTTCGTCCTTGAGCCCTTCCAGCGTATAGGCACATCGCGGCCAGGCTTCCCAGACTTCCTGCATCGCAAAGCGCCGGTAATGCCGCCACTCGGCCACGCGCATCCGCCACCACACTGCCCTGACGACGGCCGCCGTCGTGCCGAACACCATCATCACCATGCCGATCCGCGAGTTGTCAAACACGACCATTCCGCACATCGCCGCGCCACCGCCGAGAAGCACCATCACCGGCGCAAGCCACCATGGCCAGCGTGGGCCTTGGAGGGCGAACACCAGCCAGTGGCGAGAATGGCTGCGGCGTTTCACACTGCGACCCTTGGTATCGAACCCGGCATGCCTCTGCAGCCGGCGCGGCTCACTTCGTCCCCGCCAGCTTCCGCACCGTGAAGTCAAACCCGCGGACCATCGTCGTGTGGATGGTGTAAACGATGGCGATGTAGACCACGGCGCTGACGACCGCGCCGATCGCCAGGGAGAGCCGGGCCGTGAACAGGCCGGAGTCCGTCACGGTCTGGTTCATCCGCTGCACGGGCGCGACCAGTGCGTCCAGCAGGCTGGCGGGCGAGACAGCCGCCACCGCGGGTCCGACCAAAGGCAGGTCCGCCCCGGCCGCCCAGCCGCACAGGCCCACAATGCCGCTGATGACCCCCACCACCGCCACCGTGCCCACCACCGAGCCCAGCGTGCCCTTGCTCTTGAGTGACCACTGCAGGCCGACCATCACGCAGAACGCCGCGAAGGGGACCAGCACCAGCGCGGCGATCAGCCCGGCCTCGGGCAGCACCGCCGGCACGGGAACCGTGCCACCCATGATCCCCTCGTTCACCATCGTCCCGCCCTGGCGCAGATCGTTGAAGAAGCCTGCGTACAGCCCGGCCAGCCCCACCGTGAACACCGGCACCGCGATCAGCGGCAGCAGGTACGCGATCAGGCCGCGCAGCTTGCCCGCCAGATACATGCCCGGCGTGATGGGCGTCGTCAGGATCAGGTCCAGCGTGCCGTCCTCCCGCTCGCGGCTGACCGCCGTGGCCGCCATGTTGATGGCCACCAGCGCGATCACAAAGACCTCGGTGAACACCACGCTGCGCACCACGAAACGGAAGTCCTGGGCGTTCAGAGAGCCGACATGAAACAGGATCACGATCACCACGCCGGTGATGAACCCCAGCGAGATGAAAGACCACCGTGCCAGAATCCGCCAGAAGGTCGCGTTGCGTGCCGCAGCCTCGCGCCAGGCGATGGGATTGGCCCACACGGTGCGGGGCGGGCGGAACTCCGCGCCCTTCGCCCCCAGCCCCATCACACGACGGTACCAGGGGATGCCGCTCGCGCCGCCCGCGATCTGCCGCAGCCCGCCCGCACGCACCGTCAGCGTGCTGGCCAGCACCAGCAGGCTGCTGATGACCACCGTGCCCCAGATCCACGCCCGCACCGGCGTCTCAAACGCGAGCGCCCGCAGGCCGGAGTAAGTCCCCACCTCCGCAGCCGGATAGGTCGTCGGGCTCAGAAGCGACCGCAACGCCAGGAATGGGTTGATGCTCGTCACGGCCGTCACGCCCTGCCCGTTCACACCCGCGCCCAGCCCGCGCGACCGCAGCCACGCATCGATCGCGATCGTTGCCGCCAGATAGGTCACCACCGACACATAGAACGCGAACACCGCCCGCTGGCCCACCAGACGCGAAACCGAAAGCCCGATCGCAATCGAGCCCACCAGCAGCGCGGCCCCCGCGGCCACCAGATAGCTCGCCAGGATCGACCGTCCCGGCACGCCCCCGAAGAACTGCGTCAGCGCGAACAAGGGCAGACTGGCGAACAGCAACGCCAGCACGAACCACAGCCGTCCGAGCAGGTTGCCCAGCACGATCTCCATCCTGGACATCGGCGTGGTCAGCAGGATGTCCCAGGTCCGGGGGTTAGCTTCCTGGGCGATCGCCCCCGCCATGAACACCGGCGACAGGATGCAGATCAGAAACACCTGGAGATAGGCCACCCAGGCAAAGCTGGTCGCACCGGAGGAGGCCAGCTCCCGGTACGAAACCTGGCCGCCCTGGGTAGTTCCCAGAACCGCCCAGAGCAGCACAAGGATCAGCACTGCCAGGTAGGTTGATCGCACCAGATTATGCTTGGAACGCCGCGAAGCGTTCTGCACCAAACGCACCGCGATGGGATTGGTGGGTCCAAGACGGAGCAGCCAGCGGAGGAAAACGGGCATGGGCCCATGATACTCCGGGGCCTTCCCCTGCGAAACACGAAACCGAGATCCGGAGAGCCCCATAACCCAGTCAAAAACAAAACACGAGAATTCGCAAGCAATTGTGTGACAAAGATCTATGCAAGCCCCAGATTTCGGGGTAGACTCCCCCCTGCCACTCCCGTTGGGAGATGGCGGAGAGAAGAGATCTGTTTGATCTCGGGGTGTGGGATGTGGCCCGGCTCGTGTGTACCGACCCGTCCTCGCCTTGAAAGCACAGAGAGAAAGAAGAGAGCCATGAACCTGAAGACCCGCCTGAGCAAGCACCTCGCCGTCGCCGCTGTCGCCACCGCCGCCGTCTCGGCCGCCAACGCCCAGATCGTCCACAGCGTGGTGAACTACTCCATCCCCGTCACCACCAACGGCCTCTACCTGAATGTCGTCACCGGCGCGACCAACCTGCCCGGCAGCACCGGCGGCACCACCGTCCCCGGCTGGGATGTCAACTTCTGGTCGTCCAGCGGCTTCGGTCTGTTCAGCCCGACCAACCCCGCCGGCGGCGCGTATGTCATCACCTCCGCCGGTTTCGGCGCCAACATGGCCTTTGGTGCTGAGATCAGCGCCGCCAACATGTTCGGCTCCGGCACCTCCAGCAACCTCGCCCAGTGGAACCTCAATAGCGACCAGAACCTGGTCGGCTTCCGTTTCTTCAACGAGGCCAACAGCTCCGTCCACTACGGCTGGGCCCGCATCGCCTTCGGCGCCACCGCCACCAGCCGCACCCTGGTTGAGTACGCCTACGAGTCTACCGCCGGTGGCGCCATCGGCGCGGGCGTGGTCCCGGCCCCCTCCGCCATGGCCCTGCTCGGCCTGGGCGGCCTGGTCGCCGGCCGTCGTCGCCGCTGATCCGGTCCCCCGTCGGGATCACCACACGCCGCTCCCATGGGGGGCGGCGGAGAAGGGATTGAGATCCGAGCTGATCTCGGGGTGGATGCGGACCCGGTCTGTGTGAGCCGGACCCCTGCTCGCCCTGAAAACCACAGAGAGAAAGAAGATAACCATGAACCTGAAGACCCGCCTGAACAAGCACCTGGCCGTCGCCGCTGTCGCCACCGCCGCCGTCTCGGCCGCCAACGCCCAGATCGTCCACCATGTCGTGAACTACGACATCCCCGCCACCCTCAACGGCCTGTACCTGAATGTCGTCACCGGCGCGAACAACCTCGCCGGCGGCACCGGCGGCAGCACCGTCCCCGGCTGGGACATCAACTTCTGGTCGTCCAGCAGCTTTAATCAGTTCAGCCCGACCAACCCCGCCGGCGGCGCGTATGTCATCACCGCGGGCAGCACGGCCGCCAACATGGCGTTCGGAGCCAGCATCGATGCCGGCAACACCTACGGCTCCGGCTCGCTCAATGCCAACCAGTGGAACCTGAACAGCGATCAGAACCTGATCGGCTTCCGCTTCTTCAATGAGTCCACCAACGCCGTTCACTACGGCTGGGCTCGCGTCTCGCTCGGCTCCACCCTGATCGGCCCCCGCTCGCTGGTTGAGTTCGCCTACGAGTCCACCGCCGGTGGCTCCATCGGCGCGGGCGTGGTCCCGGCCCCCTCCGCCATGGCCCTGCTCGGCCTGGGCGGCCTGGTCGCCGGCCGTCGTCGCCGCTGATCAAATCCGCGTTGTGATCCCCACGACGCGACCAGCCTGACAAGGTAGCATGGGCGGCCAACCGGCCGCCCATGTTCTTTTCCCATCCCCCCCGCGCCACACCCTACCACCCATGACCCAACGCCCCGCACGCAAACTTCTCATCCTCGGCTGGGATGCGGCCGACTGGATCATGATCCGTCGCCTCACCGACAAGGGCCGCATGCCCCACCTGCGCCGTCTGATGCAGGGCGGTGTTCACGCGGACCTCGCCACCCTGGAGCCGCGACTCTCCCCCCTGCTCTGGTCCACCATCGCCAGCGGCAAAACCGCCGACAAGCACGGCATCCTCAACTTCCTCGAGCCGGACAGTGAAAACCAGAACCTCCGGCCCACCTCCTCCACCACCCGGAAAACCAAGGCCCTGTGGAACATCCTCCACCAGTCCGGGCTGCGGACCCATGTCACCTCGTGGTACGCGTCCCACCCGGCCGAGCCGGTCCGCGGGTGCATCATCACCAACCTGCTCAGCGAATCGCAGCCCGCCAACCCCAAACAACCCTGGCCGCTGGTTCCCGGCACGGTTCACCCGCCGGAACTGGCGGAGCGGATCGCCGCCGCCCGCGTCCACCCGGCGGCTGTTCCGGAGCGGGTGCTCTCCAGGCTTGTGCCACAGTGGGCCAAGCTCGGACGCGACCACCCGCGGATCCGCACGCTGACGCGGCTGCTCGCCCAGTGCCTCTCCGTCCATGCGGCCGCCAAGGCCGCCATGCAGGCCGACGCTTCCAACCCTTCCAACCACTCATGGGACGCGGCCCTGGTCTTCCACGAGGCCATCGACACCATCGGCCATCACTTCATGCAGTTCTTCCCGCCCCGCATGAAGCATGTCCAGCAGCGCGAGTTCGAGCTGTTCTCCGGCGTCATGCCCGGCGTGTACGAACTCCACGACGAACTGCTCGGAGAGATGCTCCGCCTCGCCGGCACGGACACCACCGTCATGCTGCTCTCCGACCACGGCTTCCATTCCGGCGACCAGCGCCCCGTGACCGAGGGCCTCTCCAACGAGCAGCGCGCCGCCACCGAGGCCGCGTGGCACCGCGAGCACGGCATCCTCGTGATGCACGGCCCCGGCATCCGCGCAAACTCGCCCCACGCCCCCGGCCTGCTCGACATCGCTCCCACCGCGCTGGCTCTGCTCGGCCTGCCCATGGGACGCGACATGGACGGGCGCGTGCTCGCCGAATCCCTCACGGACGCTGCCCCCGAACCGATCGAGAGCTGGGACGCCGTGCCGGGCGACGACGCACGCCATCCGGCGGACCTGCGCCAGGACCCGTTCGAGGCGCACGATGCCATCCGCCAGTTGGTGGATCTCGGGTACATGGCCGCCCTGCCCGACGACGCCGTGGCCCGTGTCGAACTGGCCCGGCGTGAGACGGCCTTCAACCTGGGCGCGGTCCACCTCTCCCGGGGGCGCGCGCGGGACGCGGCCGCCATCTTCACGCACCTGGCCGCTGAGTATCCGGGCGAATCGCGCTACGCCATCGTTCTTGCCCGCGCCCTGCTGGAACTGGCCCGTTTCGATGAGGCCGAGGCAACCTTCGCCCGCCTCCGCGAGGCCGACCCCGCGCACGCCTCGGACCCCGAAATCACCCTGCTGCGCATCGGCGGCCTGACCGCCGCCGGGCGCCGCACCGAGGCCGATGCCCTTCTCAGCAGCGTGCTGACCAGCTCGGAACTGCCCAAGGCCGCGCTCGCCGAGGCCTGTAATGCGCTGGAACGATGGGATGAAGGCGCGCGTCTGGCGGAGCAGGCCGCGAACGCATCGCCGAACGACCCGGGCCCGATGCTGGCGCTGGCCCGGGCCGAGATCGGACGCGGGCGCTTCGAGCCGGGCGCGGAACGCTGCCTGGACATGCTCGAATCCCGGCCGACGCTGCCCGAGGCCAACCACCTGCTCGGCACGGCGCTGGCCTGGCTGGGCGAGCATGACGACGCGGTGCGCGCCTTCGAGGCGGTGATCGCCGTGCAGCCCGGCCGGATCGAGGCGCAACGGTTTCTGGCCGCGTTGCACCGCGCCTCCGGTGACACCGGCAAGGCCGCCGAGATCGACGCGCGGGCCGATGCCATGCTGGAAGAGCAGATGCCCGATCCCGCGCAGCGGGCTTTGGCCGACCGGGCCACGCCGCGCGGGCCGGTCGCCTGGGCCGCCGCCCACACCCCGAGGACACGCGGATGACCATCGGACGCGATTTCATCACGGTGGTCTCCGGCCTGCCCCGGTCGGGCACCAGCCTGGCCATGCAAATGCTAGCCACGGGCGGCATCCCGCCCATGACCGACCACGAGCGCACCCCCGATCCGGACAATCCCAAGGGCTACTTCGAGTTTGAACGGGTGAAGCATCTGCGCACGGACAAGGCATGGCTGGACGGAGCGACGGGGCGAGCCGTCAAGATCATCCACGTGCTGCTGACGGAGCTTCCACCCGACCGGCCCTACCGAGTGATCTTCATGCGCCGCGACCTGAACGAGGTGATCCGTTCGCAGGGCGTCATGCTGACGCGGTCCGGGCGGAGCGGGGCGGGGCTCGCACCCGATCGGCTGGCGGCCATGTACGAGCAGCAACTGGCCGGTGTCGAGCGCTGGCTGGCGGAACGCCCGTGCTTCCGAGTGCTTGATGTGCCCTACGCGGATCTGATCCGCGATGCGCCCCGGTGGGCCGCGGAGATCAGCGGGTTCCTCGACGGCGGGCTGGATACGGATGCCATGACGCGGGCGGTGGACCCGTCGTTGTACCGGAACCGGTGACGGTCACGCCCACGATGAGTCTTTGAATCGTGGGGTTCCAACCGTGGGGCCGACTTGCAGTCGGCCTCAAAGAGACTTCATGTCAATGAGCCGCGGGCTTCAGCCCGCTCGATGCCAGCACCCCCTCTCTGCGCGGCTTCAGCAAGAATCCGCTTACTTCGTGCGCGGCTACAAAGAGCATGGGAACCCCACGATTCAAAGACTCATCGTGGGCGTGAAAAAAAGCCCGCGTCCTGGGACGCGGGCTTTGGGGTGTGAATAAACCGGATATGTCAGGTGGACTGGGTCTCGGTCCCGTTGGCCGCGGCGGCGGGCTCGTGGGTTTCCTCGGCCTGCGCCTCGGCGTTGGGATCGGTGCTGGTCTCGAAGCTGAGCTTGTCCTCGGTCCCGATGCGGGTGGCGCGGACATGCGTCTTGCCGTGGAGTTCACCGGAGAGGAGCATCTCGGACAGGGGATCCTCGATGTAGGTCCCGATGGCGCGACGCAGGGGGCGGGCACCGAAGTCGGGGTTGTAGCCCTTGTCGATGAGGAAGTCCTTGGCGAGCTGGTCCATCGTCATGACGATGCCCTGCTCCTTGATGCGATCGGCCACCTTGGCGGTCTCGTACTCGATGATCTGGACGAGGTCCTCCCGGGTCAGCGGGCGGAAGACGACCACATCGTCGAGGCGGTTGATGAACTCGGGGCGGAAGAACCGCTCGATCTCCTTCATCAGGACGGACTTGATGTTCTCGAACTGGTTGTCCGAGGTGTGCTTGCCGAAGCCGAAGCCGCCGCCGCCCTTGATCAGATCAGCGCCGATGTTGCTGGTCATGATCATGATGGTGTTGCGGAAATCGACATGGCGACCGAAGGAGTCGGTGAGGCGTCCCTCTTCCATGATCTGGAGGAGCATGTTGAACACATCGGGGTGGGCCTTCTCAACCTCGTCGAGCAGGACGACGGCGTAGGGACGGCGCCGGATCTGCTCGGTGAGCTGGCCGCCCTCCTCGTAGCCGACATAGCCGGGAGGCGCGCCGACCAGGCGGGACACGGTGTGCTTCTCCATGTACTCGGACATGTCCAGATGCACGAGGGCGTCCGCATCACCGAACATGAACTCGGCCAGGGCCTTGGAGAGCAGCGTCTTGCCCACGCCGGACGGGCCGACGAAGATGAAGCTGCCCATCGGTCGCTTGGGGTCCTTCAGGCCCGCGCGGGCACGGCGGATGGACCGGGCGATGGCCTTGATGGCATCGTCCTGGCTGATGACCTTCTTGTGCAGCTCGGCCTCGAGCGCGAGCAGGCGGGCGGCCTCCTCCTTCTCGAGCTTCTGGAGGGGCACGCCGGTCATCTTGGAGACGACCTCGGCGATGACTTCCTCATCGACGACGCCGCTGGCCTCCTGCTGGCGGGCGCGCCACTCGGTCTGGATGGTTTCCTTCTTGCGCTTGAGCTGCTCGGCCTTGTCGCGCAGTTCGGCCGCCTTCTCGTAGTCCGCGCCCTTGACGGCCTCGTCCTTCGCGATGGTCAGCTTCTCGATGTCGGCCTCGATATCCGCCAGATCCGGCGGCTTGCTCATGCTGCGGATACGGATCCGGGCACCGGCCTCGTCCAGCACATCGATGGACTTGTCGGGCTGGACGCGCCCGGTGATGTACCGGCCGGACAGCTCGACGGCGGCCTTGATCGCCGCGTCGGTGATCTTGACGCGGTGGTGCTCCTCGTACTTGTCGCGCACGCCCTTCAAGATCTCGATCGCCTGCTCATTGTTCGGCGGATCGACCGGGATGGACTGGAAGCGGCGGGCCAGGGCGGCGTCCTTCTCGATGTACTTGCGGTACTCGTCGAAGGTGGTGGCGCCGATGCACTGGATCTCGCCGCGGGCCAGGGCGGGCTTGAGGACATTGGACGCGTCGATCGCGCCCTCGGCCCCGCCCGCGCCCACCAGCGTGTGCAACTCGTCGATGAAGAGGATGACATTGCCCGCGCGGCGGACTTCGTTCATCACGGCCTTGATGCGCTCCTCGAACTGGCCACGGTACTTGGTGCCGGCGACCATCATGGCCAGGTCGAGCACGACCAGGCGCTTGTCGTGGAGAATCTCGGGAACCTCGCCGTCGATGATGCGCTGGGCCAGGCCCTCGACGATGGCGGACTTGCCGACGCCGGCCTCGCCCAGCAGCACGGGGTTGTTCTTGGTCCGGCGGCAGAGCACCTGGGTGAGGCGCTCGATCTCGTTGGCGCGCCCGATGACGGGGTCCAGCCCGCCCTCGCGGGCCAGCTCGGTCAGGTCGCGACCGAAGGAGTCCAGCGCGGGGGTCTTGCTCTTGCCCTTGGCCTTGCTCTCGCCGGAGGGGGCCGCGCCAGGCTCGCCGGCGACGGTCTCGGAGGCATCGGACTCGGCGCCAGCGCCGAGCAGGTTGAGGACTTCCTCCCGGACCTCCTCGAGCTTGAGGCCCAGGTTCATCAGCACCTGGGCGGCCACGCCGTCGTGCTCACGCAGCAGGCCCAGCAGCAGGTGCTCGGTGCCCACATAGTTGTGGTTGAGGTTGCGGGCCTCCTCGATGGCGTATTCGATCACTTTCTTGGCGCGCGGCGTCTGCGGCAGCTTGCCCATGGTGACCATCTCCGGCCCGGCACGCACCAGCTTCTCGACCTCGAGGCGGACCTTGCGCAGGTCCACATCCAGATTCTTGAGCACATTGGCGCCGACACCGGAGCCTTCCTTCACCAGGCCGAGCAGGATGTGCTCGGTCCCGATGTACTCATGGTTGAAACGCTGGGCCTCCTGGTTGGCCAGCGCCATCACCTTGCGAGCCCGATCTGTGAATCGTTCAAACATGCCTGTCTCCCAACGGGCTTGAGGCCCGTCCCGAACTCGGGGCTCCTGCCGGTTCCCCAAAGAGAGGAACACGGTTCCTCCCGGGTCTGTTCGCTCCCGACGCCCCGGCGGATCGTTCTTCCGCCGGGAACCGGGAATCATCCCGATGTATCGGCTGCACGGGGCGTGCCAGTTGCCAGAAGAATCCAAACCCGCCAAAACGGGGGCCTCATCCGCGAAACCCTTTCCGATCAGGCACTTGCGCCCTCAGGCCCCTTGGGGAAGGTGCCGCAGGGCGTGCCGAAATGGCAGTCCGCCCGCCGATGTGGCCGATTTCGCGCGTTCAGGGGTGAAGCCGGGTCAATCGGCGGAGGAAGCTTCAAAGCCACCGCCGGGCGGTCGAAGCGACGCACGATCGCCGACAAAGAAGTGTGCCCGATGCCTCTTCGGGTCGAGAAGGGTCGGATATCGCCGCAGGAAGTCCAGGCCGAGAATGCCGAATGGTCGATCTTCGGGAGTTTTCGGATGGGTTGTGCTGCGTGTGCCAAACCACATAGCGACGGGTTCTGCAACTTCAAAGTCAGCCAGGCGCAACGGTTCATTGCTGATCGCAAGGTAAACCGGGCCCACCGCCCCGATGGGCGTTACGACCTGCGATCGTTGCCACGGCCTGCGTACAAAACTGGGGGGGTGAGAAACATCTAAAAATAGTTCCCTGTCCATACCGGTGTCGATGACCGCCTCGTAAAAACTTCCTGCAACTTCCACCGTAATAAAGCGGTGACCGTCTGGGCGGACAGCACGCCACGGCAACGAGATCCATCCCTCCGGGTTGTCCGCAAGGAAGGAGTCAACCGCTTGCCGCCGGAACGACACCGCGAGGAGTCCGGCCTGCGCGTCAATCCATGTGGCTTCGGTGAGTCCGAACCATTCTTGGCCGAGGAGTGGCGTGTCGAGGAGCGTCTCCTCGACTACTTCGGAGATTTCCACCGGCACTGGGGAAAGGAGTACTCCCTCGATCGACAAGGCTGTGCCCACGCCCCGCCACGCGCGGTTCTTGCCACGGAGGACACTCGAACTCCGCTCGCCATATTCCTTCGAAACCCACATCCGACGAGACAGGTCGTGAGTGAGCGCGATGCTTAGGACACTGTTTGAACCGGTATCAACCCTCAATCGCTGGATGGTCTCAAAGGCTCCACTGTCGTCATACGCGAAGCTGCCTTGAACAAAGACGCCATCGGTTTGAAAGATTCCTCCAAGGTCGATCCAATCAGTAGGCGGAACGCGGCGGCGTAGCGCATAATGTTCGATTGGATGATCTGGATTTGAAAAATCAAATCTCACCGCTTTACGAATACTCGCCGGTGCGTCCTCAAAATACGAGACTGGTGGATCCGGACTTTGAATACATCCTGAGATGAACAAAATCAGACATCCAAGAAATATTTTCATAAAAACGGGACGCGGCAGTCAGCCGCGCCCCATCGTTCAGTTGAACCGATGCCAATCGGTTTCAGGGTCGATCCAAAAGACGAGCATGTCCTCCGCCAAGGCATCGAGGTCAGCCTGCGAGGGGACGGGGTATCCTGCCAGCGAACAGGCTAAAGGCATCATCGCGACGAAGTCTTCGTAGGTCTCGACGGTCAGCGTTTCGACAAAATCGCCATGGATGTCGAATACATCAAATTTGTATGAATAATGATATTCGAAAGCAATTGGATTTGTTGCGATCAATGAGGATTCACAATCTATGAGTGGGAACGGAATCAAACGACGAACTTCCCGCTTGGGCTTGCCCGTAATATTAAACTTCAGCGTCTCTTCCTCGTGGTCACCCTCGACCGTCAGAATCCGCGTGCCGTCCGGGCGCTCCTCTACGGTTACCGTTCCCCCTTGAAAAGTACGCGTGTAGGTGCATGCTGCGAGCACCATGGTGACGATGACGGCCATTGCAAGCGAAATCGATCTCATGTTCTTCCTTTACTTCTTTGCGAGGTGCTTACCGAAGCCCTCTGGATGAACACAAGGTACCCCCCACATTTCTCTCTTGTCAAGCAGCGTTTTGCATGCTTTGAAGCGTTTTTTTAATGTTTGTTCACAAAACAACGATAAAAAGAAAAGAAATGTAATAAGCACTTGACTTTTCGGCACTTACGAGACTGACCTCGTGCCCCCTCAGGATCACCTTCCGCCCGCCACGATCTCGATCGGGATGATGGTCTCGGCCAGGTTGCCGCTGACCAGATCCCGCATGACCACCTTGAGGTGGTACTTGCCGATGCTCAGGTTGGCGGGCAGCGTGACTTGGTTGATGAGGTAGTAGTCCCGCACCAGGTTGCGCGAGACGGTCTTGTCCATCTCGGCGGCGCGGTTCCAGGTGTTGAGATTGTCGGCCACATGGTACAGCTCAAGCCGCTGGGAAAGTTCGATCTCGTAGCGGGGCGCGCCGTCCGAACCCCTGGACTCGCGATGGCCGAAGCGGTCGATCTCGGTATAGACGATGACCGGCTGGGCACGCCCGGCGATGAACCGGTTGGCCGAGAAGGTTTCATACCTTCCAAAGCCGGTGACGCTGGTGCAGAGTTCGGCGCGCGCGATGCGCAGGCCGGCGCGGGCATCGAGATCGCGCCGAATGCGGTCGAGCACGGACGAGACCTCACCGGGGTCGGCGATGCCGCCCCGCGCCGACATGGCCCGGAACAGTTCGCGGGCCGCGTCGAGCGAGGCAACCTCCGCCTCGGACAGCACGCCCTGCCCCTTCAATGCGCTCAGCGCGTCGGGACGAACGGCCTCCAGCCCGGCCAGGGCCAGGGCCGACGAGCCGGGACCGTCGCCGGAGAGGGCCAGCTCACCCAGCACGCCGACGAGTTCTTCGAGCAGTTGCTGCTTGCGTTGCTCCGGGTTGACGGCGACCGGCGTGACCGCCCCCGCCTCCCCCCCGTCTCCCCCGCCCGGACCGCGCGACATCTCGGTCGCGGCGTGGCCGGTCGCTTCGGAGATGCTGGTGTTCGCATCGTCATCCCCGGCGAACGCCAGGAGAGAAAACCGGGTCGGCCCCTCGTCCCCGTCGCTCGGGGAGGTGGCGGGATCGGGGGTGGTGGGGGTGGTGCTGTCAGGTCCGGCCCGCTCGCCGGAGCGGCCCGAGGGTGATGCCGATCCGCCCGAGGGATCCCAGGTCTGCACGGGCGTGCCGCCGGTGGACTGCTCGGCGCTGGCCCAGATCTGGTCGTACAGGGCGGCGTACTGCTCGACGATGTCGCGGGTGGGCCGGAAATCGTCCGGCGGGGGCGTGCCGAGGGTGGGCGGGGGGGCCGTCTTCTCGTTGGTGAGCGCGGCCAGGCCCGCGTTGGTGGCGGGGCGTTCGGAATCCGTGGGACGCTCGGCCCGCTTCTGGGCGCAGGCTGGCAGCAGGCACAGGGCGGCTGCGGCGGCCAGCACGCGCCGGTCGCGCGGCGTGGTCCCCTTCCGTGGGCCTTGGGTTGGGTGTGCCATCCGTTCCGAGCCTCCTGCTCCGGGGGAGGGGGGTTCCCACACATCTTGTGGGGGTGGTCGGGGTCAACCGGGTGATGACGCCCTGTGATGATAATGCGCAGAATCGGTCAGGGAGGCGTAGGACAGCACCACCCCCGCGAAGTAGACCGCCAGGAGCATTTCCAGGCCCTCCTCCCAGGCCGCCATCAGCAGGTCGATGCGGACGGGCAGTTCCACACCCAGGTCCTCACGGATGATGGCCGGTGCCCGGTCCAGCACTTTGGTGAAGACCAGCATGAAGCAGGCGAACACCAGGGCAAACAGCCACGCTGGACGCGGCGACGATGCCCACGGGCGGAGCTTCCAGACCAGCCGGACCAGATAGAACCCGCTGGCGAGCACCGCCACCACAAGCACCCCAGCGATGATCTGTTGGTGGAAGGGATGCTCCGTGGGGGTGTAGAACCCCGGCTTGAGCACGCTGTAACCGGTGAAGGACTTGTGCATGTCCCACTCCCGAGCGGCGGCGGCCAGACTCAGAACGACACCCGACGCCACGCCCGGTGTGGCACGACGGAACACCAGCACGATGACCACGGACAGCCCGATCCAGAACCAGGGGGAAGCACGCTCGAACGGCCCGGCCTCGGCGAAGAGCGAGTCATTCGTCGCCACCGGCAGGACCTGGGACATGATCCCGCAGGTCACCGCCGTGAACGCGCTCAGCCCGAGCACGCACAGAAACACACGCATGCCGGGCCTGAAAAAGGGTCTTTGCATTGGAATGAGGAGTATATCGGCCCGTCCGTGACATCCACAGACCCGCCCCTGCGAAACGGGGGGCTTCACGGCTTGGCGACAAAGCGCAGGGCGAGCACCTCGATGGCGATCTCGGTATCCATGCCGGACTTGATGCCCGCATCGACGGCGATGGCCGCGTCGAAGAGTTCACGGGCACGGGTCGGCCCCAGCCGACGGGCGGCATCCATGATGGGCCGGTCCGAGCCGCCCCACAGGCCAAGATCCTTGGCGATCTTGCCGGGTGGCGTGCCCTGAGCCATGCCCTCGGCCGCCCCCATCAGCTTGCGGGCCAGATCACAGCAGGCAAAGCTGACCGGCACGCCCACATCCTTTGAGCCATTGCCCATGATGACCCGCAGTTCCCGCAGCATCCGGGGGGCATCACCAGAGAGCAGCAGGGATTGGATGGCCCACGCCTCCTGCTCGCGGGTCAGGCCGACGAGTTCGGTGATGAGCTGGGTGGTGATCGTCCCGCCCGGCCCGGCGGACGCGGCCAGCTTGGCCAGTTCGCCATCAAGGCGGCCCAGATCGGTACCAGTGCGGTCGATGAGCATCGCGGCGGCGGAGGGATCCAGGCGCACGCCGTGGGTCTTGTCCGCCCGGCGGATGACCCATTTCCCGGCAGAGGCCGCGTCGATCTCCTCGCACTTGATGACCAGGCCGACCTTGTCGATGGCCTTGTCCAGGTTGCCCGGACGCCATGTCGAGGCCCGCAGCACCAGCGTGGCCTGGTCCGAGGGCGACTCGCAGTACCGCTCGAACATGGGGCGGGTGTCCTGGTTCAGCATCAGGTCCGCGTCGTCCACCACCACCAGCTTGTGCGTGGCCATGAGGCCGAAGGAGCGGCACTCGTCCAGCACTTCCGCCGGGGCGGCGCTCGCGCCGTCGAACTTGGCGAACTCGCAGTCCCCGTGGGCGGCTTTGAGGAGCCGGCGCAGGTGTTCGGTGTACTCCGTCCGCAGGAACAACTCCTTGCCGTGCAGCAGCACCACCCGGTCTTCGGGCGTGGGCATCCGGGCGGCTGAAGTGGCGGACTTGGCCATCGGGGCATCGTATGCGGGTGGTTTCAACGCCCTCTCCCGGTCCTTCGGCCTCCCACCCGCCCCGGACCCTCGTATCCTCTGGCGTGCTGTCGCTGCTGGTCATCCAAGGCCCGGACACTGGCAAGCGGTTCTCGCTGCCCAAGGGGTTGCCGCAACTGCTCGGACGGTCATCCGAGGCATTGCCGATGACGGATACCACCGTCTCTCGCCGGCACGCGGAGCTGACCCCGGATTCGGACATGTGGTTCATCCGCGACCTCAAGAGCCAGAACGGGACCTGGATCAACGGCGTGCAGATCCGCGAACGGATCCGACTGGAGCCGGGTGACCAGATCCGCGTGGGGGCCACGGTGCTGCTGTTCGGGCCGGACGCGATCGGCGACGGGCCGGCCGTGACCCTGACGGACGAGGGCGAGCAACAGACCGAGGTCGAGGCGCGGATGCACTCGAGCGACACCGGCTATAACGCCGAGGCCGCGGCGGAACACCTGCGCGTCATCTACCAGCTCACCGCCCTGACCGCCCGCCTGGCCAACAAGCGCGAACTTCTTGAAGCCGTGATGAACCTGGTGTTCGAGGAGTTCCGCCCCGAGCGCGGCGTCATCATGATCCCCGGCGAGACCGCCGACGCGGACATGGTCCCCGGCGTCATCAAGTACCGCGACCCGCCGAAGAACGAGGAGGACGCCCGCATCCATGTCTCGCGCACCATCCTGGGCGCGGCCATGAACGGCGAGGGCGTGCTGAGCAGCAACGCCATGCAGGACCCCCGCTTCGCCATGGGTGACTCGGTGCAGCGCTACCAGATCCGCAGCGCGATCTGCTCGCCCATCATGTTCGGCGAGCAGCGGTTCGGCGCGATCTACATCGACTCGTCCTCGGTCAACCACGCTTTCACCGAGGAGCAGCTCGCCCTGCTCAACGCCGTCGGGCAGCACACCGGCCTGGCCCTGGCCAACGCCGACGAGCACCTGATGCGCATGAACAGCGAGCGCCTGGCCGCCATCGGCGAGACGGTCGCCAGCCTGTCGCACTCGATCAAGAACATCCTGCAAGGGCTTCGCGGCGGGGCGGATGTCGTCGAGATCGGCCTGAACAAGGGCGACCTGGCCATCGCCCGCAACGGCTGGGGCATCCTGCGCCGCAACCTCGACCGCATCGTCGGCCTGACCATGAACATGCTGGCCTTCGGGCGCAAGCTCCAACTGAGCCTCGAACTGACCCGCATCAACACCGTGGCCGAGGAGTGCGCCCAGTTGGTCGATGTCTCCGCCCAGGAGAAGAACATCGTCATCCTGGTGGACGCCGACCCCGAGATGCCGCCCATCGCGGTCGATCCGGGGCTGATCCATCAGGCCTTGATGAACCTGCTGATGAATGCGGTGGAAGCGGTGGAGAAGGACACGGGCGCCGTCACCATCCGTGTGACTTTCCACGAGGCCAAGCCGCTGCTGGACCCCAAGCGACCCAGCGCCACCACCCCGCCGCATGTGGAGATCCGCGTGATCGACAACGGCCCCGGCATCCCGCCCGACAAGCTTGCGTGGATCTTCGAGCCGTTCAACACCACCAAGGGCATCCGCGGCACGGGCCTGGGCCTGGCCGTGACCAAGCGGATCATCTACGAGCACCACGGACGCATCCGCGTCGAATCCAAGCCCGGCCAAGGCTCGGTCTTCCGCGTGCTGCTGCCCGCCGACCTGGACGCCCAGATCGACCCCTCGGCCACCGCCAACGACAAACCGCAGATGCGATCGATGTTCCCGGGGGCGTGATCGCAGCACGCCGCTGACATCCGGTGCAATCGTCGCATGGTGTATCGGTGTGCGTTGTGATTCATCCATGGAACACCGTGCCGAAAACACCTCTCGGTCGGCTTGCGTTCAGGGGGTTGACAAGAAATCACATGCGTGGTAGTCTGATTCGTCCAGTCAGCCGAGTTCGCGGGTGTGTGCCCGCGGAACGGGGAACCCACTCATTGGGGCTCAACGGCCTTTGGCCGTGGGACACCTTTTCGTCCTCGCCCGTCAGCTAACCCCGTAGGCATGAAGAGGAGACTGAAGGACGCCGGGCTTCGCCGCGGACCTTTGGTCATAGCGTTCGAGGAGTCCTGACCCGTGACTACATCCCGTGCCGGCTATGCCGGTTTCCGCAGCGCCGCTGTCGGTGCGCTGCTGTCGTGGGTGGCTTTGCCATGCGCCGGTTTCGCGTTGCTTCTCCTGATCTGGTGGGGCGCGGCCACATTCCTGACCACCCTGATGCCCACGCCGCTTGAGGCGTGGCGCGCGAATCTGGACGCGCTGACCCATCCGTTCCACCGCAGAGGGCCGGGCGATGTCGGGATCGGCTGGCTCCTGATCCAGAGCCTGCGCCGGGTGCTCACGGGGTTCCTGCTCGGTTCGCTCGTCGCCATCCCGCTGGGAGTGATGATGGGGCTGTCACGCATCGCGATGAGCGTGCTGAACCCGATTGTGCAGGTGCTGCGCCCGGTCTCTCCCGTTGCCTGGCTGCCGGTGGCGCTGGCGGTGTTCAACCTCGCCAATCCTTCCGCGATCTTCGTGATCTTCATCACCTCGCTGTGGGCCACGGTGCTGAACACCGCCGCCGGTGTCGCCAGCGTGCCACAGGACTACCTGCGCGTGGCCCGGATGCTGGAGATGCCGCGCAGGCGGCAGATCGTCAAGATCGTGTTGCCCGCCAGCCTGCCGTATATCTTCACCGGGTTGCGCATCAGCCTGGGCATCGCCTGGCTGGTGATCGTGGCGGTCGAGATGCTCACCGGCGGACAGGGGATCGGCTTCTTCATCTGGGATGAATGGAACCGTTTGAACCTGAGCGCGGTCTTCATGGCCATCCTCGTAATCGGCCTGACCGGATTGGTCCTCGATTTCATTCTGGCCCGAATCCAGGGAGCATTCCGCGCATGGATGCCATGAACCACATCGACCGCCGATCCTTCGTCGCCGGGGTCAGCGCCATCGCAGCGGGCGTCTGGCTCAATGGGTGCAACGCCAGGACCATCGGCGGCACTCAACTTTCCACCATCCGAGAACCGGATGATGTCGAACAGGTGGTGGACCCTGCCACGCTCGAAAAACCCGGTTTGACCGTGGGCTATGTGCCGGTCAACGACTGTGCGCCATTCGCCGTGGCATACACCAAGGGGTTCTTCAAGAAGTACGGGCTGCGCGTGCGTCTCAGCCGCGAAGCGAGCTGGGCCACCTCGCGGGATGGCGTGATCTTCGGGCGGCTCGACGCTTCACCCGTCGTCAGCGGCGCGGTGGTCAACGCGCGCCTTGGCGCGGAGGGGGCCATGCCCGCGAGGATGTGCGCCGCCATGACCCTGCACCGCCACGGCAACGCCATCACCATGAACCGCGCCATGTGGAACGCGGGAATGCGGCCTCTCCATGAGTACGGCGGCGACACCGAGCGCATGGCCTCGGACCTTCGCAACTGCGTCCGTTCGATCCCGGAACGGGACCGCGTCTTCGCCGTCGTGCTCAGCTCCGCGATCTACGAGTACTTCATCCGCGGCCTGATGGCGATGGCCGGGCTGGAACCCGGCCTGGATTATCGCCTCATCATCATCCCACCGCCGCAGATGGTGACGAACATGCGGATCGGCGCGATGCAGGCCTACATGGTGGCTGAACCATGGAACACACGCGCCGTCTCGGGGAATGAGGGGGTCGGGTTCACTTTCGCCCACGGCTCCGAACTCTGGCGCGGCCACCCGGATCGACTGCTGGGTGTGATGGAGTCCTTCATTGAGAAGAACCCCAGGACATACCGCTCCCTGGTCAAAGCCATGATCGAATCGTGCCGCTGGTGCGACGCGCCGGAGAATCGGGAAGAACTGGCTCAACTCATATCATCGCGAGCGTTCACCGGCGCGCCCGCCCGTATCACTCGCGCCGCCCTGGTCGGCGAGTATGACTACGGCGGGTTTGACGGACAACCCCGCCCGCGGTCGATGCCCGACTCAACCATGTTCTTTCGGGTGCCGGACGATGTCAAAGGGCACGACCACGATCACTCGACATTCCTGTGGCAGTCCCAGGCGATCTGGCTGATGACACAGGCCGTCCGCTGGGGCCAGACCAGCGACTTCCCTGCGGATGCAGAGGCCATCGCCGGGCGGGCGTGGCGGACGGACCTGTACCGCGACATCGCCTCCGAACTCGGCATGGCCTGCCCACCCGAAGACCACAAACCGGAACCCGCTTCCAGATTTCTCGACGGCGTGCCCTTCGACGCATCCGACCCGACCGGGTACCTCGCCCGCTTCCAGATCCGATCCAGGCAAACAGCACGGCGGGTTGCCCGTCGGGAGGCAGACCGATGACACGACCGAAACCGACAAACGGACCAGATGATGCCGCCACCATGTTGCGTGTGCGCGGGCTTTCCAAATCATTCCCGGAAAAGGGCGGTGGAATCAAGGCGCTTTTCCGCGATTTCTCGTTTGATGTCGCAGCCAATGAGGTCGTCGGGATCATCGGTCACTCCGGATCCGGAAAATCAACACTGCTCAACCTGATCGCCGGGCTGGACACGCCGGACGCGGGAACGATCGAAGTCAACGGCCAGCGCGTCACCAAGCCGGGCAAGGACCGCATGGTAGTGTTTCAGAACTATGCACTGCTTCCCTGGCTGAGCGCCTCCGGCAATGTACGCCTGGCCGTGGACGAGGCGATGCGCGGCAGGCCCCTCCACGAACGAGAAGCAGTCACAAAGCGCTACATCGATCTGGTGAACCTTGGACCCGCGGAAGGGAAGCACCCCCACGAACTCTCCGGCGGCATGCGCCAGCGCGTCGGCATCGCACGCGCTCTGGCCGTCAAGCCACTCCTGCTGCTGATGGACGAACCATTCGGTGCCCTCGACCCGTTCACGCGGGGAATGCTCCAGGAACAGGTCCTCAAGCTGTTCTATGAAGAGCACCAGACCATTCTCCTCATCACCCACGATGTGGACGAAGCCCTGTTCATGTGCGACCGAATCCTTCTTCTGCGCCCGGGCGCGGATTCCGTCACTGCCGAGAACATCCGTGTTCCCTTCCCGCACCCGCGCGACCGTCGTGCCCTGCGAGAGGACCCGCTTTACCACACGCTCCGGAACCAGATTCTGGCGGAACTGGAGGGTTCGTACGCGATGATGGGCTGACGCTCCAGGGAATAGACTTCCCCTTCCCCCCCTCCACCCCCACCATCACCCAACCACACTGACACGGAGTTCCGAACATGCAGCAACGCCCCCTCGGCAACTCCGGCCTTTCCGTCTCCGAGATCGGCTTCGGCTGCTGGACCATGGGCGGCCCGAACTGGGCCGAGGGCAACCCCGTCGGCTGGACCGAGGTCAACGAGGACGACATCCTCGCGGGCGTCAAGGCCGGGCTGGACGCGGGCGTGACCCACTTCGACAACGCCGATGTCTACGGCAACGGCCGGGCCGAGCGCAGCCTGCGCGACTGCCTGAAAAAACTCGGTGTCAAACCCTCGTCGCTGACCATCGCCACCAAGGTCGGCTGGCACCGCGGCACGGGCGAGCACGCCTACGAGCCGCACAACATCCGCCACCAGTGCGAGACCTCCCTGCGCAACCTCGGCGTGGAGGCCATCGACCTGTACTACCTGCACAACGACATGTGGGCCGCCGATGGCCAACCGGGCAACCTGCCCGACGCGGCCGAGACCATGCACGCTCTGCAAGCCGAGGGGAAGATCCGCGTGATCGGCCAGAGTGCGTACTCCGACGCCGGCTTCGAGCGATCGGTCCAGATTCTCAGGCCGCAGGTGTTCCAGAGCTGGGCCAGCATGTTGTTCGACAACTTCATCCGTCCGGGGTCGATCGTGCAGGGACTGATGGCCGAGCACAACATCTCCTTCGTGGCCTTCTCCCCGCTGGCGCAGGGCCTGCTGCTGGACAAGTTCGACCCCGAGAAGCCCCTGCCCGTCGGCGAAGGCGATGTCCGCGCCGGGTCCAAGGACTTCCAGCCCGAGAGCCTCCGCCGGATCAAACCCAAGTGCCAGGAACTCAAGGCCCGCTTCGGCAACTCAACCGAAGCCCTGGCCTCCGCCGCCCTGCGCTTCGTTCTGGGCCACGACCGCGTCGCCTGCGCCATCCCCGGCTTCCGCAACGAGCGCCAAGCCCGCTGCAATGTCGGCGCGGCCGCCGACCCCGCGTTCACGGCGGAAGACCTGGCATTCTGCCGGAAACTCTTCGGGGATTTGCAGTTGCGGGGGTGAAGGTTCCGAACGGCCAACAATCGGTCATGCCGACGACCCGTACCATCCCGATGCTCGCCGCCCCGCTCCTGCTGATTGCTTGCGGACAGGAAGCTCCACCATCCGCCCCAATCCCAGCACAACCATCCACCTCGCAAGCCTCAGAAGCCATCATCCCTGCTGATACCGCCCGGCGGTGGATGACCTACCAATACCTCCTGAATACGCCCACGGAAGCGCCCGGCATGGTCCGCGCCCTGATCGACGCGGGCTGGCACACCGCCAATCCGGATGCGAACGCGCTGGGGATGCTGACGGTGTTCCTGGGTCGCCTCGGCGCGGGCCATCCCGGTGTGCTGGACGCTTGGACGGAGGCCGCGAGCGCGGAGGATGCCGCGCCGGAGTTCGCGTTCGTCTTCGCCTACGCGTTGTGGGATGCCGACCCGGCCAGCGCGGGGCCGCGCATCCGGCGCATCGCGGGAATGCTCGAAGGGGACGAGGCCGCGGCCCTGGTGGAACTGATCGAGCAGACCCCACCCGACCTGCGCCAGCTCACGCCCGATGAGCCGATGGTGCTGGACTACTGGTGGGCCAGCTTCATGGCCACGGGTGATACGGCATGGGTGGACCTGGTGCTGGCGGTGATCCCCGCGCCCGGTGTCTCGTTCGAGGACTCCGGCCTGGACGATCCGGCCCGCATGGAGGTGACGCGCGCGGCGGCGTGGTCGCTCAGCTCCAACGCCGCCCAGCACCCCCGCGTGCTCGACAGGCTGCGCGAACGCCTGGACGAAGCGGACGGCAACTGGCCGACGATCGCCCGGATCGTGGAAGCCGCGGAGAAATCGGCCGCGGAGAACCCGCCGGAGCCGCCCTGACATCCGACCACACACGCCGTGACCCAGGGACCATGCCGCCCGAACGCACCATCCTGCATGTGGACATGGATGCCTTCTTCGCGTCCGTGGAGCAACGCGACCACCCGGAACTGAGGGGCAAGCCCGTGTTGGTGGGCGGCACCGGCCCACGCGGCGTGGTGGCCGCCGCCTCGTACGAGGCCCGCAAGTTCGGCTGTCGCAGCGCGATGCCCTCGGCGGTGGCCAAGCGTCTGTGCCCGCAGGCGGTGTTCGTCAAAGGCTCGTTCGCGGTGTATAAGAAGGATTCTGAACGAATCATGGACATCCTCGAATCGTTCACGCCGCTGGTGCAGCCGGTGTCGATCGACGAGGCCTTCCTGGATGTCACCGGCTCGCACGGGCTGTTCGGGTCGGGCGAGGCCATCGCCGCTGAGATCCGGCGAAGGGTCAGCCACGATCTTGCGCTGACCTGCTCGGTGGGGATCGCCCCCAACAAGTTTCTGGCCAAACTCGCCTCGGACCTGAACAAGCCGGACGGCATGACGGTCATCACGCCGGAGACGATCCGGGCCACACTGGACCCGCTGCCGGTATCCCGTTTGTGGGGGGTGGGTCCGGCCGCGGAGAAATCCCTGCACAAACTGGGCATCCGCACCATCGCTGACCTGCATGCCCTGCCGCTGGAGGTGCTGCGTTCACGCTTCGAGGACTTCGGGGAACACCTGTGGAACCTCGCCCGCGGGCTGGACGATCGCCCGGTCCATACCGACCGCGAGGCCAAGTCCATCTCGCACGAGCACACCTTCGCCCAGAATCTGGAAGATCCGGACGCTGTCCGAGCGGTGCTGGCCGACGAGGCTGAACAGGTGGCCCGGCGTCTGCGCCGGCACGCACGGTTCGCCCGCACGGTGATGGTCAAGATCCGCTTCGGGGACTTTGAAACCATCACGCGGTCCGTGACACTGGAGCAGGCGACGGACCGGACGGACGAGATTTCCGCCGCCGCTCGCTCGCTGTTCGATGCCTGGGCGAAGGCTTTCCGACCGGTGCGCCTGATCGGCGCTGGTGTCTCAAACCCCACCGACGCGCCCGGACAATCAGGGCTGTTCGACACGAGCGAATCCGAGCGGAGACGCGCGGTGGACAAAACGACAGACGCGATCGCATCGAAGTTCGGCAAGCGGGCGGTGCTGCGGGCGAGCGCGTTGCACAAGCAGGACCGCCACGGCGCGCACGGGCCGGGGTCCGACACGCCGCCGACATAGCCCCGGCTGGGAAGGAACACGCATGGCCGCCATCCGATTCATCTCGACCGGGAACCAGTGGGAACAGCGGTTCGGCTACGCCCGCCTGGCGAGAGCCGGGGATCTGGTGCTGATCGGCGGGACGGTGGCCGTCAATCCGGACGGCACGGCCCACGCGCCGAGCGATGCGGGGGCGCAGACAACCCGCTGCTTCGAGATCATCGAGTCCGCCCTGCGCCGTGAGAGCCTGGACCGCACGGCCATCATGCGGTCCCGCATCTTCGTGACGGACATCACCCAGGCCGAGGCCGTGGGGCTGGCCCACAGGGCCTTCTTCGGAAATCACACCCCGTGCCTGACGCAGTTGGAGGTCTCGAAACTCATCGCACCGGAGTTTGTGGTGGAGATCGAGTGCGATGCGCACGCATGAGCGGGTCGGATGTTCAATGTGAAGGCCGCGAAGATCACGAAGAATGGATTGGAGACTCGGCCTGTTCCGATCCGCGACACGCCCTGATCGCCCGCACCCAAAGAACACCCAATCTCCTGCACTCAACTTCGCGGCCTTCGCGTTGAAAAACCTCAGAACTGGCGGCGCATCCGTGCCGTCGGGATGCCGAGCTGGTCGCGGTACTTGGCCACCGTGCGTCGGGCGATGTCGATGCCCTTCTCGTTGAGGATCTTGACCATCGCCTCGTCGCTGAGCGGGTTGGCCTTGTCCTCGTTGCCGATGAGCTCCTCGATGCTCGCCCGCACGGCGTTGGCGCTGACATCCTCGCCCGATTCCGTGGCCAGCCCGCCGGAGAAAAAGCCGCGCAGCGCCACGATGCCGCGCGGGGTCATCAGGTACTTCTCGCTGACCGCCCGTGACACCGTGGCCACATGGATGCCCAGCCGATCGGCGATGGTCTTCATCGGAAGCGGTCTGAGGGCCTCGGGGCCATAGTCAAAGAAATCCCGCTGCTCGTCGATCACGGCGTTGATCACCCGGAGCAGCGTGCGCTTGCGCTGCTCCACCGCGTCGATCAGCCATGCCGCGTTCGACAGGTTCTTGCGCAGGAACTCGCGGTCGCGTTTGTCGGTCGAGCGGTCCTTCGCGAGCGATTCGTACTCCGTGCTGACACGCACATGGGGAAGACGCCCGTCGTTCAGATACGCGAAGTAGCGGTCGTTCTCCTCGTCATACTCGACGGTGGCATCGGGGATGATCGCCTCAGGCGCGGTCTCCGTCAGCCCGCGCGCGGGGGCGAGGCTGAGCCGGCGCAGCTGCTCGATGCCGGCGTTGATCTCGTCCAGCGTCAACCCTGAACGGGCGGCGATCTTCGGCAGCCGGTTCTTCATCAGATCATCGAAGAACTCGGCGATCAGTCGCCGGGCCGAGCCGAGCGCTTCCAGATCCACCAGCGGGGCGTCCTCATCCTCCACCGCCCGCTCGGCCAGGGTGTCGATCTGGATCAGCAGACACTCCCGCGCGTCCCGGGCGGCCACGCCCGCCGGCTCCAGCATCAACTGCACCGCCTGGAGCGCAAGCTCCCAGTCGGTCTCGCTGGGGTTCAGGTCGCGCACCAGGCGGGACTCACGCTGGGTGATCTCATCAAACGAAGCGCGGAGGTAGCCGTCCTCGTCCAGTTGGTTGATGATCGCCTCGCCCAGCGGACGGACCCGGTCCGACACATCGCACAGCGACCACTGCGCCAGCATCTGCTCGCCCAGTGAGCCGGCCCGGGCCGGAGCCTGGGCCATGGCGTCCATCTTGGCGTCCCGCTCGCCCCGGTCCCGCACGCGCTGGCGGGACTCGTCGTACTCACGCACGCGCCCATCAAACGAGTTTTCCGCGGCGTCCGGGTTGGTGGCCGTGAACTCATCCAGCCGGTCAAAGTCCGCTTCCCCGCCCCCGCCATCGGCGATGTCCAACGCCCCGTCCCGCGTGCCGACCTCGTCGCGGTCGGTCGGACCGTCGGCCGTGAACTCGGTCAGCTCCAGCGTGGGGTTGGACTCCAGCTCCTGCTCGATCCGCTCACGCAGCTCGGCGAGGGGCATCTGCAGGATCTCCATGGACTGGATCATCCGGGGTGCCAGCTTCATCTGCTGGCCGAGCTTCATCTGTTGTGAGTGCTCGAAACGCATGGCTCGTCCCAGGAACGGCTCTCCCGGGAATCTCCCTTTCACCGGGCATTCCGGCCCGCAAAGTCGTGGATTACATCATCTCTTGTCGGCCCGAGATGGCATCCGCCAGCACGGCCTTGTTGGCGAACTCCAAAGATCCGCCCGTGGGAAGGCCCCGCGCCAGCCGACTGACCCGCACACCCTTCCTTTTCAGCCGGTCCGCCAGATACAACGCGGTCCCATCGCCCTCGATGGTGGGGTTCAGCCCGAGAACTACCTCCCCCACCCCCCCCACCACCGTCGCGTCCGCCCCCCCCGCCCCCCCCGCACCCAAAGCGTGCCGCTCCGGGTGGTCGATGCGGTCGAACAGAACACCCACCGTCAGATCGCCCGGCCCGACATGGTCCAGCGGGCTGATGCGCCCCATCAGAACATGGTACAGACCCTTGTACATGCCGGTCTGCTCCAGCGCGATCAGGTCCTTGGGCTGTTCGACCACCAGGATGCGCGACCGGTCGCGCTTGGGGTCCGAGCAGATCGAGCAGCGGTCCGAATCTCCGAGATTGAAACACGACCGGCAGTGGCGCACAGACCGCTTCACCTCCAGCACCGCCGCGGCCAGACGCTCGGCCTCCGCCCGTTCGGACTTGAGCACATGAAACGCCAGCCGCTCCGCACTCCGCCGCCCGATGCCGGGCAGTTTCGCCAGCTCATCAATCAGCACCCGCACGGGCTCGGGATAGGCTGAGGAACCGTTGGAAGCAGACAACGCGGGCTTGGTCCGGGGCGAGGCCATGCCGGAGTGTATGCGAAAACCATGCCAAACCCGCTGGTGTTTTTCCGCGAAGGGCGGAATGCACCCGCGCCGGGCAGTATCCTTGATGACTCATGCATTTCCGTCCCGCCCATCTCGCGGTGATTGTGCTGGTCTGGGCGCTCGTGACGCTGCCAGGACTTGCCACCGTGGGGGGAAAAGGGGGGGGACTGACCATGTCCGAGGGGCATCGGGTCGTGCCCGCGATGGAGATGCTGGAAACGGGCGAGTGGATCGTGCCGCACATGTTCGGGCAGGCTTACCTGCGCAAGCCGCCGGGTGGGGTGTGGGCGTTTGCCGTGATGATCGGAGTGACGGGGGACCATGTGCTCGGGCCGCGCTTGGCCAGCGCGGGGGGTTTTCTGTTGTTGGCGTTGGGGTCTTGGTGGTTCGGGCGTCGCTGGTTCGGCAACACCGGGGGCCTGGCGGCCGGACTGGCCACGGTGCTCACGCCCATGCTGTGGAACCCGGCGCGAGCCGCGGAACTGGAGTCGCTGAACAACCTGTTCGCCGCGCTGGCCGCGTGGACTGCGGTGGAACTGGTCCTGCGCCGGGCATGTCGCCCGAACCTGGCCATACTCGCGCTCGCCGCGTTCGTGGCTGCCCAGATGCTGGTCAAGGGACCGGCCGGCCTGCCCGCGCTGGGCGGCGTGTTGATCGGGGCGGCTTGGGCGGGCCGATCCTGGCACCGGTTGCTGACCTGGCGCGTCTGGACCGGCACCGGGCTGGGGACGCTGGTCTTTGTCGGCGTGTGGCTGGCGATCGAAGCGCGGGTGTCGGGACTTGACCCGGTGCGCCAGTTGCCCTCGGCGTTCTTCTTTGAGGATGGCAAACTGCTGGCCCTTGTGGCGTTCGTGCCACTGGTGTTCCTGGGCGCGATGCCGCTGGTTCTAGCGGCCCTCTTCCCCTGGGGGCCGGACGCGCGGGCAGAGGCTGAGGAAGGCGGATCGCAAACCGCCAGACGCCTGCATATCGCGCGGGTGCTCACGCTGGGCGCGCTGGCCGGGACACTCCTGATGCTGCTCGCCGGGGTGAGCAACCCGCGCTATGCCCAGCCGGTGATCGCGACGCTGGGACCACTGGCGGGCTGGGCGGTGGCGGGGATGCGTCCGGGCGGGTGGTTCCGCGCGCACCGGCGTCGGATTGGAATGTGGATGACCTTGGGCGGGCCGGCGGTGCTGGCCGTGGTGCTGCTAGGGGGATCACTGGTATTCGCGTTCGTGGTCCAGGCCAAGAAGCGGGCGACCACCGGCGAGCCTGCGGGGCGTGATGCGGCGGGCGCGGTCATCGGGGATCTGCGAGCGACCGCAACCCGCGGCCCGGTCGTGGTCGCGGCTGACGGGGTGATCGAGGCCCGGCCCGAAATTCTGCTGGCCTTCCGCGAAGAAGCGGCCCGACGAGGGGTGGCGGTGCGGGTTATTTGGATTCCACAGCTTACCCAGGTTCACATTTCAGGTCCTGGATTGCCCGCTGAAGTCTCGTTTCTGGTTCTGCGGGACGATGCCGGGTGGGATGAGATCGGGGCTTTTTCGGAGTGGGTTTCCCTGTATCGAGGGGCGGCGCATAAGTACACATTCGAGTGGCGCGGGCGGCCCCGCCCCGACGAGTAAAAACTCCGCAAAATCCCGGGAAAGAGCCCGAAATCGGTGGGTGTTGGGTTGCGTCGCAGGGGCCGTTCCGGTACCTTAAGAGTCCAAATCACCGGCAGCCCTGGGACTCGTTTGTGGAGAGAGGTAGGTCCCTGGGCTGCCGATGTTTTTGAGACGCCTCGCCCGGCCCCATCTGGGCCCGATCTAGGCCCCATCTTGGCTCGGTTGGGCCTCGGTTGGGCTCCACCCGACATGATGTGGGAACCATGAACCGGTCTGATGTGCGAACGGGGTCAGGGGCACCCGGCGGCAAAGGCATCCAGGAACGCGGCAAGGTCAAAGAAGTTGAACACGCCCAAGGGCTCGGCCAGATCGGCGGCGGGGGCCTGCTGGTTGTACAGGGCCATGAACTCGGTCAGGTCGAAGAAATCGAGCGACTGGTCTCGGTTCAGGTCGGCCATGCAGCCGGTGGCACAATCACCGAAACCGCAGAAGAGCGTGGCGCTCGCGACACGGGACAGGGCGGGCTCTTCGGCGCCGGGGTTCTCGACGACCCATTGCAGGTGGACGGTGCGTCCGTCGAGAATGGGTGAGAAGGGGATCGGCCAGTGGGCCGTGGCGGAAGCGGCCAGCCCATCCGGGTGTGTCGCGGTGAACGGGCCGAGGATCGTGTCCGGCGCGACGAGGCCATCCACCGGCTCGGCAAAGGAAATGTGCAGGACCGCCCGCGCCCCCTCGGGGACATCCGTCAGACCGACCTTGAAATCATCCGTACCGATCAGGGGCGGCGTGACGGCGATGATGCGCGGCAGGACACCCTGAGCATCGGGGCGGCCGGTGGCGGGGATGATGGCTGGGTTGGGGGTGTTGCCCGGATTGAAGAAGAGGCTGGCGGCATCGAACGGGAACTCACCGTTGGCCACGCGGGGATCGGTCAGGGCGTTCTGCATGAAGGCGGTGACATCGGCACGCTGCTGGGCACTGAAGTTGACATTGGCCGAGCCGTCCATGTTCTCCGGGAATGGCTTGGGGCTGGCATAGAAAACGACCACATCGAACAGGTCGGTGAACTGACCGTTGTGCATGTAAGAGGACTTGAGACCGACATTGCGCAGGCCGGAGGTCTTGAAGCGACCACGGTCCCCGAAGTTGCCCGTGACATTCTGACGACCGCGGTCTTCCGCGATCGGGCGGAGGCCGATGTTGGCGAACCCGCCGTTGGTGAACAGGGGCGGGAGGTGGCACACGGTACACCGCACGGCCTCGAACGCGTCCCAGCCGCGGATCTCCTGAGCGGTCATGGCGGAGTCGTCTCCGAGGATCCATGCGTCCCAAGGGGTCTGGTCGGAGACCAGGGTGCGTTCGTAGGTGGCGATGGCCATGGCGATGCGGGCGGGGGTGATGGCCGAATCACCGAACGCGCGGCGGAAGAGTTCCGGATAGGTCCGTGCGCTGAGGGCGGCATCGGCCATGTCCGGAGGAACATCCGAAGCCAGCGCCAGCGGGCGGGCGTGGGCGAGCTTGGCCGTGACATGCGGCCAGTCACGCCCGTGGTGACCCATCTCGTCCGAGGCGACGGGCGGGTTGACGGCCTGGCTTTCCAACGCCGCGAAACCACTCAGGACCGGCTCGCCGGTCTCCGGATCGTGGAATGTGTCGCTGGCTCGGCCGTCCCAGAAGAGTTCGATGAAGTGGGCGGCGTTGGTGACCGGAGGTGCCGCGCGGTTGGTGACCTGGCGGTTGAAGCCGAACACGGGATGGGCCGCGTAATCGAGCTGGTCGTCCTGGTGGATCACACCCGGCGACGCGAAGATGTCGTCGGGCGTGTTGAGCAGGCCGTCCGGGCCCGGCTGGCGGACCCGGCGGTGGTCCGAGCCGCCGACGGTCTGCGTGTGGCATGTGGCGCAGGCCACCGTGTTATCGGTGCTGAGCTGCTCGTCATAGAACAGGATCTTGCCGAGGACCCGCTTCTCCTCGGTGAACGCGTTGCCGATGGGGTACTGCACATCGGGCAGCAGCGTGCCCCGGGGCGACGGGGTGGTGAGCATGGCGACACCGAGCGCGGCGGGCAAAGCCAGCCCGGCGAGCGCGAAGAGATGGGAGGAGCGGGTCCGGGTGGGCATCGTGGAAGCCTTCCATGGGTGGCGACAGCATGGCGAGGCCGGGTGGGTCCGGCAGAACGGGGCGGGTCTCAGAGAAAAGGTGCCCGGGTGGGTCGCCCCCAGAATACCCGAATCGGGCCGAACTTCCCAGCCCGATCGCAGAGATCCGAAGAGAGCGGGGTGAAATGAGGGAGTTATCTAGGTGTTTTCTCCGCTTGGCTCAGGGGCATCCCGCGTTGTAGGCCGTGATATAGGCCGCCAGATCGAAGAAGTTGAAAACCCCCAGGGGCTCCGCCAGGTCGGCCCCCGCTGACCGGGCGTTGTAGGCCGTGAGGTATGCGGCAAGATCGAAGAAATCGACGCGGAGATCCCGGTTGAAATCCGCCAGGCAGCCCGTTGCGCAATCACCGAACCCGCAGAAGAGCGTGGCCACCGCCACCGGGGACAACGCCGGTTCGACCGAACCGGGGGCATCCACGACCCATTGCAGGTAAACACGCCTGCCGTCCAGGATCGGCGAGAACGGGATTGGCCAGTGGGCGGTGGCGACGGGGGCCAGGCCGTCCGGGTGGCCCGGGGTGAACGGACCCAACACCGTGTCCGGTGAGACCGCGCCATCCGCCGGGGCATCGAAGGAGATGTGGAGCACCGCCCGCGCTGCTTCGGGCACATCCGTCAGGCCGACCTTGAAATCGTCCGTCCCGATCAGCGGCGGGGTGACCGCGATCATGCGCGGGAGCACGCCACCCGCGGCCGGGCGGCCCGTGCCAGGGAGCAGCACCGGGTTCTCCGTCGGCGCATCCGGATCGAAGAACAGGGTGGGCACATCAAAGGGATGCGCCCGCTGCACGACGCGGGGATCGGTCAGGGCGTCGGTGAGGAACTCGGTGAGATCGGCGCGTTCCTGCTCGGTGAGTTCGATCCCGGTGACGGACGGATCGAGGTTCTCCGGGAACTTCTCGCCGACCACATAGAACTCCACGACTTCATCCATGGTGGCGATGGCCCCGTTGTGCATGAAGGACTGCTTCAGCCCGCCGTTGCGCAGGCCGGGGGTTCTGAAGCGGCCCGCGTCGAACTTGTTGCCGGTGACCTCGGCCAGGCCCATGTCCTCCTCGATCGGGCGGAGGCCGATGTTGCGGGAGAAGTGATTCGTGAACTGCACCGGTGCGTGGCACTGGATGCACCCACCGAGCAGGAATGCATCGAACCCGCGTGTTTGGGCCTCGGTCATGGCGTTGGAATCACCGTTGTTCCAATCGTCCCAGGGACTTCGATCAGAGATCAGTGTGCGCTGGTAGGTGGCCAGTGCCATGGCGATGCGGGCCGGGGTGATGGCTGAGTCGCCGAAGGCGCGACGGAAGAGTTCCGGATAGGTGCGTGCATCCAGGATGGCCGCGGCGATGTCCGGCGGGAGATCCGACGCCAGGGCCATGGGACGGGCGTGGGCGAGCTTGCCGACCACCTGCGGCCAGTCGCGCCCATGATGGCCCATCTCGGCGGAATCGAGCGGTGGAGCGAGCGACTGGGTTTCGAGCGCGGCATCGGCGGACAGGAGCGTCTCGCCGGAAAGCGGGTCCACGAACACGCCGCCGGCGCGGGAATCCCAGAAAAGCTCGGGCGCGAAGGCGGCGTTGATGACGCTGGGCGCAGCGCGACGGGTGACCTGCGGCTCAAGACCGAAGACCGGGTGGGTGCGGTAATCGCCGTGCTGGTCCTGCGCGATGACACCGGCGGAGCCGAAGACATCGTCCTCGGTGTTGAACAGGCCATCGAAGCCGGGGTGACGAGCAGGGTTCGGCTCGGCCCCGCCGACCGGATGCCAGTGGCAGGTGGCGCAGGAGACGGTGTTGTCGGTGCTGAGCTGCTCGTCGTAGAAAAGCGCCTTGCCCAGCAGGCGCTTGTCCTCGGTGATGGGGTTCTCAACCGGGACCGGGACCGTGGGCAGATTCCCAGAGCCACGCTGCCAGCCGGGCGCGGCAAGCATGACGGCACCAAACGCGAACGGGGCCGCGAGAAGGGCAAGGGTGATCGGGCTGGTTCGGGTCTTGGTCATCTGGGCAGGGAACGAAGAAGCAGGCCGGAACAAGATACATCACGGGCCACATCGACCCAGGCGTGTGGACGGATCAAACCCGCGTCCGCCCTGTTCGGGATCGGATGGGCGGAGGATGCTTTGTTTCTGGCTCAGGTTCTCGGTCCTGTTCAGGGGCAGCCCGCGTTGTACAGGTCGAGGTACGACGCCAGATCGAAGAAGTTGAACACGCCGAAGGGCGGGGCGAGATCGGCCGCAGGATCCTGGGTATTGAACAGCTCGAGGTAGGCCGCGAGGTCGAAGAAGTTGACGGCACCGTCACCGGTGATGTCCGCCGGGCAGGTTGCGCCGGTGCGGGTGTCGATGGTGAGGCTGACGGCATCCCAGGTGCCCGGCGCGCCCACGACACCGATCATGGTCGCCGCGCCCGTGGCCGGATCGATGGTGTAGAGGTGGCTGGAGATCTCTTCGAAGGTCTTGGGATTGATCTGGCGGAAGCCCTGGATCAGGGCGTAGAGCGTGCCGTCGGCGCCCCAGTCCAGGCCGGTCTCGAACTGCGGGTTGAAGCCGATGCCGAGCACGGGGGGCTGAGAGACGACGGTGTTGGTCTCGAGGTTCAACCGATAAAGCCGCACGCCGCCCGAGCTGGTCATGCCCAGGCCCCAGATCTCACCGGCGGGATACACGGGGTGGCCTTCCGGCACGGTGGCCAGTGAGCTGAGAGCGATATTGAGGATGTGGTGCAATCCCAGCACCGCGCCGGTGTCGGCATCTGCCCGCACGATGCGCGAGAAGCCGCCGACCACCGTCGAGGCGTAGGCCACCGAGCCATCGTTCGAGAAAGTCAGCCCGGCGGCGCCGGAATCCATGTAGCCGATGGAGTCGATGAGGGTGTTGCCGTCACCCTTCTCCCCGAGGATGCGCAGGGAGTTGGTGCTGTTCTCGAATCCGACGATGTCGTTGGAACCCGGACGGACATCCACGCCGCCGAAGCGGAGATCGTGCGCGGCCCGCCCGAGGATGACCACATCGGAAGGATCGGTCAGGCTGAAGGAAGCGACCGTGCCGATCTGGATGCCGGGAACATTGAAGAACCCGGAACCCTCGACGATGATGGCGCGTGGTTCAGCGGCGGCCATGCCGGTGGCGAGCAGGAGGGTGAGAGCGGCGGATTTCATCGGCTGGCCTCCTCGCCCCGCTCGTCGGCGAGGATCTCGGCGTGGGTTCGGGCTTCTTGCACGGTCACGGGTGTGTCCTCCACGGACGGCCGCCGGACGGCACGGCCAGCGGGCGGGGTGACGCGGGTGATGTACCGGAACTCGCTGCCCGTGGCGTGCGTGGCGACCACCAGGCCGGTGCGCGTCACCTGCTGCACGCCGGTGCCGGTGGTGACGAGCAGGTTGCCGTTGTCCAGTTCGGCCACACCACGGAACAGCGTGAGCGTGCCGGGGCGGTATTGGCCGGCGAGCTGCCCCTGCGGCGTGAACTCCAGAATGAACCCGCTGGAAAACTCGGCGAGGAGCAGGTTGCCGTTGTTCGCGATGGCCATCTGCTGGGGAAAGCTGATCTGGGGAACATCGAAGAAACTGACAAAGCGTTCGTCGAACTTGCCCTCGGGCGTGTAGCGGACGATGGCGCGGGCGCGCTCGTCGGAGACGAGGATTGAGCCGTTGTACTCGATGACATCGAATGGACCGCGGATGCCGCCATAGCGGTTGAAGGCGAAGTCGGTTTCTTCCGCACCGTCGGCGGCGTTCAGACGCTTGATGTTGTTCTGGCTGACGGTCAGGGCGTTGAGGTTGCCCGCGTTGCAGACCAGAACATCCCCCGCGTGGGGGCCGATGGTCAGAACATGGCCGCCGCGGATGTTGCTCATGATCTGCGTGTCACGCACGCCTTCGAGCGAGAAGACGCGGAGGAAGCCGCCGTTGGCATCGAACTCGCTGACCACGCTGGAGAACTGGTCGGTGACCAGGAGGGTGCCGGTGGCGGATACAAGCACCTCGAGCGGGCGATCGAACACATTGATGCCGCCCACGACACCCGGGTCGGCGATGTAGGAGTTGGTCACCAGCGAACCGTCGGCCGCGCTGAAGGCCCAGACGCGGTCGGAGACCGAATCCGGGATGAGCATGAGGTCCTGGGCTGCGACGGTTGACGCGGTCGCGGCGAGCAATGTGAAGAGTGTGGTCCGCATCGTTTCTCCTTTACGGGCAGCCGGCGTTGTACAGGTCGAGGTACGCCGCAAGATCAAAGAAGTTCAGCACGCCGAAGGGGGCGGCCAGATCCGCGGCCGGGTCGCCCGCGTTGTACAGGTCCAGGTATCCGGCGAGGTCGAAGAAGTTCAGCACGCCGTCACCGTTCAGATCGGCCGGGCAACCGGGATCGGTGGCCGGGGTGGCGACCCAGACACCCACGGTGCCGTTCTGAAGGAACGCCGAGAAGGCGATCTGGCCCGCGTCGTTGATGTCGATCACGCCGCTGAGAACCTGACGCCCGGTCTGACCTCCGAAATCGAAACCGAGCGGGAGCGGGCCGAGGTCGGTGTCCATGGTCTGGCCGTACTGGATCAGTTTGACGAGGTTCTCGCCGTCGCCGACCCAGATGGCGGTGGAGTTCTGGGCAACATCGGTGGCGCGGAAGGCGACCCAGCCGCTGCTGTTGACCACGGGGGGGAAGTTGGCGATGGAGGTGTTGTTGATATCGGGGTTGGAGCCCAGGGCGATGGCGGTGGTGCCCGAGCCGTCCCACCGGTTGATCTGCCAGACGGAGTCGGCGGTGCGCCGGGCGCTGAAGGTCACATGGCCGGCCTCGCTGAGGCCGATGGAGTTGACGAAACTGGAGAACTGCCCGCCGGTCTCGGCAACGATGGCGGGCGTGTTGTCCGCACTCCAGCGGACGATGCGCCGGGAGGGGCCGGAGACGGGGATGGTGTTCGAGGCGACCTGGCGTGCGTCGTTGACGCGCGGACCGAACAGGAACGAGTATGGGCCTTCGAACGAATCGGCGACAAGGCGCTGGGTGCGCACGCCGCCGATGAACTCGTCCACCACGGTCTTGTCACCGATGAAGCCGAAGTCGCCGCGGTAGGCGATGGCACCGTCGGCGGTCACATCGACCGAACCGAAACCGGAGGTGCCCTGGGGCCCGCCGATGTTGTAGCGCTGGAACAGCGTGCCGTCGGCGTTGTACACGGACGCACCGCCGTCAAAGCCGCCGTCACCGATGCCCAGCAGGCCGTGACGGATGGAGATCTGGGTGGTCCAGACCGGGTCGGCGTTGTTGGCGGTGAGCACCAGCCCGCCGGTGCCGTCACGCCCGACGAAGATGCCCTCGGTGATGCCGCCCGAACCGATGAAGGCGCGGATGGCGACGGTGCCGTCGGCATCCAGGGTCACATACTGGCTGGACAGCGAGCTGATGTTGGGCAGGTTGAAGGACGGGATGGCCGGGTCCAGGCTGGACCGGCACTGGAGTTGGAAGGTCCATTCGGTCGGGACCGATGCCGACGCCAGCGAACCCGCCGCGGCGACAAGGAGAAGAGACAAACGCATGGATCACCCTCGGAATGTGCGGTTCATGCCGGGGCGAGCGGCCCCGGACTGCCACCATACCACCCCAGCCCGCCGGATCCAAGAGCCATGTCGTGAATCCGAGCGGATGTTGCATCGCGGGACGGGCGACAGTGCTTGGGTGTCAGGGAAAACTCCCACAACCCAACGCGGATCGCGTGTTTGTGGGAGAATGCTGGAAACTGGCCGGAGACCGGAAGCGGGGCGGACCCCTCGCCCCGGATCGTGCCCGGCGCGATATCCAGGGGGTCTTTGCATGACACAGAAAGTGCCCGAATATCACATTGTCACCGACCCCAAGGTCATGTGGGTGCTCTCCGCTCCGGCCCGGCTGGAGATACTTGATGCGGTATGCGTCCTCGGCGTTTGCTCGGCCGGGGAGATTGCAGGGATGACCGGACGGTCCCGGACCTCGCTCTACCCACATTTAGACCAGCTTGTTGCCGCGGGACTGCTGCTCGAAGCCGGCACACGGACGGCGGGCAAACGCATGGAACACCTTTACCAGCCGGTGGCACGCCAGATCAACTTCCGGCACAACAGCCAGGACCCGGACAATGTGGCCTACCACGCGGCCTACGGCAAGACCATCTGCCGCCTGCTGGCCCGCCTGCACGAAAAGGCCACCCATCACCCGGACATCAGCCCCCGCGGCCCGCACCGGGACACCCACTGCGGCGCGCAGACCGCCTGGGTGGACGACGAGACCCTGGCAGAGATCAACACCCATATCAACCGCATCTGGGAGATCTGCCGACACAGCGAGCCGGGCGAGGGCAAGAGACTGCTCCAGATCGGCGTGGTGACCGCGCCGGTACGACGGAATGAAGCCGACGACCTCGACACCACGGAAAATGTGTAAGAGCACAACTCACTGAACCTTCCGGGAAACCCCGTCGCTTGTTCTTACCACCGAAATCCCGCATCCTCGACATGAATGATGTATCTGGGAATCGGATCCGTGTCCCCTGTGTGAATGTTCACGCCCGCACCGATCGGCGCATCCGGATCGGGTGTTCGTGGCAAGATCATGCTGGACAACTGGATGCGCCAAACGCCCTCATCGCACCAGAGTGACAGCGGCCCCCTCCACCTCACAACGCCAACATGCTTGTCCCGCACTCGATACTTCGTGGGCGGGATCAGCCCCTCCCGCCGTTCACCGCCTTCTTCGGTGAAGATGGGAACCGTGTTGGGATACTCCGGCTCGTCCTCGCCGATGATCGGCGCAACCTCCACGCGCCAGGCATCCCGATCCCGGTCATAGACGATGGCCGCAGGCACGCCGGGCTGGAGCGCGGTACACCCCGAGGCGAGGAACCCCAGCAGCACCAACAGGATGATGCCCGGAACCCGACCCCGACATGCTCCCGCACCCACCAGCATGATGCCAGCGTATCGGACCTTCAGCGCCACCGCAAGAGAAACCTTCGGGCAAGCGCCCCCTTGAACACCCACATGAATCAGGGGCAACCGGCGTTGTACAGGCCCAGGTACGCCGCGACATCGAAAAAGTTGAACTCGCCGAACGGGGGAGCCAGGTCGGCCGCGGGGTTCTGGCTGTTGAACTGGGCGATGTACGCGGACAGATCAAAGAAGTTGAGCGAGCCGTCGCCGTTGATGTCGGCCGGGCAGGCATTGCATGAGGTGGTGCCCGGGCCTTGCCAGTCACCGCCGATGGCGGTGCAGGTGGCCGCGTCGAACTGGAGGCACGCGCCGGTGGCGGGCACATAGCACGCGCCGGTGCAGGAGATCGAGCCGCACTCACTGCCCACGCCGCGGAACTGACCGCCAAGCGCGATGGCCTCATCCTCGGTCAGGCCGTTGGCGCAGGAGCCGTCGGGCAAGCAGACCGCGCCGGTGGGGCTGGTGGAGCAGTTGATCACGGCCCGGATCACCCAGTCGCCCGAGACGCCGAGGCTGCACGCGCTCTGCCAGGTGGTGCCGTTGACCTTGACCGCGTTGCGGCCCTGCTGGCAGCCGTCGTTGTCGGAGACGAGCGTGCCCGCGAAGAGGTTGTTGGCGGTGTCGCTGTCGAATCGCAGCGAGACGACGAAGGTCTCTCCGGCGGTGACGGGGATTGAGATGGGGATGGTCTGGTTGTCGTCCTCGTAGCGGAACTCATTGAGGCCGCCGTCGGAGAGAACGGGGGCGAGCAGCTCCTTCTTGATCGGCCCGACCTGCGGGAAGTTGCCTGCCTGGTAGACCATGATCGAGTCCTGGATGGTCTGGGGCGCGCCGCCGAAGTAGGACTTCCAGAAGATCTGGATGGCGACGATGTTGCCATTGCACGGGCTGGTCAGCCAGACCGCGGCCTCTTCGCGCATCGTGAAGCACGGGCAGATGTTGACCGAACCACCGTCGGCCAGCGAGTCGTTCCGAACGACGACCTCGTCCGCCAGAGCAATCGGACACAGCAAACCGGCGGACAGGCCCGCGGCCAGACACAAAGCAGCAGTTTTCACGACCATCTCCTCTCGTGGGGGGCGGGAGCAGGGGTTCGGCCCGCGCCCACCAATGTACCACGCCGGCATCCGGTCCCCAAACACCACCCGGCGTGTTCACAGGTTCGCGGACCGGGGCATGCCGGTTCGCACCCTGGATGGATCCGAGGCACAATTGCCGCTGCTCGATGTGGAATGCCGGAGGGGCCACGGTCGGCGGGGACAACCGGCTCCTACAGTCCCCGGACCGCCCCGGCAGGGGCCAGATTAGGGAGTTGTCCGTGGCGAACAAGCACTTTGATGTCCTCGTGATCGGTGGCGGACCCGGCGGCTATGTCGGGGCCATCCGGGCGGCCCAGCTCGGCTACAAAGTCGGAATCGTCGAACGGGCGAAGCTCGGCGGCGTGTGCGGCAACTGGGGGTGCATCCCGTCCAAGGCCCTGCTGACCAACGCCGAGCTGATGGAAAAGCTCCATGAGCAGGAAGACTTCGGCCTGACCATCGGCGAGATCAAGGTGGACTGGGACAAGGTCATCGGCCGCTCGCGCTCCGTCGTGGACAAGATGAGCAAGGGCGTCGAGTTCCTGATGAAGAAGAACAAGGTCGAGTACATCGCGGCCCACGCCAAGATCACCAAGGCCGCCCAGGGCGGCAAGCCGTGCGAGATCCAGATCTACGACTGCGAGGTGAAGGAGGATTTCACCCCCGCGCCCGCCAAGCCGGCCGCCAAACCCCGTGAGACCGTCACCGCCGACCGCGTCATCATCGCGACCGGGGCCGTGGCCCGCGACCTGCCCTTCGCGAAGTTCGATGGTGACGCGATCTGGGGCGCGCGCGAGGCCATGTACAACAAGCAGCGCCCCAAGAGCCTGATCGTGGTCGGGGCGGGCGCGATCGGCATGGAGTTCGGCTACTTCTACAAGCAGTTCGGCACCGAGGTCACCATCATCGAGATGCTCGACCGCCTGGTCCCCGTCGAGGACGAGGAGATCGGCAAGGCGATGACCAAGCTGTACCAGAAGAACGGTTTCAACATCAAGGTCTCCACCGGCGTGCTCGACATCAAGAAGACCGCCAACGGCGTTGAGGTCGTCGTCGCCCCCATGAAGGACGGCAAGCCGGACGAATCCAAGAAGGAAACCCTCAAGGCCGAGAAGGTGCTGCTGGCCATCGGCGTGGTCGGACGCTTCGACGGGCTGTTCGACGACTCGCTCAAGCTTGAGACCATCAAGGGCCACATCAAGACCGACTATGTCCCCCTCGGCCCGGATTCCCCGGCCGATCCCAAGCCCCTCGACTACAAGACCAACCTGCCGGGCATCTTCGCCATCGGTGATGTCATCGGCCCGCCGTGGCTGGCCCATGTGGCCGAGGAGGAGGCCACGCTGTGCGTCGAGCGCTTCGCCTGGAAGGACAAGAAGCTCGACCACGAGCCGATCCCGATGGACTACACTGTGATCCCCGGCTGCACCTACTGCCTGCCGCAGATCGGGTCCGTCGGCTTCACCGAGCAGGCGCTCAAGGCCAAGGGGCTGAAGAAGGGCGAGGACTACGAGGTCGGCAAGTTCAGCTTCGCGTCGCACGGCAAGGCCGTGGCCGCCAAGCATACGGACGGCATGGTCAAGGTCATCCGCGGCCTGCCCCGCGGCGAGATCCTCGGCTGCCACATCATGGGCGACCAGGCCACCGAACTGATCTCCGAGATGACCCTGGCCCGGCGCCTGGAAGCCACGACCGAAGAGATCATCGCCACCGTCCACGCCCACCCCACCATGCACGAGGCACTGCGCGAGGCGACGCTGATCTCCGAGGGGCGGGGCGTGAACTCCTGATACGGGCTGAGAAGCCCGGCTTGCCAACCCTCCAACCGCGGGGCTCAGCGACCACGATCCAACCCGGCAGCCGCCGGGTTTTTCGTGCCCCAATGAGCGAAAGCAGCGGTCGGACGCTTGATTCGGAGCCTCAAGATTAAATTTGTGTTCCGAGACGGATTTGCCTTGCAGTCCGTACGGAAGGCTGGTACATTGCCCCCATGCGGGTTCCCGGACTATTCCCGATGATGCTCGGCGCGACAGTTCTGGCCGCCGTCCCCGGCGGTTGCAACCGTCCTGCACAACCCCCGGCCCCCGCCCCGGCCGCCGTCCACCAATGCCCCGTGCCCGTTCCGGTCGCCGTGGTCTACCACGCCGCCCAGGACCGGTGGGAGGTCGTTTTGGCCGATCCTGATGCGGCGCAAACGGATCTTCCCGCCACTCTTCCCCTCCAGACCGTCATCGACGGACGCATCGTGGATGGATTCGTGCCGAGTCCGGCCGCGTTCGAGCAGCGGCACGACAGCCTGCGGATGGCTGGGCACTTCCCCAGTTCAGTTCGATTCCAGAACGGTCGGTGGTTCGTTGCACGGATGTTCACGGACATGCCGGAAGAACCACTGCTGGACGAGGGCGCGTATCCGGCATCCGTAAAAAAGGTCGATTCCCACAACAGGTATGAAATCTTCATGCCCGGAATGAGCATTCTGATTGATGGTCCCGATGGTCCAAAGGTCACCAGACACCGCCGAAAGGGTTCGCCGTGATGAATTTTTTTGCAATGTCATTGATCTGTGTGTGGTGGGCATCCTCAATCGCATTCTCTTATGATCAGCCTCCCACGAATTCGCCAGCCATCATTGTACATTCTGACGGTCGATATGAGATGATGCTTGGTCAAGAGGATAAACTCCGACACGGCGATGCGGTGTCGATTCGGTGGAAAACCGCCGATGGTGCGTTGCATCCTCGCAAGATTTATTCTGGTGTGTCCTCCGACGGCTTGGGATCGCACCACGCCCTTGTCCCGCGATTTTTGGTCCGCGAAGCGGACGGTTCATGGTCTTTGTTGAAATGCCGCTGGAAAGTGCATCATGGACCCAAAGGTTATTGGCGCACGGAAATCCCTGGAAGCGATTATGTTTATGTTCGAGATCTGAACACACCGATTGTGTCGCAGGCGAGACTCAGTCCAAACTACGCCGCTCGCGGTCCCAACAACCTGATTTACACATGTGACAATACCAACAAGCCCAGCTACCTATCAGATCCGCAGGTGGTCCGGTCAATTGATAACGCTGTGCGGGCGGTAAATACCATTCTCGCCAATGACTATGCTCCTGCGATGATACAGTTCGTTTGGACGAACTTTTCAGGCACACCCAACATGAATGCACTCGCGGTTTCACATACAGATTCTGAGGCGTGGAGAATTAATCAAGTTCGAAATAGCTTTGAAAATCTGTACTCGCCAAACGATACGGATTCTTATGAAACCGCTCTGCAGGAATATTTCCCATTTTTAAACTATTCCTATATGAGCAACCTGTCCATTACTAATACTACGAATGAAGTTTGGGTTTCATTTATCCAGTTGTCCAAATTTCTTTTTATGCCCCAGCCGACTCAACTGATTGAGATCAATTCCGCTATTGCAGATTTCGATGTGGACCCTTCCGACGGAATCGGTACCGGTCAGTACGATCTGACTTCGGCATTGATTCACGAGATACTTCATCTTTTGGGGTTCGACTCCTCCACAGACAGTATTATTAGTATTGACGATCCGATCAAGGTTTGGGATATGTTCCGCTTTAACGCATCTAATCCTCAGGTTTCTGGCCCGGTTTTTTTCAACGGAATACGCGAACTTCGATCCACGGAATCGGCGGTCGCAGTGTTACAGATTAACAGTAGTTCTCACCTGTGGCCTCTTTCAAGAGGTGCAAGCGCTGGAGGTGACGGCAGGCAAGCCTCTCACTGGCGTGATGACGACTTTGGAGATTACATCGGCATCATGGACCCTACATCCCGCTCCGGCGTGAATTCCACCGATCTCACACCATCAGGAACTTATTTTACGATCGCCGACATCCGTGCGTTGGATGTTCTTGGGTATGATATCAATATATCGAATTACACCCCGTTCCCCACAATCACGGAGCCGGTGCTGTTCTTCCCGATCGCCGATGCCGAAGTGAACCCGGCCGTCAACATCGTGTTCTCTTGGAACGCGGGGAACCCGTTTGAGACCGACCTGCTCGTGTATGACCTCGGCACGACCATCGCCAGCGCTTCCACGGAGCCGGTACTCGTCTACCGCCAGAATGGCATCGTGGGCGGATCGGTCAGCGTCACCCCGGCCCAGATCGGTCTTCAGCCCGGCCACCGGTACCACTGGAACATCGGCGCGTATCACAACCTCGGCTTTGCCGCTTCTCAGTCGGAAACCTTCTTCGTCCGCTGCCTCGCCGACTGGAACAACGACGGCGTGATCAACTTCTTCGATCTGGCCGCGTACATGGGGGCCTTCAACGCGATGGACCCGGCGGCCGACCTGGCCGCGCCGTTCGGCGTCTGGAACTTCTTCGACATCGCCGCGTTCCAGGCCCTCCAGGCCGCCGGATGCCCGTAGGCGGCACGCCCGCGCCCATTCCGATACCACCTTCAACCCGGCAACCGCCGGGTTTTTCATGCGACTACCCGCACCACCCAGCGATATGGGCATCGCGGTTTTCCGGTGTTTTTCACTGGACAACGCAGGCCCTTTGTGGCACCCTTCCTCCGCCCCCCCTCCCCCCCCGCATGCCGCGGCCTGGAGTGTGTTGATGCCCGCCAACCCGAAGACGCCCGTTTGTTCCGCCGCCCTCGTGCTGATGCTGGTTTCCGGCACGGCGGTGTACGCCGCGGGCGATGGGCCTGCCGTGCTGTTCGTCGATGACGACGCCCCGCCCGACGGGGATGGCTCGGAATGGTCCACCGCGTTCCGCCATGTGCGGGACGCGCTCGCGGCCGCGCAAGCCACGAACGGGATCGAGATCCGCGTGGCCCAGGGGCGCTATCTCCCCGACCGCAGCGCCGCGCACCCCGGCGGCACCGGCGACCGGCTGGCCGCCTTCCGCCTGCTCGACGGCGTGACGCTGCGGGGCGGGTACGCCGGCCTGGGCGCGGCCGACCCCGACGAGCGTGACCCGGCACGCTTCCCCTCCGTCCTCTCCGGCGACCTGAACGGCAACGATGATCCCGCCGATCCCTCCACCGTCCACGACAACGCCTACCACATCATCGAGAGTTGGCACAACGACGCCACCGCGATCCTGGACGGCTTCGTGATCCGCGACGGACGCGCCGACCGGCCCATCAGCGAGGGCTGGTGGCCCGACCGACGCGACGACTCCGGCGGCGGCGCGCTGCTGGTCCATTCCGACGCCATCATCCGGGATTGTCTGTTCACCGCCAACCACGCCGAGGCGAACGGGGCGCTGTGGATCGCCCTGAACGGCCCGTTCGCCTTCGCCGAGCCGGGCGGCGGGGCGGTGTATGTCTCCCGAGGATCGCCCACCATTGAGGGCTGCGTGTTCGACGCCAACACCGCCAACCGCATTGGCGGGGCGATGGCCCTGCACCGCTCGCCCGCCCGCGTAACGCGATGCGACTTCACCCGCAATGCCGTGGCCAATGACGGCTTCGGCGGCGCGCTGGGCGACATGAGCGCGGACTTCAACACACCCGAGCGCGCCCGCATCGAGTCCTGCCGCTTCATCAACAACACAGCCCGGGGCGTCGGCGGCGGCGGAGCGCTGTACACCGGGCTGTCCGACTCGGTCTACGCCAACTGCATCATCCTGGCCAACCACGCCGAGGATGTGGCTGGCGGGCTGTACGCGGACAATGTGGCCTTCGTCGAGTTCCACAACACCGCCATCATCGGCAATACGGCAGCACGGCGCGCGGGGGGAGTGCAAGAGGTTTCGGAGGTGGGCGATGTCTACATCTTCTCCAACTGCATCGTCTGGGCCAACCGTTCGGCGGACGCGATCGAGCCGCTGAACGAGAACATGGTGTCCATGAACGGCAACATCGCGCTGTATGACACCATCCTGGAATACGCCGCGGAGCGCCCGGTCTCCGCCTTCGAAATCAGCCGCGTGCTGGAGGCCGACCCACGCTTTACAGATCCCGTTGGGCCGGACGGCGTGGCGTTCAGCGGGGACGAGAACCTCCGCCCCGCCCCCGACTCCCCCGCCATCGATGCCGGCAACTCGGAACGGGTTCCCGCATGGCTGACCACCGATGCCGACGGCATGACCCGGTTCATGGACGCCCCCACCATCCCCGACACGGGCGTTGGCCCCATGCCCATGGTGGACATCGGTCCCTTCGAATCCGGACCGGGCTGCACCACGGCCGACCTGGCTGAGCCGTGGGGTGTGCTCAACTTCTTCGACCTGGCGGCCTCCTTGGCGCTCTACAACGCCAACAACCCCCAGGCCGACCTGGTGCCTCCGATGGGCGTCCTGAACTTCTTTGATCTGGCGGCAGCCGTCGAGCGATACAACGCTGGCTGCCCATAACGCCATCAAATGGACAAAACTTGGGTGGCTCCCCCATGATGTTTCGGGCACGGACTTGTCAGTGCCCCTTTCATTCCGCGATCGAATCCGTTACATTGCATGCACCGCCCGGTATGACCCGACCGCGCGGGCATGTGTCCGGGTTGCCAAATTGGGGGGATGATTCCCCCCACACCCTTCGCCCCTCCGGTTCTCGGTATGGGCTGCCGATCGTCGGCGAAATCAAGGATGTGTTGCATGGGACGGAAATACGCCGCTCGTGGTTGTGCCGCTGTGATGCTTGGCCTGCTCGCTGGTCAGGCGGTCGGGATGTCGATCGACTGGAAGAACCCGGCCGCGTGGGTGCCGATCGGGGTGGAGCGGGCCGAACCGGTGGGGGTGCTGCAAGCCGCCAGCGCTGCACCGACCGGGTCGCGTGTGATCGTTCGTTTCGACCAGACCCCCACCGCCGCGGAGCGCGCCACGCTGCAGAATGCCGGTCTCGCGCTGCTCGCCCCGCTGGGCAACGGGGCGTACTTCGCCCGTGTTGAGGCCGGAGCGAACGCCGATGCGCTGTCCGCCCGTGTGGTGGAAGCCACCGGCGTGCGTCGCGAGCACAAGCTCCACCCTGACCTGCACACCGCGACCCCCCCGGCGTGGTCCGTGCTGGCCACCCGGTCCGCGGCGCACCCCGGCATCAGCGGCGCCAACCCGCTGGTGGCCGCGTATGTGGTGCTGCACGCCGATGTGGACGCGTTGGACGCGGGCATCAACGACCTGCTCACCGCCCACGGCGGCGTGATCCGCGACCATGCACAGTCCGTCAATGCGCTGGTGGTCGAAGCCCCGCTGGACCAGCTCCTGCGTCTGGCCGATGACGACCGCGTGCAATGGATCGAGCCGCCGCTGCCGCGGATGGGCGAGACCAACGACAGCAACCGCGTGCTCGTCCAGGCCAACCAGGCGCAGCAAGCCCCGTACAACCTGGACGGCTCCGGCGTGACCGTGTTCGTATACGACGGCGGGCGAGTGCGTCCGACCCACCAGGACTTCGCCGGCCGGGCCACCGTGATCGACAGTTCGAGCCAGTCGAACCACGCCACGCATGTGGCGGGGACCATCGGCGGCGGCGGGCATGTCAACCTGAACAATCGCGGCATGGCTCCGGGCGTGACGATCCTCAGCGCGGGCTTCGAGTATGACGGCTCCGGCATCTTCCTGTACACCAACCCGGGTGACACCGAGGCGGACTACTCGCTCGCTCTTTCGATGGGCGCAAACATCTCGAACAACTCCATCGGATCCAATATTGCTCCCAACGGCTTCGGATGCCAGTACGAGGGTGATTACGGCGTGATGGCCGGTGTGATCGACAACATGGTCCGTGGCTCGCTCGGCACCCCGATCACCATCTTCTGGGCCGCGGGCAACGAGCGGGGTTATGGATGCGGCAACGAGTATTTCACTTCCCCCCCGCCCGGCAACAACAAGAACGCCATCACCGTCGGCGCGGTCAACTCCAACAACGACTCGATGACCAGCTTCTCGAGCTGGGGACCGTCCGATGACGGGCGGATCCGACCGGTCATCGTCGCGCCGGGCTGCCAGTCCGGCGGTGACGGCGGCGTGACCAGCACCTCTTCCAGTTCCGACACCGCTTATACCAACATGTGCGGCACCTCGATGGCCTCACCCACCGCCGCTGGCGTGGGTGCGCTCGTGCTGCAGGACTTCCGCAACACCTACCCGGACGCGGGCGACCCTTCCAACCAGCTGATGAAGACGCTGGTTGTTCACGCCGCCGCGGACATCGGCAACCCCGGGCCGGACTACCAGAACGGCTATGGATCGATCCGCGCGGTGGACACCATCGACTTCATGCGTACCGGCAACTTCGAGGAGGCCGTGGTCGATCACGGCGGCGTGAAGACCTACACCGTCCTGGTCACCGAGCAGGACGCCGAACTGAAGATCACCATCGTCTGGGATGATCCGGCCGCCACGCCCAACATCGCCCGCGCGTTGGTCAACGACCTGGACCTTGTCGTCACGGATCCAAACGGCGTGACGCACTTCCCCTGGACGCTCAACCCCGCCAGCCCCGGCGCCCCGGCCGCGCGAAACCAGCCCGACCGCCTGAACAACATCGAGCAGGTGTATGTCGCCAACCCCGTGCCCGGCACCTGGCTGGTCGAGATCCGGGGGCACGATGTGCCGCAGGGCCCCCAGGGCGTGGCCATCGCGGCCACACCGACACTCGGCGACGGCTACCTCGCCGTCGGACTCGGATCCCCGACCCCCGCACTGCTGCCCCCCGGCGAGGCCCTGCCCGTCCGCGTGCAGGTGTTCGAGGGTATGGACAACCTGATCGCCGGATCCGTCCAGCTCAACTACCGCAACAACGGCGGCGCGTTCGTCACCACTCCCATGGCGCACACCGGCGGCGGGGTGTACGAGTCGCTCATCCCCGGCGCGCTCTGCGGCAGTGACATCCAGTTCTTCGTCACGGCCCAGGGCGAGTTCGCCGGGCTGGTGTCCGTCCCCTCGCTGGGCGCGGCCGCCCCGTTCGTGACGAACATCGGCGTGGTGGTCGTTCCCTTCGAGGACGATTTCGAGACCAACCTCGGCTGGACCGCTGGCGTGCCCGGTGACACCGCCACCATCGGACTCTGGCAGAGGGCCACCCCGCAAGGCACCGCGGCCCAGCCCGGCGGCGCGCTGTTCGGTGACATGTGCTATGTCACCGGCCCTCTCGCTGGCAGCGGCGTCGGCAGTTACGATGTGGACGGCGGACGCACCACCCTGCTCAGCCCCGTGCTCGACCTGTCCGCCCTGAATGAGAACTTCGAGATCTCGTACTGGCGCTGGTACTCCAACACCGCCGGCGCCAGCCCCAACGCCGATGTGTTCACCGTGGATATCTCCGCGGACAACGGCCAGACCTGGGTCAATGTCGAAGTTGTCGGACCCGCCGGGCCTCAGACCAGCGGCGGCTGGTACCAGTACCGGTTCAACCCCTCGTCCCTCATCCCACTGACCGATCAGGTCCGCATGCGGTTCATCGCTGCCGACGATGGCGCCGGCTCGGTGGTCGAGGCCGCGCTCGACGGTTTCCGGATCGAGGGCCTGACCTGCGACAACCCCTTCCAGGGCTGCTCGGCGGCCGACCTGGCCGAGCCGTTCGGCGTGCTCAACTTCTTCGACCTGGCGGCCTACATGACCCTGTTCAATGCCGGGGACCCGGCAGCTGACCTGGTTGAACCCCTGGGTAGCCTCAACTTCTTTGATGTCGCCGACTATCTCGCCCGGTTTAACGCGGGGTGCCCGTAATCTGTTAATAGGTGGTAACCCTCTTGTGTCCATTCCCCGGCCGGCCGGGGATGGACCGAGAAGCAAAACTTCCATCAAGTCCGTTGCATACGGGCACCATCATCGGTGAGAATAAAGGACCCGGGTATCTGGACCTCGGGTCCTTTTTGACGCGCGAAGGCCCTGCGGGCTGGAGAGACGAGATGAACCGGATCCGTTCGATCGCGACTGTAACCGCGTGGTGCGTCGGTATGGCTGCCACCGCCGCACTCGTGACGCTGTCCTTCGCCGATCCGCTGCCGCTGCCCACGACCCTGGAAGACTACTTTCTTGACGGCACGCAGCCGAACACCCTGAACCATCCAATCGTGGATGTTCAGAACTGCGTGATCTGCCACGGGCTGTATGACGAGGCCCATGCCCCTCTCAACACCTGGGCCGCCTCGATGATGGGCCAGTCCGCCCGCGACCCGCTCTTCCACGCCGCGCTCGCCATCGCCAACCAGGACGCCGCCTTCGCCGGCGACCTGTGCATCCGCTGCCATGTCCCAGGCGGGTGGCTGGACGGTCGCTCCGTGCCCACCGACATGTCCGCACTGGAGAGCGCGGACATGCAGGGCGTGTCCTGCAACTTCTGCCACCGAATGGTCGATCCGGTCTACACACCCGGTCAGTCTCCCGCGGCCGACAAGGGAATCCTGGCGGCGCTCGACAACATTCCGGTCAACCCGCACTCGGGCAACTACATCGTCGACCCGGACGATGTTCGCCGCGGCCCATTCGACATGGGACCCAAGTTCTTCTTCCACGAGTGGGCCCAGTCACCTTTCCATCAGGATTCGGCGATGTGCGCCACCTGCCACGATGTGTCCAACCCCGTGTATGTCCGCCAGCCCGACGGAACCTACCGCTTGGGCGATCTGGATGCGCCGCACCCGACACAGGACAAGTACGACATGTTCCCCATCGAGCGGACCTACTCCGAATGGCTGATGTCGGCCTTCGCGCAAGGTCCCATCAACATGGGCGGCCGTTTCGGCGGGAACAAGCTGGAAGTGTCCTCCTGCCAGGATTGCCACATGCCCGATGTGACGGCCCAGGGCTGCCGGTTTGAGCCGCCCCGCCCCGACATGCCGCTGCATTCCTTCAGCGGCGCGAACACATGGGTGCTCCAGGCCATCCGCAATCTTTACCCCGACAACGAGACTTACCTGGATGACAACAATGTCGCCCAGGCCATCACCCGTGCCGAGGACATGCTGCGCAACGCCTCGGACCTGGAACTGACCCAGGCCGGATCAACCCTGAATGTGCGCATCGTCAACCAGAGCGCCCATAAGCTGCCAACCGGCTACCCCGAAGGTCGGCGCATGTGGATCAATGTCCGCTTCTTCGACGCCTCCAATAACCTGGTCTCAGAGCGCGGGGCGTACAACGCCGCCAGCGCCGTTCTGACCACGGCCGACACCAAGGTCTATGAGGCCAAGCTGGGTCTGGATGATTACGCCTCGACCGCGACCGGCGTCCCGGCGGGTCCGTCCTTCCACTTCGTGCTCAACAACACCTGGCTCAAGGACAACCGCATCCCACCGCGGGGCTTCACCAACGCAGGGTTCACTGCCGTCCAGGCCCAGCCCGTCGCCGCCACTTACGCCGACGGTCAGTACTGGGACGACACCGTCTACGCGGTTCCGAGCAACGCCGTCCGTGCCGAGGTGCGCACTTATTACCAGACCGCGAGCAAGGAGTACATCGAGTTCCTGCGCGATGCGAACACCACCAACTCCGCGGGTCAGATCCTCTACGACCAGTGGGAGCTGCTCGGCAAGGGACCGCCCGTCGAGATGGCCTCCGCGGAGATCGACTTCCAGCCACCCTGCCCCGCGGACATGCACCCGGTCGGCAATCCCAACGGCGTGCTGAACTTCTTCGACTTGGCCACCTATCTGGATTACTACAACAACCAGAACCCGCTTGCTGATTTCGCTGCGCCGTTTGGTGTGATCAACTTCTTTGATCTGGCCGCGTATCTGGAAGCCTATAACGCCGGCTGCCCCTGATTCCGCCCGTTTTTCCCGGTATTTCCTGAACATTGCCCGAGACGCGCTGTATTCTGAACGGCGGACGGACGCTCCGTCCGCCGTATTCACATGGGGATGCCACGCATGATTCGAGTTCTGGCCCTCAGCATGTTGCTCCACACGAACGCTGCCGCGGCCCCGGCGTCCGATCGTTCGCAACCGCCATTGAACCGGAACCTGCGCGGTATCGCGCTGCCGCCCGATTCCGACCAGCACCTCGTCAAGGTGCTTCTCCTGGGCGACTCGCAGATGAGCCAGTCCTCCACAGGGCTGGCCGGTCAGGTCCAGAAGTGGGATGCCGACATCGTCGGCCGGATGCTGATGTGCGAGAACCAATCCGGCGCGGGCGTCCGTTTCACCAGCATCACCGGAGAGTCCTACGGCGCTGTGCTCTCCTCAGTCCGAATCGCCCTCGGTGAGGACCATGGAGACGGCAACACCGGATCGCACTTCCACCACTCCCGCCTCATTACGGTGCAGGGAACCATCCAGCCCAACTTCTCGCCACTCGCCACCTCCGCACTGGTGGCGGGCATCCCGACAAGGCCGCGGGATCTCAACGCCCGCAAGAACGCCCGCATCGCCATCTACGACCGTGCCGGCGGGTTCTCGCGCTTTCGGATCAGCGAACTCCGGGGAACCATGGTCGGCAACGCCACCGACTTCGGGCACGAGGATGACCCCGGTCCCACGCTCAGCGGCTCCGGCAAAATCAAATGGTTCCAGCGGGAGATCCGACCCGCGGGCATCTTCGGCACACTTCATGCCTCCCCAGTCGGCATTACCATCCACGACAGTAACGCACTGGATTCCGACCGCACGCTGAGCATCGTCGGCACGCTGATCCATGACTCACCGCAAGGCTCCGATTTTCCGGATCGTGGACTGGTGGTCAGCCACATCAGCCGACCCAGTTGGTCGGCCTATGACCACCTCAACATCGTCACGCAGGATGCGCTCGATGCCACGATCGAAATGAACGAAGGTGTTGACACGCTCATCATCGTGCTCGGTCACAACCGGGAGGATGACTACAACGCGTCCACCAACCCGCTCGCATACCCCATCAACATGAAGGCCCTGGCTGACCGCGTCCGCAACCGGCACCTTGCGTTGGGCTATCCCGCTCCAAAAGTCGTCATGGTCGCGCCCTGGCCGCTGGGGACCGACAATCACAACACCCGCCTGGCGACGCAAACCCAGGATCTCTTCGACCTCTGTGAGTCCGAGGGGTACGGCTTCATCAACCTGTTCGATTTCTTCGATCGCCAGCCGCTCGTGGGCACCATCACCACGCCCCGCGGGTCCTTCCTGTACACGATGGACAGCTTCCTGACACATCCCAGCGACGCGCCGACCGCCTCGCACCTGATGCAGGACATCGAGTGGAGCTTCCACCAAAGGAACTGGTCCGATGCGTGCTCGGCCGACTTGGCCGCCCCCTTCGGCGAACTCAACTTCTTCGATCTGGCTGCCTATCTCGCCCTGTTCAACGCCCAAGATCCCGGCGCCGATCTGGCCGAACCACATGGGGTGCTCAACTTCTTTGATCTGGCAGCCTATCTCAACGCCTTCAACGCAGGTTGCCCTTGACCGCAACTTTGTTTGGTATATGATCGTGTTCCGACTGTCGCCCGGTTGTTTGGCGCCCTCGATCCAACGAACTTCCCCGGATTCTCTTTGAATCCGGGCCATTTCGCGGCTAGTTTGGAGTGTCGGGGGTCCGGACCGGGTGTCGGTCCGGGAGGTTGTGTACCGCCCACTCGGAGAAGAGAGCCATGCTGAAGTCCATCCTCGTCGGTGCCGCCTTGATCGCGGCCGCCGGTTCCGCCGCCACCGCCCAGCAACTGACCACCCAGGTCTACCAGACCGGTGTCAACCGCCCGGTCTTCCTGACCCACGCCGGTGACGGTTCGAAGCGTGTCTTCATTGTCGAGCAGCCTGGACGCATCCGCTTGGTCGACGCCAACGGCACCCTCCAGACCACACCGTTCCTGGACATCTTCAACCTCGTCACCGGCGGTGGCTCGTCCAGCGACGAACGCGGCCTGCTCGGCCTGGCCTTCCACCCGGACTACGAGTCCAACGGCAAGTTCTATGTGAACTACACCGGCACCTTCAACGGATCACTCCACACCATCATCTCCGAGTACACGGTTTCCCATATCGATCCCAACTTCGCCGATCCTTCCAGCGCCCGCGTTCTTATGCGGATCCAACAGCCCTTCTCCAATCACAACGGCGGCTGGCTCGGATTTGGACCCGATGGATATCTCTACATCGCGATGGGCGACGGCGGCTCGGGCAACGACCCCGGCGACCGCGCGCAGCGCCTCAACTTCCTCCTCGGCAAGATGCTCCGCATCGATGTCGACAACATGGATGTCGGGCTGCCTTACGCCATCCCCTCCACCAACCCCTTCGCCAACGACGGCAACGCGGCCACCCTTGACGAGATCTGGGCCTACGGCCTGCGCAACCCCTGGCGCACCAGCTTCGACCGCCTCACCGGCGATCTCTGGATAGCCGATGTCGGCCAGAACAACCGCGAGGAGATCAACTTCCAGCCCGCCAACTCACCCGGCGGCGAGCACTACGGCTGGCGCTGCCGCGAGGGCTTCGCCGCCACGAACCTGGCCGGCTGCCCCGCCTCCAACCCCCTGTGGGTGGACCCCGTCCACGACTACGGCCGCGGGCTCGGCTGCTCCATCACCGGCGGCTATGTCTACCGCGGCTGTGAACTCGGCGAGAACTACCAGGGCAAGTACTTCTTCTCCGACTACTGCACCGGCACCATCTGGTACCTCAACCCCGCCGCCGGATACACCCGCACCACCGCCTTCAGCTCCGGCTTCAATGTCTCCTCCTTCGGCGAGGATGAGAACGGCGAGATCTACATCGCCAACCTCTTCGCCAACACCGTCTACAAGATCGTCCTGGCAACCCCCAACCCGGACAACTGCGCCCCCAAGTTCCCCGGCTGCAACCCAGCCGATCTGGCCGAGCCCTACGGCACGCTCAACTTCTTCGATCTGGCCACCTATCTCGACCTCTTCAACTCGCAGGATCCGGCCGCCGATCTGGCATCGCCCGAAGGTGTCTTCAACTTCTTCGATGTCGCGGCGTTCCTTGACTACTACAACTCCGGCTGCCCGTAACCGACACAAACTGTCAAAACTCACACGCCCTTCAGCCCACCGCGAAAGCGGTGGGTTTTTATTTGTCGGCGTGACCGGACGCGAAACACTTCGCTCCCTCTCTACCGGATCCCGGTCGCGACCGGTCCGTCCCGGTGGGTAGGACCGACCATCGCGACCTCTTTTCTCGGGGTTGCCCTCACACTCGACCTCCAGAGTGCAAGGGATCAGGGCGTCCGGTGGTCGCCCGGCAATGTGTTGTTCCCGTCCATCGGCACCGGCGATGGACACACAGAAACAGGACAGGAACCATGAACCGCATCCAGACCAGTTGTTTCCTCATCGCCGCCGCCGGCGTTTGCATGAGCGCGAGCGCCCGGCAGGTCCAAGCCGTCGCCCAGCCCGAACAGGCCCGCCCCACCGTGTTTCTGCACGATGCGGGCCTGCCGAGCTCCGGGATTCAATCCACGGAACGCTTCAGCGATCGGCAGTCTTCGGACATGCCGCTGGCCGCGCCCAGCCATCCGCTGCTGGACCAGATCCCGCCCATGCCCATGCCCATGCCCATGCCTTATGCCGACGACGAGGGTGTGGACTCCCCCATCCCAGCCGGGCGTCAGTGGGCCGATGTCAGCGGCGGCATGACCTTCTTCGACGCGACCAGCGGCGAGTGGTACGACATCCCCGCCCGAGTGCCCACCGGCCTGACCGGTGCCGAGAGCGCCGAGGGTGACTACTGGGGCGTGGTCAACCATGATCCCAGCGACGAGTTGCAGCGCGGCTTCGGCAACATGAGTCTGGCAGGCAGTCTGGACTCCTGGCCGCGTTCCGGCAATGTCAAGCTCGCCATGCGCTTCACGGATCAGAACGGCATCCAACGCTGGTACAGCTGCTCGGGCACCATGGCCGACGCCGGCGTCGTGCTCACCGCGGCCCACTGCGTCTACGCCCGCAGCCCCAACGGCATCAACATCTTCGACTGGGCCGACATCATCTATGTCTACCCCGGCTGGGACGGCGCTGGCGCGACCAACCCACCCGCCTCCGATGCCATCTTCCAGAACTTCGGCTACGCATCCGGCACCACCTTCCTCGCCGGCACCAACTACATCAACGATGGAGACTGGGATGCCGATGTCGGCCTGATCCGCATCACCCGCGGCACCTCCCGAAATGTCGGCATGCTCACCGGATGGTTCGGCTGGGCATGGGGATTTGACTGCGACACCATCCAGGGACGCACCTACAACAACTTCTCCTACCCCGCGGAGAACTGCTCCACACCCGGCTTGCACAACGGCCGTGACATGTACTACTGGTCCGGCACCATCGATGCGTGCCCCGACAATCAGCTCCAACTCAACACCTTCGAGGGCTGCTTCAGCGCCGTCTGGGGTGGCATGTCCGGCTCGGGCATGTACTACATCAGCGGCGACAACCGCAATGTCCATGCCGTGTGCTCCACCTCCAACCGCTCCACCCGCGGCTACTACGCGAGGCTCTGGGAAACCTTCGTCAACGACATGGTCGCCTACGAGAACGCCACCCGCTCCAACAGCGAGGACTGGGAACCCCTCATGCTCCGCGCCCGAGGCTCCACCACCGTCCGCGCCGGCACCGCGATGAACGACTCTCTCGATGTCAAGATGATCAACGCCACCAACGCGAACCCCCCGGCCCGCGACTACACGCTCCGCCTCTACCTCTCCACCAACAACCTCATCTCCTCCAGCGACACCCTCCTGGCCACCTGGAACTGGAACAACCGCGACTTCGACGCGATGGCCAATGTCAACTTCAATATCCCCGCCCCCATCATCCCCATCGACACGCCCCCCGGCCAGTACTGGCTCGGCGTGATCGCCGACTCCTCCCTCCCCGGCACCACCTCCAACGACGACTCCAGCGGCTGGGACGCCCAGCGCATCACGGTCACCGTCGGCCTGCCCGCCACCGCCTCCAGCCCGGTCCCCGCCAACAACTCCGTGAACCAATCCGTCAATGTCAACCTGGACTGGGCCAACGCCGCCCGGGCAACCAGCTACCGCGTCCACTTCGGCACCTCCAACACGCCGCCCTTCGTCGGGACGACCACTTCTTCCGCGTGGACCCTGCCGACCCTCGCCGCCAACACCCGCTACTACTGGCGCATCGACACCGTCAACTCCGCCGGCACCACCACCGGCACCACCTGGAACTTCCGCACGGCCGCCAACTGCCAGGCTGACTTCAACAACGACGGCATGCTCAACTTCTTCGACCTCTCCGCCTACCTCGCCGCCTACAACGCCCACAACTCCTCGGCCGACCTCGCCTCCCCCTTCGGCGTCTTCAACTTCTTCGATGTCGCGGCCTACCTCAACCTCTACAACGCCGGCTGCCCGTAACCGCAAACATCATCCCGCAAGCAAAAACCCCGGCCGAAAGGCCGGGGTTTTCATTGATTCGCATCGGTAGCAAAGGCGTCCCGCCTGTGCATGCTTGACGATGTGCGGGGCGATCCCCGACCGCATCACACCGGCACGCGCAGCAGCTGCATCGCCCGGGCCACGATGTCCTCGGCGGTCAGGCCGCACATCTTGAGCATCTCTTCCGGCGTGCGGGCGCTCTTGGGGATGCGCTCGACATGCATCTGCGACAGCTCGAACCCGTCGCCCGAGCCGACCAGCGCGTCGGCGATGGCCGAGCCGAGCGAGCCGCCGTAGTTGTCCTCCAGCGAGATCACGAACCCGCCGTTGGATGCCACCAGGTCGAGCAGCTTGTCCTGATCGAACGGGATGGAGTACATGTCCACCAGCGTGGCGCTCACGCCGGCCTTGTCGAGCAGTTCCACCGCCCGGTTGCCCTCGTGGACCATGTAGCCCGTGGCGGCCAGCAGAATGTCGCGCCCCTCGTGCAGCACCTCGAACCCGCCCAGGTTGAACACATGGTCGTCCGAGTACAGGATCTCGGTGTCGGCCCGCAGGGTGCGCATGTAGCACAGGCCCTCGTACTCGGCCATCACGCCGGTCAGGGCGTAGGCCGCGTAGGCATCGGCGGGCTGGAGGATGTAGCAACCGGGATTGCCGCGGTGGTCCATGGTGGTCGCGAGCGAGCGGAACCAGGCCACATCGGGCAGGCTCATCTGGCTGGGACCGTCGGCCGCCAGCGTGATGCCCGAGTGCGAGCCGACCAGCTTGAGGTTCGCGCCCGAGTACAGCGCCATCTCGACCTGGTCATAGGCCCGCGTCATGAACTTGCTGAAGGTGGAGCAGAACGGGATCTTGCCGCCCGCGCTCATGCCCGCCCCCACCGAGACCATGTTCTGCTCGGCGATCTTGCACTCCACGAACCGCTCGGCCAGCTTGCTGTCTTTGGCGAACGACTCGGCGAAGGTCGAGTTGCTCACATCCGCATCCAGCACGACCACCTCGGGGTTGATCTTGCCGAGCATCCGCAGCGCCACGCCGTAGGCACGCCGGGTCGCCATCTTGCCGGTCTGCAGCACCGTCTCCATGTCCAGCGACTTCATCGCGTCGGCCAGCGGGGGCAGGTCGCCCATCGCGTAGTCCTTGGCGTTGGCCTCACCGGGAGGCTCGATGGTGAACTGGTCCGCGCCGGACAGCGCGGTGGTCAGCTCGATGCGACGCTCGTCCAGCTCGGCCAGGGCCTTGCGCAGCGCATCGCCCGTCGGGGGCTTGCCGTGCCAGCCGCCGCCCTGGATGCTCGGAGCGCCCCACCCCTTGACGGTCTTGGCCACCACCGCGACGGGCGTGGCCTGCTCATCACCGGAGACGGCCGCGAACCGGTCGAACGCCTGCTTGATCTGCGCCGGGTTGTGCCCGTCGATCTCGATCACTTCATAGCCGAAGGCCTTGAGCTTGGCCGCGAGTTTGGCCGTGCCCTGCTGGACCGAGACGCGGTCCGCCTGGCCGTAGCCGTTGCAGTTGAAGATCGGCAGCACATTGGTCAGCTTGTGGTCAACAATGAAGTCCAGCGCCTCGGCGATCTGACCCTCGCGGGCCTCGCCGTCGCCGATGATGCAGTAGACCCGCTTGTCGTACCCGTCGAGGCGGGCCGCCTTGGCCACGCCAGCCGCCACCGACAGACCCATGCCCAGGCTGCCCGTGGCCGCGTCGAAGAACGGCACGCCCTCCATGGGGTTGGGGTGTCCATCCAGCACGCTGCCCCACTCCCGCAGGGTCTTGAGATCATCCACCGTCAGCTTGCGTCGATCGTCGCCCTTGCCCACCACCACGCCCAGGCGGGCCATGGCCGCGTACACCACGGGCACGCCGTGCCCGGCGCTGAGCACCAGGCGATCGGAGGTTGGGTAATCGGGGTAATCCGGGCTCCACCGCATGGCATTGAACATCAAGGCCGTCACGATGTGCCCAAGGCTCATCGCCGTGGTCGGGTGACCGCTCCCGGCGGTGGCGGTCATCTCCAGCGAGAGCCGGTCCAGCTCGATCGCCTGTGCGTGTACCGCGGCTTCAATCGACATCCATGGCCCCTTTCAAATCTACCGCCGCTCCCGCCGACCCCTCACCGGTCCTCAACACGAGGGGGGCCCGGAGCGCGGCGATCGCGACCAGAATGCTGCTTCCAGCCCAACCATAGACACCCGACCCCCCTTCACTCACGCCCCACACGCACAATTCATGGTTGGCCCCGTATTTGCTACGCCCCCTCCAACCCCCAAGCGCGATACACTCCGTCCCCCGGCCATAGTGCCGGTCAAACGGAGATCTACAAGATGAAGGCCATCTGCGAACGCGCCGCTCTTCTCGAAGGTGTCAATCTTGTCTCCGGCGTTGTCGCCGCACGCTCGCCCCGTCCCCAGCTCACCTGCGTCAAGCTGGAAGCCACCAGCGATTCCAACGGCCCGGAGCTGGCCCTCTCCGCCACTGACGCCGATCTGACCCTCACCGTCCGGCTCGGACGGGTGGAAATCGCCCAGCCTGGCGCGGCCCTGATCCCCGCCGACAAGCTCCGTCAGATCGTGTCCGCCGAGGACAACGAGCCAACCCTGACCATCGAATCCGACGGCGATATCGCCCATATCAAGGGGGAGGATGCCCACTTCCAGCTTCACGGCTTCTCCGCCGACGAGTTCCCCGCCATCCCTTCCTTCAAGTCCGTCGCCGACGCCCAGCCCAAGACCATCTTTACCACCACCGCCGGCATCCTCTCCGGCCTGATCACCCGCACCCTCTTCGCCGCCGCACGGGAAAACTCCCGGTACGCCATCAACGGCGTTCTGCTCGTCCGCGATGGCAAGAAGCTGGAGATGGTCGCCACCGACGGCCGACGCCTGGCCAAGTGCAGCGCCACCACCGAGGCCAAGAGCGACCCCGCCCGCTGCATCATCCCATCCAAGGCCCTGTCCATGCTCCTCAAGCTCGCCGATGAACCGGAGGAGCCCGTGCACGTGGCCATCACCGATAGCCGCGCCGTGTTCGCCTTCGGCGATGACGCCGCCGATGCCCGCGCCACCCTGTCCACCTCGCTCGTCGAGGGAACCTTCCCCCCCTACGAGGATGTCATCCCCAAGGACCAGGACATCAAGGTCACCTTCGACCGCGACCTGCTCGCCTCCGCCGTCCGCCGCGCCGCGCTGCTGACCAACGAGGAATCCCGCGGCGTGCGCCTGGCCTTCAAGGGCTCCGTCAAGGCCCTCGAGATCTCCAGCCGCGCCCCCGAGATGGGCGAGGCCCGCATCGCCGTCGATCTGGCCGGCTACGACGGCAGCGACATCGAGATCGGTTTCAACCCCACCTTCATCACCGACGCGCTCAAGGTCATCACCGACCCCGAGGTCATCATCGAACTCAAGGCCGCCAACAAGCCCGGCCTGGTCAAGTCAGGCGGCGACTTCCTCTATGTCGTGATGCCCGTCAACCTGCCGTAAAGACAGGTTTGGTGGCACAGGCGTCCCGCCTGTGTTCGGCCCCGCAGGGGCGAAATAACCAAACGTCACACCGCCCATCTCACCCGCCCCGCTCCAAGCTCTGGACCCGATCCGTCCCGCACTCCGGACACTTGACCAAGGCCCCAACCTCGTAGCCGCAGGCCTTGCAGATGCTCGCCGGGATTGGCTTGTCGCGCATGTTCACGAGCACGGCGAGGTACACCGCCAGCACGGACACCCCGCCCGCGACAGCATAACAAGCGAGCGCCGCAAGCCGAGATGTCAGCCAGCCTTCCGGCGGCGTCATCAGCGGACCATCCATTGTCGGCAAGGCCGCGAGCTGCACGGCGGTCAGCAGGCATCCAATCAGAAGCGAGCACGCGACCAGACGCGCCGAGTTCCTCCAGACCGCCTCGCCGGTCCCCGAAGCGACAAGGATGTTCCGGCCGACCACATACACAATGAACACGCCGCACAGACAGAAGGCGGCGTAAACGAACGAAAGCAGAAGCACGCCCAAAAGATTGAAGATGAACGCGGACGCAAACGCTCCGAGGTTCTGGAACGGCTCCGCACCGACCGCGAAGGCAAAGGTGTTGATAAACCAAAACAGCAGAAACATCGCCAACAGCAGTGATGCCCGACGCCGGCCGGATCTTGAAGCGCAAGAAACGCCCATCACGGAAATCCTACACGGATCGCCAGTGGCACAGGCATCCTGAGCCTTTGGTGGCACAGGCGGGACGCCTGTGCCACCAAAATCCAGCCCCTCACCCCGCCCGATCAGCCGCCCGCGAAGCACCAGCTCCCCGCACCCGGTGCGCCGGCGGCTCGCGCCGCGCGACCTCCTGCGGATGGGCCGGGTGCGTCACGCGGTCTGAATCCGGTTCGGTCGCCAGCATCCGCCGCCGCTCGCGGCTGTCCACCCGCAACGCCACGAAGGTCAGCCCCGGCAGCACCAGCATCCCCACCGCCCCCAGCAGCGTCAGTGTGCCCGCCCTCCCCAGCGAACCGCTCTCCACCAGGGCCGCGGTCACTCCCACCCCAAGCACCACGCACCACAGGCCCGCGCCGACCATCGCCCCGCGCCGCACCCGGGGCCACCATGACATCCACGCACCGATCTGACCCACGCGACCTCCCGCTCTCTCACACAAACCGGCGTGCCCGCCGGGGAGGGAGGGTATCAGTCAAAGTCCCCACGCTCCACAATCAGCCACACCAATCTGCATCCCCTCAACCTGCCTCCACCGCCCACCAGATGCTTCTTCCGCCACGGAATGGCCCCTCGGGTTTGTGTTCAAGCACCGGGCGGGGTATCGTCCGGGCCGTGACGCTGAGGGCACCCCGATCCATCATCCGCACTGTTGACTGGCCCACCCTGTCGGTCGCGGTTGTTCTATTGATCGCAGGCACCCCCGCGCACGCCAGCCAACCTTCCTCTCCGCCCCCCTCCTCCCCCCCCCCCACCAGCACCACGGCCAGCCCCGACGACCTGAGCGTCTACGAGAACCGCCGGATCCGCGAGGTGATCTTCCGCGCCCCGCCCGGACCCGGCGGACGCCCCCGCGCCCTCTCCGAGCCGGCCCGGATCCAGGCAACCAACTCCACCCGCACCGTCCACGGCGACATCTTCGATGCCCGCGCCGTCCGCGACGATGTCCGCCGCCTGACCCGCCTGGGCCACTTCTCCACCATCGAGTCCTACGCCGGCCTGAACGACGATGGCAGCGTGACGCTGGTCTTCGAGCTGACCGAGCGCGAACTCGTCACCGATGTGCAGGTCGTCGGAAACACCCGCCTCAACGATGCCGAGATCGCCGCCGTCGTCGATGTCATCTCCGGCACTCCGGTGGACCGGTTCCAGATCGACCGCAGCGCGCGCCGCATCGAGGAACTCTACCGCAGCAAGGGCTTTTACTCCGCCCGTGTCGTGCTGGATGAGGAGGAACTCGCCGACGGCGGCATCGTCATCTTCCGCATCCGCGAGGGCGACCGCCTCCGCGTCACCGGCCTGCGCTTCGAAGGGCACACCGCCTTCACCACCAACCAGCTCCGCCGCGAACTTGAGACGCGCCAGGCCAGCCTGTTCCGCAGGGGCCAGCTCGACGACGACAAGCTCAACACCGACATCGGCAACCTCATCTCCTTCTACCGCGACCGAGGCTACCTCGATGTCCGCGCCGACCGCATCATCCAGCCCTCGCCCAACGGGCGCGAGGCCATCATCACCTATGTCATCGAGGAGGGCGCCCTCTACACCCTCCGCTCGGTCCGCATCGACACCCTGACCACCGGCGGTGAGCCCATCCTCTCCCGCGATCAGATCGCCGGCCTCGTCCGCATCAAGGCCGGTGATGTCCACTCCATCCGCCTGCTCGACGAGTCCGTCCAGACCGTCACCGATGCCTACGGCCAGATGGGCTACGCCAGCGTGCAGGTCGGGCGCGTCGAACGCCGCGACCCCAACCAGCCGGTCGTCGATCTGATCTTCATCATCGACGAAGGCCCCCGATCCCGCGTCGGTGAGGTCATCGTTCAAGGCAACGACCTCACCCGTCAGGAGGTCGTCCGCCGCCAGATCGAGCTGCGCCCCATGCGCCCGCTCGACACCACCGCCATCACCCGCACCGAACGCCGCCTCCGCCGCATCCGCCTGTTCAATGAGCGTCCGGGCGGCATCCGCATCACCCCCCTCGACCCCGGCGTCGAGTTCTACTCCGAGGTCTGGAACGATAACCGGGGCACCCCAACCCCACCTCTCGCTTCTCCCACGGCCACGACTGGCGGTCCCGATCTTTCCAGCCCCACCGACCTGACCCTGGCCAACCCCGAGCAGTACCGCGATGTGCTTGTCGAGGTTGAGGAAACCAACACCGGCGAGTTCAACCTCGGCGGCGCGGTCTCCTCCGATGCCGGTCTCGTCGGACGCATCGCGCTCATCCAGCGCAACTTCGACATCCGCGACACGCCCGACTCCCCCGGCGAACTCTTCTCCGGCCGCGCCTTCCGCGGCGGAGGCCAGACCTTCCAGCTCGAGCTGCTCCCCGGCGACCGCGTCGAAACCTACAGCATCTCGCTCAGCGAGCCCTACCTCTTCGAATCCAACTTCTCCGGAAGTGCCCAGCTCATCTACCGCAACCGCGACTTCGACGAGTTCGACGAGGAACGCTTCGGCACCCGCCTCGGCCTGGGGCGGCGCTTCGGCACCCGCTGGACCGGCAATCTCCGCTTCCGCGCCGAGTCCGTCGAACTCTCCGACATCCAGCCGGACCGCCCCACCGACATCTTCGATGTGGCCGATCAGAACACCATCATCGGGCTCCAGGCCTCCCTCGAACGCAGCACCGTCGATTCGATCTTCCGCCCCACACGCGGCTCGCGCACCCGCCTCACGGTCGAGCAGGTCATCGGTGACTTCACATTCACCAACTTCAACGCCCGCCACACCGTCTTCATCCCTGTTCGCCAGGATTACCTCGGACGCAACACCATCCTCTCGCTCACCAACGAGATCGGATACATCCCCCAGGGCAACGACGAGGCCCCCACCTTCGAACGCTACTACATGGGCGGCCAGTCGTTCCGCGGCTTCGATTTCCGCACCGTCTCCCCCAAGGGCATCCGCAACGACAACGGCCAGCCCTCCGATGACCCCGTCGGCGGCTCCTGGCTCTTCTTCCTCGGCGCCGAGATCCAGCAGCCCATCTACGAGGAGATCCTCTCGATCGTGTTCTTCGTCGACTCCGGCACCGTCACCGACGATCCCGGCCTGGAAGACTACCGCGTCTCCATCGGCACCGGCCTGCGCCTCTACATCCCCCAGCTCTCCCCCGCGCCGCTCGCCTTCGACTTCGGTTTCCCCATTCTCAAGCAGGACGAGGACGAGGAACGCCTCTTCACCTTCTCCATCGACCTGCCCTTCTGACCCGCCTCACCCCCTTCTTTTCCCAGACCCCTCACTTTGACCGCCCGGGGAGATGAACCCCCGGCACGCCGCGCCGGTATACCATGCGCTGAAGAAACCACACGACGGAGATCGCCCCATGCTCAAGGCAAGCAGGCTCAACACCTTCCTCCCGATCATGCTCATCCTCGCCGCGGCCATCGCCTGGCACGCTGGTGCCAACACCGCCGTCCAGCGCCCCCCGGCCCAGCCCACCGCCGTCGCCACCATCGACATCGTCGAGATCTTCGAACGCCTCAATGAGCGCACCCACCTCGAGGCCCAGCTCGAAACACGCCGCAAGGCGCGCGAGGCCCAGCTCGCCGAGGTGAAGGCCCGCGTGGACAGCATCCAGAACAACATCGAGACCGTCCACCCCCGCGGCTCGGACGCCTCCAAGGAAGCCATCCGTGAGTTCATGGAGCAGCGCGCCGTCCTTGAAGCCCGCGCCGCCGCTCTGACCCAGATCATGTCCATCGACCGCGGCAACATCCGCCGCCAGCTCTTCGAGAAGGTCATTGTCTCCGTCAAGAAGATCGCCGAGCGCGACAACATCGACATCGTCATCCTGGATGACTCCGGCTTCTCACTCCCGGACAACAATGTCACCGACAACGACATCTACCGCGCCATCGTCACCAAGAGCGTCCTCTACGCCCACCCCACCGTTGATCTCACCGATCGCGTCATCACCCTCATGAACAACGAGTTCACCGCGCCGTAACCCGGGCGTGCCCCTCCCCATGCACGACCCTGCCCCCCCTTCGCCCGCCACCAGCAACCTCAAGGACCTGCGCATCCGCGCCGGGGACTTGGCCGCGCTTCTCGGAGGCCGCCTGACCGGCCCGGCCGATCTCGAACTCGGCGGCATTGCGCCCATCGAGTCCGGCGCGCCCGGCGACCTCACCTTCGTCCGCTCCCAGACCTTCGCCAAGCACTGGGAGACCAGCCGCTGCTCGGGCGTCCTCGTCACCGAGGGCGTCACGCTCCCGGAGACACCGGACCGCGCCATCATCACCGTCCCCGATGCCGATGCCGCCTTCGCCAAGGTGCTCACCTACATCGACCCCGGCACCCACACGCCCCCGGCCGGCATCCACCCATCCTGCGTCATCGACCCCACCGCCACCGTCTCGGGCACCGCCTCGCTCGGCCCCAACTGCGTGGTCAGCGCGGGCGCGGTGATCGAGGACCGGGCCGTCCTCATCGCCCGCGTCTTCATCGGTGCGCACGCCACGGTCCGCCCCGAGGCCGTGCTGCACGCCGGGGTGGTCATCGGTGACCGGTGCGTCATCGGCCAGCGCAGCATTGTCCATCCCAACGCCGTGGTCGGCGCGGAAGGCTTCGGCTACATCCCCCCCACCGACGCACGCCCCGCCATCAAGATCCCGCAGATCGGTTCCGTCGAGATCGGCGACGACTGCGAGATCGGCGCAGGATCCACCATCGACCGCGCCAAGATCGGCCTCACCCGCGTCGGCGACCGCGTCAAGATCGACAACCTCGTCCACATCGCCCACAACTGCACCATCGGCGAAGATTCCATCCTCTGCGGCCGCACCACCCTGGGCGGCTCCGTCACCATCGGCAAGCGCGTCATGGTCGGCGGCGCGGTCACCATCGCGGACCAGGCCACCATCGGCGACCACGCCCGCATCGCCGGCGCTGCCATCGTCATGGACACCGTTCCCGCCAACGAGACCTACGCCGGCATTCCCGCCATGCCCGCCCGCACCGCGCTGGCCAATCACGCCGCCATGCGCACCCTCGCCGAGTTCATGCGCCGCGTCGACAAGACCCTCGCCAAGCTGGCGCCCAAGGACGACGCCGGGAAGTCCTGATGCCCGCGTCCGACGACTCCATCTCTCCTCCCCGCCGCACCATCGCCCGCCCCGTCACGCTCTCCGGCCCGGCGCTGTTCACCGGGGCCGATGCCGAGGTCACCATCCGTCCGGCCGAGGCCGGTTCCGGCATCACCATCCGCGCGCACGACCGCGCCGCGTCTCTGACCATCGCCAACCTCTCCGACCACCCCATCCACCCCGTCTTCGCCACCGTCAAACCCCGCTGCACCTCCATCCGCGTCCACGAGCACACCGTCGGCACCGTCGAGCACCTCTGCTCCGCCCTGGCGGGTCTGGGAATCACCGACGCGACCATCGAGACTTCCCCTTCCACCCACGAAATCTCCATCCTCGACGGCTCGGCCCTGCCATTCGTTCAGGCTCTCCTGGCCGCTGGGCGTCGGGAACTGATCACACGCGTCGAACCCTTCACGCTCCACCGCGCCATCGAGATCCGCGACGGTGACGCCGTCCTCACCGCCGAGCCATCCGACCCCACCAACCCCATCGACTACGCCTACACCCTCGACTACGGCCCCGATTCGCCCATTCCCTCCGGCACCGCCCGCTGGACCGGCGACCCGCACGACTACGAAGCCAACATCGCCCCCGCGCGCACTTTCTCCACCCTCGCCGAAGCCACCCACATGCAGTCCCTCGGCCTCTTCGCCCGCTTCACCCCACGCGACCTTCTTGTCGTCGGCCCCCATGGCCCCATCGACAACGCCTGGCGCTTCCCCGACGAACCCGCCCGCCACAAACTCCTCGACCTCATCGGCGACCTCGCCCTGCTCGGCCGCCCCCTGCACGCCAAAGTCCGCGCCCACAAAACCGGCCACGCCCACACCCACGCCCTCGTCCGCGCCATCATCTCTCCCCCCCCTCCCTCTCCCGTCTCTGACGGGAGAGGGCCGGGGTGAGGGCTCCTCCAACGACCCCTCCTTCCAATCCTCTTCTTTTCCCGCTTTCCTCTGCCTCCCCCCTCCGCGCCCTCTGCATGGTCTCTGCGAACGCTGCGTACAAAAAATCTCCTCCCCACCCTGATCCCTGATTCCTGATGGCTGATGGCTGATCCCTTCTTCCCTCCGCCCCTCCCCCCGATATCCATTCCTGTGCGCCACTTGCGCAACCTCCCCACTTTCCCCTTGGACACCCGCGCACCGCGCGGTATCCTCCCCCCGCCCGCTCCCACGCCCCGCCGCCCGGCGGGCAGACGCGCCCGTCCGCCGCGCGCACCGCACCGGGCGCGAGCAAAGGGGAGCGCATGCGCTGCCGCCGTCTCGCCGTGATCGCCCTGTCGATCGTCACCCTCTCCCTCACCGCCTGCGCCGACATCCCGGCCACCATCGCCCAGGCCACCGCCCTGCGCGAGGACGCTGCCCGTGCCCGTGATCGGCTGGGCACGGAACTGGCCGACCTCCAGTCCGCGCGATCCGACCTGCCCGATGATGCCCCGGCCGCCCGGGATCTCGACGCGCTGATCGCGCTGGCCCAGGCCAGGCGTCACGCCCTGGACACCGCCGTGGCCCACGCCGATCTGGTGCTGGCCGAGATGCAGGTCCCCACCGACGCCCTGACCCACAGCGTTTCCGCACTCGCCCCCCTGCTCCCGCCGCCCGTTCAGGGGCCTGCCCTGCTCGGGGCCGCCCTTCTCGCCACGCTCTTCCGGGCACGCCAGGTCCGCAAGGGGGCCGGCTCCATCGCCGCCTCCATCCAGAAAGCCCTCTCGGACCCGGACTTCCGGGCCGCCTTTGATCGTCAGGCCGCCCTGATCCGAAGCATCCAGACCCCCACCGCCCGGCGAATCATTGACGAAACAACCAAACCCGGCCTGATGCTCCGGTCCCCCATCTGACGATCCCATCCTGACCCGGACCCGGGTGATGAATCCTTGGACCCGAATCCCGGTATAACTCCCCCGGATCCCACATGCACACTTCCCCCTCCACCCCGCTCTCTCCTCCGGTGCCCCGGCCCCCCCGGCCGGGCCACCTTTCTCTCTCCCCCCCTCATCCCCAATCCCGAGTCCCTAGTCCCTTCCCCAAAGCCTTCACCCTCATCGAACTGCTCGTCGTCATCGCCATCATCGCGGTCCTGATCTCCATCCTGCTCCCATCCCTCGGCGCGGCCCGCGACTCCGCCCGCCGGGTGCAGTGCCTGGCCAATCTCCGCTCCATGCAGATGGGCCTGAGCATGTACCTCGATCAGGAGTCCCGCGGCATGTTGCCCGAAGTCCTCCCAATCGTGGACCCCGGCGACACCATCGACGGCGACTTCGTCAACTCCAACGACCCCTCCCTCCTCGCCATCCTCGGCAGCTACATCGATGCCCCGCTCCCACGGCGCGACCCCGACGACACCGCCCCCGAGGAAGAACGCCGCTGGCTCGTCGAACACCCCTACCGCTGCCCCCAGGACCGCTACTCGCAGGACGCCACCACCGACGGCCGCGCCGTCCACGAATCCTTTGGCACCTCCTACGCCTACTTCCCCGGCCTGGCCATGCTCGTCCTCGAGTTCACCGGAGCGGCGGGCGCGGGCGAGCTGTCACGCCCCGTCACCCGCGTCTGGAACGACTTCGTCGATTCACAGAAACGCCGCCTCAACCTCCCCGTCCTCTATGACGCCGACAACTGGCACCCGCGCGGCTCCGGTTCGCCCCGCCTCGCCTCCTACCTCGACGGCCACGCCGACTGGATCATCGAAAACCTCGAAGACCAGGTCTTCCAGGACATCATCACCCAGGCCGCCCGCTACGCCGGACTCGGCGGCCGACCATGACCACCTCACACCACCAACCGACCGCAACGCATTGTCCGACAACCCCGACGGGGTGATGCCCCGTTGATGTTCCCCTCCACGCCGAGGCCCCCATGCTCAACCAACCCTCCATCCTCGACAGCATCAACGAACCCACACCCGGCAAGCCCGGCGCAAAGCCCAGGCGCCCCAAGACCATCCCATGGCTGCGCCAGCACGGGCGCACCGCCCTGCGCGACCCGCGCGTCCGTCTCATGCTCGGCTCGTGCGCCGGGATGCTGACCCTGGCCGGGGCCATCGTCGGCTTCGCCACCCTGATCGGGCCCTCCCGCCCCGACTACGCGAACGACCGCCTCGATTCTCTGTTCCACTACACCCTGCTCACCGACGACTTCAACCGTCTCTCCGTCAAGGAGCGCGCCGAACTCATCGGCCAGCTCGTCCAGCGCGTCGGCAGCATGGGATCATCCGACTCCGTGCTGATGGCCGCCTTCGCCAGCACCATCCAGGGTGAGGCACGAAAACAACTCATTGAGAACGCCTCCCGCCTCTTCCTCGACATGATCGACGAGCAGGCCGTCCGCTACGACCCAAGTCAGCCCAAGGACCTCCGCATCAAGCAACTCGAAGACTCCATCATCGAGATGGCCCGCCTCTTCGAGACCATGGGCGGCCAGGACAACCCCACCGACCCCGAGAAGATCCTCGAAGACGCACAACGCCAGGCCCAGCGCGACCAGCAACGCGTCAAGGACGGCCGCGTCTCCGCCGAGGAAGCAGGCCGCGTCATGACCGTCCTCAATCAAACCCTCGGCCAAAACGCCACCCCCCAACAAACCGCCCGAGGCGGCCGCCTCCTCCGAGACATGACCCGCCACCTCCGAGGCCAGGACATCGACTCCGGCAAGCCCGTTCGGAAGCCTTGAGGAAGCGACTGGCCACTCGCGACTTGCCACTCGGGGAAGAGGGATCCACCATCCGAAGTTCAAAAGAGCCCGCCCGAAGGGCGCTCCCCCCCTGATCCCTAATCCCCTCCCCCTCCCCCTCCCCCCCTTCTGTCCTCAACGCCACCCCCACCCCGTCCTCCACCGCCGCCAGCTCCAGCACCCGCACGCGCCGCCCGTCGGGCAGGCGCACCACCGGCTCGACCATCAGCGGCATCTCTCCCGCCAGCACCGCGCCCAGCGTCCCCGCCGCCTCCGGCGCATGCACGGCCAACTCCCGTTCCATCCCCGCCAGCGCCCAGAACCACGGAACCCGCTGCGTCCCCACCCACGCCCCGTGCGCCTTGAGCCACACCGACCCGTCCCGCCGCACCTCCGGCGTGAACTGCGCCCACACAACACCCCCACCCCGACCCCCACGCACTCGCATCCCCAGCGCGACCCGATCACCCGCGAACCCCGCCCGGATCTGCTCGACCCCCTCGGGCCACGCCACGCCCTCGCTCTCGACCCACGCGCGCAGCCGCACGGCCAGCCAGGCATTCGCGCTGCCCGAGCCCACTTTCACCTTCCAGTCCGCATCTTCCGATCCCGCTTCCCCCACCCGCACCATCGACACCTGATTGGCGAACGCCCGCTCGACCTTCTCCGCCTCGGCGATTACCTGCGGATCGGTCGGATCCAGCCCCGGCCACCACCCCGGCTGCGTCCCCACCCGGTGCAGCACCACCATCACCACCACCCACCCCACGACGCACGCGCCCAGAAGCCCCACCAGCACGCGCACGCCGTGCCGATCCCAGAAACCCGACCATCCCGCCTGCTCGCCCATCCGCGCACAATAGAAACGCGGCCCGGTCGAAACCGGGCCGCGTGGCATGGAACATCCAAATAGAGCCCATTGCTCGCCCACATCTCCAATGGAGCCGGGCGGAACGGGGGGGAACGGGGGGGAACAGGGGGGGGTGGATCAGCGCTTCGAGAACTGGAAGCGCTTGCGGGCGCCGGGCTGGCCGTACTTCTTGCGCTCGACCTTACGGGCGTCGCGGGTCAGGAAGCCGGCATCGCGCAGGGCGGGCTCGAAGTTGGGGTCATAGCCGACCAGCGCGCGGGCCACGCCGAGGCGGATGGCCTGGGCCTGCCCCGTGATGCCGCCGCCGTGGGCGCGGACGATCACATCCAGCTTGCCGTCGGTATCCGTCAGGCGGAGCGGGGCGGTCGCGTCGTTACGGTCGCGCAGCTCGCTGAAGTACTCGTTGATCGGCTTGAACTTCTGGCGGGAGACCTGGACCATGAGCGCACCCTGCCCGGAGTTCTTCGCCGGACGCAGACGGACCCGCGCCACCGCGGTCTTGCGTCGGCCCGTGCCCCACCACCAGCCGTGCTTGTCGGCCGGAACGGGGTCGGGAAGCTTGTGCTCCTGCTGAGCGGGCCCGGAGGCGGGGACCAGCAGCTGGCCGGCCATCTCCGGATTCATGATCGTGGTCTCAAATGCCATCTTCAATCCTCGTTGATCGCGTCCCGCATCCACCGACCCGGGCACACCCCGGGCGGCTTTGGGCGCGTTGGAAATCGTGTCAGATCTTCAGTTCGGCCGCGTTCACGCCCGCGTGGGGGTGCTCGGTGCCGGGGTACACCTTCAGCTTGGTCAGCATCTGCCGGCCCAGACGGTTCTTGGGCAGCATGCGCCGGACGGCGTCCTCAATCAGCTTCTCGGGGGCACGCTCGCGCACCGAGTCATAGGTCTCGGCCTTGAGTCCGCCCGGATAGCCCGAATACCGCATCCGCAGCTTCTGAGCGCCCTTCTTGCCCGTCAGCCCGACATCCGACGCGTTCAGGACGATGACGAACTCGCCCGTGTCCACATGGGGGGTGTACTCGGGGCGGTGCTTGCCCATGAGCACCGTGGCAACCTCGGCGGCCAGGCGGCCCAGCGGGATGCCGGTCGCGTCCACCTGATGCCAGCCCTTCGCAACCTCGCCGTTCTTGGCAACCCAGGTCTGACGGCGCAGATGCACACGGGTCTTCTTCATCGACATGACGCACTCCTTGGTCCGCGGGAGAAGGGCGAGGACGGGGCCACGCCCGATGCGGGTCTGGTACGCCGCCTACCGGGCGGGGCGGGCCGGGCGGGGAGCGGGAAGCTCCCAAACCGGCAGGCTTGTCATCAACAACGCCCAGGCACGCGGCCCGAGCAGGGCCAAAACAATAGCCCCACCCCCACGCCGGTCAAATTGGACCCCCTTCCCTGTTTCCCCCACCCGCCACGCCCCAAGGCTGAGTTTGGATTTTTCCCGGTGGGCCGGAGCCGTCGAGGGGCCGATGATCATGCCCATGGACCCCGATGCCCACCCCAGCCGCCCGCTCCGTGAACCCCAGCCCCCGGTGGGCTATGGCGGCGGCGGGGTTCCCCTGGTCGAGTCCATGGCCGTCCACGACCGCCCGCGCTTCACCCGCGGGGGCAACCCCATCGTGTCCCCGGACCCGGGCACACCGACCTCGCGTCTGCTGGCCATCGTGGCCGCCATCCTGCTCGCGGGCGTGGCCATCGCCTGGCAGAACATCGGCCACGACCGCCAGCAGCAATTGGTCAAGGCCCCGCCCGTCCTGTCGGCCGAGCAGGCCGCCGATCAACCCGCCCCAGCCGGCATGATGACCGACCCGATGGCCCGGATGTTCCTGCGCCTGCGGAACATCATGGCCCAGGGCACCGAGAAGGACCGCAAGGATCTGGTCGTGCAGATCGACGGCACCGTGACCAACGATGCGGACCGGGTCCGGGCCATCATCTTCGCAGCCGAGTACATCGACCACGCCGAGGCCCTCCGGCGCATCGAGCAACTCCGCGGCAGCCTGCCAAATCAGGAAGACACGCCCATCGATGCCGAGCAGACCGCCGATGCCGCGAACCGCGCCCTGATCCGCGCCGAACTCGACACGCTCGAAACCATCTACACCACCGGGCCGGATGCGCTGGACGCGCCCGCCCGCGACCAGCTCAGCGCCCGCTACGGCACCCTCGGCGACTTCGCCCTGAGCACCGGAAAGTCCGAATCAGATCGCAACGCCGTCATCGGCGGGCCACTGGGTGTCATCCTCCTCGGCCTGTTCGTGATCTGCCTGCTCGGCTTCGGCCTGCTGGCCGGTTTCGCGCTCTTGGTTTATGGCATGGTCTGGTACTTCAACCCCCGCCGGGTCATGCGTGGCGAGAAACCCACGCCCGGCGGTTCGGTCATGCTGGAGACCTACGCCCTGTTCGTCGGCGGCTTCGCCGTGCTGTCCATCGGGTCCACCCTCATCGTGGCCCACGGGTCCGAGCAGGCGCGAAATGTCATGGTGACGCTGCACCTGCCCGCCCAGTGGTTGCTGATGCTCACCGTGCTCTGGCCGCTGATCCGCGGCATGGCGCCCACGGACTGGCGCCGGGCCATGGGGCTGACACGCGGGCAGGGTGTCTGGCGGGAAATCGGCTGCGGCCTGCTGGCCTACCTCGCCAGCGTGCCACTGTTCATGGCCGGTGTCCTCGTGAACTTCATCCTGATGACCCTCTGGAACTGGTATCAGTCCGGTGGCGGTGACGGACCGATCGCGCCCCCGGAGAACCCGATCATGGATCTCGTCGGCAGCGGCGATCTGATCGTGCTGATCCTGGTCTTCACCCTGGCCACCATCTGGGCGCCGATCACCGAGGAGCTGATCTTCCGCGGCGCGCTCTTCCGCCACTTGCGCGGACGGCTGCACTGGACGGTGGCCGCCCTCTTCTCGGCGGTGCTGTTCGCCTACCTGCACTCCTACGGCCCGCTGATGGTCGCGCCGCTGATCGCCCTGGGTTTCATGTTCGCCTTCATGCGCGAGTGGCGCGGCTCGATCATCGCGCCCATGACCGCCCACTTCCTGCACAACTTCACGGTGCTGACCATGATCATCCTCGCGCTCCAGGTCGTCTCGTAAGCGTCGGACTGGCAGCGTCCGGTACGAGGCCGCGCATCACGAGCTGGCACCATCCCCCGTCACCCGCTTGAGCGCCTTGTTGGCAATCGAGCCGATGACCACGATGACGGCGATCGTGACAGCGATGCCCGCGATGAGCATCCACTTGGGACGCTCGGGCTTGGCCCAGTCCGTGACCTGGCTGCCGATCATGACATAGGCCAGCGTGCGGGGCGCCATGCCGACGAGCGTGCCGATGACATACGCGGGCAGGCGCACGCCGGTGGTGGCCAGTGTCCCGTTCGTCAGGGCGAAGGGCGAGTTGGGCGGCACGCGCACCAGCGTGACGATCATCAGCGTTTTCCAGAAGCCGCTGCCAACGAGCGCGTGCCGGATGATGCCCGCCTTGGGGTGCCTGGCAATCTCCTGTTCGATCTTGTCGCGGGCGATGGTCCTGGCGATGAAGTAGCCGACCACGGACGCGCCGCCGAAGCCCGCCAGGGCCGCCGCGAAGCCGACGGGCACGCCGAAGGCAAAGCCGCCCAGCACCGAGATCGCGAAAGTCGGCAGCAGCCCCGCGCCGGACAGCACGACGAAGCCGACGATGTAGGCCGACACGCTCTTCCAGAGGTCCGCCCCGCCGTGCCCGGCCAGCTCGATCAGACGGTCCGAGATGGGCTTCATCCGCGTGAGCAGGGTGATGCCCGCGAAGAAGGGCAGCACCGCCCACGCCACCCCCAGCCACGCCGCGGGGCCGAGGCGTGAGAACACCGCGCCAAAGGAGGTGTCGGGCGTTGGCTCGGACGAGACCGGCTGGGTCTGGTTTGGGATCGTTGGTTCGCTCGGAGTGTTTGGTGCCTTGTTCACGGGGCGATCCTAGCCGAGGTGGAATCCTGTTCGGACCCGATGGTCGTTCGTGGCCGTATGGTTCATCATGAACCGCCCGGTCCGCTCGATCACGATCGGCACAGCGCTCTGTGGGCTCCTCGTGCTTGTCCTTTTGGCGGTCACCATGCCGCCGATCGGCAAGAGCCGTGGTTCCGACCTACAAACGAACTTTGTTGCTTCGCCGGCCGGTGGCGGATGGACGCTGGTTCCTGCCGGGCAGTCTGTGCGGGGCGGCAACGAGGTCAACATCATCGCATTGGCGTACACCGATCCGGCGGCACCGTGGCCGCTATTGCTCCCGCTGACGCAGAGCCGCTCATGCCACATCTGGATGCGCAGTGGATCGGGCACAACGATTTCTTCCGTAGATCAGCGGATCCTCGAAGGTCTGGTTTCCGCGCAACTCGCGGCGGACCCCGCATGGGCCGGTTATCCAACGACGCAGGGCGGGCGCACCTCTCGCATTCCTTGGATCCAGGCGGTGGGCGCATTGCTGCTCTGGTCAATCTTGGGAGTCTTGCTGGTCCGCCTGATTGTCTGGATCGACCGCCACTGGCGGCGTCCCAAGCCATTCCGATGTTCGATATGCGACTACCCGACCCTCGGCCTCCCGACGAATACTTGCCCAGAATGCGGCCGAAAGGCATGAACAAACCACAACGGGACCGAACGAGAGGGGGGCGGGGCGGGGGGGGGTGAGACACGACATGAATCACGCCGTTCCAACCAGGGCCCTGTGGTCATCGCTCGTGATCATCCTGCTCATCATTCTCGCGATGACCAGCACAAAAAGGGTTGGATCGACGACATCATTGGCGTTCACCCTTTCGTTGGACCCGGATAATCAAGGTTCATTCCTCGCCCGGGAAGACCCGCACGAGGATCCGTCGATCGGGGATGTTCTGTGCTACGCGATGGGATTTCGGCACCCGCACCGACCGTTCGCCTTCTTGTCTCTCTTTGAAAGCCGCAGCCTGTACATCCGGATCGACGAGCTGTCCGAGGTCTGGTCCGGCGACCCGTACGATGTCGATTTGGAGATGGCCGCCCGCCACGCCGCCCGGGATTGGATCGAAACGCGCCCACAGTTTGACGGATACCACCAGCCGCACCGTGGTCCCGACCCGGCAACCAGCGGAATGCGCCACCTCGATTTTCCGGGCATCGGCCTCGCGATGGCCCTGTACTCCAACCTTGCTTGGCTGGTGGGACGGGGCATCCGGGGTGGGTGCCGGAGGCGTCGAGCGGATCGGACACTCCGATGGCGGAAAGCGGGTCGATGCGGGGGTTGTGGGTATGACCTCGCGGCCCTGCCCAACCTCGATTGTCCAGAATGCGGATGCCCAAACAAAGCATGATCCTTGTACGGAGCGGACCCGCCCCTACCATCCCCCCACGCCCCCGACCGTCGGGTGGTGACATCTCCTGTCCGTTCCGTCGGCGTGACAACGCCGCCCGGAGGATTGACGCATGATCCCCAAGCCCCCGCCCCGTGAGGGCGCGCTCGGATTCCTCTACTTCCCGCCCTTCCGCGTGCAGGGCTTCTCCGTCGCCGGGGAGGCCACCACCATCACCATCCCCGAGATGGATGTCACCTTCGACATGGGCTACTGCCCACGCATGGCATTGCCCTCGAAGTTCTGCGCCGTCACCCACGGCCACATGGACCATGTCGGCGGGCTGGCCTACTGGTGCTCGCAGCGCAACTTCCAGGGCATGGGACCGGGCACCATCGTGTGCGACGCGCGCATCGAGAAGGATGTCCGAGCCATGATGGAGGGCTTCTGCGCCCTCGAACGCCAGAAGACCCCCTACGAAGTTCTCCCCCTGGAGGACGGGCAGGAGGTCGAGATCAAGAACAACATCGTGCTCCGCGCCTTCCATGTCGAGCACACCTGCCCGGCCATGGGCTACTCGATCGTTGAGAAGCGGACCAAGCTCAAGGACGAGTTCGTCGGCCTGCCGCAGGAAAAACTCCGGGAATTCAAGGAGAAGGGGACGGAGATCGTCCGCCACCTGGAGGTTCCCCAGATCGCCTATACAGGGGATACCCTTCCCGGGCCTCACCTGCTCAAGGACCATGTCCGCAAGGCCCGGATCATCATTTCCGAGTGCACCTTCTTCGAGAACGACCACCGCGGCCGGGCCAAGACCGGCATGCACATGCATGTCAACGACATCGCCGAATGGCTGCGGGTCTGCGAGTGCGAGCACATGGTGCTGGTCCATGTCTCCCGCCGGACCAATCTGGGCCAGGCGATCCGCCAGTTGGCCGATGTGGCGGGCGAGGAGCTGGCGTCCAAGGTGCATTTCCTGATGGATCTGCGGGCGAACAAGTTCCGCTATGACAAGCAAGAGCAGGAGGCACAAGCGCTTGCGCCGTGACGCGTTTTTCCGTGCGTTTGCATTGTGGAAAACTGTTGACAGCCGCGCGGGGAAAGCGGTAGCCTAAGGCGTTGGGGACCACCATCCCCACGCGGCGCGGGACCGGCGCGGCGTGGGAGAACGGAGTCCGAAAGACCGGCACTTCACCATTCGGACCGGCCAAGGCCGGCCCGACCTGACAACGAGCATCCAACCCGATGTCCGACCATGATCGAAGGGTCTGGGAAGGTGTGCTGTCGCACCTCCGGGCTGAACATCCCACCGTCTGCCGCGCATGGTTCGCGGATCTGCACCCGCTGGGCGTGGGCAGCGGTAGTTTCGGGATCCGGGTGGCTTCTCCCCATCACCTCGATTACCTCAGGCGGACCTGCCTCGATGCGTTCAACGATGCCGTTCGCACCGTCACAGGCCAGTTGCTGGCCGTGCGCTTCCTCGGCCAGGGCGAAATGTGGGAAGCCGATGGGGCCCGTTCATCCCACTCCACCTCCCCCGCATCCAACCGTCCTCACTCCGATCCGACCGGTGCGCCGCCCGTGCCCGCGATCATGCACGCCGGTTCCGAGCGCGAACGCCTGGGTGGCCCGGATGCGCTGCCCATCAACCCCGACTACTCCTTCGAGAACTTCGTGCCCGGGCCGAACAACCGCCTGGCCCACGCCGCCGCGCTCGGCGTGGCGGACAAACCCGGCTTCGCGTACAACCCCCTGTTCATCCACGGCGGGGTCGGCCTCGGCAAGACCCATCTGCTGCAAGCCGTCTGCATCTCGTTGCTTGAGGCCAATCCACAGGCCCGCATCCACTATGTGTCGTGTGATGGGTTCATGACCCAGTTCATGAACGCCGTGCAGTCCGGACGCATGGTCGAGTTCCGCCACGCCTTCCGCGATGTGGACATGCTGGTGATCGATGACATCCACTTCCTGGCCAAGCGCGACCGCACCCAGGAGGAGTTCTTCCACACCTTCAACTCCCTGTATCAGGACAAGAAGCAGATCATCCTGTCCTCCGATGCGCCGCCGGACGAGATCCCGGATCTGGAAGAGCGCCTGGTCTCGCGGTTCTCCTGGGGGCTTGTATGCAAGGTGGACAAGCCGGGGTTTGAGACCCGGGTGGAGATCCTCAAACGCAAGGCCGCGATGTTCGGCATGACCATCCCCGATCAGGTGGCCACCGAGATCGCCCAGCACATCGACACCAACATCCGCGAGCTGGAAGGGGCCATCCGGCACCTCCAGCTCACCGCGTCGGTGTCGAAACGCCCCATCGACCTGGCCATGGCGCGAGAGTCTCTGGGCAACATCCTCCCCCAGGCGCGGGATGCGGCACCCACCATCGGGCAGATCATCAACGAGGTGGTCACCTACTACCAGATCAAGCAGACCGACATCCTGGGCAAGCGCAAGCTCCGCTCGGTGGCCCTGCCGCGGCAGGTGGGCATGTACATCGCCCGGGAACACACGGGGCATTCCCTGGAGGAGATCGGGGCCCACTTCGGGGGGCGAGACCACACCACGGTCATGCACGCCGTAAAGAAGATTGCCGAGGTCCGCCAGTCCACCCCGGATGTGGAACGGGCACTCAGCACGATCGTGGGGCGGCTGCGGGGCCAGTAGCTGCCCGCATCACGGCCCGACTTGGTTGGTTCCGCATCCCGATCAAAACCCAGATTTTACACACGCTTGGAACCGACATCCGTCTGTGCAATTGATGTGGATAAGCGCTCGGCGGCGCACGATTGCTGTGCGTTCTCACCCCGTCTGTTCGGACCCCGCTCGCCGCTTGTGAACTGACTGCCGAGCGCGGCGGACACGGACCGACAGATAGATGACAGGTTTTTCATAGACCCGCCTGTGTCTTAAAGAACGCAATAACATGGGTTTAGGTGTTGAGAAAGTGGGTTTACCACACACCCGACAGCGTTGTTCTCATCGTCATCAGATCTTCTTCTTTGTTTTGGAAGAGTGAAGAGCATGCCCATGCACCGAAAAGCTCAGATTCCGAACCCCGAGGTCGGTTTGTTTGCACGCTGATTGTGGACAATCAGTGTTGACAGGTCGGACACCAGCAGGTGGAGCGTTGGGCAAGGATTCCCCGGGTAATCGTCCCCCCGCAGGTCACACAGGGCTTGCCGCCCCGGGCGTAGACCCGGTGGGTCAGGCTCGCTCCACCTGCTGAACCGTCGGGCAGGCGGTAATCTCGCAGGGTGGAACCCCGGGCCTGGACCGCCGCAGCCAGGACCGTCCGGATCTCCGCCGCTAGGCGGTCCCAGTCCTTGGGGGTCAGATCCCGACAGGGGCGTGCGGGGGCGATGGCGGCCCCGAAGAGCGATTCATCCGCGTAGATGTTCCCCACGCCCGCCACGGCCGCCTGATCCAGCAGAGCCGCCTTCACGGCCCGCTGGGACCGGGCGAGCCCAGCGGCCAACTGACCACCGGTGATGGTCAGGCCGTCCGGGCCGAGGGCGGACCAGCGTTGCTCCAGCGCGGCCGGGTCGGGCAATAGCCAGACCCCTCCGAAGCGGCGGGGGTCGCGGAAGACCACCCGGCGGCCGTCATCCAAGGTCCAGATGACATGGGCGTGGGTGCCCGCGCGGGTGTCGGGGTCGAGGATGAGGATCTGGCCGGACATGCCCAGGTGGACCAGCACCACACGCCCCGACGGTCCGAGCAGGGCGAGCTGCTTGCCGCGCCGGGCGGTGAAGGTGATGCGGGCACCGGCGAGCAACGCGGTGGGATCAAGCCGCCCGCGCCGGCGGGCGCGGTCGTCCCGCACGACATCACGCCGGGCGATGCGCACGCTGGCGATCGGCACGCCGATCAGGGGCAGCAGGGCGCGGCGGACGGATTCGACCTCGGGAAGTTCGGGCATGGTTCAAACCGGGCGGATGCGGTGCCCGATAATGGTACGGACCCGTTCCGGGTTTCTTGGGAGTGTTCATGCGGATCGGACAGCGACCAATCGGGCTTGACCACCCGCCGTACATCATCGCCGAGATCGGCGTGAACCATGACGGCGAGGTGGGGCGAGCGCTGGAGCTGACCGATGCCGCGGCCGAGGCCGGGGCGGACGCGGTGAAGTTGCAGTACTTCGAGACCGACCGGCTGATGAGCAAGGCGGCGAAGCTGGCCGCGTATCAGAAGGCGGCCGGGGAGACCGACCCCATCTCCATGCTCCGCCGCCTGGAGCTGACGCTGGATGAGATGGCGTTGGTGGTGGAGCGGGCGCACGCCCGGGGCATCCACGCGATCGTGACGGTGTTCAGCACGGAGCTGGTGCAACCGGCGGAGACGCTGGCGTGGGACGCATACAAGACGGCGAGTCCCGACTTGGTCAACTTCCCCCTCCAAAGGGCACTCGTATCCACAGGCAAACCATTGATTGTCAGCACCGGCGCCGGCACGCTTGAAGAGCTGGAGATGCTTGAAGGGATCCATGGCCGGGTGCGAGACCTTGCGTACCTGCACTGCGTGAGTTCCTACCCGACACCCCCCCGGCTCGCGTCGATCGGCGGCATGTGGGGCATCATGGAGCAGGTCCGTTACTGGAACGCGCCCGAGGTGTACGGGATCGGGCCGATCTGCGGGTACAGCGACCACACGACCGAGCTGGATACGGGCGCGCTCGCGGTCCGCCTGGGCGGCTGCATCCTTGAAAAGCACCTGACTTACTGCAAGGCCGCGGCAGGCCCGGACCACGCCGCATCGCTCGAACCGTTCGAGATGGCCGAGTATGTACGCCTCTGCAAGGCCGCCGAGCGACCGCCGATCCAACGCGATGCGACCCGCCACATGATCGGGCTTTTCAAGCGGAAAACCGTTGAACGGGCCTGGAGCACGCTGGGATACGATCAGGCGGTTCTACTGGCCGCGTCGGATATCCGGTACGGAGAGATCAAGAAGCAAGTTCTCGACTGCGAGCGTGATGTCCGCGCCGTGTCTCGCCAATCCGTCGTCAGCGTCGGCCCGATCACGGCCGGCACCACCATCACCCGCGAACACCTGACCATCAAGCGCCCCGGCACGGGCATCCTGGCGTATCGGCTGGACGAGGTGATCGGGCGGACAGCGGCACGGGATATCGAGGCGGATGTGCCGGTGGTGGAAGCGGATCTTGGTTGAGGGAGGGGGAAGAGACGAAGAGACGGAGTCGTCACGCCCACGATGAGTCCTGGAATCGTGGGGTTCTCTGATACGGATTCCACTTGATCCCGTGGGTGGTCGAATGACAAGCCGCGACTGCAAAGGAGCGGCCGAGCGACGCACAGACCCTTCGCAGCTTGCAAACTACGACGATGCGGAAGCCCTCTCGGCTGTGATAGCGGCCGGTCTCGGCCCAGCGACCGACGAAATCCGCCCCGAAATCAAGCGGGAGCCGCCTCGATCAGGATGCTCCACCCGCTCACGCAATCGCGGCCGCTCCCTTGCGGTCGCGGCTTGTAGACCCGCGGCCACGCCCGATTTTCGAGTGGAATCCGTATCATTCGATCGGGAGTTCAAGCACGAAGAGTTCGTGCGGGCGGATGCCGCCGCCGCGGAAAGTGGCGCGGTCGTCGCTGAGTGAGCCGAAGGGTCGGCGGTTGCCGCTGAGTTCGCGCACGCGGCCTTCCCCGGCGGGCCGGTCGAGGGGGACGGCGTACCAGCCGATGGAAGCATCACCCGCATTGACCACGACCAGCACGCGTCGGTTGTCCAGTTCGCGGATGAAGGCGATCAGGCCCGGCTCGGGCGGATCGAGCAGGACGGTGCGCCCGGCGCGCAGGGCGGCATCCGACCGGCGCAGGGCGATCAGGCGGCGGTAGTGCGACAGCAGGGAGCCTGGGTCGTCCGTCTGCGCCGCCACATGCACGGCGTTGGAATCGGGCTGCGGCCCGCGCCAAGGGGTTCCGTCCGTGAACCCGGACGGCTCGGCGGTCCACTGCATGGGCGTGCGGATGTTGGGATCGGGCTTGGCGCCGGTGTGGCCGATCTCCTCACCGTAGTAGATGAACGGCACGCCGGGCAGGGTGAGCAGCAGGGTCGCCGCGGCGCGGGCCTTGCCGGGGTGGTTGCCCAGCTGCGTCATGACGCGGGCCTGGTCGTGGTTGGTCAGGAAGGTGGCGACAGGGGTGTCGTAGGCATCGAGAACCTGTTGCAAGCGGGCGCGGAGGGCGGTGGCATCTCCGGTGTTGAGGGCGCGGATGATGGCCTCGCCCAGGTCGAACTCGAACGCGGTGTCCACCGCGCCTGGGATGTAGCGGGCGACCTGGTCCGTGCTGGACCAGACCTCGCCCACGGTGAAGAAGTCGGGGTTGAGCGACTTGCAGTAGGCGTTGAAGTCCTCGAGCCAGTCGATGGTCGCCCGCGTGTTCTCTTGGACCGGGCCGTCCTCGATCAGGTGCTTGATGGCGTCGAGGCGGAAGCCGTCCACGCCCATGTCCTGGATCCAGTATCGGGCGATGGCCTTGAGTTCGGCGGTGACTTCCGGGTTGGTCAGGTTCAGGTCCGGCATGCCGCGGGAGAAGCAGCCGTAGTAGAACGGGCCGGAGCCATCCCGCGCCAGCGAGTGCCAGACCTGCTGGCCCCACGGGCCGCGGTAGCCGGGGTCGGTGTCGGACCAGATGAACCAATCGCGCTTCGGACTCTCCGGAGAACTCGCGGCCTCGACAAACCACGGGTGGCGGCTGGAGCAGTGGTTGGGAACCAGATCCAGCACCACGCGGATGCCGCGATCATGACACGCCTTCATGAAAGCCCGAAAATCATCCTCGGTTCCGTACTCGGCATCGATCGCACGGAAATCGGTGATGTCATAGCCGTGGTAGCTGGGCGATTCCTTGATCGGCATGAGCCACAGCGCGGTGATGCCCAGGTCGGTCCGGGTCGACGGATCGCCGTCGTTCAGATAGTCGAGCCGGGCGGTCAGGCCCTGAAAATCACCGATGCCGTCGCCGGCGAGACGGCCCTCCGCCGAGTCCGCGAAGGAGCGGACGAACACCTCGTAGAACACGGCATCGTGCCACCACGGCCGGGCGGCGGGTTTGGTCTCGGCCGCGGGTTCGGCGCAGACGGAGGCCAGCATCAATGCAACGGCGGCGGGAAGGGTCATCATGCCGTGCATTCTGACCCTTCCCGCCGCGCGATGCAAGGCGGGTGCAAGATGTTCGTGAAAATCAGAACCGCTCGACCAGTTCGGCGGCCAGGCGTGCCCCGAACCCGGTCGGCCCGGCGATGAAGCAGCCCCTGTCCTTCTCGGTGGCGTGGGTGCCGGCGATGTCGATGTGTGCCCAGGGGATGTTCTTGTCCACGAAGTAGGACAGGAAGGCCGCGCCCTGCACGGGGTGTGCCTCGCGGACGGGCGCGCTGTTGACGATGTCGGCGATGGGCGACTTCATCATGGCGTTGTAGTCCGCGTGGTGGGGCAGACGCCAGACGCGCTCGCCGGAAGCCTCGGCCGCGGCATCAACCTTGGCACGCAGGGCGTCATCGTCGCACCAGAGGCCGGCGTAGACCGAGCCGAGCGCGATGACCACGCCGCCGGTGAGGGTGGCCATGTCCACGATGCAGGCGGGGGATTCCTTCTCGCAGGCCCAGCACAGGGCATCGGCCAGCACCAGGCGGCCCTCGGCGTCGGTGTTGGTCACTTCGACGGTGACGCCGTTGCGGAACTCGATGACATCGTCGGGGCGGTAGGCCTCGTCGGAGATGGAGTTCTCGGCGGCGACGAGCAGGGCGACGACGGGGAAGCTGGGCTTGATGACGGTGGCGATGGTGTGCATGGCGCCGAAGACGGCGCAGCCGCCGTCCTTGTCACGCTTCATGCCCTTCATGCCGTTGTTGACCTTCAGCGACAGGCCGCCGGAGTCGTAGGTCATGGTCTTGCCGATGAGGACGACGGGGTCCTTCGACTTGCCGCGGGCGGGGGTGTACTCCAGCCGGATCATGCACGGGGCGTTTTCGCTGGCCTTGCCGACATTGATCAGGCCGGTGAACTTGAGATCCTCGAGCTGCTTGCCCTGCATGACGGTGCACTTGAGCCCGGCCTTGCGGGCCATCTTCTTGGCCTCGTTGGCGATCCAGGCGGGGGTGGCTATGTTGGGCGGGGTCTGGGAGAGCGTGCGGGCGATGTTGGCGCCCTCGGCCAGGCCCAGGCCGCGCTCCAGGCCGGCGCGGAACTTGGCATCATCACAATGGATGCTGAGCTTGGTCCGATCCTTCTTGGTGGTGGCCGAGCCGCGCAGCGTGTCATAGTTCCACGCGATCAGGCCCAGGCCCTCGCCCGCGGCCGAGGCGCAGGCGTGCAGGTCCGCCTTGGCCGACTTGGGCAGGCGGGCGATGGCGTGATGGATGGCCAGCTCGGCCGATTCCGACTTGGACCGGGCCAGCGCGCGACCCACGCCGGCGGCGGCGTTGCGCACGGCGTGATGATCAAACCCGTCCTTCTCACCCAGGCCGACGATGAGAACTCGGTCATAGCCCTTGTCGGGGAAGGCCTCGACGACCACGCCCGCCTCGCCGGTGGCATCGGGGCGTTCGACAGCGGCCGCGGCCTGGCCGGAAGGATCGAGCTTGCGGGAATCGGCGTCGAGCTTCTCACCCTTGAAATGGGCGAGCACAAGGACGCTGGCGGAGCCGCGGGTGGCGATGCGGACGGATTCAAACATGGAGTGTCTCCCTCGGGCGTGCTAACGCCCGGCGTAGATGTGGGAAGGAATGATAGGAGAACCGGCCACCGGGCTGGATCAGGCCGCGCGGCGCGGGTTGGTGCCGGGCTGCTGACCCGGCACGGGCGTGCGGTCCATGGCGCTTTCCACGCACCCGATCGCCCAGCGAACCACATCCCGGGTGGTGACGATGCCGATGCACCGCAGATCCTGGTTCACCACCGGCAGGCATGAGATCTTGTAATCGAGCATGACCCGGGCGGCGGCGTGGAGGAGGGTGTTGGGCCGCACCGCCACCAGCCGGCGCGACATGACCTGGTGGGCCTTGCGCTGCAGGCTGGCCAGGTCGGCGGAGCGCTCGGCCATTTTGCCCACGAAAGGCGAAACGGTGGAGAGCAGATCACGGTCGGACACCACGCCCACCGCCCGCCGATCGCCGTCCAGCACGATGAGGTGATGGAAACGCCGCGACTCAAAGATGGCCCGGACCTCTTCCATGGTGGTATCCAGGGTGATGGTCACCGGGGCGGCGGTCATGATGTCGGCGACGGTCTGGGTCATGCAGGGCCTCGGATCGCCTATCGGCCGGTTCAGGCGACCGCTACACTCGCGCCATGCAGACACCGGCGAACAGGGGCGATGAAGGCGGACCGTTCGGCCCGGACGCGATCTGGGCGCCGTGGCGCCTGCCCTACCTGGAATCCATCGCGTCCGAGAACACGCCGGAGGCAGGCAAGGCCAGCCGTCCGGCGGGACCAAGCCCCAGCGGCAGCTTTCTGGCCGACTACTGGGCCGCCCCGGAGCGCGACGCGGCAAACCATGTCATCGTCCGCACGGGCGAGGGGATGATTCTGCTCAACAAGTACCCCTACGCCAACGGCCACCTGCTGGTGGCGCTGGGCGAGGCCCGCCCGTCGCTGCTCGACTACGACGCCGCACAACGCGCCGCGCTGTGGATGCTGGTGGACCGCGCCATGGACCTGATGCAGCGCGTGCTGGAACCCCAGGGCGTGAACATCGGGATCAACCAGGGCCGGGCGGCCGGCGCGGGCGCGCCGGCGCACCTGCATGTCCACCTGGTGCCGCGCTGGGGCGGGGACACGAACTTCATGACCGTGGTGGGCCAGGTGCGGGTGATCCCGGCGGCGCTGGAGGCGGTGTTTGAGCGGTACAAACAAGCCCTCGCGTGAGCGAGGGTTTGGCGCGTGTCGGGTTGACGGGGCGGGATCAGCGGCGACGGCGGGCGGCAAGGAGGCCACAGGCACCGAGGATCGCGAACGGGGCCGGGGCCGGGATGACGGTGATGGAGACATTGGATGATTCGCCGTTGAAGCTTCCGCCCGGTAGATGGAGAAAGTGAAGCTGGCAGTAGAAGCGGCTGGCATCAAAGTCCGGGCGGGCGAGATCCTCGAAATAGATCTGGCCCTGGCTGCCGCCGGGGGCGGTCAGGAGCCTCAAGCTGGTGAGCATGTTGAGGTCGGCGCTCTGGTACACGAGACCGATTGTGAAGACATCTCGGCTGCTGTTGGTGACGAAACTGATCTGGCTGTATGGCGGTTCGAGTTCGGAGACCGCGAAGGTATCGTCATTAAACGACAGGGCGTAGGAACTGACCACACCGGTGTGGCTGACATCGCCCGTGGTGTTATCGTTTGGGGTTGGCACGATGTCCAATATCATCGACACGGACCAGCGACCGCCATTATTGATGGTGGGGAAGATGTCGGAGTGGAAGGGAGCATTCGGCGCCCAAAAATTCCCCGCGATATCAATGCGGAGTGTTTGCGCGTGGAGGGCTGGCGCAACGAGTACGAGTGGGATCGTGCGGGTGAGGGTGTGCATGGCGTTTTTCTCAACGACCCAGATTGCCTGTTTTGCCTGGTTTTCCAAGTTTTGTGTCGGCTGCTTCGAGCAGAGAATGGTTCGCGTGGACAGAGGGATCGGTTGCAGTCGGCGGGGGGATTCGGTGGGTTGGGTACGGGCGGGAATCGCTTTGGAAGCGGAAGAATCTTGCGGGGTGGTAACTCACCGCCCCATCGCCCCCGCCAGCAGAAACGCCAGTTCCAGCGACTGCTGGTAGTTGAGCCGGGGGTCGCACGGGCTGGCGTAGTTGCGGGTCAGATCGTTTTCGCCGATGCCGGCCGCGCCGCCGATGCACTCGGTGACATCCTCGCCGGTCAGCTCGAAGTGGACGCCTCCGAGGCGGGTTCCGGCGGCGCGGTGGGCGTCCACCGTGCGCTCTAGTTCCAGCAGGATATCGTCGAACGAGCGGGTCTTGATCCCCGCGGCGGTCTTGATGCCGTTGCCGTGCATGGGGTCGGACATCCACAGCACCGTCCGCCCCGCCGTGTGGACGCGCTCCAGCAGCGGGGGTAGCGCGGTCTCCACCTTCTGTGCGCCCATGCGAGCGATCAGTATGAGCTTGCCCGGCTCGTTGGCGGGGTTGAGGGTGTCGATCAACCGCAGGAGCTCGTCGGGCGACATCTTCGGACCGACCTTCACGCCCACCGGATTGCGGATGCCGCGGAAGAACTCGATGTGCGGCCCGTCCATCTGGCGGGTGCGCTCGCCGATCCACGGCAGGTGGGTGGTCAGGTCATACCAGCCGGCGCGCCGGGGCACCTGGCGGGTCTGGGCCATCTCGTAGTGGAGATTCAGGCCCTCGTGCGAGGTGTAGAAGTCCACGCGCGTGGAGTCCTCGACGCGTTGCTCGGCGAGGTTCTCCATGAAGGCCAGGCCATCGGCCAGCGTGCGGGACATGTGCTCGTACTGCGCCTTGCGCCGCGGGGAAAGGTCCGCGTTGTGGAAGAAGGAGAGATCCCAGTATTCGGGGTGGTGCAGGTCGGCGAAGCCGCCGTCGAGCAGCGAGCGGATGAAGTTGAGTGTCATCGCCGCGTGCTGATAGCCCTGGACAAGCAGGTCTGGGTTGGGGGTGCGGGCCTCGGGCGTGAAGGGCGCGCCGTTGATGAGGTCGCCGAAGTAGCTGGGCAGTTCGAGGCGGGTTCCGCCGCAGTCGCCGGGTTCGGTGGGGCTGGATCGCGGCTTGGCGTACTGCCCGGCGAAGCGCCCCACGCGTGTCACCGGCGTGCGCAGGCCGTGGATCAGCACCAACGACATCTGAAGAAGGATCTTGAGCTTGTTGGCGATGGGGGCCGGGCGACAGTCGGCCAGGGTTTCGGCGCAGTCGCCTCCCTGCAGGATGAAGCGCCGGCCCTGCTGGGCCTGGGCGATCTGATCCTTGAGTTTTTCGATCTCCCAGCTCGTCACCAGCGGGGGCAGCTCGGCCAGGCGGGTGGTGGCGCGGATCAGAGCGCCCGGGTCGGGGTAGGCGTACTGCCCGGCGGCATCGTCACCACGGCGCTTCCAGGAATCGGGCGACCAGACTTCGGGCGTGATCTGCTGGGCAGGATTGGTCGGGAGATGGTCGGTGGTGCGGCTGGGCATGGATTTCAAGGCTCCCGTCATCCCTCCCGGGATCGTAGATGTCGGTTTGATCGGGCGTTGCGTTGATGCGGGGCGATATGAAATGGAGAGGGGAGGCTGGTCGATTGACTGATACAGTCGTCACGATGGCTGACACCCCGCCCCCCCTCCACCCCGCCTCCCCCTCCCCCAGATCCGTTTCCCTGCCGGTGATCGACGCCAACGGGAAGAAGGGGAAGGGTCCAGCCCCGAGAATGGGTGCCACCCGCCGGGGTCGGTGGCGGTTCTGGGTGCTGCTGACCGTTCACATCCTGATCGCGGCCCACATCATCCAGTGGCTCATCATGGGTTCCACCCTTTCCCCGGTGGAGCCATCGGAGTCCATGAAGACGCTCGAGCTGGGCGTGCTCAACGCCGGGGCCGTCCTGTTCGCCTTGGCCCTGATCTCGACCCTGGTGTTCGGGCGGTTCTTCTGCGGCTGGCTCTGCCATGTCGTGGCGCTGCAGGATGCCTGCGCCTGGCTGATGAACCGCGTGGGCATCCGGCCCAAGCCCTTCCGGTCCCGCCTGCTGGTGTTCGTGCCGCTCGTGCTGGGCTTCTACATGTTCATCTGGCCCAACTTCAAGCGTTTCGTGCTGGCGCCCGTGCTGGAGTCCCGCGGGATCGCGTGGCCGGCCTGGCTGCGCCCCGTGGTCCCGGTCAACGCCTGGGGGTCCGAGATGATCGTCTCGGACTTCTGGGCCACCTTCCCGGCCTGGTATATCGCGGTGCCGTTCCTGCTGATCTGCGGCTTTGTCACCGTTTACTTTCTGGGTGCCAAGGGTTTCTGCACCTACGCGTGCCCCTACGGCGGGTTGTTCGCCCCCGCGGACAAGATCGCCCCGGTCCGCATCCGCGTGACCGATGCCTGCACCCACTGCGGGCACTGCACCAGCGTCTGCACCTCGAATGTCCGCGTGTCGGAGGAGGTGCGGGACTTCGGCATGGTGGTGGACCCCGGCTGCATGAAGTGTCTGGACTGCGTGGAGGTCTGCCCGAACGACGCGCTGTACCTGGGCCTGGGGGTGCCCGCCCTGGGGGCCAAGCCCCGTGACAAGGAGAGCCGTGCCCGTTCCAAGGCCAAGGCGGCCGGGCGGTACGACCTGACCTGGGGTGGTGAGATCGCGGCCGCCGTGCTGTTCACCGGCGTGTTCCTCGGCACCCGCGGCATGATGGACCAGGTGCCCATGCTGCTCGCCGGCGGGCTGGCCGCCATCGTCACCTACATCATCATCCAGGCGTGGTGGGTGCTGACACGCCCGCACGCTCGGATCTACGGGTTGATCCTCAAGCAGAAAGGCACCGTGCGCCCGGCGGGCGTCGGCTTCGTGCTGGTGGCGCTGGTGCTCGTGGCCGTGGTGGCATGGGGCGGACAGGCCCGATATCCGCGCTGGCGGGCGGACATGGACTACGCCCGCGCCGTCATCCCCACCGGCTTCATGGTGCGTCCAGAGTTCGCGCCGGGGGCGCAGTCGCTGGAGCGTGCCCGCCGGTCCACGGCGTGGCTCGCCCATGCGGACTCGTTCCGCGAGGGCGGGCGGGGCTGGACGCTCAACGCCGAGCACCGGACGCGCCAGGCATACTTCCTGGGCGTGCTGGGCCGCTTCGACGAGGCCGCGGACGCGCTGGAGCGCGTGGTGCGGGAGGGCCGCCCGGGTGATGCGCTGGTGGCCCAGCTGGTCCGCCTGCGCCAGCTCGCCGCGGGCAGTGACAACAACGGCATGGGCGGCGTGGACGAGTCCATCGCCGACCCGATCCAGCGCTGGGCCCTCGAACTGCACCCGCGTCTGCACCAGACCCGGCTGGAACTGGCCACCCGGGCCGGGATGCGTGGCGAGGACGGCAACGCGTGGTTCGAGGTCGATGACGAATCTCTCCGTGCGGACATCGGGTTCCGTTTCATGGAGATGTCATACAACAACCGCGCGGGCGAGACCGACAAGGTCCGCGAACTGATGCCCGGCGTGGTGGCACTGGCCGAGGCCGACCACAACACCGCCGGCTGGCTGGCGGACTGCGCGGGCGTCGCCATGAACCTGGGTGATGTCGGCATGACCATGGACCTGATCGGTCGGGCGATGAAGGCCCGCGGCGTCCATCCGGGCGTTTTCTTCGCGGCCGCCGAGATCGCCGCCACCACCGGCGACGCGACCCAGGCCATCAAGTACATCGACCAGGGCCTGGCCATGCGGGGCGGGAACGAGGTTGTTTCGCTCACCCGGGCGGCCGGGCTGCTGCTCCGCCTGCGTGAGAACGAGCGGGGGCTGGACCTGTATCGCCGGGCGGCGGCCCGGTCGATCCAACCCTTTGAACAAGCCCAGATCGGCGAGACCCTGATCCGTTCGGGCATGGGACTCCAGGACAGGCCCATGCGGGATGCCGGGCTGGCGATCATCACCCAGGCCGCGCAGGCATCCGGCGAGCCGCTGATCTGGCACGACCTGGCGCTGGCCGCGTACCAGATGAACCGGTTCCGGGACGCGGGCGATGCCATCGTCCGGGCGGCGGAGCTGGCGCCGGAAAGCGTGGAGCTGGCGCGGCGCGCGTCCGAGCTGAGCACGGAGGTCGGCTTCCCCGACCGCGCCGCGGAATGGCGCGCCGAAGCCGAGCGCCGGGCCTCCACGCGACCGTGAGACCGTGTGGATCCGCGCGATCTTTGCGCAAACGGCACCACCGGAACACAAATTGTGCCACTTCAGCGGAAACTTCAACTCCGTTCTTGATATCCGATCGCGGACTTGTCGATCTCAACGCGCCACGGGGGTCGGATCCCCCACGCGGGGCGCGTGCCCCGGAAGGACGGGCGGCAGATCGGCCGGGCAAGGCCGACGCCCGAGAATGCAATCAACGCCGGGCACGACGCCCGGCACGCAGGAGATGATTTCCATGGCCACCCGCACCACCAAGCACAGCGCCCGCAAGACCGCCCGCACCACCGCCAAACGGACCACCCGCAAGCCCGCCGCCAAGAAGAGCGCCCGCAAGCCCGTGGCCCGCAAGACCACCACCAAGACCACCGCTCGCAAGACCACGGCCAAGAAGACCACGACCGCCCGCAAGACCGCCAAGCGGACCACCGCCCGCAAGTCGGTCGCCCGCAAGCCCGTCGCCAAGAAGGCCACCCGGACCACCGTCGCCAAGAAGATCGCCCGCAAGCCCGTGGCCCGCAAGACCACCACCAAGACCACCGCTCGCAAGACC
>CAZXGL010000003.1:57419-87529 GCA_964640595.1 uncultured Phycisphaeraceae bacterium | reverse complement strand
ACGGCCAAGAAGACCACGACCGCTCGCAAGCCCGTCGCCCGCAAGCCCATCGCCAAGAAGGTCACCGGCACCACCCTCGGCAAGAAGACCACCGTGGCCCGCAAGCCCGCGGCCCGCAAGGCCGTCAAGCGCGTCGCCAGCAAGCCGGCCGCCCGCAAGACCACCGTCAAGAACACCCCCATCGCCAACAACATCCCCGTGATCGCCACCATCGGCGTCAAGCGGACCACCACCCGCCGCGTCCGCCGCGTCGCGTGATCCACCGCTTCCCTTGTGAGGGAACCGATCAACCACACAGCCGCGACCCACCCCGGTCGCGGCTGTTCGTTTTGCAAGACACCATGAGCCACTGACTTCAGCCCGCGCGGTCCCGGCGGATTCCGTCCGGCACCGTTCCCTCCGGTTGGCTACACCCTTCCTTCGACCGGTTCTCCATCAATCCTGCGCGCCGGGCGTGAGGACCACCACATCCTCGAAACGACGCATGTGGGCATCGAAACTGACCACGGCTTCTCGTCCCGCGGCCGCCCGGGCCGCGAGGTGGCAATCCACGAAGTCAATGTTCCGGGTGCCGAACCGCTCCAGCGCGTCCAGGATGATTTCCTGGTCATCGCACCGGATGCCCGGATGGGCGAGCAGAGCGATGAGAGCTTCCGCGATCCGCGCGCGATCGGTCTTGTAAAAGGATGACAGCACCCAGATGGATTCGGCGATGACCACCGCATCGAGCACGACCGTGCATCGACCGGAGGCCGCTGAATCGAACAGCGACCTGGCCGCGGGCGAATGCTGCGGGTGATCCCCACGAAGAAACCGGAGCAGCACATTGGTATCGATGCGGTACCGCTGCGCACTCACGCTCCGGTTCCTTCCGTCCCAGGCCCATCGATCGTGCTCTGGTCGGCCGGCGTGTACCGCTCGACACGGCTGTTCCGCGCGGCGGCTCGTTCCTGCGCCCGCGTGCCCACGGGGATGTCATTGGCCAAGCAGCCGTACAGATCCGCGAGCGATCCGCTCTCGGGGCGGATCAACACCCCCCCCTCCACCAGTTCATAAGTCAGCCGTTGACGGGGGCGCAGGCCCAGCGCTTTGCGGATGGCGGTCGGGATGGTGGTTTGCCAGCGGTCGGTCAGGGTGGAGCGGATCACGACATCCTCCAATGCATTTCAATACGAATGCATTGTGTATCGGGTTCTGGCCAACAACCCATCAGGATGACCGATTTTCGTTCAGAATCCTATTATATACCAAACAGATCACATCATGAGATCGGCCGGAACCGCCACTTCTCTGTCCACCCCTGGTTCCGGCATCATGCACCGGGCCGCCCGTTCGTGGACTTCCCAGTAGTGCTCGAAGCTGGCCGCGAAGGTCCGGGGCTTCATGAACTCGACCGCCGCCGTCCCCATGTTCCGGCGCAGGTCCGCGTCGCCGATCAGCCGCACCAGGGCCTCGGTCCAGCGCGGCTTGTCCGCGGCGGGCAGCACGAAGCCCGTCACGCCGTCGTCCACCACCTCGCGCGGCCCGCCCACATCCGTCACCAGCACCGGCATGCCCGATGCCTGCGACTCCATCACCACCTGGCCCAGCGTGTCCGTCGTGCTGGGGAAGGCGAACAGGTCGCACGAGGCGTACAGCGTGGACAGCTCGGCCCCGTGGCGGAAGCCCAGGAAGTGGGCTTTCTGGCCGCGCAGCTCGCGCTCCATCGTCGCCCGATACGGCCCGTCGCCGATGATGACCAACTCGGCCTGTACGCCTCGCTCCGCCGCGGCCTGACGCACCCTGGGCCAGATCTCCGCCAGCAGCGGCAGGCTCTTCTCCACCGACACCCGCCCGCAGAACAGCACCTTGACCGAGTCGCGCTCCAACCCGTGCGCCGCCCACACACCGGGATCGCGGAACGACGGCGAGAAGTGCCGATCGTCATACCCCGCCCGCAGACGCACGATCTGATCGTCCCGCAGACCCAGGCCGCGCAGGCTCTCGGCGTAATCGGCCGAGCGCGTGAACACCGCCTCGAACGGCTTGTAGAACAGGCTCATGACCTTGTGGCAGGTCACGGTCGCGGCGCGGTCATCAAACAGCCGGTCCACATACGCAGGGAAATCCGTGTGGTACACCCCCACCACCGGCACCCGCATCAGTTTCGCGGCCAGCATCCCCACGCACCCAACCGGGCCGGGTGTTGAGATATGGATCACATCCGGCTTCTTCCGGTCAGCGAAGCGCAGCATCTTCAGGATCGGCGGCAGGACCAGTTCCAGATTCTCGTACTTGGGCATCTTCATCGCGAACACCGGGCGGAAGTTCACGATGTTCGGCAGGTCCTTGACCGGGATCTCAAACCGCGTCGAGCTGACCACGGTCAGATCCCGCCCGGTGTCGTGCGCCCGCCGCGCCGCGTTCTGAATGAAGCGGCACACCCCGTTCACATCCGCCAGCGTGTCGGTGAACTTCATCACCCGCAGCGGGCGGCCCGCCTCCGCCGGATCGTGCGCGCCGGTCTCTTGCTGGAACTGATCCACGAAGCGGCGCTCCTTGTTCTGACAATACAGGCTGACGATATACGGCAACTGGGCCGCCTGCAGCACCAGATAGCCCGTGATGTGCTCCAGGATCTTCGACGCATCCTTCTTGGACGCGGCCTTGCCCGCCGACGATTCCATCGCCCGTCCCAGCGTCTGCACCAGATCGGCCACGAACTCGGCCATCTCCTCGTGCTGGCTGGCCGCGGTGCCTTCCAGCCACGCGTCGGGGTTCAGTCGTTCCCTGAGGTTGGGGTACTTCTCCAGCAGCGGTCGGAACTCGCTCCGCAGCGCCTTGAGGATCGGTGAAGGCTTGCTCGCCTTCTTCCCCAGCCAGAGCTTGCGCGCGGCCCGGTAGGCCGCCACCCGTTTCTTGCTCGGCGCTTCGACCTCCGCGCCGAAGAATCGCAGAAACTTCGCCGACACATACCGCCCGGTCGGTGAGCGTCGCTTGAAATGCTCGCGTGCGAAATGGTGCGCCCCCACCGTCGAGATCTGGTGCGCCAGCAGCGCGGCGTGCCCGCCCTGTCCGCCCGCCGTCCCAAGTCCCAGTCCGACCCGACGGACAAAGGCCCGGGCCGTCACATCCTCGCCCGGCTCGAACGCCACCCCGGTCCAGGCCCGACCCACATTCAGCAGCGCGTGGTCGTCCGAGCCGCCCGTCCGTGACTTCTCCCACACCCGCGGCCAGACCGGCCGCATCCCTTGTCGATCCATCAGCCCCCGCACCCGCGCGGGCGTGAGCGTGCCCAGATACCGGTCGATGGTCCGGTTCAACGCATCATCGTGTGCCCCGTTGAGCGTCTCAAAGCCTTTGAACAGCAGCGTGGCCCGCTCGATGTGCCAGCGATCCAGCCGCCCGTTCTGCACATACAGCGGGTGGGCCAGCGCGTGCGGCAGGTTCCGCTCCCGCAGCCACGCCGCGAACTGGTACACATCGTCCCGCAGCCGGTTCGACCCGATCTCGTCATGCAGACCGGGGGTCAGGTCCCACACCAGCACATGCAGCAGGCAGCGGTCCTCCGGGAACTTCACGGAGACCTCCTGCCCCATCACGAAGCCCTGGAACCCGCGATCGGCCAGCTCCATGGCCCCATCGATCGTGTCGTGGTCGGTTAGGGTCACCAGGTCCATCCCCCGGGCCCGGGCCTGGTCATAGACCCGCTCGGGCTCGGAGTAGGACTCCGGGCAACCGATCAGGCCCATGGCCGCAATCACGGGCTTGGATGACGCCCGGGAGTGGCAATGGGTGTCCATGCGGATCATGCGATGGTTCACACGGGATGGACTGGGTAAAACCATGCAGTCCTTGGTCCGCACCGTCGTCATGGCAAACTCCTTCGCCCCGCCCCCCCACTCCCACCCCTCCTCGCCCCCCCCCCCCCCCCCCCCCCCCGCGCAGCACTTGCATCCTCCGTGCCGACCTCCCTGCCGGTCGGCGGTTCGGGTACCAGCGTATCTCACTGCACGGACTCGGTTTGCAGGATTCCCGGATCTGAACGAGCACTTCACGGATCTGCCCAATCCTGAACCGTTTCGAAACAGAACCTCCATCGCGCTCGTACTGCTGATGGAGGATCCGTATGTTCTCGGCCCTGCAAGAATCCTTGCGTGATGCCCGCGACATGGGTCAAATTCCTTCGATTGAACCAAGGAAAAACCCGCCACCTTGTTTCGGGTATCTCTGGGAGTATGCTTGTTCAGAATCACACCCGAAACTCCGATGGACCCTAACCGTTGAGGGGCTTTGGGAGCGGGAAGTGGTTTCCGAACATAATGGAAAAGAGGCTGTAATGTTGCGCGCCGTAGTTGCTGTGAGTGTGTTGATGGTTTCCGGCGGGGTCGCTTCCGCGAGCACCTTCAGCGAGTGGAACCTGTTGGTCCGCAACAACTTGGACAACATGACCAGCCATGTGGACGGTTCGACGCTGATCGGCGGCAACCTGTCCGGGAGCGGTTCGGTGTTCTCCATGCACCAGGTTTCTGCCTCCAACGGGTCCGGCCTGATGGTTGGTGGCAACATCACCGGCTCGCACCAGGTCAACAAGGGCGGTAACTTCGTCTACGGCGGCACCATCTCCGGCAGCGTTCTGATGAACGGTGGCGGCAGCGCCCAGCAGCAGTCCGGCATCGGCGCCACCGTCAACGCGGCCTTCGCCCACGCCAACTCGTTCTCCAGCTTCCTGCGCGACCTGGACCCGACCGGCACGCTCAGCCTGCTCGACGGCACCAAGGGCAAGCTCAACTCCGCCACCACCGTGGCCGTCGGGGCTGACCGGTACGCGGTCTATTCGCTGAACGCGTCGGACATCAACGCCATGAGCGAGCTGGACCTGAACTTCGGCTCCGCGGACTTCGTCGTGATCAATGTCGATGCCACCAACTTGGTGATGGATATGAACTTCCTTGGTGGCATGAACCAGAACAACTCCGACCGCATCGTCTGGAACTTCTTCAACGCGGTTGACCTGGACATCACCCACAACCTGTCGGGCATGGTCTTGGCAACCCTGGCAGATGTGAACATCTCAGGATCGGGCATGTACGGCTCGCTGATCGCCCACAACATCTCCGGCATCAGCGCCGAGGTCCGCCTGAAGACCTTCCGCGGCAACTGGGAGATGGCCGTGGTCCCGCTGCCCCCGGCCGCCTGGGCCGGCCTGGCCATGCTCGGCGGGCTCTTCGGTGTCCGGACCGTCCGCCGCCGCTGACCGCGCCTCCCCCCCGGCCCGGCACCCCCCGCTCCATTCCGATCCACTTACCGCCGGGCAGCCGGCGGTTTTCTTTTCCTCTCCGCTCCTTCCCATTGCGTCTGCCGTTTAGGATCGACCATGGATATCCGCGTGATCTCGATTGGCGCCCTCGGGGCAAACCACCTTTGGAACGAGCGCGAGCCAAAGCGCACCGGCCACGCCACCACCACGCTTGTCCGCACTGGCAAGGCGACCATTCTGATCGATCCCGGCCTGCCCGCCCCGGCCCTCAAGGCCCGGCTCGGCGAACGCGTCAATCTGGAGCCGAAGGACATCACCCATGTCTTCCTGACAAGCTTCGCGCCCGAGTGCCGGCGCGCCATCGGCCTGTTCGACAAGGCCGAGTGGCTGCTCAGCGAGACCGAGCGCGAGAGCGTGGGCGTGCCGCTGGCGCAGTCGCTCCACCGCCTCGCCCAGACGCAGGAGGATCTCGATTCCGCCGGTGAGCAACTCCAGGATGACCAGAAGACCATGCTGGAAATCCTCCGCCAGGACATCGCCGTGCTCGCCCGCTGCAAGCCCGCCCCGGACTCACTGGCCAACGGCGTGGACCTGTTCCCCCTGCCCGGCGTCACCGCCGGCCTCTGCGGCCTGCTCATCGGCGAAGCCAGCCGCACCACACTCATCTGCGGCGACGCCATCCCCACGCAGGACCACCTCGAACAAGGCAAAGTCCTGCCCACCTGCTGGAACCGAGAGACCGCCCAGGAAAGCTTTCAGGAAGCGGTCGAGATCGCCGACCTGCTCATCCTGGGACGCGACAACGCGGTGATGAACATGACGCGGCGCGGGGTGTGAACAATGCATCATTCATCGCATGAGTACCGGCGCGAACGGACGATTCCCGTCATGCTGATTGCGGCCGGAATCCTGCTCTTTGTCGGCAATATCGCGGTCGCGTACCTTCTCTTTGCAAGGCCGGCGATGAGCGGTTCCGGCTTTCAATCCCCGGGATCCCTTGTGGTCGTCGCGGAGAAGCCGGGGACCTGGACGGTGTTTCACGAAGTGGCGGGCACATTCGAGGGCCGTCGGCACCAGTCAGGATCGCTCGATTCGCGCGGGCTGACGATCTCCGTGTCGCGCCTGAACGATGCGTCGCCGGTCGCCTTTGAGCCGGACTCCTCGTTCACGATGTCCGTCGGCTCGACAACGCGAGTGACGGCCGGTCGGTTCGCGGTCGATCAGCCCGGAGAGTACCGCGTGGAAGCGGCCGGACACTCAGACCCGATCGTGCTCTATGTCACGGAGTGGTCAACCAGCGTTCCAATCATCCATGTTGTGATGATGGGGTGCGTTCAGATCGTGGCCGTTGTTCTCGGCGTGATCGGAGTGCGCCGTCTGATGAAACAACTTCGTGAATCACCCGCCAGCCTCGACACACCTGGAACAATGAGCGAGAAGCGTGAGTGAGGAGAATGGAAGCCACGAAGGGACGCTGGATAGTCGTCAAGGGTGGAGCGCAGCGCTGCCCGTGGAAAGCAGCCATTCTTCAACCGCTTCACCCCGGCAGGGGTGATGGAAACTCCTGGAATTTCTTGGCCGCTCCGGGCGGTTTCACATGATGCGCCGTGCCGCCGAACACCGCGACCGCTGCGCATCCTGCCGCTACGACCTGAGCGGTATCGACTTCACGCGCGTCCTGAAGTGCCCGGAGTGCGGGCGGTGGGTCTCGGTGCGGATCGGGCCGGACATGCCGTGGTACATGACGGCCTCCATCGCGCTGCTGATGCCGGTCTACCTCTTGGCGTGCATCGGGATCATCAACTCGCTGATCTCGCTGATCGCGTTCGGCGAAGTCTTCGCTCTGGCCCCCCTCACCGTCCTGGCCGGTTCGGTCGGCGTGTCCTTTGCAGGCGTGCATTTCCTGGCGACCAAGCCGCTGCACCGCACGGGCATGATCCTCGCATGGCTCGCCGCGATGGTCCCGATCCTGCTCATCGCCGGCGGCTGTCTGCTGGGCATCGTGCTGGCGGTGTTCTGAACCGGCTGATCACGAACCGCCGAGTTCGGAAATGCTCGCCAAGCGGTAGCTGGTGCTGCGTCCGCCGCCGGGGTTCTGCAGGATCACGCCCCACCCCAGCAGTTCGCGGATGTCACGCAGCGCGGTGTCAGCCGAACACTTGGCGAGCCTGGCGTACTTCGAGGTGTTCAGATGGCCCTCGAAATCACCGGTCATCCGGTTCAGCACGCCGCGCTGGCGGCCGTTGACGGGCCGGACGGCCAGCGCCTTCCAGAGTTCGGCCTTGTGCAGCACGCCCGACTGCGCCGCGTCGGCACGGTCGATGGCCCGCCCGAGGCAACCCAGGAACCACGCCATCCACGCCGTGATGTCCGTGCCGCCCCGCTGGAACCGTTCGAGTTGCAAGTAATACTCGCGCCGCTCCGACTCGATCTGGGACGACATGCTGTAGTACCGCTGGTCGGTCGCGTCGGCCCTGGTCAGCGCCATGTCGGCGATGGCGCGGGCGATGCGGCCGTTGCCGTCCTCGAACGGATGGATCGTGACGAACCAGAAATGCGCCAGGCCCGCCCTGAGCACGGGATCAACCACGGACGGCCCGTTGAACCACGACAGGAACCCGTCCATCTCGCCCGCGAGACGGTCGGCGTGCGGCGCCTCGAAGTGGACGCGCTCGCGTCCGATCGGGCCGCTGACGACTTGCATCGGTCCCGCGCTCGCCGGGCGGTAGGCTCCCACCGTGATGCGCCGGAAGCGGCTGAGGCCCGACGGGAACAGGGCCGCGTGCCAGCCGAACAGGCGTTCGTGCGTCAGCGGCTCGTCCGCCCGGCGCACCGCGTCGAGCGTCATGTCCACCACGCCCTCCACATGGCGGGCGGGCGCGGGCAGACCGGCCGCGTCGAGGCCCAGGCGGCTGGCGATGGAGGAACGGACCTCGCCCGCGTCCAGCCGCTCGCCCTCGATGGCGGAAGACTGGACGACATCGGCCGTCAGGGTGGACAGGCCCGCCTGGGTCCGCAGGTCGAACCCCAGCGACTCCATCCGCCCCAGCAGACGCCCTTGCCGATGCCGGACGGAGGCCAGACCCGCGGCCAGTTCGGCCTCATCCCAGGTCAGGCGGGGCCAATCGGGTTGTTCGTGGATGTAGGGCATGAATCACCGCATGATTGGCGGTGATTATACCTTTGGTGCGGTGAATAAGTGGCCTATTCGCCGCAAATTGTGCGGCGAATAGGCCGGACATTCACCCGAAAAGGGCAAAGCGGTGGGTTATAGGACATTTTCCAAACCTGGCGGAGGCTCATCCCAGTGCCTGGTCCAGGTCCGCGAGCAGGTCGCCCACATCCTCGATGCCCACGCTCAGGCGGACGAGGTTGTCGGCGATGCCGAGTCTGGCCCGCTGGTCGGCGGGGACGGAGGCGTGGGTCATGATGGCGGGGTGTTCGATGAGGGATTCGACGCCGCCGAGGGATTCGGCCAGGGCGAAGATGCGGACTTTTTCGAGCATGGCGCGGGACTCGGCCAGGCCGCCCTTGACATAGATGGTCAACATGCCGCCGAAGCCGCGCATCTGCTTCTTCGCGATGGCGTGCTGCGGATGGCTTTCGAGGCCGGGGTAGATCACGCGCTCGACTTTGGGATGCTTTTCCAAATGCCTGGCCACGGTCATGGCGTTGGCGCAGTGGCGGTCCATGCGGACATGCAGGGTCTTGGTCGAGCGGAGGAACAGGAAGCATTCCTGAATGCCCGGCACCGCGCCCTCGGACAGCTGGATGAACTTGAGGCGCTTGTGCAGGTCCGTATCGTTGCAGGCCAGCACGCCGCCGATGGCGTCCGAGTGGCCGCCGATGTACTTGGTGGTGGAGTGGCAGACGATGTCCGCCCCCAGCGCCAGCGGATTCTGGAGGTACGGCGAGCAGAAGGTGTTATCGACGCAGGTAATCGCGCCATGCTGCCTGGCGACGGCGCACACGGCGGCGATGTCGATGATCTTGAGCATCGGGTTGGTGGGCGTCTCGATCCAGACCAGCTTCGTGTTCGGCTTGAACGCGCTCTTCAGGGTGGCGGGATCGGTCATATCCACAAGGGTGATCTGGATGCCAAGCTGCTGGAACACGCGGTGGAAGATGCGGTTGGTCCCGCCGTACACATCGTCGCACAGCACCACATGGTCGCCCGCGCTGAGCAGGTGGATCACCGCGCCGGTGGCCGCCACGCCCGATGAAAAAGCCAGCCCGTGCTTGGCGCCTTCCAGGCTGGCGATGTTGGCCTCGAACGCGGTCCGCGTCGGGTTGGCGGCCCTGGAATAGTCGTATTCCTCCACGATCACGCCCGGCGACTTCTGCACGAAGGTCGAAGTCTGGTAGATCGGTGTGCAGATTGCGCCGGTGGACGGGTCAGGAACCTGCCCGGCATGGATGGCGCGGGTGCCGAAGCCGTGGTTTGCGTTGGTTTGCATGCAGTCGTTCTGCCTTTCGGTGGCACAGGCGTCCCGCCTGTGCGGATTCAGGAACACAGGCGGGACGCCTGTGCCACCGTGCTTACGCGCGGTCGTGCCGGGCCAGGTGCTCGATCAGGTCGATCTCGCTGAGCACCGCGACGATCCGGCCCTCGTTCATCACGATGGCGGCCTGCTCCGCGGCGAAAACGCCGTACAGCTCCTCCACCCGTGACTTGGGGCTGACGATGCCGCCGATCTGATTCCCGATGGCCTTGACGGGCGAATCGGTCGTGACCTGCCCGCGCTGCAGGCCGCGGAGGATGTCGATCTCGTGGACCAGCCCGACGGGCTTGCCGTTGCCATCGGTCACCGGCACCTGGGAGATGCCGTGGTCACGCAGCAACGCGATGACGGCATGGACCGAGTCGGTCTCCCTGGCGGTGACGACGGGCTTGGAGGGGTTGATCATCCCCTCGATGTTGCCCAGGCCGCGGGGTTCTTCGAGGAAGCCGTGCATCTTCATCCAGGAATCGTCGAGGTACTTGGTGACATAGCGGGTGCCCGAGTCGGGCAGGATGACGACGATCTTCTTGCCCGGCCCCATCTCCTTGGCGAGCTTGCAGGCGATGTGGACCATGCCGCCGGAGGAGCCGCCGCAGAACAAGCCCTCTTCCCGGATCAGGCGGCGGGCCATGGTGAAGCACTCGTAGTCGTTGACCTGGTGCATCTCGTCCACCACGGTTGGATCGAACGCACGGCAGACGATGTCCTCGCCCAGGCCCTCGACCTTGTAGACATAGGGCGTGCTGGGTTCGCCGGTGTGGAAGATGGAGTAATGGACGGACCCCAGCGGGTCCACGCCCACGATGCGGGCCTTGGAGCCGTGGCGCTTGAAGCAGCGGCCGATGCCGGAGATGGTGCCGCCGGTGCCGGTGCCGGCGACCACGGCGTCGATCTGGCCGCCGTCGGTCTGGCGGTAGATCTCCTCGCCGGTCATCTTGTCGTGGGCCTCGATGTTCCACTGGCTGTGGTATTGATCGAGGTAGAACGAGTTGGGCGTTTCGGCGGCGACGCGCTTGGCGACATTCACATAATGATCGGGGGAGTCACCCGGGACATCGGTGGGCGTGATGATGACCTGGGCGCCGAAGGCGCGGAGGCCGTCGATCTTCTCCTTGGACATCTTGTCGGGCATGGTGAAGACGGACTTGTAGCCCTTGGCGGCGGCGGTCATGGCGGCGCCCATGCCGGTGTTGCCGGAGGTGTTCTCGACGATGGTGCCGCCGGGCTTGAGCAGGCCGGCCTTCTCGGCCTGGTCGATGATGTACCAGGCCATGCGGTCCTTGATGGACCCGGCGGGGTTCATGAACTCGCACTTGGCGTAGACCTCGGCGGAGCCGGGGAGGACGACCTTGTTGAGGCGGACCAGCGGGGTGTTTCCGATGGCGTCGAGGATGGTATTTTTGGTGTCCAAAGCGTCCCTCCGGCGGTGTGAGGGGACGGCCCTGGGCGGGCGTGGTCCCTCTTCGTTCCTGTTGGGTGGGAGGATAGGTGTTGGGACGGGGGCGGCCCACCGGCGGGCGAGGCATGGGGGGGTGCTACCCTGCACCCATGCGGATCCTGCTGACCAATGACGACGGCATCCACGCCCCCGGCATCGCGGCCATGCACCGGGCGTTGCTCGGGCGGGAGCCGCTGGGGGAGGTTTATACGGTTGCGCCGCTGACGGTGCAGAGCGCGACCTCGCACGGGGTGACCTTTCACCAGCCGCTGATGACGCGGCCGACGCTGCTGAACGGGGAGCAGGCGATGGCCGTGGACGGGCGGCCGGCGGACTGCACGAAACTTGCGTTGACCAATCTGTGGCCGGAGCGGTACGGGCTGGGGTCACTGCCGGATCTGGTGGTCTCCGGGATGAACGCGGGGGCGAACTGCGGGATCAATGTGCTGTACTCGGGGACGGTGGCGGCGGCGCTGGAGGCGGCTTTTCTGGGTGTGCCGTCGATTGCGGTGTCGCTGCATCTGGATTCGGTGCGGCCCGACTTCGACCGGGCGGCGGCGGCGGCGCGGCGGGTGATCGACCGTCTGCTGGCTGGGGGGCTGCCCGACCGGCACGAGGCGTTGTCCATCAATGTGCCGGCGACGGAGCATCTGCCGGAGGAGCCGGAGATTGTGGTGTGCCCGATGAACACGCACGCTCTGGTGGACAAGTACGAGCGCCGGGTGTCGCCGTCGGGCGACATCTACTACTGGGCGGCGGGGCACGGGCTGGACTTCCGCGGGACGGATCCGGGCACGGATGTGCATGAGCTTTTTGAGCGGCGGATCACGGTGACGCCGCTGGCGTTCGACCTGACACGGCGGGACCGGCTGGGATTCTGGCGGGAGCGGGTGGGGGATGGAGGGGAAGGGATTCGGGATTAGGCATTGGGGATTAGGCTGGAGGCAAAAGGCGCGGGCACACGGCACTTTGCGCATGCAAACTCCGAGCGCCTCCTACCTGATGCCCAATCCCTATTCCCCAATGCCTTACGGCTCAGATCATGTTGGACGAATCGGCCACAAGGGTCTGGAGTTTGGCGACGAGTTCCTCGATCTTCTCATCGTTGAGTTTGAGGATGTCGCGGACTTCCTTGTGGATTTTGCAGTCTGGGTTGTCGAGACGGAACCCGTTCTCGATGCATCCAGCGAGACAATCGGCGGCGTGGACGACGCTGACGAGCTTCACCTGTTCCGCTGGCGCGCCCTGCGGGTTGTGATGGAAGCCGGTGGCGGCGGCGAAGGGGGCGGGGAACTTCCACTTGGAGCAGAGACCCTGGCCGAAGTGCTGGTGGGTGGCGCCGAAGACGATCTCCTCGGTGACGAGCAGGGACTGGGTGGGGATGCCGTCGGGGCCGGTGCAGGTTTTATCGAGCGCGTCGATGAGTCTGGAGCGGTCGTACTGCATTTCAACCATGATGCCGATGTCGTGGATCAGCCCGGCGAGGTATGCCTCGTCGCCCAGGCCCATGCCGAGGGTGTCGGAGATCATTTTGCAGCCGATGGCGGTGGCGTTGGAATGGTTCCAGAGTTCCTTGGCGGAGAAGGTGGGGGTGAGTTCACCGCCGCGGAAGAGCTTGGCCAGCGAGGCGGCGATGGCGATGTTCTTGACGGCGTTGAGGCCGAGCATGACGATGGCGCGGTTGATGGAGGAGATCTGCCCCGGCAGGCCGTAGAAGGAAGAGTTGACGACCTTCAGGATGCGGCTGGAGAGAGCAGGGTCGTTGGAGATGACGGCGTGAAGATCCTGTGCGGTGCTGGTGGGATCCTCGACCAGCTCGATGATGCGGAGGGTGACCTCCGGGAGCGTGGCGATGTGCGAGATCTCGCGGATGGCGCTCTCAACAACTTGCTGACGCTGTTCTTCCGTGACAGGCATCCCGCGCTCCTTGGGGCTGGTGGTTCGATGCCTCGACATCGGCCATCGGCCCGGGCGACTTGTCCCGGAAGGAGGGGGGAGTGGGTGTTTCTGGGCCGATAACGGCTGTTTTGGAGGAATCGGTCGGCGCGTGGGCGGGCTCGGCGGGTTGCTCTGGTTGGGGGCGCGATGCAGGGGACTTCTTGGTGGGTTCCCTGGGCGGCTGGGTGGCGCGGAGCAGGGCGCCGGCGGCGCGGCGGATGCAGTCTGTGTGGGCGGGCGAGGTCGGGGGTTGTCGGACGATGGTGTCGAGGGTGGCCAGGGCCCGCTCGCGGCGTTCGGGGGCGAGGGCTTTGGCGCGGAGGTCGGTGGCCGCGTGGAGCGCTTCGGTGGCGATGCGGAAGGGATCGCTGGACAGGATGGCTGGCAGGTGCTCGACCGGGATGGCGTGCCGGCGGCAGACATCCAGCAGCGTGATGGTGGGGTCGAGCAGGTCGTTGAAGACGGCGTCGGTGAGGTGTGTGTGCATGGGGGCAAGGTAGTGCGGGAAGGGGTGCTTGCCAAGTGGAAAGTTCGGAAGTTGCGCAAGTCGCGCACAAATGTGGATGTCCGTTTTTGTGCGCGCGGGGAGGTGGGGAAAATGAAAGAGGAGCACAGGCGGGACGCCTGTGCCACCGGTTCAATAGGTGCAGCGTTTGCGGAGGAGGGTGTGGGCGGTGGGGTCGCGTTCCGCGAGGGCGCGGGCGGCGCGGGGGCCTGCGTGGGCATCGCCGTAGGGATGGGTCCAGTGTGCGGGGCGGTTGGTGGTGATGTGGTGGAAGGCGGCCCGGATCTTTTCAGGTGATTCCGGTGCGTGGGCGGTGAGGGCATCGCAGCGTTCACGCCCGGCCTGGCGGTCGCCGATGTCCACGGTGGGGCAGGCGAGTGCGGCGGCCTCGATCAGGCCGGCGGAGGAGTTGCCCACCAGGCCACCGCCTTGGTCGGCGACGCGTTTGAGCAGGGCGATGAAGCGGGTGCGTTCGAGGTGCGATTGCACGCGGACATGTGCGGGGGCGTTGATCAGGGCGCGCATGATGCCGTTGCGCCCGGGGTCGAGGTTGGGGTGCAGGGCGAGTGTGGGCACGCCTTCGAACGCTTCAAGGACGGAGTGGGTGGCGTGTTCTTCCAGTTCGTCGGTGCGTCCGACGGGGTGGAAGAGGACGACGGCCTTGGGGGAACCGAGTTCGGCGTAGGCGGCGTCGTCGAGGGGTTCGATGGCGGCGAGGCCGTCGATGGCGGGGGAGCCGACGATGATGATGTTGGCGTCCGGCTCGCCCATGCGGCGGATGCGGTCCGCGCTGGTCTCGGTGGCGGGGAGATGGAGGTGGGCGAGTTTGGTGATGGCGTGGCGCATGGCCTCGTCGGCAACACCTTCGGCGCGGTCGCCGCCGTGGAGATGGGCGACGGCGAACCCGCCGACGGAGGCGGCGGCGGCGGCGGCAAAGGCCTCGATGCGGTCGCCGAGGACGACGACCCAGTCCGGGCGGATGCGGTCGAAGGAGCGGCCGAAGCGGGCGATGCCCTTGCCGAGGGCCTCGACATCGTGGGCGCGGCCGACGCGGCCGGCGGTCTGGATGGGGATGGAGTCCGCGACGGGGAACTTCGCCTTGACCTCGTGAAAAGTCAGGGCGGGCTGGACGAGGTGCGCGCCGGCGGCGATGACGAGCAGCTCGCAGTCGGGCCGGTCCCGCACGGCGTGCATGACGGGGGTGAGCAGGCCGAACTCGGCGCGGGTGCCGGTGACGACGGCGATGCGCCGGGGGCGGTCGGGCGTGGGGCGCGCGTCGCGGGCGCGTTGCTCGTTGGTGTCGGTCCAGCCATCGCCGATCACGGGGTGTGCTCCTTGAGGATGGAGAGGGGGATGATGTCGAGGGCGCGCTCGTGGGTGGATTCGAGATGGATTCTGGGGGCCATGTTCGCTTCAAAGGCTTCGAGCCAACGGACAGCGCAGAGGCACCAGCGGTCACCGGGCTTGAGGCCGGGGAAGCCCCATTCCGGGCGCGGCGTGGAAAGGTCATTGCCGCGGGACTTGGAGAAAGCGAGGAAGGCGGCGGTCATCACAGCGCAGACGGTGTGCGAGCCGAGATCCTCCGGGCCGGTGGAGCAGCAGCCGGTGCGGGTGAAGCCGGTGAGCGGGTCCATGGAGCAGGCGCGGAGGGGGCCGCCGAGGACATTGCGCTCGCCCGAGGCGGATCTGGCGGGGGGGGCGATCATGGGGTGGTGGTCTCTCGCGAGGCGCAGGCACAGGAGGGCGCGTCGGGCTTGGCGCAGCATGAGGCGAGGGGGAGCGGGGTATCGGCCTTGGGCGTCTGGCAGCACGACGGGGCCGCGGGCTTGCCCGCGCAGCACGGAGCCGGTTCCGACGGGACGGCGCAACAGGATCTCGGCCCGGACGGCCAGAAGCGGGTGGTCAGGGCATACGCGAGTATGGTGACGAAGACCAGGGCGCCGAGGGCGCGGGCCCAGGCCCAGAGGCCGCCGGGGTGGGTGTCGGACGCGCCCTGTGTGGAGAGGATCATGGTGTCGGCGAAGAAGAGATCAAAGAGCGTCCCCGCGCCCAACGCGACGGTGGCGATGACGCTGATGTAGATCACCAGCACGCGCACGCCCAGGTCCTTGATGACCCAGGCCATCGTGGCGACATTCACCGCGGGGCCGACGAGCAGCAGCACGATGGCCGCCCCCGGCGAGAGCCCGGCCATTACCAGCGACCATGCCAGCGGGGTGGAACTCGTGGCGCAGATGTAGACCGGGATTCCGATGACCAGCATCAGGAGCTTGGGCCAGATGCCGGTGCCGACATACTCGGCGATCCAGCCGGGGGGCAGGGCGGCGGCGATCACGGCGGCGGCAAGGATGCCCCAGGTGAGCCAGGGGGCCAGATCGCGGAGCATGGTGCCGAAGGCGTGTTGGCGGGCGATGGTCAGTTTTTCAGCGAGCGAGGTGGGCCGGTGGGATGCTGGCTCGGGGGGGAGGGCGGCCGTGCCCGCGTCATCGCGCTCCACGGCGTTGATGGTCAGCCCGGCCAGGAAGGCCGTGACCACCGCGATGACGGGACGGGCCAGCGCGAAGACGGGGCCGAAGAGCGCCCAGGTGATCGGGATGGACTCCTCGCCGGTCTGGGGCGTGGAGATGGCAAAGGCGGCGGTGGCGCCCTTGCCCGCGCCCTGCCGGCGCAGGCCCGAGGCGACTGGGATGACCGAACAGGAGCACAAAGGCATCGGGATGCCGAGGAGGCTGGCCTTGGCAATCGGGAGGACACCCCGCCCGCCCAGGTGCTTCGTGAACCAGGAGCGTGGCACGAAGGCATGGACCAGACCGGCGAAGGCCAGGCCGAGGATCAGCCAGACGCCGGACTCGAGCAGGATGTGCTGGAGTTGGGACCAGAAGCCGGAGAGAAACGCGGAAAACGCCTCCATGGGGGAGTGTAGGTGATGGCGCGGCCGCGCCCGCTATCATCCTTCCGCCCCCGATCGGCCGGTTGTGCCCGATCGGGGAAAGCACCCGGACGACGCCGCTTCGGAGCCGATTCATGCCGTACACGCTCAAGCCCGATCAGGGCATCACCCCCGATTCGGACAACCTGAACTACCTGTCCGAGCATGTGGACACGGGGGATCGGTGGGTGCTCAACTTCGGGCCGCAGCACCCTGCCACGCATACGACGCTGCGTCTGGTGCTGGAGCTGGACGGGGAGCGGATCGCGCGGTGCACGCCGCACATCGGGTATCTGCACTCGGGGTTCGAGAAGCTGGGCGAGCACCTGGATTACAACCAGTATGTGACGATCGTGAGCCGGATGAACTATCTGAGCCCGATCGCCAACGACATCTGCTGGCACCACGCGGTGGAGAAGCTGTTCGGCATTGAGATCACGCCGAAGTGCAAGGTGCTGCGGACCATCATGGCCGAGCTGGCACGCATCCAGGACCACCTGCTGTGCGTGGGGGCGGCGGGGCTGGATGTGGGTGCGTTCACGGCGTTCCTGTATTCGTTCAACCCGCGGGAGAAGATCTACGACATCGTGGACTACATCTCCGGACAGCGGTTCCACCCGGACTGGACGCGCGTGGGCGGGCTGATGAAGCCGATCCCGGACGAAGAGGTTTTCAAGCGGATGGTCAAGTCGTTCATCCATGATGACCTGTCGCATGCGCTCAAGGATGTGGAGGGGCTGGTCAGCCGCAACCGGATCTTCATGGACCGGACGCAGGGGATCGGGGTGTTCACGCGGGAAGAGGCGATCGAGTGGTCGCTCTCCGGGCCGGTGGCGCGCGGGTCGGGCGTGAAGCGGGACCTGCGCAAGGACGAGCCGTACCTGTGCTATCAGGACAACTGGGACGGGCAGGGGGCCGAGGCGGTGAAGTTCAGCGTGCCGCTGGCGTATGAAGGGGATGCGTACTGCCGCTTCCTGGTGCGGGTGGAGGAAATCAAGCAGTCGATGAAGATCATCGACCAGTTGATCGACAACATCCCGGACGGACCGATCGACGCGTTCGCGGATTCGAAGATGGTCAAGCCGGACAAGAAGGATGTGTACGGGTCGATCGAGGGGCTGATCCAGCACTTCGAGCTGATCATGACCAACCGGGGGTGGGAGCCCCCGATCGCGGAGGCCTACGGCGCGAACGAGACGGCCAACGGGGAGCTGGGGTACTACATCGTGTCGGACGGGAGCAAGTGCCCGTTCCGGGTGCGGACCCGGCCGCCGAGCTTCATCAACTATCAGGTTGCGGCGAAGATGATCGAGGGGCACCTGCTCAGCGACATCGTGGCGGTGATCGGGTCGATCAATGTGGTGGCTGCGGAACTGGACCGCTGATCCTTCAGGGCCGATAACCGCGGCTTGTTGTTCGACAATTTTGTTCGTCCCCCGGCGGGATGGTGGTATGTTGTGGTACCGCTATTTCCACCGGAGACCGACCCATGCGTATGTTGCCGCTTGTGATCCTGCTTCTGGCCGCCGTTGCCCCCAACGCGAGCGCCCAGTGGCGCAAGCTGACCGTGGCGGCCCACATGAACGACTGGGTGCACTCGCTGGACAGCCTGGGGCCGGTGCCGAACGGGACATGGGACTTCGCGTCGGCGGCGGGATCGTTCACCTTCAGCACCACGGCCGGGCCGGTGGAGGTGACGGATGAGACCATCGAGTTCGCCATCGCGGACCATGAGTTCAGCATCACGACCGTGGTGGGTGTTCGGGGGACCGAACGCTTCGACCTGAATCCGACCAACAGCGATGCGAAAGTGGTGTACAACGCGGTGAGCGACAGTCTGGCGTTCACGCTGACGGGCAAGGGGGATGAGCCGCTCGACCTGACCTTCACGATCGTGGACCCCGCGGGGGAGTTCAACCTCTCGATGAGCAGCATGCCCGTGACGGGGTATGTGGCCAACGGCAGCGTGTTCAGCCTGCTGCACGCCAGCGGGGATGCGTTCCAGGCGATCTACCTGCGCCCGAACAATGTGTTCGTGGTGGGCGCGGTGCAGTACTCGGCCGGGGCGACCAGCGCTCCGCAGCCCCGGCCGTGCAACGCGGCGGATCTGGCGGCCCCGTACGGCATTCTCAACTTCTTTGACCTGACCGCCTACCTGAACATCCTGCAGCAGGGCTGTCCCTGAATGCTGCCAGGCCGGTCCGGGCCGAACCGGGCGGGCGGGACGCTAGACTGAAGGCATGAAGTCAGCCATTCTTTGCGGCGTGCTGCTGGGCACCGGGCTTTGCGGTCTTGGGGGGGTCGGGTGCTCCATGCGGCCGACCTATGAGGTGCGGGTGGTGAACGAGTCCTCGTTGACCGTCGATGCGACCATCGTGAACACGCGGAACCTGGCCCGGCATGAGACGCTGGCACGGGTGCGGCTGGCGCCGAACACGGAGGGGGTGCTGGGGCCGGTGGATACGCCGCCGCTGGATCCGGTGGAACTGCATGTGGGGCGTCCCGAAGACATGGGGGTGATGCCCCGACGGGAAAGGCTGGGGCGCGGGACATGGAAGGCGACCGTGGCCGGGGCCCGGGTGGATTCCTGGGAGCCGATCTCGGTGACGGTTGAACGCGAGTGAACGGGCGAGTGGGTGGGGAGGCCCCTACCATCCCCGACCATGGCGTGGATCACGAAGAACTCGGCGGGAACCCGGATCGAACGGCGCGATGAGCCGTACCTGACCGCTCACATGCGCGACGAGCTGGTCAACACCTATCTGCCCCGGTACGAGGTGCGCAAGGGGGCGTTGTTCCCCGCGCTGCACATGATCCAGCACCATTACGGCTGGATCCCTCACCAGGCCATGCTGGAGATCGCCGAAGTGCTGGCAATCACCCCGGCCGAGGTGTTCGACACGGTCACCTTCTATGAGGAGTACTGGACCAAGCCCAAGGGCGAGGTGCTGGTCGCGGTGTGCCGGTCGATCGCCTGCGAGTTCTGCGATGCCACGAAGTGCACCGAGGCCATCAAGGCCAGACTCGGCATCGATGTCGGCGAGACCACGCCGGACAACAAGTTCACGCTGATCGAGCAGGAGTGCATCGGTTCCTGCGGCACGGCCCCGGTCGCGTTGTTGAACGAGGACCTGCACGAGAACCTAACCCCCGAACGCTGCGTGGAACTGATCGACCAGATCCAGGGCGGCACCTACCGCCACGGCGGATCGGGCGCGGTCAAGGGGGAGTAGGGGTGGGTAGGGAGTGGGTGTGTCTCTCTGAAGAGGAACGCAGAGCTCGCGGAGCAACGCCGCACGGAAGACGCGAAGCAGCGTTTCAACGCGAAGAGCGCGAAGGGCTCGAAGCGATCAGGGTGAATGATTCGGCACTTCTCAGTCTCGTGCGGATCCCGCCTGATTTCCGGGCGGATTCCATCGGTCGCCGAGCCGATACAGCGCAATCACAACCGAGACGGCTTCCGGCTTGCCGTTGCTGGCGAGTTGCGAAGGGCCTGTATGTCGCTCGGCCGCTGGCTTGCGGTCTTTGCACTTCGGCGTCGCTCTTTCCTCACCCCGTATTCCCTAAACTCATGCCATGAAGGACGGCCACAGCCCAGCCAGCCCGCTCCGGGCCACGCGCACGCCTGACTCGGCGGGATCGGTTCGTGTCCGTGTCCGGTACGCTGAGTGCGACCCGATGGGGGTGGCCTACCACGCCAACTACCTGCCCTGGATGGAGATCGGGCGGACTGAGTTGCTGCGCACCAGCGGCGTGTCGTACGGGGCCATGGAGGCCGAGGGCTTTTTTCTGGTCATCACCCGCTGCGAGGTTCGCTACCGGCGTCCCATTCGGTATGACGACCAGATCGAGATCCGCACGGCGGTCGAGAGCACCAGCCGCGTGAAGATCCGGCACACCTACGAGATCGCCCTGATCGAGCGGCATGGGCAGGCCCCGGACCCCGCCGACCCCGCGATTCCCGCCGATGGTGTCTGCGCGGTGGGAACCACCGAGCTGGCGTGCGTCGGCCCGGACGGTCGCCCGCGCGAGCTGCCGGGCTGGCTGACCGGGCGCTGATACGCGCCGCAGGCCCATCTGGTAGAATCACCCGCCCCACCCCGCCGGGCCGGGCCGCGCCAAGGAGTCACAGCAATGCAGCAATCCCACACCGTTCGAACCGTGGTCGCGTTCACCGCCGGCGTGCTGGCCACCGCCTCGCTGGGGATCGGGCTGGGCGCGGGACTGCGGACCGAGGGAGCCGGCCAGCCCGACGCGGACCGTACCAGCTACGCCATCGGGTATGACTTGGCGGTCGCCACCCTCGATCGGCTGCGGATCGACCAGGTCGAGTTCGACCGGGACATGCTGGCGCGCGGGTTCATGGATGTCATCGAGAACAAGCCCGCGGCCTTCACCGACCAGGAGATGACCGGGGCGCTCATGGTGCTGGAACGCCGCGTCAACGAGCTTCACGCCCGGCGGCGGTTTGACAGCGACCCGGTGTTCAAGGCCTACGCGGAGGAGAACGGACGCAAGGGTCGGGAGTTCATCGAACGGTTCAAGGCCGATCCGCGTTCCGTCAGTCTGCCGGGCGGCACGGCGTATCGCGTTCGCGAGAGCGGCGACGGCGCCACGCCCAAGCTGACCGACACCGTCCGCGTGGTCTTCGAGGCCCGTCTCATCGACGGCACGCTCATCGGGGATTCACAGGAGCACCGGCTGCCGCTTGAAAGCATGGTGGAGGGCGCTCAGGAGCTGATCCAGAAGATGCGCGTGGGCGACCGCTGGATCGTGGTCTTGCCGCCTGAGCGGGCTTTCGGCCTGGGCGGACGCCCGCCCGAGGTCGGGCCCAACCAGGCGATCGTCGCCGAGGTGTATCTCGCGGGGATCGGCGAGTGAAGCGGGGCGCGTTCGCAACGCTGGCGCTCGGCCTGGCGCTGAGCGATGCCACCGCCCAGCATGTGCTGGACGCAAACCCGTCGGCGCTCCATGGGAACCGCAACCCGACCAGCGCGCCGCTTGTCGTGGGTCCGGAGATCTATTCCGTCCACCGCGGCACGGGGACGATGGTCTTCAACCGGGCCACCGCGTTCAACGACTCGACCTACTCGATCCATCAGCGGTCGGCGTTCCATCTGTTTGATTCGCAGGAGACCTCGGGCGTGTTCTCGGCCGCCATGCTGGCGCGGACCCCCGCCCCAGAGGCCGCGCCGCTCACGGGCATCACCGGCCGCGCACCGTCGCCCGTGGGTGCCGCCCCGCGTCGCCTTCCCGCCGGCCCCGACCCCCTCACACCCGCGGGGCGAATCACCTTCAACCCGATGGACCGCTTTGTGACACCCGTCGCCAGCGGGCCGGTCATGCGCGGCCCCGACCCGCTCGCTCCGCCGCGCCCGGCCCCGGCCCTGACCGGCCCGGCGTACAGCGTGGCCAATCGCCCGCTGCGCATGCCCGGTTCGGAATCATCACGGGTGCGGACCTACAGCGTCTTCGGCGGTTGACGGCGGGTGCCCGGGGAGCGTGCCATGAACCCGAAACGGGGTCAGTGGCATGGAAGAACCCCACGATTCGCGGACTCATCGTGGGCGTGACCTGAAAGGGCAAGCGGCATCAGCCCAGCAGTTCGATGGCTCGGGACACGCTGCGCGCGGGCATCAGTTCGATGCCCTTGATCTTGGGGATGGCGTTGCTGCCGCGCAGGTCCGGGACGATCGCACGGGTGTAGCCCAGGCGGGCGGATTCGCGCAGGCGTTGTTCCAGTTGCGTGACGGAGCGGACCTCGCCGCCGAGGCCGACCTCCCCCACCGCCACGGTGGTGGGGTCGAGGGATCGTCGGTAGTGCGCGCCCGCGATGGCCAGGAGCAAGGCAAGGTCGCTGGCTGGTTCGACGATCCGCAGGCCGCCCACGCTTGAAGCGAAGACATCCCGATCGGCCAGGCGCAGGCCGCCGTGCTGTTCGAGCACGGCGATGAGCATGGCCAGGCGGTTGGGGTCCAGGCCCGCGCTTTTGCGTTTGGCGGCTCCGAGAAAGCCGGTGGCGGTCAACGCCTGGATTTCCACCAGGACGCAGCGCGAGCCGTGGACGGCCGGGCAGACCACCGCCCCGGGCCTGGGTTCGTCCCCGCCCTCCAGCGCGGCCACGCTGGCCCCGCCGGGCAGTTCTCGCAGGCCGTTGCCGGTCATTTCGAAGATGCCCAGCTCCATGGTGGTGCCGAAGCGGTTCTTGATGGCCCGCACGATGCGGGCGTTGTGCGTGCGATCACCCTCGAAGCTGATGACCGCGTCCACCAGATGCTCGAGCAGGCGCGGCCCGGCGAGTTGGCCGTCCTTAGTCACATGCCCGACCATCACCACGGCCATGCCGGAGGCCTTGGCGAGGTACACCAGCTCGGCCGCGCATCGTCGGAGTTGGGTGATCGAGCCGGGGGCCGCGTCCAGGTCGGCCTTGTAGATCATCTGGATCGAATCGATGACCAGCACATCGGGCCGCACGCGCCGGGCCTGCTCGACGATGCGGGCCAGGTTGGTGTCGGCCAGCACGAAGAGCGTGTCGCTCTCCGCCACGCCCAGGCGGCTGCCGCGGTTGCGGACCTGCTCGGCGCTCTCCTCGCTGGACACATAGAGCACGCGTCCCGCCCAGTCCGCCTCGTGCGTGCGGGCACGCACCGCGCCGGCCCACGCCCCCGCCGCTTGGAGCAGCAGGGTGGACTTGCCGATGCCCGGCTCGCCCCCCACCAGCACCGCCGAACCCGGCACCAGCCCGCGGCTGCGATCATCCCCCCCACCCCCCCCCAGCACCCGGTCCAACTCCATGATGCCCGTCGGATACCGGCGGCTGGGGCCGATGAGGTTCGACACCTGGGTGATCGGCACGGCCGATGGCGCTTCGCCCCCGGCCTTGGGCTCCACCCAGCCGGAGCCGCGTTGCGGGTCCTTCTCGGCGGCGGCGTCGAAGGTGGATTCCTCCAGACTGTCCCACGCCCCGCAGTCCGGGCACTTGCCCGCCCACCGGTGCTGGGTCGCGCCGCACGATCGGCAGATGAACATCTTGCGGGTCTTGGCCATGCTCCCAGCATAGCCGATCCGCGAGACGAATGCGGACTTTGTTTGGGTTGTTTTGGGTTGCGCCCCGTGCCCGCCCGCTTCCTGCGGGTAGCATCCGTCCTTGGACCCTGCCCCGACCCAGCCCAAAGCCCCAACCAAGCCCCCCAGGCCCCCCCGCCCCCCCCGGCGTCGGCGTCGATGGAAGCGGTGGTTCATCATCGTGCCCGTTGGCATGGTGGGGCTGACGATCGGCCTGCTGCAGACTCCGGCCGCGGCCTGGGTGGTCGAGCCGATCCTGGCCGCCCAGACCGGCATGCGTGTGCGCACCGGATCGGTCCGCGTCTCGCCGGGTGGGACGGTGGTCATCACGAACGGGCGTTTGCTCGCCCCCGGCGTGCCGGGGACGCCGGGCGAGGTGCTGCGCATCGACCGGCTGGAGGCCCGCATCGACTGGTCTGCCACGCTGCGCGGTTCACCGGGCCTGAAGAAGGTTCACCTGCTCGGCCCGGAGCTGCGGCTGAGCCAGGACATCCACACCGGCGTGCTCAACGCGGCGGCCTTCAAACTGCTCTCCGGCGGCGGCGGCGGAGCGGCCACCCCGAGCGTGGTGATCCAGCGCGGCGTGATCGAGCTGGGCGAGCATGACGGTCAGCGGTACACCCTCCTGCGCCGGTGGAACATCCTTGGTGATATCGACCCGGCCGATCACACGGGGCTCTCCTCGTTCTCGTTCGCGGCCATCCCGGCGGAAACCCTCGCAGGCGGAACCGCTTCCGGCTCGCTGTCGCTCTCGGGCACGCTCGGCCCCGGCGGGGTGGAGGCCCGGCTGGAGGGGCTGCGTCTGGAGGACTGGCCGCCGACGATCGTGCCATCACGCCTGCGTGATCTCTACGCCCGCCTGGCGTTGACGGGACGCCTGCTGCCCACCAACTTCTCCATCGACAACGACGGGCGCGTCACCGTGCGGATGACGCTCGACGGCGTGGATCTGAACCTGCCCTTCAACGAGCGGTATGACATCGCGGGCGAGGGTGAGCTGCTGCGCATGCGCCAGACCCGAGGCACCATCGAGTTCGGCACCGACGGACTCTCCGCCGATGTGTACGGCCTGATCGACGAACTCCGGTACGATGTCGAACTCAACTACCGGGGGCTCACGCCCGAATCACCCTTCGATGCACGCCTGACCACCCGCTTCCGGATGGACGAACGGTTCCGGCCCCGGCGTTTCCTGCCGCGCAAGGCGATCGAGAAGCTGGACATGTTCGACAACCCATCGGCGGATGTGGATGCCGTCGTGCGGATGGTGCGGGCCGCCCACGGGGGACCGGTCTCCGTGCGCGGCAACGCGGATATTCGCAACGGGCGGGCGAGCTACGGCAAGTTCCGCTACCCGTTCTCCGAGATCAGCGGCTCGGTCTCATTCACGGAGGACGGGCTGAGCATCGAGGGCATCACCGGTCGGGGCCCCACCGGCGCCACGCTGGCGGCCACCGGGCGATTCGACGGGCTGACCGAGAACTCGCGGGTCGTCATCGAGATCCAGGTCCGCTCGGTGCCGGTCGATCAGCACCTGATGGCCGCCCTGACCAGCGGCCGCCGCAAGCTGGTCGAGGCCCTCTTCCACCCGCAGCGCTATCAGGAGCTGGTGCGCGACGGGCTCATCCGCACGCCAGACGGGCGCGGCGGGCGCGATGCGCCCCTGTTCTCCTTCGGCGGGGCCGCGGATGTGGACCTCCGCCTGGAGCGCATCCCCGAACGCCCGGAGAACGACCGGTGGGTCCGCGACACCGTCGTGCAGCTCGATCACGCAGGTCTGGTGCCGGAACACTTTCCACTGCCCATCGTGGCGCATGGCATCCGGCTTCACATCACCGATGATGACCTGAGCCTGACAGGCGGGCGATATGAAGGGCTGACGGGCGGTGAGGCCTGGGTGCAGGCCGAACTCGACCAGAGCACCGTGCGCCCTGGACAGGATCCGCTGCCCGTGGTGGAGATCAATGCCCGCGGCATCCCCGTGGACGAGCGCCTGTTGGCCGCCATCCCGGGATACCGCGATCCGCCAGACCCCGCCCAGCCCGTCTCGCTGCGTTCCATTCTGGACAATCTCCGCGTCGCGGGGCAGGTGGACTGCCGCGCTGTGATCGGACCACGGTCCGACGGCCAGCTCGGGTACGATGTCGAAGCAAGCCTGGAGAACGCCTCCGCACGGCCCAATGCCGATGTGCCGGGCGCGCCGCCCTACACGCCCGATGAGCCGGACCCGCTGGTACTGGCGGGGATGAATGGCATCATCTATGTCACGGAGCGGCTCATCGTCGTGGACTTCCGCGGCGTGCTCCAGTCGCCCGCACGCCCGCTGGCGCCCACCCCGGTCACCCTGCTCACGCAGCTCACCCTGCCCGATCGACGCGGTGGGCTCGGCGATGTCGAGCGGGTTGGCGGTCTGCTGCCCATCGATGCGGGCCCGCCGCAGCCCGGGCCGGGCTTGTTCGCCACCGCCCGCGCCGATGGGCTTGACCTGGCCATGCCGCTCGAGCACGCGGCGGCCGTCTTCTCGCCCGAACTGGCCGACCGGCTCGCGGCCCTGCGGGCGGACCGCAACCCCGACGGCATCGTCGCCCTGCGCGCTGAACTCGACGGCATCGTGGGCGGGCACACGGAGACCGTGCTGGCCGTCGATCGCATCCAATCCCTGGCAGTCGATCACGAGGGGGTGCGCCACCGCGTCGGCCCTTCGCGGGGGACGATGCAGCTCACCCTCGGCGTGATGCCCGGCGTGCGTTTCTCCGGGTTCCGCACGCCGATCGTGTCGGGGGGGGTTGAATCGGGAGAGATCTCGCTGGATGGTGATCTGCCCCTGATCGGACCGAGCGAAGCCTTCTGGTACGGAAAGCCGCGGATCGTGCGGGTCGGCCTGCGCAACGGACGGGTGGAATCCGCGGCCACCGCCCAGATCGTCACGGCGTTCGCGGGAGAGAATGTGGGGGACTGGCTCACGCAGAACCGCGTGGCCGGGCTCTTCGAGCTGGACCTGGCGCTCTCTACGCTGTCCGATGCGCCGCCCCGGCGCATGACCAGCGCGGATTCGTACGCCATCCCGGCCCTGAGCGCGCTGGGCACCCTGCGTCCCCGCTCGCTCGCCCTGGACCTGCCCAGCGGACGCATCGAGTTCACCGAGGTGGAGGGGCGCATCCTCTTCGAGGGGCTGGGCGGGCGGGTGGACGGCATCCGCGCTGCCGCGCCGGGCATCTCCGCCGCCGCGGACGGGCCGTGGACCTTTGAACCCGGCAAGGGCGCGGGCCTGGACCTGAACATCGACCTGGCGGGCGACCGCCTCAACGAATCCGTGCGCACGCTCCTGCCCGGTGTGCTGGCCGGGGTGATGGACCGGTTCTCGGTGGGCATCGACGGCCCCATCGACATCCGTGACCTTGGTGTGCGTGCGGAACACCTGGGCACGCCCGACTCGGTGATCGGAGTGACCGGATCGGCCAGGGTCAGCAATGCCAGCGCCATCATCGGGCTGGCCGTCACGGAACTGGCGGGTCGGATCGACTTCGATGTGCAGGTTGATCCCGCCGGACCCACCTATGCCATCGATCTGGCCGCCGACCGGCTCCGTGCGGGGCGGATGCGTGTTCACAACGCGTTGGCCGTCATCCTTGCGGATGCCGACCGGCCGGGGGCGGTTCTCGTCCCTTCGATCACCGGCCAGTTGCACGGCGGGCGCATCGCGGGAAGCGCCCAGGCGCACACCAACGGCGATGAAACCCGGTTCTGGGTTGATATCCACGCCTCGGATGTCCGCGCCGCGCCGGTCTTCGATGACCTGCTCCTTCCGCCAGAGGGTCTGTACGGCCCGCCGCTGCCCGGCGAGGACGCCGTCCGCTCCGCGTGGACGGTGCCCGATGACTTCACCCGCGGCCTGCTGGATGCGGATGTCTCCATCACCGGCGTCGCGGGCCAGCCCGATCGCACCACGGGACGCGGTGTCGTGCGTGTCGCGGGCGGTTCCGTGATCGCCCTGCCGGGGCTCATCAACCTCGTCGAGGTCAGCAACCTGCGCGCCCCGACGGGCGCACGCCTCGATCTGGCCGAGGGTGATTTCTACATCGACGGCACCACCGTGGCCTTTGAACGCCTGAGTGCCTCGTCCAGTTCCATCGAGATCCTCGGGCACGGCACCATGGACTGGGTGACGCAGGACTTCAACCTGCGCTTCCGTTCCCGCTCGATCCGCCCGGTGCCCATCTTCTCCAGCCTGCTCGAGCAGATCCGTGATGAACTCATCACCACCCGCGTGACCGGGCGACCCGGATCGCTGGAGTTCTCCACCGAGACCTTCGGCGCCACGCGGCGCCTCGTTCGCGCGCTGATCGGCGAGCGGGAGACCGAGCAGGAACGCGTGATGTCCGCGGTCGAGCAGGCATCACGAGCGGCCAAGAATCGGGATCCGTCCAGAGAATCAGGCGTGGTCCTGCCATCGTCCAACCCCGAAACCTGGGCCGACCATCCAAACTGACCCCCCTCCCTCCCTGCCTCCCATCCTCTCTGCCCTTTTTCTTCCATCTTCCCCTCACCGCTGCACGAACGGATCCACCTTCCATCCAACAGGAGCAACCATGCCCCACACCCCCTCAAACAACCCCGGCGCCGAGCCCAACCGGGTCGAGTTGAACCCCACCCGGTCCACCCAACCCATGAACGAGAAGGCCGCGCCGCCGGAGCAGCCCGCCGTGCGCCGCGCCGATGACGGCGAGGTTCAGGACCGGATCATCGAGCTGCTCGAGATGGTGGTGGGTCAGGCCGACAACTCCAACGCCAAGCTCATCCGTGAGTTGATCACCGCCGCCCTCAAGCTCATCCCTGACGGCAGGCATACCGGCGAACTCAAGCTGATGACCGCCTCGGTCAAGGAGCTGCGATACGCATACCGGGTGTTCGGCCAGTACCCGGACGCCCATAAGGTGACCATCTTCGGCTCGGCGCGCACGCCGCCGGATCACCCGGACTACCGCGCGGCCGTGGAGTTCTCGAAGATCATGGCCGATGCCGGGTGGATGGCCATCACGGGCGCGGGCGACGGCATCATGAAGGCCGGCCACGAGGGACCGGGTCGGGCGGCGTCTTTCGGCGTGGCCATCCGCCTGCCGTTCGAGACCAGCGCCAACGAGGTCATCAAGGGCGATGAGAAGCTCATCAACTTCCGTTACTTCTTCACCCGCAAGCTGATGTTCCTCTCACAGGCCGAGGCCGTGGTCTGCTTCCCCGGCGGCTTCGGCACCCTGGACGAGTGCTTCGAGGCCCTCACGCTCATCCAGACCGGCAAGGCCTCGATGGTCCCGGTCGTGTTCGTCGAGGGTGAGCCCACGCCCGGCGTCACCACCTCCGGCGGCGACCCGGACATGGCCATCCCCGGATATTGGCAGGGCTGGGTGAAGTTCATCCGCCAGCAGTTGCTCTCCCGCGGCTGGATCAGCCCGGAGGATGAGAACCTGTTCTATCTGGCCAAGGATCCCAAGGACGCGGCCGACCATGTGCTGCGGTTCTATGCCCTGTACCACTCCTCACGCTATGTCCGCGACGATCTCATCATCCGCATCCAGCGTCCGCTGACCGAAGAGCAGATCGAGATTCTGAACCGGGAGTTTGCCGTCCTGATTAAGTCCGGACGCATCCACCAGCGCGGGCCTTACGAACAGGAGCAGGACCACCTCGACCTGCCGCGGATCGTGCTGACGCACACACGCCACAAGTTCGGACTGGTGCGTGCGCTGATCGACCGCATCAACTCGTTCGCATGACCACCATCCGCGTCATCCCGGCCCTGATCATGCTTGCGCTGCTCGGCATGGCAGCGGCCCCCGGCTGCGCCAAGGCACGCGAACGCTGGCGGGCACGCTTCAACCCGCCGGAGCCCGAGCCCGCCCGCATGATCGAGCCGAGCATTGAGAACCTCTCGGCCGCGGAGGAAGGCCTCGAGGTCATCGTGTGGACGGCCAACGACCCTGACCACCGCGTGGGGCGCCTTCTCCGGGATTATGCCGAGAGCGCGCCGCCCGTTCCGCCCGAGGATGCCGCGCGCTGGGCCGGGGTCGGCCTGCGCCTCATCGCGGTGCCCGCGGAGGATCTCGAAGCCCTGCTCGTGGCCTGCCCGCCCGTGTCCCCGCTGCAACGGCAACGCTTCGGCCAGGTCCCGATCTGGACGCCGCTCGTCCGTGGCCCGCAACTGCCCGACGGCCTGCCCGGCCCGGACACCCGCCCCCTGCCCGGAGGACGGCCCCGCCTGATCGCGCGGAGTTGGGTCGAGCCGAGGATCGAGGGCAATCTGCGCCGCGACATCGTCCGCACCGAACTGGGCATCCAGATCGAGCACATCAGAAGACAACCCCTGATCGCCGACCCCACCATCGAGCGGTCGATTGCCGATGAGGGCCACATCCTCCATGCGCTCCTGACTACCCATACGGGGACCGGTCGGGAAGCGCTGGTCCTCGTCGCGGAGGATCCGGACATCAACTGGGCCG
>CAZXGL010000003.1:0-57409 GCA_964640595.1 uncultured Phycisphaeraceae bacterium | reverse complement strand
CCCCCCCCCCCCGCCCCCCCCACCCCCTCGGGGACGGAGGCAGCGGCCGACCCGGACGATCCCAACGAGCAAGCCGCCGCCATCGCTCCGCCCGCACCAGCCCGCCAACGCACGCTGGGCGAGTGGATGCTCGCGTCCCCGGGCATCACCGCGCGGGAGGGGCGTGCGGCGATGCCTCCGCGCAAGGTCTTTGTGATCTTCCTTCCGCGGCTGCGTTCGGTCTCGGCCCCGCCGATTGGCCCGGACCCCGTGGCTCCGACACCAGCGTCACCCGCACCGATGGGCAGTTGATCGCGTCAGCCGATGGCATTGATCCACAGCAAGGTCCAGTAATATCGCGATGTGGGGGGCGTTGAGGGTTGACCACGCGCGCCGGAGCGTGCCGCCACGCGCCAGGCGATCGGTAATCGGACGCAGGCCCTCTTCCCGTTCTTCTTCGGCCACGGCTTGCCCCGTTTGTGTGACCAGACCGCGCGGCCCTTGATACCCCCTATTTCAGTGTGGTGTGTGGTTCGGGCCCAAGCAAGCGATGGATGGAACCGATGCTTGTCCTGAGGAGCGGCCGGAATCGCCCCGTGAACCCTTCCGGTCTTACGCGTGCATGCTGCGAGTCCCGATCTCACAGGCCGAGCCCGGTATGACACTGGCATTACCGGTGTATCACCCGCAGAACATGTCCACGGTGTTGCTCAAGGCCGGCGCGGAACTGGAGCGGACGACCGTGGACCGGATGCGGGAGATCGGCATTCCCGAGATCTGGATCCGCTATCCGCGCCTGGAAACCATCTCACGCTTCGTCTCGCCGGGTGTCATGGCGGCCCGCGCCGGCATGGCCTGCGAGGTGGCCAGCGCGTTCGACGCGGCCGGAAAGACCGTCCACGCCCGTCTGGATTTCAACGCCTACCGCAAGGCGATGGGGTCCCTGATGCAGCGGCTGGTTGCCGACACCGACTCGGCCATCTTCATCAGCGAGCTGGTGGACTCCGGCAAACCCGCGGTACGACACGGGGCGAATGTCGGGTACATTTCCATGTTGATGGGCCTGCGCCTGGGCTTCTACCTGCTGCGTGAGCGCAAGCGCCTGCCTGCCATGCTGGCCAAGGATGTCACCAACCTCGGCGTGGCCGCCATGCTGCACGACATCGGCATGACCCGCCTGCCCGATCCCGTTCTGCAACGCTGGCGGGAAGAGCGCGATGACACGGACCCGGAATGGCGTCGCCACACGGAGATCGGGTTCGATCTGGTGCGTGGCAACATCGAGCCGTCGGCCGCGGCATCCGTCCTGCACCACCATCAGCGTTTCGATGGGTCCGGCTTCCCCGAGCGGCTCACCCTGAGCGGCACCCGCGAAGCCGTGGCGGGGCAGTCGATCCATATTTTCGCCCGCATCATCGCCGCCGCGGACATGTATGACCGCCTGGTCAACCCGGCCGCTGACCCGAACGCGAGCGCGGAGGAACATCCGTCCGTGCCGCCCGTCCGCGCGCTGTGCACGCTGCTGTCGGAGCCCTTCCGCTCGCGTGTCGATCCGGTGGTGCTGCGCGCGTTGCTGTCCGTCTGCCCGGCCTACCCGCCGGGCTCCATGGTGACGCTGAGCAACGGGATGCGGGCGGTGGTGGCCGACTGGTCCCCGCTGGACCCCTGCCGCCCGGTGGTTCAGGAGCTGACCCACTTCGAGGACGAGCAGGAGACCGAGGCCATCGATCTGCGTAACCGCCGCGAACTGAGCATCATCGAGTTCGAGGGGACCGATGTGCGCCGGGACAACTTCGCGCCGAGATCATCCAATGAGTTCGATCTGATGCACATCGAGAAGCTGATGAGCAACGCTGGCTACGAGGGCGAGCCGATCCATGACCTGCGATCGCTGAGCGCGTGAGCCCAAGGCTGACTTCGGCCACAACGCTCAGCCTCCCGAAGCCGCTCCGGACGGACGCTGCCCCCCGGCCCCCCCGCCCCCACCACCACCGGCTCCGCCCTGTGGACGCTGGCCGCCCTGCGGGCGTTGACCACCCTGCCGGGAAGCGCCGGATGGCGCGGCTTCGGAACGGCCCTCGCTCGACGCGGGCACCCCGTCCGTCGTGGGAGCTTCGCCCATGCCCGACGGCATGGCCCCGGGCATGCTCTGGCGCATCCCTGCGAGCAACGACTCCCGATCGACCATGGGCTTGCCGTTCTCATCCAGCGTGTAGCCGGCGACCTTGAGCAACTCAACATCCCAGCCCGTGGGGTTCTCCACCTCTCCGGCCTGCGGCTCGCGCAGCAGCACGCGGTCGCCCTCAGCGATGCCGCGGAGGATCTCCGCGTCGGTGTCGCTGGTGCGCCCCAGCATTACCGGGATCCGCTGGAAGCGGCCGGCGGTGCCCGTGCGCAGCACATACCGCACGGGCCCGTCGTTGAACACTGCCTGCACGGGGATCGCCAGCGCGTTCTCAACGCGGCCAAGCTCGATGCGTGCCTCGCAGCGCAGTGTGGGCTTGAGCTCCATGCCCCGGGCCACATTCGGGTCCAGGTCGATCTTCACGGTGTACTCGCGCCGGTTGGGGTCTCGCCAGCCTCCGGTCTCCGCCAGGACGCCGATGTTGGTCACCCGCCCGGGGATCGTCTGGTTGATCGCCTCGACCTTGACGGACACCGACTGCCCCGGACGCACGCGTCCGGCGATCGACTCGTGGACCTTGACCGATGCCGTCATCTCCGCGGTATCGGGCAGCACGATCAGCAGATCGTTGTTGCCCACTTCGACGCCAACCGCCAGCCCGCCGTCGTTCTGCCAGCGGCGCATGTCGCTCTGGACGCTGGACCCGTAGACGACCAGTCCGTCACGCGGGGCCAGCACGGTGCAGTACCCCAACTGCTGACGCAGCTCGTTCAGTTTGTCCTCCCGCAGGAGCATCTGCCGCTCGCGGTTGGTTGTCTGGGTCTGGCGCGACCGCAGGTTGATGTCGTTCTCCTGCAGCACACGGTCCAGCTCGGCCGTGGCCTCCTCGACATCGCGGCGGCGTTGCTCGGCGTCCTTGTGATACTGGAAGTTTTCGTAGACCTCCTTGTCGAGCCGGGCGGTCTGCCTGGCCGCGCTCGCCTCGATGTATGCGATCTCGTCGCGGTCCAGCTCGTCCTTGCTCAGGAAGTCCGCCTCGTACAACTCCTTGGAGTTTTCGTACTTGGAGGCCAGGCGGTCATAGTTCTTCTCAGCCTTCTCAACGGAGAGTTGCAACTGCTGGCGCTGCTTGATGACATCGCCGGACTCCCACTGCTGAAATGTCAGGTTGGCGATGGACACCTTCGACTCGGCCGCCCGCAGCTTCGAGTCGTTCTCGGAGACCTGGATCTTCTCCGCGGCCTGGGCGTTTTCCAGGTTTGTCCGTGCCTCGATCACCGCGAGTTCTTCCTCGGCGATGCGGTTCTTCAGTGACTCGTCCGCCAGCCGGATCAGCACTTCGCCCTTGCGGACCATGGTGCCCTCGGGGATGATCTCGACGATCGCGGTGCGGGATTCAACCTTGTTGCGGATCTCGAGCTGGTTCTTGGCGGCCAGCTCGCCGTTGGCCAGGGTGGAGATCATGAACGACCGGACCGTGGCCGTCGTCAGCTCGAGGCTGGTGCCCTTTGGCTCGGCCGCGCCCGATCCGGCAATGGCCATCCACCCCAGGCCGCCAAGGGCCAGGACCACGATGGCGACCAAAACTTTCCAGAGTCCCATCCCGGGTTTGCGTGGTCCGTTCGTGTGATTCGCCATCGTTGCTGCTCCTGAGGGGTCATCCCCCAAACCACGGTATCTGTTCCGGGGCCATGGAAAATGTTGTACCCGTTCAATCGATCCCGGTTCCCTCGGATCCGGGATCGATCCATCCTTATGCTGTCCTGATGCTGGCCAAACGCCCGTGGTTGCTGATCGTTGCCGCTCCGCGAGAAATCCGTGCCGTGCTGGATGCCGTGCGCCCCGGTTCAACCCCCCCTGAATCGTGGGAGTCATTTGAAATCGACGGCATGATGCTGGTTCGTGCAGGCGTCGGAAAGTCCGCCGCCGCCGGGGCCACCGCACGATGGTACGACCCCGAACGACACGCGGGCGTGCTGTCGTTCGGCATCGGTGGGGCTTTGCCTCGTGCCTCGCTCCGCGTCGGTGATGTGGTGCTCGCCGATCCCTCCGTCTTTGCTGATGAAGGCGTGCGGACAGATGGGGGCTTCTTGACACTGGATCAGATCGGGTTCGGGTCCGACGCGCCCGCGACCGCGCCCGACCCTGTCTCCCGTGCGGCGTTGGCCGGGCTGGTCGATCGCATCGGGCCGGTGGCCACCGTTTCTGCCTGCTCTGGGACGGATGCCGAAGCGGCCGCGATCGTCGCTCGGACTGGGGCGATCGCCGAGGCTATGGAGGGTGCGGCCTGTGCCATGGCGGTCAGGCGGATTCACCCGGCGGCCCGCTTCGCCGAGATCCGCGTGATCTCGAACCAGACGGGCGACCGCGACAAACAGGCCTGGGATCTGGACGGGGCCCTTGCCCGGATGGCCGAGGTTCTCGGACCCATCCTCCAGGCCCTGCGATCCTGACCTCGATCAGCGGTTCCGTCTGAACCGCCTGCACCGCTGACCCGGGCCTTGCGTCTCATCCCCCCGGACCGGTCCGATTTACACCCTCAACAGACCCACCGATCGGGCCGATCCAACCGGCAAGCCGTCGTGCGGACACTCAGTCCGGCGGTGCGGCCCGACGCCGGGTGGGAGGCAGGTCGAGGAATATGTTCAAGCCAAGGTTGGGCAAACTGAACGCCTCGCTCCAGGCACTGGGCTCGATGCGCCCGGCAGGGCTGCCGCTGGCGGTCGAGTTCGGTGTCGGTTCACTCAAGATCCTGCAACTGGTCCAGGGCGATACCCCGTCGATCGCGTCGGCGGTGCAGCTCGACACGCCGGACGACCTGCTCGACAACCCCGCCAAGCGGCTGTCATTCCAGATCGAGGCGTTGCCCAAGCTGCTCAAGCAGGGCAAGTTCAAGACCAACCGTGCCGTCTGCGCCGTGCCAACCGGACAGATGGTGTGCAAGCATGTCCAGATCATCCCTTCCGATGAACTGCCCATCGAGAAGCTGGCCGCGGCCCAGATCGGCGCGCAGCTCGGCTGTGATCCCTCGGCCCTGCTGGTCCGGTGTCGGATGGTCGAAGGGGCAAAAGTAAACGGGAAAAAGGAAGTGATCTGCTTCGCCGCCGCCCGGGATTTCGTGGCCAGGCTGATGGGCGCGCTCAAGAACGCCAAGCTCGAACCGGTGGGCATTCACAACGAGTACACGGCCGCCCTGCGGGCCATCGATGCCATCGCCCAGCCGGGAGCGGCGTGCAGCGAGACGGACGGCACGCCCACACTTGTGCTTGACCTGGGCGTGGGCGCGACCAAGGCGGTCGTCGCGCACGGATCCAAGATGGTGTTCGCTCGCTCGATCGAGCTGGGCACACGCCACATGGATGAGACCATCGCCCACCAGCTCCGCTGCACCACGCAGGAAGCCCGCGCCACCCGCCTGGGCATGGAGCGCCTGACACCGAAGCCGGCCCCCGTGGCGGTGAGTTCGGACGGCACCGCGCCGGCCGCGACCGCGCCGCGGACGGGCCGTGCCGTGGGTCCTGAGCCAGACCTGACCGAGCCGCTGGAGATTCTGGTGGACGAGGCCGCGATGTGTCTGCGGTATCACCGGATGCTGTTTCCGGACCGTGCGGTGGAGAAGGTCATCTTTCTTGGTGGCGAAAGCCGCCAGCGTTTGGTCTGTGAACACCTCGCCCGGTCGCTGCGTCTGGCGGCCCAGAGCGTGGACCCGCTTGCTCGGCTGGCGCGCAGCGGGAAAGTCCCGTGCGAAGGGGTCGATGTGACGGCCCCCCAGCCCGGTTGGGCGGTCGCGGTCGGCATGTGTCTGAGCCCCACCGATCTGTGATCTCGGAGGAACCATGGGCATCCGCAAGCACAATCATTCCGCCAACGGGAGCTTCCTCCCGCCTGAGTATGTCAAGAACAAGAGCCAGGTGCGCGCCAACTTCTTTGCGTTGCTGCTCTTCACCATGGTCATCGCCGGCGTCATCGGGGCGTTCGTGGTCAACCACCAGCGTTGGCGCAAGGTTCACGCCCAGGCAGAGATCATCTCGGCCCAGTTCGCCGATGAGGCGGCCAAGATCGATCAGCTCAAGAGCCTGGAGGCCCAGCGTGCCGACCTGCTCGATCGGGCGGAGGTCGTGACCGCGCTGATCGATCGTGTGCCGCGCTCCGTCCTGATCGCCGAGATCGTGCGGGATCTACCCGATGGCATCGTGCTGACGCTGGTGGGTCTGGACGGCGAACGCGCCCGGCCGGTCGCTCCGGCGGCTGACCCCAAGGCCAAGGCCAAGGCTCCCGCCACCCGATCGATCGCAGGCCGCAACGCCGCGCCGGAGACCAAGCCTGTCCCTGAGCGGGTCATGCCGCCGCGTTTCTCGCACACCGTGACCATCGAAGGCCTTTCCACAGAGAACGGCAAGATCGCCGATTATCTGGGGATTCTCAAGGCAAGCCCGCTGTTCAGTGATGTCGAGCTGTCGCAGATCACGGCGGCGGTCGTCGAAGAGGTCGGGTACCGGCGCTTCAAGATGACGATGAAGCTGCGTGAGCAGGCCAACGCCCGTCAGGTCGCGGGTGTAGAGGAGTTCGGTCTCCAGATCAACTCGACGATGACCAATGTCGATCCCGCCACCCTGAGCCCTGAGACCGAGTGAAAGGGTCCACCCCATGCAGTTCGGAACCCGCGAACTTGTCCTGTTCCTGACCGTGCTGCTGCTGCCGGTGGTGAGCTACTTCACCATCTTCAAGCCGCAGAACACACGCATCGATCAGGCCACCGCCGAGATCACGCACAAGCGTGAGCTGCTTGAGCAGCTCCGGCGTGAAACGGCCAAGAGCAAGGACCTTGAGTCGGTCAACGATTCGCTGCAGGACCGGATCACCCTGATCGAGTCCCGCCTGCCGACCGATAAGGAGGTCGATCAGATCGTGCGTCAGGTTTCCGCCCTGGCGATCGAGGCAGGTCTGCAACCGCCGACCTTCAAGAGTGACAGGCCGCTGGCTGCGGCACGCTACCGCGAGCAGCCCCTCGTGATGTCCACGGCAGGGCAGTTCGAAGATTTCTACAACTTCTTCGTCGCGATGGAGCGTCTGCCCCGCATCACGCGGGTCGTCAACATGTCGATCAAGGAGAACAGGCAGACCCGCAAGGACGACGGGCCGCAGCCCGAGATCACCGCTGATTTCACGCTGAGCATCTATTTCCGGGACGGAGGGAACGCGTCGTGACCGACAAACTCATGCCGTCCGAGGGTGACCGCCTCCCAGTCGGGATCCCGGGTCTGGACGATCCGACGGGCATCCCATCGTTCACCCCCAATCAGTCGGGCGCCGGGCTTAGCTCGCACTCGCAGAGCAAGGTCTCGGGCCAGGTGGTGCTGGCGGGGTTCGTGCTGATCATCGCCGCGGGCGCCATCTACGGGATGCGCTTCGTCGGGCTGAATGCCGGGTTCGGCGGCGAGGATGTGAAGATCGACTACACATCCCAGGTCGGATCTCCGGAGTCCGCCCGCCGGTTCGGACGCGTCATGACCGAGCTGGACGGTAGCCTGAACGCCGTGCAGTTCGCACGCACCACCGAACTGCCGCCCGCACCGTTCACGCGACCCACGACCAGCACCCCGGTGCAGACCTTCGTCTTCGAGGAGCCTTCCAGCGAGGACGATTTGATCCGCATGGCGCGGATGGCCGAGGAGCAGCGTCGGCTGCAGATGGCACAGCGGGCCGAGCTGCTCCGCAACGAGCTGAGCAGGCTGAATGTGCAGTCCGTGATGGCGGGCGGGCGCATGCCGGTCGCACGCGTGAACGGTCAGCCGGTCACCATCGGCAAGTTCCTCGGGTCGTTCGAGGTGGTGGACATCGCCAGCCAGTCCGTCTTCATTTCCGCCGACGGCATGACCTGGGAGATCCCCATCGGCATGCCAGCAAAGCTCCTCGACTGACAACGGAACGCAACACATGGCGGACATCGATGATATCCTGAACGAACTCGGCGTGTCATCCGACGGCGCCAAGCGACCCACCCGGCGCACGCGCGAGCCGGAACGCAAGCAGCGTCACTCGCTCGACGCGCGTTCAGCATCCTTCAGCCCGCTGCCCTCCATGCCCAGCGGCCAGCGTCGCTATGGAGAGGACGGGCGCCCGATCGACGATGATCCAGCGGTCCCCGTTCCGCCGTCGCGCGAGCTGGCCACGGGCGTCGGAGCGTCCGTCGCCGAGATCTACCGACCCGAGCAGAACGAAGCAACGGATGTCTCCTCCGATCTGCGCGACCGCCTCATCACATCGGGCGTCGTCAAGCCCGGCGACATGACCGCGGCCGAGCAGGTCATCAAGCAGAGCCCGGGGCAGTCCATCATCCGAGTTCTGATGGATCAGGGCATCGACGAGGCATCGCTGCAGCGGGTGGTGGCCGAAGTGGCCGGCATTCCCTTCGAGCGCATCGACCTCGCGGCCGGTCTGGACGGCGGTTTTGACGGCAAGATGCTCCAGCGTCTTGGCGGGGACTTCTGCAAGCACAACATGGTGGTGCCGCTGCGCACCGAAGGCTCCCGCGCCGTCGTGGGCGTGGTCCGCCCCGACGACCTCTTCCTGATCGACGAGATCCGCTCGCGCCTGGGCGTGCCCAGCGTGAAGGTTGTGCTGGTGACCGGGGCCGACATCCGCGGCGTGCTGGAGATGATGGGCGAGAGCACGGCCGAGGACGATGATCTGACCGACATCCTGGCGGATGTCGAGGAATCGGATGTCGAAGTCTCCAGGACCGAGTCCAACGAACCCGTGGACCTGGAGGCCAAGGCCGGTGAATCTCCCGTCATTCGCTATGTGAACTACATCATCCAGACCGCCGTGAAGGAGGGCGCGTCCGACATTCACATCGAGCCGAACGAGAAGAAGCTCAAGGTCCGTTTCCGCATCGACGGCATCCTGTTCGAGATGATGAACCCACCTCCGGGCATGTCGGCCGCCATCGTCAGCCGTCTGAAGATCATGGCCGACCTGGACATCTCGGAGCGGCGCGTGCCGCAGGACGGACGCATCCGCTGCACCGTGCAGGGTCGCAAGCTCGACCTGCGCGTCTCGACGCTGCCCGCGGGCTACGGCGAGAAGGTTGTCATGCGTATCCTGGATACCAAGTCGATCAATGTGCAGCTTGAGGATCTGGGCTTTGATGATCTGACGCTGGAGATCTGGAAGAAGCAGATCCACCTCCCCCACGGCATCGCGCTCGTCACCGGCCCGACCGGCTCGGGTAAGACGACCACGCTGTACTCCTCGCTGCGCCAGCTTGACAAGAACAAGCTGAACATCTCCACCGTTGAGGATCCGATCGAGTATCACCTCGACGGCATCACCCAGACGCAGACGCATGAGAAGATCGGCATGTCGTTCGCAAAGGCGCTCAAGGCCTTGCTGCGCCAGGACCCCGACATCCTGATGCTGGGCGAGATCCGTGACCATGAGACGGCTCACATCGCCGTGCAGGCCGCGCTGACCGGCCACCTTGTGCTCTCCACCCTCCACACCAACGACGCGCCAAGCTCCATCACCCGACTGGTCAACATCGGCCTGGAGCCGTTCCTTGTCGGTGCGGCCCTCAACGCCGTGCTGGCCCAGCGCCTGCTCCGCCGCCTGTGCCCCGCCTGCAAGTCCAAGCAGGCGCCTTCCGACGAGATGGCGGAGTTCCTCGAACTCCAGGGCCTGCCCAGCGGCGAGATGTGGACTCCCAACGGCTGCGACAAGTGCCGCAGCATGGGCTACTCCGGACGCGTCGGCGCGTACGAACTTCTGGCCGTGGACGATGGCCTGCGTGATGTGATCGCCCGCAACCCAAATGTGGCGGAGTTCCGGCGAATGTGTCTGGAACGCGGCATGCAGTCCCTCCGCCAGGACGGCATCAATAAAGCGATGGCCGGCATGACCAGCGTGGCCGAGGTCATCCGCGTCACCAGCGCGCACTGATCGAACCAAGCGGACAGCCTGAATCTGCTTCATCCACGCCGCAATCGTTCGGGGTTCAACGCAACCGGACTCCATCATGATCAGGCGAGGAACTCCGGAGCGGCTCGTATGGGCGTTCACCCGATTGCTTGCGGCCCTTGGTTATCATGGCGGATCCGGTAGCAGTTCTCCAGCCACACCCGATGGGCAGGTCCACCTCGATATCGGCCCCGCGGTACTGCTCGCGGATCGTCGCCTCTTTCCGAGACCCAAGCGCGTTGGCCGCAGAGATCTTGTAGACATCGTGTTCGAACAGTTTGCGGTTCACACCCGGCAGCTTCTCGCGCCGGATGCGGGCGATGGTCAGGCGCATGGGAACCCCTCGCAGGGCTTACTGGATCGAAATCATCTGAAGGCTGGCGCACGCCTCCATGCCGTGCTCGGCGATGTCAAGCCGGGTGCGCTCCGCGACTCGGGATCATTCAGAACCATGACCGCGAAACCCAGCCAGCCGGGAACAATCCAGAAACCACCGGGACGCATCAGACCGAACCCGACGGGCGCCTCGGGGGAGGCCCAACGCCAGGACTCAGACATTCTTGAAAAGGTGTTGACGGTGTTCTTCGCCCGTGTCAGGCCGCTTTCAAGGCAGGCGAAGCAGAGGTGCACCAGGAACACCATTGAGGTGGCCACCCAAACCCACAGGTTGTTCAGCATCAGACTCATCGGAGCAGTCGGGGCCACCACCACGCCATCAGGCTGAGAAATATCCCCCAGATCTTCTCCGCTTCATGCGGCCACCCCGGCCCATACCATCGCTGAAAGGCCACCCAGCGCGTTCATGAAGTGTTTTCGTTGGTCGCGGCATACCACCAGTTTTCCCCATTTGGAAAGCCCCTTCGCGGTCCAACGGCCACTTTCGAGTATCTTTCCGATGGCGGGAGTTCTTGCCAGCACCATCCCGCCGACAACCAGGAGCCATTCCGTGCCGCACACCGCTTCCCAGGGAATCCAGTCCACCCTTCACGAAAACCGCGTGTTTCAGCCGCCAGCAAACACCTCGGTCGGTAGTCCGCCCTGGCTGGTCTCCTCGCTCGGTGAGTACGAATCCATGTACCGGCGCTCGATCACCGACCCCGAGGGCTTCTGGGGTGATATCGCCGCCGACTTCCACTGGTTCCAGAAGTGGGACCGTGTGCTGGAATGGAACGCCCCGGACGCGAAGTGGTTCGCGGGTTCCAAGACGAATGTCTGCTACAACTGCGTCGACCGGCAGGTGCAGGCTGGCTTCGGCGAGCAGACCGCCATCATCTGGGAGGGCGAACCCACCGACCGCGAGAACCTGCCCAAGGAAGTCCGACGCCTTTCGTACAAGGATCTTCAGAACGACACGGCCAAGCTGGCCAACACCCTCAAGTCGCTGGGGGTGAAGAAGGGCGATGTCGTCACCATCTACATGGGCATGGTGCCCGAGCTGGCCGTCGCCATGCTGGCCTGCGCCCGCATCGGTGCGCCCCACTCCGTCATCTTCGGCGGCTTCTCCGCCCAGGCCATCGCCGACCGCGTGCAGGATGCCAGCTCCAGGGTCATCCTCACCTGCGACGGCGCGTGGCGACGCGGCAAGGTTGTTGATCTCAAGGCCAATGTCGATCATGCCATCGAGTCCATGGGCGCCGACTCACCCGTCGAAAAAGTCCTTGTGCTCAAGCGGACCAAGTCGCAGGTTTCCATGACCGAGGGCCGCGACCTGGACTGGCACACCGAAGTCGACCGCGCCAGCGACGACTGCCCGTGCGAGCCCATGGACGCCGAGGACATGCTCTTCCTGCTCTATACATCCGGTTCCACCGGCAAGCCCAAGGGCATCGTCCACACCACCGCCGGCTACATGGTCTTCACCGCCACCACCGCCCGCTACACCTTCAACCTGGTGCCCGACACCAACCAGGTCTACTGGTGTACCGCCGACTGCGGCTGGATCACCGGGCACTCCTACATCGTCTACGGCATCCTGCCGAACCGGGTCGCGACCGTCATGTACGAGGGCGCGCCGGACTTCCCCACCCCCGCCCGCTTCTGGCGTGTCTGCAACCGCAACAAGGTCACGCATTTCTACACCGCCCCCACCGCCATCCGCGCCTTCATGAAGTGGGGCGAGCAGTACCCCCGCCTGGCCAACCTCGACACTCTGCAAGTCCTCGGCACGGTCGGCGAACCGATCAACCCCGAGGCCTGGATGTGGTACCGCAAGCACATTGGCCGCGATGTCTGCCCCATCGTGGACACCTATTGGCAGACCGAGACCGGCGGCCATGTCATCACCCCGCTGCCCGGGGCCACCCCCTGCAAGCCCGGCTCCTGCACCCGGCCCATGTTCGGCGTGGACGCGGCCATCGTGGACATCAACGGCGTCGAGCAGCCCGCCGACACCGGCGGCCTCATGGTCATCCGCAAGCCCTGGCCCGGCATGTTGCGCGGTGTCTACGGCGATCGCCAGCGATTCATCGATACCTACTGGTCCACCGTGCAGGTCGACGGCGTGCCCTACTACACCGCCGGCGACGGTGCGAGGCGCGACACCGACGGCAACTTCTGGATCATGGGCCGCATCGACGATGTCATCAATGTTTCCGGCCACCGCCTGGGCACCATGGAGGTTGAGTCCGCTCTGGTCGCTCACCCGGCCGTGGTCGAGGCCGCCGTGGTCGGTATGCCGCACGAGATCAAGGGCACGGGCATCGCCGCCTTCGTCACACTCGCCCCGGATGCCGATCCTTCCGACCGGCTCAAGTCCGACCTGCGTGAGCATGTCGCCAAGGAGATCGGCGCCATCGCCAAGCCCGACCAGATCCGCTTCACCACGGCCCTGCCCAAGACCCGCTCGGGCAAGATCATGCGCCGGCTGCTCCGCTCCATTGCCGCCGGTGATACCGAGATCACCCAGGACACCTCCACGCTTGAGGACTTCAGCGTCGTCGCCAAACTCAAGGAATCCGACGAGGTCTGACCCCCCTCCCCCCTCCCCCCCCCTTCCCTCTCTCCCCCTCCCCGCCTTCTCATTCTCAAACGCGGTTTCCAGGGCATCGGTCCATCCGATGCCCTGTTTCTTTGTGCTCGTATGGAACCGACGGGATTTTCTTCTCAATGACCGCTTTGGTGCGCCGTTTTCTGGACATCGCCCCTTTTCGGCTTGAACGCGCTCCCCTGGGCGATATCTTGGGCATTATGAACACCTCGACCCGGCTGCTTCCAGCCCTGTTCATCCTGCCGCTGTCCATTGCCATGGCCCGGCCCGCCACGCAAGCGTCATCCCCACCACCCGCCATCCAACCGGACGAAACCGCCGCGGCCTTCATCGACCGCTGGAATGCCTGGGTCGCCGAGACCGACCCCGATCAGCAACTCCTTGCCGATCTGAGTTCCGAGAATGACGCAATCTGGGTCCACCTCCGAGCGGTGGCTGAACAGTTCAATTTTCATTGGCCGCTCGACGACATGACCGTGCCGAATCACTGGCACGCGGCCGAAGTTGCCATTTTGCGCATCGCTCCGCACACCGCACGCACCCGCGAGTTGCTCACGCGCCCATACCTTGCGTTGCCCTTCCCCGGGCCGCAGACCGAGGTTGAACGCCGCGCCCAGCGAGATGCTGCAACTGAGTCCGCACCGTGGTCTCAGGAAGACAGTATCCAGTTCAAGAATCCTCCCCTCCCCAGCACCATGCTCGAGATGTACTTCCTCGGCCTCAGTGATGGGCATCAGCTTCTCACATTGAGAAGGCACCTCGGACGCGAGTGGAACTACGCCATCCACATCGGGAATCTCGGCAGAGCAATGAGCATTCTGCTCGCCCAGCTTGATGCCTACCGCCTCATCGCCGAACGCGGCACAACGCTGGATGTTCTGCTCGCCGTCCCGATCGAAAACGCTGTGACCGATGCGGTCGCCGACATGCTCCGTCGCCACGCGGGCCGTCTCCGCGACGGATCGCTCGAAACAATCCAGTCCGCCCTGCTCCAGCACGCCCAAGGTCGCCGACGCCTGTCCGGGTCATTCTGGCTCGACGAGCGCGTGTTCGTCGAACTCCTGCCCACCTGGTTCGATCCCGACCAGCCAGACCGCCTCAACGAACGCGGGCGTGCGTATCTGGACGATCTGGGAGCAGGCGAACGCATGGTGGACTGGATCGATCGAGAAGCCCACTTCCTCTTGCGCAATCCTCCCCCCATCGACGCCCGTTTCGCCCCCGCATTGGAGCAGATCCGCGTTTACAAAGCCGTGACTGAGGCCTATGCCCGCGACGCCGCTCGCGCGCCGCACGAGATCGATGAACTCGAATCCGCCCGTCTCTTCCGAGCCTTGATGGATTCGGACCCGGACCGCAGGCTCGCGCCCGCGCTCAGCCGGTTCATGCTCTACGGCAGTTTTCTCGAATCTGACCTGAGGGCGGAAGTCCAACTCCGCGCCGCGCTCACGCTGCTTGGCATCCACCGCCACCGTGTCCGCACCGGCGTGTGGCCCGCCACGCTCGCCGAGATCGACCCCGCCGTCATGCGGTTCGATCCGATCGACCCGCACTCCGGAAAACCATTCGGCTACGCCGTGATCGACGATCGGCCCACCCTCTGGTCCGCCGGCCCCGACCGCGACAACGACGACGGCCGCCCGATCCCCCAGCCCAACGCCCCCGGATTCGGATCGCCGCCGATCCCGGCCCATCGTTGGTTCACACGCAACGAGTGGAACGCCATGCCCCCCGAGGTCCAGGCCGAGTACGACGGCGACATCATCCTCTTCCCGCCCTTCTCGTCCACATCCCACGATTGATGCCCCATCCCCCGCTCCCTGCCCCCGGAGGGGGCATGCCAGTTGCCACGGGCGAAGCGCAGCGCAGCCCGTGGATACCCAACCCTCATACACCTTCACCCCGAAGGGGTGATGTCCACGCAAGGCTTCACCCTGTCCCCCACCGCGAGCAACATATCCATGCCCGGCACCTATCACCAACTCATCTACCATATCGTCTTCAGCACCAAGGCACGCACGCCCTGGCTCTCCGCTGTGTGGACACCCAACCTCTATTCCTACATCGGCGGTATCATCCGCCACGAACGGGGCGTGCTCCTCTCAGCCGGGGGCATCGAGGACCATATCCACCTCCTCATCAGCTACCGGCCTGACGCATCTCTCTCCAATCTCATGCGCGAGATCAAGTCACGATCTTCCCGCTGGGTCAGTGAGGAGCAAAACCTCCCAGAGTTCGCCTGGCAGGAGGGCTACGCCGCGTTCAGCGTGAGTACTTCGCAGATCGACACCCTCCGCTCTTACATCGCCTGTCAACAAGAGCATCATCAGGCCTTCGACTTCAAGCAGGAACTGCTCAAACTGCTCAACGCCCACAACACCCCGCACGACGAGCGATATGTCTTCTGATGCAGGGAGAGCATCCGCTGCACAAGAACCACCGATCCAAAAACTCCTCGCCGCGTTCTTCCTCCACCCCCGGAGGGGACCTCCCAGTTGCCACGGGCGCAGCCCGTGGACAGCCCAACCCGCTCAACTATCTTCACCCCGGAGGAGTGATGCCCACGCCAAACGCACCAAAACCATTCTGGTCATCACCCCTCCGGGGTGAGTCAATGGAAACGCTCCAAGTTCCACGGGCTGCGCCCGTGGCTACTGACACACGCCCCTTCGGGGCGACAAGATTCCGTTCGGAAACGCACGACCCGCGCCCTTGTCCTATCTCGTTTCTCCGTCTTTCCGTCTCTCGGTCTCTTCTCCCTCCACACTCGGGTCTGGATCATCCAGCACTCGACGCGTCTGCGCCGCGCGGTACGCGACCAGCCTCCCGCGCAAACCCTCATCGTTCAACGCCAGGATCGAGGCCGCCAGCAGGCCCGCGTTCACGGCCCCCGCCTTGCCGATCGCCAGCGTGCCCACCGGGATGCCCGCGGGCATCTGCGCGATCGAGAGCAACGAGTCCATCCCGTTCAGCGCCCTGGACTGCACCGGCACCCCCAGCACCGGCAGGTGCGTGTGGGCCGCGAGCATCCCCGGCAGATGGGCCGCCCCGCCCGCCCCGGCGATGATGACCCGCACCCCCCGCCCCTCGGCCTCCTTCGCGTACGCGGCCAGCAGGTCCGGCGTGCGATGGGCCGACACCACCCGCGTCTCACGGGCCACCCGCAACTCGGCCAGCACCCCGGCCGCGAACTCCATCGTCCCCGCCCAGTCCGAGCGGGAACCCATCACGACGCCGACGAGGGGAGAAACGCTCTGGCTCGGGGAAGGTTTGCTCATGCCCAAGGGTAGGAAAGCCCATGATGCCCGGCGGTGTCCGCCCAGCCAGCACCACTCAATCGCGGGAACGGAAGGTAGATTCGATATGCTCAAAGGCCGGCGATGTCAGCGGCTGCGTGTCCAGGTACTCGATCGAACGAATCTCGAGGTAGTCCCCGGTGGGCCGGATCAACACGAGGATCCGAATCAGGCGATCCCGTCCCGCATCATCCGGAAACACCCCCTGCACGCCGATTCCTTCCAGACCAAGCCACGAGTCCATCGACTGCTCATCCCGCATGCGTCCGACTACACCCAGGTAATCCAGCGTCATGCCCAACTCACTCCTCGGTCCCTCCTCGCTCTGATACCCGTACACCTCGAACCGGGATCCCTGTGGGGAACTGGCGCGGAGCGTGAAGACCGCCGATTCAGGGCTTGGTGGATCACCAAAGTATCTCGTCACCCACCAGTCCCGCGGAGCCTCGAAGCTCACCGCCACGCTGGAAAGCGTGACCGGACTTGACAACATCGGGGGAAGCTCCATCGGGTCACGCACGCTCACTGCACCCCGCACGAACGCAACGCCCGGCTCGATCCTGTCCACGGAATCCGCGTGAACGATCTCCCGCACCGCGAAGTACGCATTGCGCTGCAAAGGTGAGAAGAACAGACGGATCCGATACGCATCGCCGGAGTTCATCGCGCGATATTCGTTTCCGATTCCGGAGAAACGCCCCCATGTCTCAAAGACGACAGGCTCCGAAACCCTGTCAAATCCGATCTCCGTAACCCAGTCCATTGTCGCTTCCATGGGGTCCGTATCGCGGTTGTAGTACTCAATCTCCAGGGCGATCGACGCATCGTGCCCCGTGGGTGACAGATCGATCAGTCGCGTCGGGCCGCTCTCGGGCGTCTGGACCGTGGCGACCCAGTTCCCTGGATAGCGCGCGGTAATGGTCTGGGAACTGACATTGCCCGGCGCATTCAGATCCGGTGCCGGCTGGGCATGGGCAAACCAAACCATGAGCAGAATCACCGCCAGAACCGCAAGCCGGATCGCCAGCGGAAGCAGCAGAAACCAAAGGATCGCCCAGACCCGCTTGGCGTTGAACACCCCGCGAACACTCGCGTACGCGAGAAACGACGAGTACATGGTCACGCAGACCGGCACCATCGCGGCCAGCACCCAGACCGTGTCCTCTGATTCCGCGTACGAGATGAAATCCGCGAAGAACAGCGAAGCAGCCGCGTAGTAACAGAAACTCGCCAGCATGCCCGGGAAGTGCAGGAATGCGAATACACGCCCCGCCACACCGCTCTCGACCCCGCGAACACCGCACATGTACAAACGGGCACGGAACCAGAGACCCCACAGCCAGTAGTAGATCATCCCGCGGACCAGACCACCCACGATCGCGGCGGTCCAGATCGATGGCCAGGTATTGATCATGTTGAGTGAGCGGGAACTCCCGCTCATCGTCCGAAACTCAAGCTGATCAAAGACGCCCATTGCACCTGCGAACCACATGATGAGGAACACATGGGAAAACTTCACATGGACCGCATGCGCAAGCATGAACCGCGTGGGGCTGAAGAGCAACGCCCCAAGCAGCCACCCACCCTTGATGGTTCCCCTGAGCTGCGCCGCACGCTCCTCATCGAAGTACCGCCCGGCCGGTGTGTTCGTCCACTGGTTCGATCGATCATGCTCCCCATCCGGTGGGAGATGACTCATCGGATCGGCCCCTGAAGCGAATCCGGACGGAGGTGTGGGTTCCATGGCGGTCCAATGCGTGAGAAGTGCGAATGAGGATGTGGGAGGGGTGAAAAGCAAGCCACCCCCGAGGTGCAATGTAACCGGATAGGCTCCGGACAACAACACCCGACCCGGAAGACGGATCATGAGCGCGGATATCGGGCTTGCCCTTCCCCCACCTTCACCCAACACCGGTCACGATCCCGAACACCCCGAGGCTGGTCTTCCCATTCACCCAACGAGAGAGGGCAAGCGTATTACTCAGAACCGCCACTGCACGCTCAGCACCACCGAGCCGTAGGTCTGGCTGTTGGGCTGGGCCTCGAAGGTTTCGGATTCCCAGGTCTGTGCCCAGCCGAACTCCACCATTTTGTACCGGGCCATCACGCCCAGCGTGGCGCGGCAGACTAGGTCTTCCCTGTCCGTCGAGCGTGAGTTGGCGAAGGTGTTGCCGTCGAGGAAGATGTTCCGCCCCACGGCGTCCGCGGCCACGGTCGCGTAGCCGTACACCGACCAGGGATTGTCAGGATCCGCGTACCCACGCGCCGTGTGGTCCTTGATCCCGAGGAACGAGGCCGGGCCGAAGTCGTCGGGCATGTTCCAGCCCAGGCGCAGCGTGGACTGGCCCCGCGCCCGGATGAACACATTGCCCGCATCGAAACGCACGGCCGGGAGCATGTCCATCTGCAGGCCGCACAGATCCGCCCGGTCGGTGCGCCAGGTCCGCTGGTAGGTCACATTCACGGCCAGCTCGTTGGCGAGCTGGGTGTCCCAGCCCTCCGGATTGATCTGGTCCGGCCAGGTGTCATGCACCCACTTCTGGATGTCTTCCGCGTACGACCAGGAACCCACCACGCCCAGTTCCAGACCGATGTGGTCGTGCCGGTGCTCGTCTGCCCTTTGGAAGGCCGCGCCCAGCTTCAGCCAGCCGGCGTAGGGGTGATCATCCGGGTCGGGGTCTGCAATCTCGATGTCCGATGCTGTATAGATATGTTGCTTGAACCAGAATCCCATGCCAAACCGGGGATCCTCCCAGCCTTTGGCGAAGCGGGACGGATCATCCGGCGTGAAACCGAAGCCGATCTCGATGCCCTGGCCGCTGGTGTAGAACCGGTCGGTGTCGTTGATGATGTTGGGGTAGGTTCCGTCATTGTCCCAGTACGCGGTGAAGGAGCGGAACTGGAAGTTGTCGCGGGTGGTCAGCTGCTTGAGGAGTGAAGCATCCGCCGCATCCAGTGCCGCAATCTCGCCGGTTGGGGAGGAGGTGGACGGGGGGGGGGATGAAGGAGGACTGGCTGGCGGGTCCAATGCCAGAGCGGAGGCGGAACCCACCATGAGCAACAGCAACGGCATCCCGATACGGCAAAGCATGGGCGGAGCATATCCGCGTGGGGCGAGGACCGGGCATCGGGGCGTGCCTGCCCGGCTAGAGTCCCGCCATGGGATTCCGCCTGCCCGGTTCCGGCGGCATCGGGGGCTTCGGCCCCGATGACCCCGTTTTTTCCTGGGTGCTTCTGGCTACCCTGATCGTGGCCGCGTTGCTGGCCGCGGGTGTCGTGCGGCGCGGGCTGCGGGCCAGGTCGAACGCGGCGTTCGCCGTGCTGCTCGCCGTGCTGACCCTGAACGCCATCCCGCTGTTTTCCGCCCCGCTTGCGGGAGTACGGGACATCATCGCCACCGTGTGCGTCTTCATCGCGGTGTGCGTCGAGGTGGTCACGGACATTGATGGGAACTTCTGACCGGTTGAGATCCCGGGCCAACAATCAGCCATGATCCAACCAGTTGTCGGAATCCTGGGTGGGGGGCAGTTGGCCATGATGCTGGCCGAGGCCGCGGAAGGGCTGGGCATTTCCTGCGTGGCACTGGACCCGGACCCGGATTGTCCGGCGTCGCACGCCTGCGCGATCGAGGTTGGGGCTTATGACGATCCGAAGGCGTTGGACCGACTTGCCACCCGGTGCAATGTGGTGACCTTCGAGTTCGAGAATGTGCCGGCCGCCAGCGCGGAGCGGCTGGCCCGACGGGTGGCCGTCCGCCCGGGGCCCCGTGCGTTGGAGATCGCCCAGGACCGGCTGTTCGAGCGGCGCATGTTCGCCGAGCTTGGCATCCCCGCGCCGGACATGCGCCCGGTGGACTCGCTGGAGGATTTGATCGCGGCAGCCGCGGAAATCGGCAGCCAAGGGGGGAGGGGGTTGGGTGGGGGCCATCCTCAAGTCCCGGCGTCAGGGCTACGACGGCAAGGGCCAGAGCGTGCTGCATTCGCCCGATGATGCCGAGCGGGCCTGGATCGCGGTGGGGCGCGTGCCCGCCATCCTGGATCAGATTGTGCCGTTTGTCCGGGAGATCTCCGTGATCGCGACGCGCGGGCTGGACGGCTCGACCGTGGTCTACCCGCTCAACGAGAACCGGCACGCCAACGGCATCCTGTGCGTGACGCGCGCCCCGGCCCTCGGGATCGACGAGGCGGTCGCCGCCGCGGCCCAGGACGCGGCCCGCAAGGTGCTCGACCACCTGGGCTACATCGGCACCATCGCCGTGGAGTTCTTCCAGGTCGGCGAGGGCGATCAGGCGCGGCTGCTGGCCAACGAGATCGCGCCCCGTGTCCACAACACCGGGCATTGGACCATCGAGGGATGTCCGACCAGCCAGTTCGAGAACCACATCCGTGCGGTCACGGGGATGGACCTCGGCCCGACCGACGCCACGGCACACGCGGCCATGGTCAACATCATCGGCACGCACGAGCCCGCCGCCGCCCACGAGGCCAACCCGGACGCGCACTGGCACGACTACCACAAATCCGCGCGGCCGGGACGCAAGCTCGGCCATGTCACCATCGTGCGCGACACCCCGGAGGACCGCGATGCGGCGGTGCGCGGGCTGCTGGACACCGTCGGAGTTCCAGCGTGACACGGATTGCGGTTGAACCTCGGGCGGTGCGTGGATCGAGAAGCCCCGAAGGGGCGTCCGCGAGTTGCCACGGGTGGAGCGCAGCGCAACCCGTGGAAAGTGCGGGTCTTTCAACAGCCTCACCCCGAAGGGGTGATGGAAACTGCGCGAACTTCCTTGACCCCTCCTGGGTCAAATCCGCCGAAACCGACCTTCTCCACGGGTTGCGCTGCGCTCCACCCGCGGCTACAGCCCATCACCCCTCCGGGGTGAGTTTGGGACCGGATGCGGTTTGAACCCACCCCCAACCCCAACGCCCTCAAGTGCGTGCTGGACGCGCCGCGCGCGGGAGCGATCATCTCCGCGGGCCGCACGGAGGAAACGGGCGGCGACGCGCTGGCCCTCGCCCTGCTCGCCATCCCCGGCGTTACTCGGGTGCTGTTGCATACGGCTTTCGTCACCGTGTGCAAAGAGCCGGGGGCGGACTGGGGGCCTGTAAAACGGGCGGTGAAGAAGGTGATTGGTGGGTGACCGGAAGTATTCTCGAAAGGCCGTGCGACCGCGCGGGCTGAAGCCCGCGGCTCATTGTGTGGAGGCTTGGTTCCGGCACAACGCCCGGGATCTTCCGTGGCGGCCGATCCCCGTGGATGGGGCGCGGGATGCCTACACGGCCCTGGTTTCCGAACTGATGCTGCAACAGACGCAGGTGTCGCGCGTGTTGGAGAAGTTCGGGTCGTTCATGAAGCGGTTCCCGACGGTGGCCGACCTGGCGGCCGCGCCGGAGGCGGAGGTGCTGGCCGCGTGGTCCGGGTTGGGATACTACCGGCGCGCCCGCCTGTTGCACGCGGCAGCCAGGGCCGTGATGGAACGGCACGGCGGCGTGTTCCCCAGCGATGCCGATGCCCTCCGCGCGTTGCCCGGCGTGGGACGCTACACGGCCGGGGCGATCGGGTCGATGGTGTTCGGCCAGCGCATCCCGCTGGTGGACGGCAATGTGGAGCGGGTGCTGCTGCGTCTGCACGGCAACGATGCGCAACCCACGGATAAGGCCACCCAGGAGTGGGCGTGGGCCAAGGCCGAGGAACTCGTCGCGGCGTCCGACCACCCCGGCGTGCTGAACGAGGGCTTGATGGAACTGGGCGCCACCGTCTGCACACCCGGCGCGCCGCGCTGCCCCGTCTGCCCGCTGCGTGACCGGTGCGCCGCGTTCGAGCAGGGCCGCACCGCCGAGATCCCCACCCCCAAGCCCCGCGCCAAGCAGAAGGACTGGTTCGTGGTGTGCTTTCTGATCGAGCGGGACGGTCGCGTGCTGATCGAGACGCGCGGGCCGGACGGCCTGTGGGCCGGGATGGTCCAGCCGCCGAGCGTGGAGGGCGAACGGACCATCGACATTTCCGCCGCGGCGGAAGCGCTGGGCGTGCGCCCGGGCGGGGAGATCGACCGTTTCACCCACATCACGACGCACCGGCGCGTCCACTTCACGGTGGTGGAAGGCGCGGCCGGGATCAGCCCCGGCCGCCGGTGGGCCAGCCGGGCCGAGGTCGGCTCGATGGCACTCTCGAACGCGCACCGGCGCGTGCTGGGTGTGCCCATGGGCGCGGGGTGAGGCAGATCCGCCGCTGGGGAGGACATGCCGGGCCTTCCTATGATTCTCCGCCATGGCCCAACGCATGATCTACCGCGTCTGCAAGTCCTTTGAGGTCGAGTCCGGGCACATGCTGTCCAAGCACCCCGGTCGGTGTCGGCTGCCGCACGGGCATTCCCGCCGGATTGATCTCGTGATTGCGTCCGAGAAGCTGGACGAGCGGGACATGGTGTGCGATTTCAAGGCTTTGAAGCTGGCGGTTGAGGACGAGCTGGACCGCTACGACCATGCCCTGGCCGTGAACTCCGAGGACCCGGTGCTGGGCCAGTTGTGCGAGGCGAACCAGACCCGGGTGGTGATCTTCGAGAAGCAGGACCCGACGACGGAGGCCCTGGCCAAGCGCATCCATGACTTCGTGGCCGGGGAGATCGCCCGGGGCGCGTCGTACACGGACGAGCACGGGAACAGTTTCGGGCTGGCGAAGCATCTCATCCTGGAACGGGTGCGGGTGACGGAGACCAGCTCAAGCTGGGCCGAGTACGGCCTGGGCTGAGTTCTTCTCTCCATCTGTGTTCGCGGCTCTTGCGGTGCGGTTCTCCCAAACACCTGTTCGGGAACCGGGTGCAAGGTGAACCGGCGGTGTCCCAATCAGGTACACACAGGAACGGATCACACGGAGGTCTCATGGATTGCAGAAAGTTCGTCGGGATCACGCTGGGCTCCCTGCTCGCGTTCACGGGCTTGGCAAGGGGCGTGGACCTCGGCCAGCCGGAAGCACCCGCGAGCACCGCGGAGATCGACTCGATCGAGCGCGAGCGGGCGGTGGTTTCCGCCCGCGAACTCTCCGCGGCGTTCCGCCATGCATCCCGGGCCATCGAGGCGTCGGTGGTCCACATCATCACCGAGCAGCCGACACGCCGCGGCTTCAACGCGCAGACGGGCGTGGGCTCGGGGGTGATACTCGACGAACGCGGGTACATCCTGACCAACTTCCATGTCGTGCAGCAGGGGCGGATCATCACCGTGCGTCTCTCTGACGGACGCACCGCCCCCGCCGAGTTGGTGGGCGGGTTCGAGGAGACGGACCTGGCGGTGCTGAAGATCAACACACCCGGCCTCAAGCCCGCCTCCTTCGGTGACTCCGAGGACATCGGCGTGGGGGAGTGGGTGCTGGCGGTCGGATCGCCCTTTGGCTTTGAGCAGACCGTGACGGCCGGGATCATCAGCGCCAAGGGACGCGGCCAGATCGATCCGCAGGCGTCAAATCAAGGCTCGACACGCTTCCAGGAGTTCTTGCAGACCGATGCGGCCATCAACCCCGGCAACTCCGGCGGGCCGCTGGTGGACCTGGATGGGAAGGTCGTGGGCATCAACACCGCCATCGCCAGCCGTGACGGCGGCAGCAGCGGGCTGGGCTTCGCCATTCCCGCCGATGTCGCGCAAGTGGTCATGCATCGCATCATCGAGAAAGGACGCGTGGACCGGGGCTGGCTGGGCGTGAACATGGCCCCGTTGGACCCGGACGCGGCCTATGAGCTGGGCATCGAGGGCGGGGTCCGGCTGGAAAGCGTGCTCGAAAACTCGCCCGCGGCCAAGGCCGGGCTGCGCAGCGGTGACATCGTCGTCAGCCTCGGCGGACGACGCACCGAGAGCGTAATCCGTCTGGGCAACGCCATCATGCTGTCCGAACCGGGCAAGCCGGCCGAGGTTGAGTTCTTCCGCGGACCCATCCGCATGACGGTGTCCGCCGTGATGGAGGACCGGAACACCGCCGCCGCGGTGTCACAGGGCGGCCAGCGCCTGGAGAATGTGGGGCTGATCGTCGTGCCGAAGGAACTCCGATTCACGCGCCGTGGGATGCCGCCCACGACGGTCCGCGGATTCCAGGTGACCGAGGTGCTGCCGGGCACGATTGCCGCCGAGTCCGGATTCATGGCTTCAGACTTCATCATTGATGTGGATGGACGCACCTTCGAGACGGCGCGTGACCTGGCGGGCTTCGTGGAGCCGCACCCGCTGCGCGAGCCGCTGCGATTCGGCGTGGTCCGCGGCAACGACCGCGGCGCGATCTACCTGCGCCGGGAGTGAGCGGAGCATCATGCCTCGGAACGCGGTTCCAATGAAGGATCATCGAGCATCGCCAACTCGTGGTCTGGCAGGAACGGGTTGCGTCTGGGCAGGTCGGTGCGTCCCGTCCAGGCTGAGCGGGCCAGGTGACTGAAGTCATCAAAGATCACCAGGAACGCCGGAAGCACCAGCAGGATGATGGCGGTGGCGCTCATCAGGCCGAATGAGATGGTGATCGCCATGGGGATCAGGAACTTGGCCTGAAAACTCTGCTCGAGCATGAGCGGCATCAGGCCGAACACCGTGGTCACCGTGGTCAGGATGATGGCGCGGAATCTGGCCCTGCCCGCGGCGATGCTTGCGTCGTACACCGACCGGCCCGTCCGCCGCTCCTGGTTGAAGAAGTCCATGAAGACCAGCGAGTCGTTCACCACCACGCCCGCCAGGGCGATAAAACCGATCAGCGACAGGAATGTGAGCGAGTACCCCATCACGATGTGGCCCCAGATCATGCCCACGGTGGCGAACGGGATCGCGAGCATCACGATCAGAGGCTGCGTGAAACTCGTGAAGAGCCAGGCGAGGATCACATAGATCAACCCGAGCGCGACTGCCATGCCGAGTGGCAGCGTGGCGAAGGATTCCTGCATCTCCTTCTGACGCCCCCGCTGGATGAGACCCACGCCGTGCAGATCCGCGATGGCGGCCTCCAGCGCGGGCCGCAGCTCGGCCGCGATGCGGTCGGGATTGCCCATGGACCGGTTGACATCCGCCGTGACCGTGATCGCGCGGCGCCGGTCGATGCGTCGGATGGTGGACTCCGCGTCCGTGTCCTCGATCAGAGCGACCTCGACCAGCGGCACCGCCCGACCGTCCGGGGTGAACACATGCTGGCGCTCCAGGGATGCCAGCGAACGGCGCACGCGGTCGGGATAGGTGACGCGGACCTTGACATCCTCACGGTCACCCGCGAAGGTGTGCGGCTCGAGACCGAACACCATGCCCTGGATCTGCCGCCCCAGGCTCGCCCGGGTGAAGCCGAGTTCCGCCGCGCCGTCGCGCAGCGTGAATCGCACCTCCCGCTTGCCCGAATCGCCGTCGTCGGAGATGCCGTAAACACCAGCAAAGCGGTTCATCACCTGCTTGATCCGGGCGACGGCCTCGGCGAGCGGAGCGCCCTCCGGGCCGCTGACGGTGAAGCTCAACGCGGGTCCGCCCGGGCCGCCGGACACGCCCTCCATGCGCAGGCTGCGCACATCCGGGATCACGCCGAGTTCATCCTGGATGCTCTGGATCAGCACGCTGCTCGGACGCTCGCGCAGCTCGACCGGGGTCAGTTCCAGGATGATCTGCCCGATGTGAGAGGCGTTGGTGCCCGGGCCTTCACCCTCCAGATCCCCGAGTGCGCCCGCCTGGGCAAAGACGGAGGAAACTTCCGGCTGGGCCATGGCGATCGACTCGATGCTCCGGATGATCTCGTCCGTCCGAGCCAGGGAGGTGCCGATGGGCATGCTCAGCGAGATGTTGACGGTTTCCGCGTCGTCCTCCTCGAAGAAGATGAACTCCAGCCGCCCGCCGGCATACATGCCCATCGAAACGATCAGCACGGCCAGCGTGATCGCCACCGTGATGTATCGGTGGTGCATGCTCCAGGCCATCAGCTTCGCGTACCGCGGAACGATGAGCCGCGTGAAGAGCCCGTCTCGCCACGATGCGAACCGGCGACCGATGCGAGCAAGCCGCGTGTTTCCCGCACGCAGGCGGGCACGGTCGGTCGCCTTCAGGCTGTGACCCATGTGGACGGGAAGGATGAACAGGGATTCGATCAGCGAGACCGCGAGCGCGCACGCGACGACGATCGGGAGCACCCCGAGAAAATCGCCGATCTGACCGCCGATCAGGGCCAGGGGAAGAAAGGCGCAGATGGTGGTGAGGACCGTGACGACAACAGGCCAGGCAACCTGGTCGGTCCCGCGCACGGCGGCCACCATCGCGGGCTCTCCGCTCTCGTGCCGCGCGGTGATGTTCTCCGTGACGATGATCGCGTCATCCACCAGGATGCCGATGACGATGATCAGGCCGAACATGGTCATCAGGTTCAGGGTGACATTCATGAAGGCCATGGCCGCCAGAGTGCCCGCGATCGCGATGATGAGGCCGAAGGAGACCCAGAACGCCGTGCGCCAGTTCAGAAGAAGCAGCAGCACGATGAACACCAGCACCCCGCCCTGCACGGCGTTGCGCGAGAGCAGATCCAGCCGGCCCCGCACGAACCGCGCCAGATCCGTCGAAACATCCAGATCACCCGGCGGCGGCGCGACCTGCCACCGTTCGTATCCCAGCCGGTACGCCGCGTATCGCTCGGACACTTTGCTGGCGTCCAGGCTGGGCACGATGCGAGTCGGCTCCTCATCTTCCGGGGAACCACGCTCGCCCCACTGCTTCATGGCAGCCGCGTGCCGCTTGTCGGCCTGTGACTCGTTCGCCATCAGCTGGGCCGCGATCTTCAGGCGTTCCGCCCTGGTCGGCTCCAACTCCGCCCCACGCCGCCCAGCGGCGTAGGCTTTGACCAGATCGGCGATGCGGATCACATCCTGCTGGCCCACACGGAAGACCGTCAGCGTCATCGCGGGCTTGCCGTTGAAGCGGATCTCCAGCTCGTCGTCCACAAAGCCCTCGGTGACGGTCGCCACATCACCAAGACGGACGAGCCCGCCATCGCCCGCGGCCCGCAGCACGATCGAACGGACCTCGTCCGCCCGCTCCTTCACCCCCATCGAACGGATGGCGACCGTGGCGGTGCCGCCCTTGACCGAGCCGCCTGGCACCTCGGCCATGGCCGCGGCGATGCGGTCGGAGATCATCGTCAGGCTCAGGCCGTGCTTGAGCGCCAGCTCAGGCTCCACCTCAACGCGCAGCTCGTCCACGCGGAATCCGCCCGGCAGGATGTCGGTGATCTCCGGCAGGGTGAGCAGATCCTCGCGGCACTGGCGGAGAAAGTCCTTCATCGTGCGCTCGTCCGCATCACCAGAGATCGACAGCACGATGGCGGGCAGGTTCGTCTCGATCTTGTCCACCACGATGCGGTCGGCCTGATCCGGCAGATCCTGCAGCGCGTCCATCTCTCGCTTCACATCCGACACGGCCCGGTCGATCGGAACCCCCTCGAAGAACTCGACCATCACGATCGCCAGCCCCTCCGACACGGAGGTGTTGATCTCCTTGACCCCGGTGATGTCGGCGACGCGGTCCTCGATCTTTTTGGCCAGCGCGGACTCGACCTCCTCCGGCGCGGCGCCCGGGTACGGCGCCATGATGCTGACCACCCTGGACTGGATGAAAGGGAAGAACTCACGCCGGAGGGTCATGCCGAAGATCAGGCCCGCGCCGATCACCGCGAACATGACCAGATTCGCCACCACCGGCTTGCGAACACCGAAACGGGCCAGGCTCATCGGGTCAGCCCTCCCCGCCCGTGCTCGGCGCGGCTTCGCGGGGTTCCTCACCCTGCAACCGAACGACCATGCCCGGCCCGAGCTGTTCCAACGCGGTCACCGCCACCATCGAGCCTCGGGGTGGGACGCTCTCCGGCACCAGCACCGCCCATTCGGTCTCGGACACATCAATCTCCGGGAATGCGCCCTCCAGCGCGTAGTCCGTCCGGACGGGATGGACCCGCACGCGACGCAGACCGTTCTCGTCCGCGTCCACCAGCATCACCCGGCCGGAGCGGATCGCCCGACGCGGAAGCACCACGCGCTCGGCGGTGTCCGGGGTGCGCACCCGACCGTGGACGAAGCCGCCGGGCAGCAGGCGGTCCGCGGCCGCGGGGTCCTGCTCCACTTCCACATACACCGTGATCGTGCGACTGTCCGCATCCGCCTCCGGGGAGAACCGCGTGATGCGTCCCACATGCTGCGGCTCGCCCACCGCGGATCCGTTCCACAGGCTCACCGTTCCCGGCTGCCCCACGATCCGTGCGATCCACGCGGCCGATGACGCGGGCAGGCGCAGCGGCACCTCCACGCGTGCCATGTCCACCACCTCCGCAACCATGGTGCCCGCACGGAGAAAGTCGCCCCGGCGCGGGGTCACGCTCTGGATCTCCCCTTCGAAGGGGCTGACGACGCGGGTCCGATTCAGATTTTCGGCCGCCAGGCGCTCGTCGGCCCGCTGCCCATTCAACTGGGCCTCCAGCCCGGCCCGGCGTGAGGGGATCAACTCCGCCTGCTGGCGCAGCGCGTCCAGCTCGCGCTGGGTCCGCAGCACGGCTGTGCGTTTGGCATCCAGCTCACCCTGCGAACCGGCCCCTTGCGTCACGGCCCGCTCGGTTCGTTCATAGTCCCGAAACGCGGCCTCGACCTCCTCCTCCGCGAGTTCGATCAGGCCGGAGATGCGTTCGTGCTCGATCATCAGCCCGTCAAGCTGGGCCGTGGTGGCCACGATCGCCTGCGAAGCCCGGGTAAGGGCCACTTCATAATCCGTGGGATCAATCACCAGCAGCAACTGGCCCCGTGCGGCCCGATGCCCGGGCTCGGCATCGCGCGGACGCTCGATCACACGCCCGGAGACCTCCGCGGCTACCTGGGCCCGGTTCATCGAGCGGACCGTGCCGAACCCTTCCCAGACCCGCTCCACCGGGCGCGCCTCGGCCACCACGGCACGAACGATCAGCGGCGCGGGCGGATCGGTACGGACCTTGCTCCGTTCACGGGTGGCACGCAGCACGCCGAAAACCATCACCGAGCCGATGAGCAGGGCGGCGATCAGCAGCAGACGCGCGCCCAGCGCCAGCCCTTTGTTGACGCGGGATGCGCCGCCCTGCGGCCTGCGCACGGGCGCGGCATCGCTCCCTCCGCCTTCGGGAGTGTGCATCGCTGGTTCCGATGAATCTGTCACGGGTGGTTCCTTCGCCTGACGGTGGGGTCCGAGCGCTGAGCATCGGGATGCTAGCCAGCGTCAACTTGTTGAACTGGATTCCTCCCGGCAAGCTGCTGAAATCTCCCCTCGTTGGCCGATGGCTGAGTCGTGGTCAAGTACTTGGGCTCCAAACGCCGCCTTGTGGACCGGATCGTCGCCGCCTGCGCCGCGGATGCCGCGCGCCCGGGCACGGCCATTGACCTCTTTTCCGGCACCGCCCGGGTGGGCATGGCCCTGAAGCGGGCCGGATGGCGTGTGGTCTCCAACGACCACACCGCCTTCGCCCACGCGCTGGCCACGGCCCATGTGCAGGCCGACCCGGAGCGTGTGGCCGAGGTCGCCCGTGCCCACATTGACCATATCAATGGATTGGCTCCCGCCCCGGGGTACATCACCCGCACCCATTGCCATGCCTCCCGCTTTCTGCACCCGGACAACGGGGCCAGGATCGACGCTGCGAGGGCCTACATCGCCGGGCTGTCGATCGACGACGAACTGCGGGGCGTGCTCCTGACCAGCCTGATCGAGGCGGCCGACCGGGTGGACTCGACCACCGGTGTCCAGATGGCCTATCTGAAACAATGGGCGCCGCGCGCGACCAACCCCCTGAACCTGCGCCTGCCCGAGATGATCCCCTGCCCCCCCGCGGGCCGAAGCCGGGCCGTGCGGATGGATGCTCTGGAAGCCGCCCGCGTGCTGACCGGCGATGTGGCCTACCTCGATCCGCCATACAACCAGCACAGCTACCTGTCCAACTACCATGTCTGGGAAACGCTGGCCACGGGCGACGAGCCGGAAGTCTTCGGCGTGGCGTGCAAGCGGGTGGACTGCAAGGAACGCAAAAGCCCCTTCAACTCCAGGCGCACCATCGCGGAGGCCATGCGGACGGTGCTGGACTCGCTGGATGTCGCCACGGTGGTCCTCAGCTTCAACGACGAGGGTTTCCTCGCGCGTGATGAGCTGCTGGGTCTGCTCGAATCCCGCGGCCCCGTGGCCGTCTTCGAGCAGGAACTGGACCGCTATGTCGGCTGCAAGATCGGCATCCACGGCCCGAGCGGATCCAAGGTCGGTACGGTCGGACGCCTGCGCAACACCGAGATGATCTTCGTCGCCGGACGCGGGGCCGAGCGTCTGCGCACGCTGGAACCCGCCGCCGCTTGATGCGATGTCGGCACAGGCATCCCGCCTGTGCAACGGTTATATGAATCCCGCTGAATCCGCGGTCCAATTCGTATCAACCGTCGGCATGAATGCATACAAGCCGCGATTGCAACGGAGCGGCCCAGACCACCAGACGACGCTCCGATGCCGGACGATCAGCAACGACCGCTTCAATCGGCACGCATCCGGGTCGGGTGCAACCGTGGCCGATCCCTTGCAGTCACGGCTTGTCGATCTGACCGCGGTCAAACTCAAGGGTGGTGGGATGTATCACACCCGCGCTTGAACGGAGTTACCCCCCCCGCCCCCCCGACCCGCCGTAACCGATCCAATGCAACGGAAACCAAGCCCCCAAGCCCGCGCGACGCGACCGGGCGTGACCGCCCCACCCGCCACACCAGCGCGATCTCCCGCGTCGGGCGTTCACCGGCCAGCGGGAGATACACCCGCTCACCCTGTCCATCGCACGCCGCCGCCATCGCGGGCACCAGCGACACGCCCATCCCCAGCCGCACGAACTCGAGCACCGTGGCCAACTGCGTCGTGCGGCACACGATGTCCGGGCGCACACCGGCCCGCGCGCAGAACCCGGCGATCTGTGCTCCGAGACAGTGCATCTCGTGCAGGCTCACGGTGGGCTGGGTGCGCAGATCCTCGGGTGTCAACCGACCGACCGCCGCCAGCGGGTGCGATGCCGGGGCCACCACCAGCAGCTCCTCCCGCCCCACCACCTCGGTCTCGACCAGCTCGTGCTCGATGGGGGTGCTGGTGATCGCCACATCCAGCTCGTGGTTGACCACCGCCTCGACCAGCGCGGCGGTGAGATCTTCCCGCACCACCAGCTCGCACGCGGGGAACTCCGTGCGCAGCGCGGCCAGCACCGGCGGCAGCAGATACGGCGCGATCGTCGGGATCGCGCCGATCGCCAGCCGCCCCGCACCGGATTCGACCTCCGCCCGCAGGTGGTCACGGGTTTCGCCCACCTCGGCCAGTATCCGGCGCGCCCGCGGCAGCAGGGCACGCCCCGCCTCGGTCAGGGCGATCCCCCTGCCTACCCGGTCGAACAGCACCACGCCCAATCCATCCTCCAGCTTTCGCACCTGCTGGGACAGGCTCGGCTGGGCCACCCGGCAGCGTCGGGCGGCCAGGGTCATAGACCCTGCCTCCGCCGCGGCGACGAAGTAGCGGAGCTGGTGGAGTTCCATAGGTGAATCCTATGGATTGAATCGCCAGAAAGTCTGTAATGCCTTGGTCATCCCAACGGTCCGGGAACCTAGATTAGAAGGATTCCAGATCATCCGGCTCGTCCCCCTCGCCCGCCGAGGGATGGGAGAGAGGCACACCCGCACCCCAAGGAGACCAGACTATGACCGCCAACAACGGTTCCCACAAGCAATGCCCGGTCCTGACCACGGCCGAGGGCGCGCCCATCGGGCGTCAGCACGCGCTGACGGCCGGGCCGCGCGGCCCCATGCTGATGCAGGATGTCGCTCTGCTCGAGCAGATGCAGCACTTCAACCGCGAACGCATCCCAGAGCGGGTCGTCCATGCCAAGGGCAGCGGCGCGTACGGGACCTTCACCGTCACCCACGACATCACCAAGTACACCAAGGCCTCGATCTTCTCCCAGATCGGCAAGAAGACGGACCTGTTCCTGCGGTTCTCCACCGTGGCCGGCGAGCGCGGCGCGGCCGATGCCGAGCGCGATGTGCGCGGCTTCGCCATCAAGTTCTACACCGACGAGGGCAACTGGGACATGGTGGGCAACAACACCCCCGTGTTCTTCATCCGTGATCCGTTCAAGTTCGCCAACTTCATCCACACCCAGAAGCGCGACCCCCGCACCAACCTGCGCGATCACGACATGCAGTGGGACTTCTGGAGCCAGGCCCCCGAGAGCCTCCACCAGGTTACCATCCTCTTCTCCGACCGCGGCCTGCCCGCCTCGTACCGCCATGTCCACGGCTTCAGCAGCCATACCTATTCGTTCATCAACGCCCAGGGTGAGCGGTTCTGGTGCAAGCTGCACTTCAAGTGCAACCAGGGCATCAAGAACTGGATGGACGACCACGCCGCCAAGGTGGTGGGCGACGACCGAGAGAGCCACCAGCGAGACCTGTTCAACGCCATCGAGAAAGGGGACTTCCCCTCGTGGACGCTCAAGGTCCAGGTCTTCTCGCAGGAACAGGCGGATGCGTGGTCGGCCCGCACGGGCTGGAGCCCCTTCGACCTGACCAAGGTCTGGCCGCACAAGGATGCGCCGTTGATCGAGGTCGGCCAGCTCCAGCTCAACCGCAACCCCGAGAACTACCACGCCGAGGTGGAGCAGGCGGCGTTCAAACCCAGCGCGCTGGTCCCCGGCATCGGCCCCAGCCCGGACAAGGTGCTCCAGTCGCGTCTGATGTCCTACGCCGACACCCATCTGCATCGTGTGGGGGTCAACCACCACCAGATCCCCGTCAACAAGCCCCGCTGCCCCGTCATGCACTACATGCGCGACGGGCAGGGTGCCACCGCCGAGACCTACGGCCGCGCCCCCAACTACTGGCCCAACAGCCTGACCGGCACCCCCCAGCCCAACGAGGCCTACCTCGACCCGGCATGGGATCTGGGCCAGGCCATCGTGGACCGGTACGACTCGGCCGTGGACCATGATGATTACACCCAGCCCGGCAACCTCTACCGCCTGTTCGACGAGGGCCAGCGCGACCGCCTGACCACGCGGATCGCTGGCAATCTGTCGCAGGCCCGCAAGGAAGTCCAGATGCGACAGCTCTGCCACTTCTTCCGCGCGGACGAGGACTATGGCCGTCGCGTGGCCGCCAAGCTTGGCATTGATGTCTCCGCCATGATGCCCGGCGCGAAGGCCTGACCGAACCGACGCGGACCCTGGGAAACCAGGCTCCGCGCTTTCCCACCAATCGAGCCAAGGAGGAATCATGCTGTTCACGAACACGATCGCTCTGACTGTGGCGGCGGTGGCTCTGACCGCTTTGCCCCGCCCTGCCGATGTCCCCCCCGCGGATGCCCTGCTTCTCTCCGAGGTCGTTGCCCGCCTGGATGCGCGGGAGAAGGGGGTGATCACCGGCATCGAGTTCGATGACGGCCTGTGGGAGGCCGAGATCCGCGACGGTCGCACGGCCGTCAAGGTCTACCTGCAACCCTCTGATGGTTCCGAAGTCCGGCGCCGTACATCCGACCCGGACGAACAGCCCCCCGCCAACGCCAAGCCCCTGGCCGAGATCCTCACCCTGCTGGAGAAGGATGGCATTGGGGTGATTCACGAAGTCGAGTTCGATGACGGGCTTTGGGAGATCGAAGCCCGCAAGGACGGACGCGATGTGGAACTGAAGGCGGACCCGGTGACCGGCAAACGCGTTCGCGGTTGAGATTCAGTCTCAATCCGGCGTGACTTTTCGGTCCTCGGAGTCAATCATCCAGCGGGCGGGGTCAGGAATGACCCGGTCCGGCTTTGACCACGATCCAGACCAGCCCGGCCGCGATGGACCTGCCGCGGATTTCACGCAACCGTGTGGCCCGATACGGGCTGGCGTCGGCCGGGGTGGGCTGCGTGGGCATGGGGGCGCTGGGGGTGGTGGTGCCCGGCCTGCCGACGACCGTGTTCCTGATCATCGCGGCGTGGTGCTTTGCCCGCTCCTGCCCGTGGCTGACCGAGAAGCTCATCCACAACAAGTTCTTCGGCCCATTTGTCAAGTACCTCAAACCCGGCGCAGTCATGCCGCGTCGGGCCAAGATCATCGCCATCAGCATGATGTGGACCGCCATTGCCGGTTCGTGCTGGCTGATCATCGCCCGTGAGGCTCCGGCTTTTGTTCCGGTGGTGGTTGTCCTTTCTGGCGTGGTGGGCACCTGGTTCATCGCCCGTCAGGGTCGCAAGCATCATTCCACCGTGAACGATTCGAACCGTGCGGTGCGTCATCCGGTGGGTCGGCATGAGCGGGGGCATAAGAATCCCACATGCATGACCACGACCGGCGCGTCCTTGAAGACACCCTGAAGCTTGCATGCGCGGGTGTGGGTCTCGGACCGTCCCTGTCGCTGAGCGCTGAGATCGCCGAGATCTGTCGCGGGGCAGGGGATGCCATCGACCACCCGACCTGGGACCACGCCGCCGCCCGCATCGCGACCCTGGATCTGGATGGGATCGCCGATCTGGTCCGCGTCGGCACCGCCCGTTTCCACCTGCTCAACAAGGCCGAACAGCTCAACATCGTGCGTGTCAACCGCCAGCGGGAAATGGACTGCCGCCCGGATCACCCGCGCCCTGAATCCATCGACGATGCCATGCACCGTTTGCACGCCGAGGGCTTCACGCCCGAGCGCATCGCGGGGGTGCTGACCCGGCTGGACATCGAACCCACGCTGACCGCCCACCCCACCGAGGCCCGGCGGCGCACCGTGCTGGAAAAGCAGACCGACATCGCCGAGTGCGTGGTCCGCCTGCGCGACCCCGGCCTGACCCTTCGCGAGCGGGCCGACACGCAGGGCCGGCTCGAGCGGGTGGTCTCCATGCTGCTGATGACCGACGATGTCCGTATCAAGCGACTGGATGTGCCCGACGAGGTCCGGAACGGGATCTACTTTCTTTCGACCACCATCTGGAAGACGGTGCCGCGTCTGTTCCGCGATATCGTGTGGGCCGCCCGTCGCACGCTGGGCGAGGACCAGGCTGCCATCGTGGCCAATGACCTGCCCGCGCTGCTCCGCTACCGCACCTGGATCGGCGGTGACCGCGACGGCAATCCCAATGTCACGGCCGAGGTCACGCGGCGGACTCTGGACATGATGCGCCAGGCCGCGACCGACCTGTGGGAGGCCGAACTGGCGCACCTTCGCCATGTGCTGTCCGTTTCCACGCGCCGCGCCGACCTGGGGGCCGAGATCCACGAGGCCATCGAGCGAGACAAGGAATGGATCGATGATGCCACGCACCTCGAGCAACGCCGGAATGAACCGGTCCGCGTGCGCCTCTCCCAGATGCGGGCCCGCCTTGTACGCGATGCGACCTACCACGGCGGGGCCTTGCTGGAGGATCTTCAGATCATCCGCCGCGCCCTGCGCCACGCGGGACTGATCAAGATCGCCGAGGAAGGGCTGCTCTCCGACGCGATCGTCCGGGCTCGGGTCTTCGGCCTGCATCTGGCCGCGATGGATATCCGCCAGCACTCGGAAGTTCATGAACAGGCCGTGGCGGAGCTGCTGGCCCTGGCCGGGGTCGAGATGGACTACACCGCCCTCGACGAGCCCGCCCGGCTTGCGTTGCTCCGGCGCGAGCTGGCCAACGCGCGCCCGCTCACGCCCGTGGGGGCCGAGCCGACCGATGCCACCGCTGAGGTGCTCGCCGCCATGCGGGCGGTGCGTGACAGCGTGGCCCGCGAGCCGGAGAGTATCCGCGCCTGGATCATCTCCATGACCCACCGCGTCAGCGACATGCTCGGCGTGCTGTTGCTGCTCAAGGAGGTCGGGCTTTATACACCCGGCATCGGTGGTCGCCCGACCGCCAGCCACATCCAGGTGGTGCCGCTCTTTGAGACCGTTGAGGACTTGGACCACGCCCCCGCGTTGATGGACGAAGCACTGGCCGACCCGGTCTTCGCGGCCCATCTGCGTGCCGTCAGCCCCGAAGAACCCGAGCAGGAGATCATGCTGGGGTACTCGGACTCGAACAAGGACGGCGGCTTCCTGATGGCCAACGCCGCCCTGCACACCGCCCAGCGCCGCATCGCCGAGGTCTTCGCCCGCCATGGTGTCGGCCTGCGCTACTTCCACGGCCGGGGCGGCACGATCGGGCGAGGCGGCGGCCGCGCCGGGCGCGCCATTCTGGCCGCTCCGCCCACCGCCCGTTCCGGACGCCTGCGTTTCACGGAACAAGGTGAGGTCATCACCTTCCGCTATGCCCTGCCCGACATGGCCCGACGCCATCTCGAGCAGATCGTCAATGCCTCCATTCTCGCCGAGGCCGACCCCGGCGTGGCCGATCCCGACGCGGGCTTCGGCGATCTGATGATGCGCCTGGCCGAGCGCGCCCGTCTCGCGTACCGCGCCCTGATCGACGATCCGCGTTTCTGGGCGTGGTTTGTGCAGGCCAGCCCCGTTGAGCACATCGGCGGCCTGCCCATCGCCTCGCGCCCCGTTTCCCGCGCCACCGGCAGCGCGCTGACCTTTGACAAGCTGCGCGCCATCCCCTGGGTGTTCTCATGGGTCCAGATGCGTGCGCTGGTGCCCGGCTGGTATGGCGTGGGCGCGGCCCTGGCCGAGGCCACCGACACCGAGCTGCGATCCCTCACGGACGCGGCCGGATCACGCCCGTTCGTCTCCACCGTGTTCGAGAACGCCGCCCAGGAGCTGGCCCGTGCCCGCATGCCCATGCTGCGCCGCTACGCGCTGGCCGGGCCCGACGGCGAAGCCATGTTCGACCGCCTGCACGCCGAGTTTGAACGATCCCGCGCCGCCGTGCTCCGCGTGACGGGCCATGCCGATCTCATGGCCCACAGCCCGGTGGTGGGCCGCTCGATCCACGACCGCAACCCGTGGACCGATGTGCTCAACCTGGCCCAGGCCGAGCTGCTCGCCCGCTGGCGGGACGCGGACGAGACCGGACGGAACGCGTTGCGACCGGTGCTCCAGTCCAGCATCAACGGCATCGCGGCGGCCATGCAGTCCACCGGCTGACCCACCTCTCCATATCTCCATCCTCATTCTGACGACCTCCGGATACAACAACGCCCACGCTCGGGGGCGTGGACGCTGTCCGTGTGCTTCCGCGATCATGCGGGATGCGCAAGTTTTCAGCGGCGGCGGCGGCCACCGACCAGAGCGCCCAGGCCGAGCAGGGCCATCGCGCCGGGAGCCGGCACCCAGACACCAGGGTTGCCCAGATCGCCGTCGGTGGACAGGTACGAGCCGTGGATGTCGCCCGAGGCCGAGAACACCCAGCCGAACACATCATTCTGGCCCAGCGCGGAGGGCAGCACATTGCCCGAGGTGCCCTGGGTGCGAATGGAACCGGGGAAGCTCTGGTCGCCATACGTGAGACGGTCGGCGAGATCGCCGTTGGCATCGAAGATGTTGATCTCGTCGTTGCGGCCGAGGTTGTTGGTGTAGCCACCGAGAATGCCGACGGAAGCTGACAGGCCCCACGCGGCGCGGAAGACCTCCGCGTCGCTCTCGGTGATGATGACGCTCTGGCCCGCGCCCACCACGCCGAAGCCGGACAGGTCGAACACGCCGGGCAGACGGCTGTCGTCGTCGAACGACCAGCCCGTCATGTCGATCGATGACACGCCGGTGTTGGTGAACTCGATGAACTCGCCGCCCGATCCACCATACATCCACTCGGTGATGCGGATGTCGGCGGCGGCGGCTCCGGCCACGATGGCCAGGCTGAGGATGCTGATGATCTGCTTCATGACTCTCTCCGATCCGTTGTTTCTCGTTCGTACAAAACGACCCCGTCGGGCGAGGGAGTCTCCATCCCCGCTCGCCACGGGTTCGCACGGATTGAAATTAGCACGGATTGGACAGAATGCGGATAATCTTTGCGTCAAGAAATTGCTCAGATTGTGTTCAGACGCCTTTTCCAGACCTTTACAAAGGGTTCCGCACTGTCTGAACGGAATCTTGATCGTTCTTTGATTTCTCATCCGGCGGTGTTCCCGGTAGCGTTGACCCATCAATCAACGCATCTCCGGGAGTCCGCACGACATGCGCACACGCACCAACGCCGTCCCCGCCTTCACGCTCATCGAGCTGCTCGTGGTCATCGCGATCATCGTGCTGCTCATCGGCATCCTGCTTCCGGCCATCGGCAAGGCCCGGGACACCGCCAAAATGGTGCAGTGTCTGTCCAACCTCCGGCAGATGGGGTTGGCATCCGTCACCTATGCGGCGGACAACAAGGGCTACTTCAGCTCCGGCCCGTTTGACAACCGAGCCCGCAAGCACAAGGACGGCCTCAGGTCCGGATTCGCACCCAAGGGCATCGAAGAGGTCGGCTGGATCGCGGATCATGTCAACGGCGCCTATGGCCTGCCCGGGACGATGCTCTGCCCGAGCGCCGATGCCCAGCACAACCAGAATCTGCGCATGAGCCGCCTGAACGACGGGCCACTCCGCCGCTTCACCATCGAGGAGCGCGACGAACTGATCCGACGCGGGTACAACTCCAACTACACCCAGTCGTTCTACATGGCCTACACCGGATGGCGCAGCACCCGCATCGGCCAGCAGGCCCAGCCCGGCGATCTGGTCCGCGGCGTGATCGGTCCGCTGCGCGAGCATTCGATGGGAACCATCTCCGCCTCCATCATCCCGCTCTTCGCCGACTCACGCATCCAGACCAACAGCGTTGACCCGCAGGACAGCATCGACCTTTCCACTGGTGTCGAGCCGGCCGTCAAGTCCGTCAGCGACGGCCCCACCTTCCGCCTGGGCATGAACATGGTTTCTGAGAGCTATACCGACTTCGGCCCGGCCCACGGCGGACGCGGCCTTTTCGGTCCCGACGGGCACGGCAAGACCATCGGCAACTTCGTGTTCGCCGACGGCCACGCCGCCAGCTTCTTCGACCTCAACGGCGATCAGCACTTCAGCTATGCCGTAAACCCCGAACTCCGCCAGAACGGGCTGCCTGTCTATTCCGACTTCCCCGAACGCAACATCTTCACCGGCGAACTGCTCACCGGCCGCTACGGCCTCTGACCCCCCCCCACCCCCCCATCCCCCTGACCTCACCTGCACCATTCATTTGTTCCAAAGGGAGAGAGAACCATGCGACTGAATCTGATCCTGGCCGCTGGTGCGGCCGCCTCCATTGCCGCCTCGGCCCACGCCCAGGTCGTCATCAACGAGCTGTTCGAGAACCCGCCCGGCGGCGGCTCGACCGCCGATGCTTTCATCGAGTACATCGAGTTGTACGGCCAGCCCAACATGGACCTGACCGGCTACGCCCTCGTCCTGTTCAAGGGCGGGCAGGATCTCAACGGAGACGGCACGCTGGATGTTCCGCCCGAGATCGACGAGGCATTCACGCTCGACGGCCTGCGCCTCGGCTCCAACGGCCTTCTCGTGTTCTATAACGGCCGCCCGAACCAGTCGTTCATCCCGCTTTTCCTGCCGGATGACGGCGAGACCGCCTACTCCTTCTTTGATACGCACATCCCCTCGCCATTCGACACCAACGGTAATTTGGGCAACGATGGTTCCTCGACCTACGCCCTCGTCCGCCGCCGCCCGTTCCACTCCATCGTCAACAGCATGAGCGTGTACAGCAATGGCTACGCGGTGTGGAAGGATGTGGACCACGACATCAACCGCGACGGCCTCTATGACTACGGCTTCGAGGGCTTCGGCGCGTCGGCAATCGACCCCATGCAGGTGATCGACGAGATCGCATGGTCACACGATGCCGGTCTGGAGTACACCCGCTCCCGCCAGCAGGTCATCTCGGACACGCCCGACTTCAACCCAGACGCGGTCAGCCGTGTGGCGTATTACGGTGCGAACCCCGGCGCGGGCCTGCGGTTCAATAGCTCGGGCGAGATCGTCGCCACCCGCATGGCCGACGAAGAACTCATCTATGGCGACACGATGGGCGGTTCGCTTGATTTCACCTATGACCCCACCCGCGTCGGTGCTCCCACCGACCCCAACGGCGATGGTTTCCAGGATATCTCCATCGGCTCCATCTCCGACCCCTTCCGCCTCACCCCCGGGGGCTTCAACGATCACGCGGGGGCCGGCATCACCCAGTTCCGCTTCATCACCGGCGATCTGAACTTTGACGGGGTGGTCGATGCCGCGGACCTGGCCTTCCTCGACATCTTCCTGACCGGCGCGGACTTTGATGCCACCACCAATCTGCTGGACAGCAACGGTGATCCGGTGCTCAACCCCGTCACCGGGCAGCCCCTCCAGACCTATGTGTTCCAGAACCGCCTGGCAAACGCCTTCCTGGCCGCGACCAATCTGAATCCCACGGACGGCCCCGGAGGAACCAACGCCGCCACCGTGACCAGCGCCGACCGCGCCGTGCTGGCCGCCATGATCGGCCCTGTCCCGTGCAGCCCGGCCGACCTGGCCCCGCCGCTGGGCGTGCTCAACTTCTTCGACCTGTCCACCTATCTCGCCCGGTTCAACGCGGGCGATCCGGCCGCGGATCTGGCGGCCCCCTTCGGTGTGCTCAACTTCTTTGACCTGTCCACCTACCTGGGCATCTTCAACGCCGGTTGCCCGTAAGTTTCGCGGGGCCGACTCTCAGTCGGCCATCCCTTCGTCCCCATGCATCACCCACAAACACCGGGCATCGCGCCCGGTGTTTTCTTGCGCCCCCGTCTCTTCCCCCCCTTCCCGCCCTACCCTCGCCCATGGCGCACGAGGTCAACTTCGACGGGCTGATCGGCCCCACCCACAACTACGCCGGGCTGAGTCCCGGCAATGTCGCCAGCGCGAGCAACGCGGGCGGGGCTTCCAACCCCCGGGCCGCCGCGCTGCAAGGGCTGGCCAAGATGCGTCGCCTGTCCGCACTCGGGCTTCGCCAGGGTGTGCTGCCGCCGATGCCCCGCCCCGACCTGTCCACCCTGCGCAGCCTGGGCTTTTCAGGCCCGGATGAGAAGATCCTCAAAGACGCTTGGGAGGCCGACCCCACCCTGCTGGCCGCCGCCTGGAGCGCATCGAGCATGTGGGCGGCCAATGCGGCCACCGTCTCGCCCTCGGCCGATACCGAGGACGGCCGGGTCCACTTCACGCCGGCCAATCTCGCCAGCAACTTCCACCGTTCTCTGGAAACAGCCGCCACCACCACCGCCCTGCGCCGCATCTTTGCCGACAAATCCCGTTTCACCGTCCACGACCCCCTGCCGTGCCAGGCTCGCTACTCCGACGAGGGCGCGGCCAACCACATCCGATTCGCCACCGAGCATGGGGCCCCCGGCGTCGAGCTCTTCGTCTACGGCGTGGATGCGCATGACCCCGTGCTCACACGCCGTCGCTATCCCACCCGGCAGACCCGCGCCGCGTGCGAGGCCATCGCCCGCAGACACCGGCTCGATCCCGCCCGTGTGGTTTACGCCCGCCAGCACCCGGATGCCATCGACGCCGGCGTTTTCCACAACGATGTGATCTCCACCGGCAACCTGCGAACTTTTCTGTACCACGAGCAGGCCTTCGCCACCTCCCGGTCCCTCGTCACGGATCTCTCGGCGCCGTTGGGCGAACGCCTGTGCTGCGTTGAGGCCCACGACAGCGACTTTGCCATCCATGATGCCGTCACGAGCTATCTCTTCAACTCCCAGCTCGTCACCGTGCCGGATGGATCGACCACACTGATCGCGCCGTTGGAGGTCCGCGAGAACGCCCGCGTGGCCGCCTTCATCGACCGCGTCATCGACGACCCCGCCAACCCGATCGCCCGCGCCGAGTACCTGGATGTCCGCGAGTCCATGCGCAACGGCGGGGGGCCCGCCTGCTTGCGCCTCCGCGTGGTCCTGACCGATGACGAACTCGCCCGCATCCATCCCGGTGTTCTCTTCACCCCCGACCTCGACCGTCGCCTGACCACCTGGGTGGAGGCGCATTATCCGGACCGGCTGACGGCCGATGATCTGGTGGATCCCCGCCTCGCCCGGCGCTGCCTGGATGCGTTAGACGAGCTGACGCGGATCCTCGGACTGCCCGGCCTCTACCCCTTCCAAACCTGACCCCACCCTCCCCCCACCCTTTGGCCTCAAAATCATCCGCCGATCAAACCCCAGATTGGGCATCTCGCCCAATGGGGTTGATGTGACCCTCTCGCCCGGCCGATAAAACGGCATGGGACTGGGCGGTTCCACTCAGGACCGTCGCGTCCACAACGAAAGAGGCTTGGCGTGTCGCACTCACACCACATTCCCACCGCGAACGAGACGCTGCGTGCCGAACCCGGTGAGCGTCTTGCCCGGCCGTTCGTTCGCTTCGCCCAGCTCTCCTGCTCGGGCGGGCTGGTGCTGCTGGCCATGACCATCCTGGCGATGGTCTGGGCCAACTCGCGATTCGCCCCGTTGTATGACGAGGTTTTCCATACCACCTACTTCGAGATCATCGTCGAGGGTGAGCGCCACGCGGAGCCGCACGGCCTGGACAATCAGGATGGGAAGGTCACGGGTTCGATTGTCTCCGCAGGGGAGGGCGCGCTGGGCGGCCTCATGATCGATCCGCACGCCGATCAGCCGCCAAAGTCCGGTGACAACGCCCACCACGGCCCCACCGCGCCCGAAGGAAGCTATCTCTTTCTGGGCCACGGGCTGACACACTGGATCAATGACCTGCTGATGGCCGTGTTCTTCCTGGTGGTGGGTCTTGAGATCAAACGCGAGATCGTGGCCGGCGAACTGGCCTCGCCCAAGAAGGCCGCCCTGCCGATCTTCGCCGCGCTGGGCGGCATGATCGCCCCGGCCCTGATCTTCGCGGGTGTGAACTGGGGCGACCCCGCCGCCATGCCCGGCTGGGGCGTGCCGATGGCCACCGACATTGCCTTCGCCATGGGTGTGATGGCCATGCTGGGCAACCGGGTGCCCACCTCGCTCAAGGTTTTCCTGCTGAGCCTGGCAATCGTGGATGACTTGGGCGCACTGGTCGTCATCGCGGTCTTCTACACGGCAGAGCCAAAGCTGGCGTACCTGGCGTACGCCTTCGGCATCGTCGGCGTCCTGATGACCATGAATCTGCTCCGCGTCCGGTGGGCTATTCCCTACCTCCTGCTCGGTCTGCCTTTGTGGTACTTTGTCTATATGTCCGGCGTACACGCCACCATCGCCGGCGTGATGCTGGCCATGACCATCCCCGCCCACTCTCGCGTGGACCCGGTCCAGTTCTCCTACTCCACCCGGCGCGCGCTGGAGATCTTCGAGAACGCCGACGACGACAGCGACATCAAACGGAACGCCGTCCGCCAGGCCGCGGTCTATGCGATGATGAAGAACGCCCGGTTCGTCATGCCTCCCCTGCACCGCATGGAGAACACCCTGCACCCCTGGGCGGCCTTTCTCATCATCCCCGTCTTCGCGTTGGCCAACGCGGGCATCCCGCTGCAAGGCGGTCTCGGCGATGCCGTCTCAGGACGGGTTGCCCTGGGTGTCATCGCGGGGCTGGTGATCGGCAAGCCTCTGGGCATCACGCTGGCGTCCTTCATCGCGGTGAAAACAGGTATCGCCGCCCTGCCCACCGGCGTGTCGTGGCGGCACATCCTCGGGGCGGGCATGTTGGGCGGCATCGGCTTCACGATGGCGATTTTCATCGCCAACCTCGCCTACAAGAACGACCCGGCCAATCTCGAGCACGCCAAGATCGCCATCCTCATGGCTTCCTTCCTCTCCGCCATGCTGGGGGCGCTGCTGCTGGCCACCTGCAAGCCCAAGCCCGAGCCGGAACCCGAACTGATCGGCCCCGAGATCGGCGGCTACTACGCCGCGGGCGACCAGACACACTGACCAGGCGCGGGAAAGCTCCAGGTGGGAATGCGAACGGAGCAAATCAGGAGCATCGAGGCATGACCTCCTCTGGATTTGCTCTTTGTCGCTTTGCCGTTTAAATCTCCGGGAGCACGATCCCCGCCGCCGCCTCGAACACCGCGTCCTCCACCATGTACAGGCCCAGCAGCCAGCCGGACACGATGTAGGGGTCCACCTTGAACACGCCCTCGACCTGACCGAAGCTGGTCGGCGAGTTGCCCATCCGCTGCGCGTTCGACAGTTTCACCTCGATCGCGTCGTACGGCGTGGGCGGCACACCGAGGCAGCAGCCATCCCACGGGTTCTGCATCACCAGCAACTCCGTGGTTGTCTGAGCCACCACCGGCAGCAGCGTGTTGCCCTCGATCCGCACACGCTTGCCGTCGAGTTGCTTCAGCCAGCCCGGCACTTCCGACTTGCCCTGACGCGGGTTGAACTCGCGCTGCACGGAACGAAGCACCTCCCAGTCCAGAACGAACGGGCGTTGCACCGTGCCGCTGCCCGGCACCACGCCCACACCCTCGACCGAGAGCGAGCCATCCGCCCGCACCTCGAACGCGGGGCCGACCACGCCAGGCAGAACGGGCACGCTCGCGGTTGATGCCGGCGCCTCTGATGCCGCCGCGTTCGCACCGATGGCCGCCTCCATCATGGGATCCGAAACGATCGCGGGAGCCGGTTCAGCCACCGCTGCGGGGGGAGTTTCCACGACCGCCTCGACCCGCTCCGCGGCCTCCGCCACGGCACCCAGCAACGCATCAAGCGAGAACTGCGAAGCGGGTGGGGTGGTCGCAGCAGGAATCTCCGGAATGGCTTCGGCCGAACCGGCCTCGTGCGCCGTCACCGATGGGACAGGCTGAATCTGCTCATCATCCGCCAAAGCCGGGGAGGTTTCCGGCACATCAATGACCCCCTCCATGGGCGCGGCGGGCGGTGGAGCCGGAGCGGGTTCAGCCGCCGGCCGAGCCGGACGCTGTCCAAGCCCACCTTCAGCCATGCCGCCTGCGGAAGACGATGGAGCGGCAGCCACGGGTGTCAGGGCCGCCCGCTCGCGTGTGACGCGAAGGGTGAACAACCCCGCCGTCACCACCGCCAAAACCAGAATCAGCGACCAGAAGTAACGCATCGAGACCTCCGCCATGTTCTACCGCCAAGCCCGCCGGATTGTTCCGGGCTTAACCGATCGGACGCAGATGACGCACCACCGGCGTGCGGTAGGCCAGTATCGCCGGGGCCACCCCCGCCACCATCGAGACCACCACCGTGGCCAGGACCATGCCCAGATACCCGTCCAGCGGAAGGCTGGGCCGGACAACCAGGCCCAGCCGCGCTTCCAGTACGCTGGCGACCAGCGTGCCGCTGACGATGCCCAGCAGCACGCCCAGCGCGCCGCCCATCAATCCGATCGCGGCCGACTCGGTCAGCACCAGGTTGGAAACCCGCCAGCGGCTGGCCCCGAGCACCCGCAGCACCGCCACCTGCTTGCGTCGCTGCTCCATCGAGTTGTACAACGCCAGCATGATCGACACGCCGGAGGAGACGAACACAGCCGCCGCCATCGCCACCAGCAGCTGGTCCACGCTGGAGACGATGGCGAAAAGCCCGCGCACGGTGTCGGCGGGCTGGGCCACCGTCCATTCCGGATCACGGCGCAGCTCACTGAGGATCTGCGTCAACGCCGCGGTCCGTGCCCCGATGTTGGCGTACACCCCGGTGATGCGGCGATCGGCCTCGACCAGATCGGCGGGTGTGGTGATCACGCCCGCACCGAGCGTCACCACACGCCGATCGTGCGCGTGCAGCACCCACGAGCTGTCCAGATCCGTGAACAGCGCACGATCGTGCGGCGAACCCGTGGGCTTAAGAACGCCCACCACCGTGTAGTTGAACTCGGTGTGTACATGCGTTCCGGGCTGCCTGGGCGCACCGTGAGACAGATGGATGACCGACCCGACCGGGAGCCCCGCGACCCGGGCCGCGTCGGCCCCGAGCACCACCTCGAAGGGTGCCTCGAACAACCGGCCATCGCGCAGCACGAAATCCTCGCCAGGCGCGGGCTGGAACTTCGTGAAAAACTCGGTGGTGGTGGCCATCACCGGCATCCCGCGATACGAATCGCCGAAGGCCGTGGGGATCGCCCACGCGAACGGGTAGGACTCCCGCAGCCGCTCGAAGTCCGCCCAGGGGATGTCGGCCCCCGGCGCATCCGCGTAGAACATGTTGTTGAGCACGCTGGTCAGCGGGCCCGACTCCCGCGTGATGAGCATCTGCGCGTTGCCCGTCCCACGCTCGAACGCCGCCCGCCCGGACGCCTTCATCGACAGCAGCATGGTCATCAGCGCCACCGCCACCGCAACCGACGCCACCGTCACGCCCGTTGAGAAACGCCGACCCGACATCGACCGACGCACGATGGCCCAATCCGTCAGTGCCATGCTCAGACTCCCGCCCCGGCGGCTTTGCCGTCGGCCAGCGCGTCCAGGGTTTCATGCCGATCGAACAGACCGACCAACGACGGATCATGCGTCACGCACAGCAGCGCGGCGTTGTTCTCCCGGCAGGCCTCTTTCAGAAGCCCCACCGCCTCCGATGCGTTCTCAGGGTCCAGGCTGGCCGTCGGCTCGTCCGCCAGCACCAGGGTCGGGCGACAGGCCAGCGCCCTGGCCACCGCCACGCGCTGCTGCTGGCCCACGCTCAACTCCTCCGCCGGTGCGTGGACCCGCTGGATGCCGAGCCTTTGCAGCAACGCCGACGCCCGGTCCCGATGCTCACCCCGCGGAAGGTCCGAGAACATCATCGCCGCCAGCACATTCTCCAACGCGCTGAAACCGTGCAAGAGATGAAAGGTCTGGAACACCATGCCCACATGCCGACCCCGGAACCGATCCCTGGCCGACCCGGCGAGCGATCCCAGCGGCGTGCCGTCGATCACCACCTCGCCCCGCGTGGGCTCCATCAGCCCGGCGATCAGGTGCAGCAGCGTGCTTTTGCCGCGCCCCGAGGAGCCCGTCAGGACCACCTGTTCTCCCGGCCGCAGGTCCAGCCGACGCGCCCGCACCGTGGGTTCGGACGCGCCGGGGTAGGCAAAGACCAGATCCCGCACCGATAACGCCACGACGGTGCGATCCGATGGGGCTGGCGTGCTGGCCGTCCCGGCTTGGTGGGCAGACTGATCCATCCTGTTGCTCCGCCTCGGCCCGGCAGACCGCCCGGCCAATTCTGATCCGTACGAACACCCATCGCAGACAGGCGGCTGGCATCGTACGCATCCACCCATCGTGCCAACCGCACCCTGACGGACTCGGAAGTGAGGAGGAAAAGGGAAACCACGGCCGAAAAGGACCACCCCAAGAGCCATCGGAGTATGCCCCACATTCGGCAAGTCCAAAAAAAATGCAGCCGTGTGATCATCAACCTCGGATAGATTGCGGCTGGCAGGTTGTGCTGCCGTTTCGTTCCACAGACCCCCAGTTCTTGGGGTACTCTGTTCCCGGCCTCCCCGGTCCGGTCATATTGGGTCTATTAGAGAGGAGACTCGCCCATGCGAGTGCATTCGGCATTGTGGCTTTCGTTGTTGTCCGCTGGCATGGCCACACCCGCCCTTGCCGCCCCCCAGGCCCCACAGCCAATGCCCACCGCCCGGGCGATCGCGGATCTGGCCGGTCTGACCGCCGTGCCCGTGGGAGCCGTCACCCGCGTGGCCCTGCCCGTCGTCGGCGGGGAGGAAATCCTCGAGCTGACCCGCTTCACCAACCTCGCCCCGGGCGCCCGGGTGGTCTCGGTGGATGAGAACGGCGACGAGCACCCGATCGACCTGTCCGATGTCATCCTGCTCAAGGGCACCGTGGATGGCGACCCTGACTCGCTGGCCTTCCTCTCCATCACGCCCTACCAGGTGACGGGGTTCGTCCGCACCGACGGCGATGTCCGCATCATCAGCTCCGGCGAGGCCGGGGCCGATCAGGCCATCCGTTCCGCGCTCGCCCGTGATCTGAACCTGGGCGTTGGTGACTCGCTGTGCGGCACCGACCCCCACAACCCCTTCTTCTATCCTCGAGGCAAGCTGCCGGAGCAGTGGCCGGGAGACATCAACGGCGAGACCATGAACCTGCGTGGCGCGGCGCCCTGCCGTGTGGCCCGCATCGCCATCGACACCGACTACGAGTTCACCGCCTACCTCTTCGGCGGCAACACCGCCATGGCCGCGATGTATGCCCAGACCCTGTTGGCCGCGACCAGCGCCATTTATGAACGCGATGTCAATGTCACGCTGCTCGTGCCATACCTCCGGGTCTGGTCGGCCAATGTTGATCCCTACTTCGGCGACAACGGCACCGGCGACTTCCTCGACGAGATGCGCGACCACTGGAACCTGGCCATGCGCCATGTGCCCCGCAATGCCGTCCACGGGCTTTCTGCCCGGGGGCTGGGCGGCGGGCTTGCCTACCTCAACGCCCTGTGCAACATGGAGTACGGCCACGGCGTCTCGGCCAACCTCAACGGCTTCTTCCCCCTTCCGGTTCAGGACAACTCCCACCAGAACTGGGATCTGATGGTCGTCGCCCACGAACTCGGCCACAACTTCGGCTCGGGCCACACCCACGACGGATACAACCCGCCCATCGACAACTGCGGCAACGGCGATTGCACCCTGGCCCTCAACGCCAGCATCATGTCCTACTGCCACCTCTGCCCAGGCGGCCTCTCCAACATGGTCATGAGCCTCGGACCCCGCGTCGAGCAGCGCATCCTCCAGTTCCTCAACTCGGCTTCCTGCGACCTGACGACCACCAATGTCGCCTACGCACGCAATGACCAGTTCCAGGTCGCCGAGGGCATGACCGTCGCCCTTGATGTGCTCAGCAACGACGCGGCCACCACCTGCCAGCCCACCCCGCTGACCATCACCTCCTTCCCCACCACCACCGCGGCGGGCGGCACCCTGCAACTGGTCGTCAACGGTGCCCCGCAGTTCGCCCATCTCCTCTACTCCGCGCCCCCCGGCTACTCCGGGCCGGATTCCTTCACCTACACGGCCGGTGCCGCGGGTTCGGCCACGGTTTCTCTGGATGTGCTTGCCATGCGCCGGGCCGCGCCGCCTGTCGCCACGGAGCCTGGCGTCGAGGTCGATTATTATGCCTTGGGAACTAACCCCCAATTCATCCCCAACTTCGACCCCATGACGCCGTACCTCTCCGACATCGTGCCCCAGATCAACTTCCCCTCCACCGAGGGCAACTTCGCAACCTCGGGCCGGACCGATCGTGTCGGTGCGGTCTTCACCGCCATGCTCGAAGTCCCCGAGACCGGTTGGTACCAGCTCGCCATCGAGTCCGACGATGGTTCTCTCCTCTACCTGGATGACCAGCTCATCGTCGACAATGACGGCCTTCACGGCATGCGGGACTACTGGACCGTGCTCCCCCTCGAACAGGGCAAGCACCACCTCCGTGCCGAGTTCTTTGAGAGCGGCGGCGGGGCGGGCCTGATCGTTCGTTATCAGGGCAGCAATATCTCCAGGCGTCCGGTCCCCGCCTCCGCCTGGAGCCGCATGACCGGCAGCCTGTGCCCGGCCGACCTTGCTGAGCCCTACGGCGTGCTGAACATGTTCGATATCGCCGCCTTCATGGCCGCTTTCAACGCCCAGGATCCCAAGGCCGATCTGGCCGCCCCCTTCGGAGAGTTCAACTTCTTCGATGTCAGCCGGTACATCAACCTCTACAATGCCGGCTGCCCATAATTTGGGTTTTGTTCGGCACAAATATGAGGATTATGCGGATTTCATGTTCCATTGGTGAGAGTCATTGTGGTATGCTCGCTCACGGACACCTCAACCACGATTCCCGGAGGATTTACATGCACCGTTTCATTACCGCTGCCGCGGTCGCTGTTTGCACCGGTTCGGCCATGGCTACCCCTGACATTATCTGTGGCGAACTCGCCGATGTGATCAGCCACGGCGTCATCGGCGGCACGCGTGCCTACTCGATCGGCACCACCGCCTGTAACAAGGGCACGACCAACGCCAACTGGATTGCCAGCACCGTCAACCATCCCGTTATCTCGACCAGCCTTTACAAGATCGAGAACGGCCGGATGACCCAGCTCGGCGCCGCCTTCGTCAAGCACTCCTGGGCTGCACTTCAAATGAACGCCTGCGGCTTCGGCTGCCGGGGCGGCGGAAACTATCAGGCCCTCGGCCCGGGCTGTTCCGACCCCTACAGCGCCAGCCTCAACGCGGCCCAGACCGACCTCGGGCCCCGCTTCGAGATCAACGCCTACACCGGCGAGTTCCCCTGGCCGCCCTCCTTCATCAACCAGACCGGCAACGCCATCTTCAAACGCCTCCAGGTGCCCGCCGCGGCGATGTCGAGCAACGGCCAGTTCTTCGCCGAAGGCCAGTACACCGCCCGTGACGACGCCCTGGCCGGCAACCAGTTCAACAACACCTCCTACCGCCGCATGACTGTCAACCAATCCAACTTCGCCATGTCCGGCTCCGGCGGCACCGTCCGTGAAACCCCCGCCATCTTCGCATGGCAGCTCCACGGCAACGGGCCCAACCAGCCCGACAACTCCGTCATGATCTCCCAGATCGATGTTCCCGGCGAAGGCCGCTTCCACCTCGCCTCCAAGGCCGTGGATCTGGGCAACGGCAATTGGCGCTACGAGTACGCCATCCACAACCAGAACTCGCACCGTTCGGCCGCTTCCATCTCGATTCCCGCCAACACCGGCTCGAGCAACTACGGCTTCAACGGCATCTCCTACCACTCGGGTGATCCCACCGAGAACACCGCCTGGACCCCCGTGGACGATGGCAGCACTGTCACCTGGTCCACCCAGACTTTCGACATCAACCCCAACGCCAACGCTGTGCGCTGGGCCAGCATGTACAACTTCTGGTTCGAGACCAGCGCGGCCCCCACCACCGGCCAGGTCGAGATCGGCCTGTTCCGCACCGGCACCCCCGCCTCCATCTCCGGCCTTGCTCATGTGCCCACCCTGGCCGCGAGCTGCACCGCCGACTTCAACGGCGACGGCTTCGTCAACTTCTTTGACATCTCCGCCTTCATGGATGCCTACACCGCCCAGGATCCCGCGGCCGACCTCGCCGCCCCCTTCGGCGTCTTCAACTTCTTCGACATCTCCGCGTTCATGGACGCCTACAACGCCGGCTGCCCGTAAGCCTCGCACCGCACACACGGTGAACGACAAGGCCCCGCATCACGCGGGGCCTTGTTCTTTTTGTCCCTCCCCCCACCCCCATCGAAACACCACCCCATCCCTCCCCATCCTTCTTCCTTAGGTCGTCCCGTACATGCGGTCGCCGGCGTCGCCCAGCCCCGGCAGGATGTAGCCCTTCTCGTTCAGTCGCTCGTCCAGCGCGGCGGCGTAGACGCGCAGATCGGGGTGGTCGCGGCGCAGACGGGCCACACCCTCGGGTGACGCGACGAGGCTGATCATGCGCAGGTCCATGGCCCCCGCCTCGCGCAGCAAACGCACGGCGGCCGATGCGCTCCCGCCGGTTGCCAGCATCGGATCGACCAGCACCACCGGGCCTGCATCCAGATCTCGCGGGAGTTTGCTGAGATAGGTCTTGGGTTCCAGGGTCTCCTCATCCCGAGCCATGCCCAGGTGGCCCACCCGGGCCTCGGGCATCACATCCAGGATCCCGTCGATCATCCCAAGTCCCGCCCGCAGCACCGGCACCAGCGTGATGACGCCCCGCACCCGATACCCGGTGGTCTCCACCAGCGGCGTGCGCACCGGGAAGGTCTCCGTCTCGAACGAGCGTGTCACCTCATAGACCATCAGCCCGGCGATCTGCGCCAGGGTTGCCCGGAACTGGCGGTGGTTCGTCCGCTCGTCGCGGATGATGGTGATCTTGTGGCGGATGAGCGGGTGGTCAAAGACGATCAGGCCGCCGGAGTTGGTGTCGGTCATGCGGCCAGTCTACACGCCGCAGTTCGTTTGATCGCGGCGACTTCGTCCGCGGGCAAGTAAAGCCGGGCGTGCCCGCGTGGAGCCCGCCCGGCTTCATGTTCTGGATCATGTGCCCCCGGGGCATCAGCCCGAGGCGTCACACAACCCGCTGAGAGTCAAGAGCCCGAGTCGGCCCGCACGGATGAGAGGGCACCCGAAACCGTGCTCGCGACGCTCGTTCCTCCACCGAAACGCCGCGGATGACCGACCCGGGCCACGGCCCGCATTGCGGGCCAAATGGCCAGGGGGACGGAGAGAGAGAGGAAGGTTTACTCGCTCCAGCGGCTCACGCTGGTCGCCACACCGTTCTCGTCCAGCGACGCCCGGATCTTGCCGTTCGTCACCAGCACGGAGGCGGCGTCCGAGTCCTCACCGTCGAGCAGGAACACAGTGTCGTCGTTCCAGCTCGCCTTGCGTTCCTCGCCGGTGTCCGTGGTCACGGCGAAGGTCTTGGCGGACATGTCCGCGCTCTTCACGGTACCGGTCAAGGCTTCCAACTGCGCGACACTCATCGGACTTCGCGTTTCCGCCACACCGACACCGGCGTTGCCGACAAGAACCGAAAGAGCGAAAGCGGTGCTGGTCAGAATGATCATGGGAACCTCCTACTTGCTTAGGCTTGTGGGTGTCTGAATCTCGATTCCGGTCGTCCCCTTATCCGGCTCGTGGCCAGGGACGACCTTCAACATGCATAGAGATACCTCACCCCTCCCGCCAACCGTGTGAATCCGGCATGAATCGAGTATCATTTTGTTGTAGAGACCACCCTCCCCTCATCCCCCCACCCTGCCTCCATTGCCCCATCCTCTATCCACACACGCCAGCCCGGGGTCAGCATGTCCGTTCTGAACACCCATGACCAACGCGCTCTCGATGCCGCCTATGAAGAGGCGTGTGCCGGTCTGCGCGAGGGTGGTATCCCGATCGGCTCCGCCCTGATCGCGCCGGATGGAACCATCGTCGCCCGCGGCCACAACCTGCGTGTTCAGACCGGCGACCCCACGGCCCACGCCGAGACCGCCTGCATCCGCAACGCCGGGCGCCGGCGCGACTGGCACACCCTCACGCTCGCTTCCACGCTCTCGCCCTGCGCCATGTGTACCGGCACGGCGGTGCTGCACCGGATCCCCCGCGTCATCATCGGAGAGCATGCCACCTTCATGGGGCGAGAGGACTGGCTGCGCGCCGAGGGCGTGGAAGTCGTCCTCGCGGACGACCCCCGATGCATCGAACTCATGCGCGACTTCATCACCGCACGCCCCGATCTGTGGGACGAGGACATCGGCGTGCCGCCAAAGAAATAGGGCTTCAGTCTTCCAGCACGGACGCGTCGAGCGCCTCCACCCCGACGGGCAGCACCTCCACCTCCGCGTGCAGACGCACCGGCTCGAAGAAGGTGCCCGGCAGCTCGCTGTTCCATGGGTCGCGGAGGTGGCGCAGGAGGCCGTAGGGGATGTCCACCGTCAGGCGGACGGTGCCGTCGGCCTCGACCACCGCCTCGGCCCGTCCGCGCGCCGGTCCGTCCGTCAACGCATCCGCTCGGGCGTTCAAACCATCCTTCGCCAAGCCGCCGAGGGTGTCCGCGGGGTCGCTGAGCAGGAACTGGCTGGCGGCATCCGGCGGGAGTGAGCACGCTTCCAGGTCGCCCAGCGAGTATCGAAGATGCACGATTGCCGATCCCGCCCGCGGCGTCACCGCTTGGTTGAACCGCACCCCGCGCACCTCCAGCCGCACGCTCGTGCCTGGGTCCACGCCCGAGAACAACGCCCTGCCCGGCTCAGCCTTGCGCGCCTCCACGCGCAGCAAGGCCCCACGCGGATGGCCCGCCCCCATCTCCAGACGCGTGCCGCCCAGCGAAACCCCGAGCCGCAGGTTGGTGCCCTCCAGAAGTTCCGCGTCGTCCGGGGCGGCGAACCCGCGAGAAACGACATGCTCACGGGCCTGGCCGCGGGCGATCCAGCGGACCGCGACCTCCGGAACCACCGCGTCATCCACCAGCAAGAAGAGCGGAGCGGCCGCCGGGGCAGGCTCATCTGGGGCGTAACCCGCCTTGGACGCACCCGTCAGCAGGCCCAGCACCAGAATCCCCGCGGCGAACATCATGCTCCATTCTTCGCATCCCGGCCGGGCGGGTTGCAACCGCCGACCGGCCCCGGACGGATAAGAGAGTGAGTCACCCCAAACCGGGCGCGCGTTCTGCATGCCCGCTGAAAGAGGAACGCCAGGATGGATCTGTCTCTCAACGCCCGCCGCGCGGGCCTTACTGTCGGAATCCCGCTCGCCGCGATCGTGATGCTTAGCGGTGCCGCCTCGGGCGACGAGGATCCGCGCAAACTCAGCCGTCGCCTGCCCCCCGTTTTCGGCGACATCTACCGCCTCGGAGATCCCGCTTCCGCCCCGCGCGGCGGCGGGTTCGAGTCCTCCGGCATGACCCTGCTCAGCCACATCCCCCTCAATCACTTCACTGGTGTCGCCCGCGCCAGCGGCAACGACTGCTGGGGCTATGTCTCCCCCTCCGGTCGCGAGTACGCCATCATGGGCTTGGAGGGCGGTTTCGGTTTCGTCGAGATCACGAACCCCACCAACCCCCAGATCATCGCCACCATCCAAGGTCCCACCTCGCTCTGGCACGGGGTCAAGGTCGTCGGCCAATACGCCTACGGCGTTTCTGAGGGCGGCTCGGGCCTCCAGATCATGGACCTGACCAACATCGACAGCGGCCAGGTGACTCTTGTCCGCAACTGGACCAGCGGCGGCTACTCCACCACCCACACCATCGCCGCCAACGAGGAGGCCGGCACGCTGTGGATCGCCGGCGCCAACATCGGCAATGGCGGGCTGGTCAAGATCGACATCTCAAATCCCACCCAGCCCGTTTTCGCCGGCGGCTGGACCGAGATGTATGTCCACGAGGCCCAGGTCGCCACCATGCGCGCCGGCCCCTTCGCCGGGCGTGAGATCGGCTTCTGTTCCGGCGGATACGACATCGGGCACACCCAGACCGGCATCCGCATCGTCGATGTGACCGTGCCGACCTCCCCGCAGTTGCTCTCGACCATCTTCTATCCGAATGCGGGCTACGCCCACCAGACCTGGCTGTCCGAGGACCAGAAGTATCTCTATCTCAACGACGAACTCGACGAGATGTACACCGGCCAGCCCGGCACCACTCGCATCTTCAACATCGAGGATCTGGCCAACCCCTACTTTGTCGGTCAGTTCAGCAACGGGCTGCCTGCCATTGACCACAACCTCTACACCCACAACGGGCTGATCTTCCAGTCCAACTACCGCTCCGGCCTGCGCGTCTTCGACGCGCTCGACCCCGAGAACCCCACCGAGTTTGCTTGGTTTGACACCTTCCCCGGCTCGGACAGCGCCGAGTTCAACGGCACTTGGTCCAACTACCCCTACTTCCCCTCCGGCACCATCATCGTCTCGGACATCGAACGCGGCCTGTTCGTCCTGCGACTTGATGCCCAGCCCGCCGCCCTTGCGGTTTCACCGGTCGATCCGCCCGCCACGGTGCTGCCCACCGGTGGCACCACCCTTTCGGCCCGCGTGGTGACGCGCTCCGAGGACAACCCAGTCGTTTCCGTCCAGGCGTTCATCGATGCGGGCAACGGTTTCCAGCCCGCCACTTCCAGCGACAACGGCGACGGCACCTGGTCCGTGCTCACGCCACCGGCCGCGTGCGGCGCCACAGTCCGAGCCTACTTCATCGCCACCACCCTCAACGGCGATACCGCCGCCTATCCCGCGGATGCGCCGGCCAGCACCATGACATTCGAGGTAGCCGACGAGATCCAAGAGATCTTCTACGACAACTTCGCCACCCACCAGGGCTGGCTTGTTGGCGCGTCGGGTGACAACGCCACCAGCGGCATCTGGACCCGGGTCATCCCCGTCGGCACGGCAGCCCAGCCGGGTACCGGCGTGGACGGCCCCTACTGCTATGTCACCGGCCAGCACACCGGCGGCGGGGTGGGTGCCAGCGATGTGGACGGCGGCCGCACCACACTGACCACCCCGGTCCTCGATCTCTCCGGGGCGCCCGAGGCCACCACCATCTCATACTGGCGCTGGTTCTCCAACTCCGCTGGCGCCGCCCCCTTCGAGGATGTCTTCCGCATCGACATCTCCAACAACAACGGCCAGACATGGACCAGCGTCGAGGTCGTCGGGCCAGCCGGTGACCAGGTCTCCGGTGGATGGTTCCAGCACAGCTTCCGTCCGGCGGATCTGCTGCCGCTGACCGCGCAGATGCGGATGCGCTTCATCGCGGCCGACGAGGGCGCTGGCTCCGTGGTCGAGGCCGCCATCGACGCCTTCCGCGTCGAGACGCTCGTGTGCCAGAACCCGGCGGGCTGCTCAGCGGCGGATCTGGCCGAGCCGTTCGGGGTGCTCAACTTCTTCGACCTGGCCGCCTATCTGGCGCTGTTCAACGCGGGCGACCCGAGCGCGGACCTGGCCGCCCCCTTCGGCGAGCTGAACTTCTTCGACCTGGCGACCTACCTCTCGTCTTATAACGCGGGCTGCCCCTGACCCCGCACGCCCTATAAAGCCAAGATCGCGCTGGTTTTGCCGGTTTCAAGGATCTACATCCCGAACACTCTTTCCATGCGCCTATCGCGCCGGTATCCTGATCCGTCCAGGCCAACCCTGCTGCACGCAGCCGCATCCGCGCGTGCCCGGCACGGGGCCTGACACGCCACGATCCACGCAACGGATGGCGTTCCCAACACACGCACGAGAGATTCACATGAACACCCGAACCACCGCGACCGTCGCCCTCACCGGCATCGTTTCATTCCTCGCCCACGCGGGCGAACCCATCGGTTGGGCCGCGCCGGTCAACGGCGTCTGGAGCCAGGCCTCCAACTGGAACCCCGCCGTCGTCCCCGGCCTCTCCCACGACGCCCTGCTCGGTCTGAAAGGCGCATACACCGTCATCCTCAGCGCAGCGAACGCCGGCGTCAACACCCTCACCATCGCCAACCCCGACGCCACCCTTGAAGTGACGAACGCCCGTACCTTTGACATCACGGGTGCGGCGTACAACCTTGGTCGCATCATCATCAACCCCTCCGCCGGCGGCAGCGCCACCACCCTCCGCGTCGCCGACGGGGCCGCCTTCACCGGCGATGGCGGCATCACCCTCAACGCCCCCGGCTCTCGCGCTCAGATCACGCCGAGTACCCCCGGGGCGTCCTTCACCCAGTCCGCCGGGC
>CAZXGL010000002.1:0-198784 GCA_964640595.1 uncultured Phycisphaeraceae bacterium | reverse complement strand
TCCTCGATCGACGGGCAGTAACGCGGCCCAACCGAATGGATCTGCCCGGAAAACATCGGCGCCCGGTGCAGGTTGGCCCGGATGAAGGCGTGGGCGCTGGCGTGGGTTTGTGTCTGGCGGCAGGCGATCTGCTCGATCACCGGGAATCGCTCGCAGGCGAGGCCCGGCACCCGCCATCCATCCAGACTCAGGTCCGAGAACGGAACCGGGTGTTCATCCCCCCACTGCTCGGGAAGTGATTCCCAGTCGATCGTGGTCCGATCCAGACGCGGCGGGGTGCCGGTCTTCAGTCTGCCCAGTTCGAAGCCCAGATCACGCAGCGAATCTGAGATGCCCACGGCCGCGGCCTCGCCGTGGCGTCCCCCAGGGGTCTTGATCTCCCCGGTGTGCATCAGCCCGCGCATGAAGGTGCCGGTCGTCAGCACCACCGTGTCCGATTCCAGAGTCAGGGTGCGTCCGTCGGGCGTCCGGGCTCGCACGCCTGTGATCATGCCATCGCAGACCAGCAACTCCTCCACGGCCCCCTCGATGACACGGATCTCAGGGCGGGCCTCCAGAAGGCTCTGGATGGCCAACGGATACTTCTGCTTGTCCGACTGGCACCGTGGTCCATGGACGGCCGGGCCCTTGGAGGTGTTCAGCACCTTGAACTGGATGCCTGTGGCATCGGCCGCCAGCCCCATCAGACCACCGAGCGCATCGATCTCACGCACCAACTGGCCCTTGGCCAAACCCCCAATCGCCGGATTGCAGCTCATGGCCCCGACCGCCTGGGGCTGAAAAGTCAGAAGAGCCACCGATTCGGGACTGCCAAGACGGTTCGCGGCCGCCCACGCGGCCTCCACTCCGGCGTGTCCCCCACCCACCACGATGACCCGGAACCGTTGCATCCGGATGATCTTACCAAATTACAAGCGTGTTTCTTGGCGCACGGGGTGATCTTCGGATACTCTTGGACCGTATGCTCTAGGGACAAACGCTGACATCGTGCTGGTGTCGGTCCACACTGACCGTTGGAGGGTCCTTGATGATTTCTGGAATCTTCTCTTGCACTTCAATGAAGGCCCTGATTGCCGGCGGTGTGATCGCCTTGGGCGCGGCCTTCGCCAATGCCGACCAGGTCGTCATGCGCGATGGCACGGTCTATGACGGCACGGTGGTCACCAACACCCGGCGCGAAGTGGTGATCGACACCAAGATCAACGGCATCAGCACCCGCCTGACGCTTGATCGGCGTCTGATTCACACCGTCACGATCGGTGAGACCGCCCCCACCACGACCGAAACCACCCCGGCCGGTACGCCGACACTGACCCCGACCCCCACGCTCAACACGCCCGCGCCGGCGCAGAAGAAGCCCATTCTCAAGCGTGAGGGCGCGGACCTGATCGTCGAGATCCCGATGAGCGGGACCTTCGGCCAGGATATCTACCCGCTGTCGATCGCCAACGGGCTGGAGTGGGCCAAAGAGCAGGGCGCCACGGATATCGTCTTCCGCATGAACTCGCCCGGCGGCGAAGTCTGGGCGGCCGAGGAGATCGTGGAAATCATGGCCAAGTACAGCGGCACCTTCCGCTACCACGCTCTGATCGAGCACGCCATCTCCGCGACCATCTGGCCCGCGTTCAACTGCGACACCATCACCATGGCACCGGGCGGCACCTTCGGCGGCGCGGTCGTGTTCACGATCAAGGGCACCGGTGCCGCCGAGGTGGACAAGAAGATGACCTCCATCATGGCCGCCAAGCTGGCCGCCAGCGCCGAGGCCAAGGGCCACTCCAAGGCGCTGGTCATGACCATGATGATCCCCGAGGAGGCCGCCTACGCCGTGCAGCGTGGGGGCGTGTGGATCGTCACGAGCGAGCCGCCGACCGGCGGGGAGGTCTACGAGACCATCGACGGCAAGGACACCGTGCTGACCCTGACTGCCGATCAGGCGGGCAAGTACGGCCTCGTCACCACCATCCCCAACCGAGACATCGCGACCTTCGCAGAAGCCCAGCAGTTCCTGGTTTGGGACCACCATGCTGAGGAAACCAACGCCATCGCGAAGAAGGCCAACGACCAGTGCAAGCGTCTGCGGGCCGAGTTGCTGGGCACCATCATGTCGTTCTTCCGCGAGCGTGCGACGGTCACCGGAACCAACACGATCGGCTCCGCCGGATCCGCGTACCAGAACATGAAGACCCAGCTCGGCCGGTACAAGATCCTGATGCGTCGGGCTGAGTCACTGCACATGGACGCGATCGTCAGCGCATTCGATGAAGTGATCGATGTGCCGTTCTGGGAAAACGAGATCGCACGCCAGCAGCGCGAGATCCAGCGCATTCGTCGCACCGGTCCCTGAAAACAATGGATCCGCGTTCGGACACTTGAACCCGCCGCAAGGCGGGTTTTTTTTGTGACCAGGGGCACGCCTCGCACCGCGAAGTCATGTGGTGATACGGATAAAATTCTGGTCCACAAGCCGCCACTGCAAGAGAGTGGCCGAACGACGCAGCACGCCGCTCCGTGCGGCAAGCACCATCGCAACTGAAACCTGCCTTTTTGCGGTCATCTCCGGCAGCGGCTGCGGAGACGAATCCCCACGGATCCCCGGCGCGGAAATCAAGTCGGCACCGGATGATCTCTCGAACGGGAGCTGCTCAGGGTCGCGGCTGACCGGTGTAGACCTCGGCGCCGCCGACATCGATGCCGCGTAGGCCGCCGCGGGTCCAGCGGACACGGCCAGGAAGTGCGGCACGCGGATCACCGATCGCGGGCGGCTCGTAGGCCTGCGGAACATACCGCATGGTGGTTGGGTTGGCCCCTTGGGGACGGTTGGGCTGGAAGCCGGGGTTGATGGTGTCACTCTTGACCACGCGGACCGAGCTGTCGAAGAACTGGAGGGCGATCTGGGCCTGGTCGTAGGCATAGAACATGCCGTTGCGGGTGGTGTGGTAGTCGTAGAACTCGAACATGAAGGCCTTCTGGCCGGGGTAGGTGACCTCGGTGCCTCGGCGGGTACCGGTTTTGATACCACCAGCGCCGTTAAACCAGTTGTGATCGCTCGGAACCTGTGTAAAAACTCGGTTGTTTCCGGCCTGCATGTCGGCCTGCCAGCTCGCTGGCACAACCTGGAATGTGGAACTGAACCAGTGCCAGTCCTGGATCTCCGCCCACTGCCCCTCGGTAGGGACATTGGTACGGTCGGTCGGGTCTTCCTGCCACATCTTGCGCTGCCGGTCCGAGGGGCAGGCCACGATCGGTTCGGGAAGGTTGAGCGTGAGGTAGTCGATCATCACGAGGTGGCTGAACTCGCGGTGCGGCAAGCGGGTCACAAAGCGGGACATGTCCGTCAGGTAGGTTCTGCGTCGGATGATGTCCACAGCTTGGAAGATCGCGGCCTGCGCGTCATCATCCGGCCTTTGCAAATCTTCGAATGAACTCGGCGTGCCGACACCGCTGGGATGACGCCGCCAAGAGTACGCCGGGATGTAGTCCCTGAAGTCCCCCTGGTAGGTGGCCGAGGCGACAGCGAACTGCTTCTGGCCCGCGATGCAGACAAGCCGACGCGCGGTCTCGCGGGACTTCCCGATGGCAGGGAGCAGGATACCGATCAGCAAGGCGATGATGGCGATCACCACCAACAGTTCGATCAGAGTGAAGGCGTTTCGGGTCCGCATGGGAGGCTCTCGGGTACCAGCTTTTGGAGGTTGACCAATCCCCAAACGGGTGGTCGCAGCGAATCAGGTCGAACAGGCCATCGTCATGAAAGTTTAACATGAATCGGGGCGGATGGATTACAAGGGGGGAGGGGAAGAAACGGAAACACGAAGGCGGGATGAGCCAGCAGCACCCGCGGTGAACACAGGGAATCCGTCGCTTACATCGACGGTATCACTGAGCCAAGCGTTTCCGGGTAAAGGTTCTTTCTTCTCGCTCCGTTTCTTCGTCTTATTTTCTTCCCCCTCCCCCCTCACAAAATAAAAAAAACCGGGTTCGGATGGTTCCGAACCCGGGTGGGGGGGTCAATAAAGGTAGATGGAGAACAGGAGATTATTCCTGGCAGATCGCATCATCGGAACTACCCATCGATTCGGGACGCCCGATTTCCTTGCCGCCGAAGTCGATGCCACGAAGGCCGTGGCGGGTCCAGCGGTAGCGCTGGCAATAAGTCGTGGTTTCTCCCAAGCCGGTCTTGGGCGCGGGGAAGGTGTGGAGGGGCACATACTTCTGACGCCATTCCTGATTTCGCATGCCCGGCCCGGGGTTCCACCCGGGATTGGCATTGGCAGTCTGTTCCCGACGGACCGATCCATCGAAGAAACTCAGGTTGCAGTTCGCGTCTGGATAGGCAAACCAAAGGCCCTGGCGATTGGAAAGACGGTCAAACTCTTCGAACTGGAGCACCTTGCCCGCCGGGAAAGCCACTTGCGTGTATCGGCGATTCCCAAGTTGAGCCGTGTTGGGCGTTGTAAACAAGTGCGGAGTGTCAGGGGTAGGATAGCAGGTTGATTCACCTTCAGACACGGCATCCGGGTTCCATGCAGCAGGAACCGTTTGATAGGAGGATGCAAAGGCCCAACGCTGACGAATGCCGACGGCGGTCCATCCTGCGGGGGCATCGTGACCTGCTGGAATTGACGCCGCACTGACCGCGTAGGGAATATTGTTTGCCGCGGTGATGTCCACGGGATTATCAGCCCACTGCAACTGGTTTCTGTCAAAGGGACTGGCGGCGACTGGCTCTGGCTGATTACTTGTCAGATAATCGAGCAAGACGATATGGCTCCATCGCCGATGTGGAAGACGGCCCGTGAACCGCTGGATTTTGTTGTCACCGTCAATGCGACCGGTAATGCGCATAAGAATTTCAGTGTTCTGCCACTGAGCGATGTCCGTGAAGTTGTTCTCGTTCTTTTCTTGTCCATTCGGAAGTTTGTAGGTCACATTCGGCTTCCAGGAATACGAGAAAACCCGATCGCCGTTGTCCGCTGCGTAGTTCGCCGAACCCTGTGTCAGCTGACGCATTTGCGTCTGGCTGAGAACATTCTTGGCGGTGTCGCGTGCCTTGCCGATGGCGGGCAGCAGGATGCCGATGAGCAGGGCGATGATCGCAATGACCACCAGCAACTCGATCAGCGTGAAACCCTTGGACTTCTTCACTGGATACCTCCACTGTTCTGTACCACTCCGGATGGAGCGGGCGCATAAATCTTGCGGCATCGTCCCGCTGCAGACACTGACCGATTCGCGGACCAAATCAGCACGGTTGCTGCGATTGTCAAAATTCGGTTGCATTCTAGGCGTGAATCCTTCACAGAGCCGAACCAAGCTGAAAGGCATTCCGCATGAGCATTTTTACCCACAAAGGATTGCATACCCCACGAGTGCATACAGCCAGCGGAAGTGTAAAGGCATTTCAGCACCGCCGCAATGGCAACCTGCCCCAAATAGGTACCTTTTTTCAGATTGCGTTGCGATGGACGAAACCGCGGGCCAGGGTCAGGGCCAGGATGCGAAGGTCAAAGGCGACCGACCAGTGCCGGATGTAGAAAAGGTCGTACTGCAAACGCTTTCGCAGGCTGGTATCGCCGCGGAAGCCGTTGACCTGAGCCCAGCCGGTGATGCCAGCCTTGACATGCTGGCGGAGCATGTAGCCGCGCCAGTCGTCGCGGAAGCGATCGATGAGTTCGGGTCGCTCCGGTCTTGGACCCACCAAGGCCATCTCGCCACGGAGGACATTGAGGAGCTGGGGAAGTTCATCAAGGCTGGTCCGGCGGAGCCAGCGGCCGACGGAGGTGATCCGGGGATCGTTGCGGGTGGTCCAGCGTGGGGTCGAATCAGGGGGGGCGGATTCATCGGCCGCGTGACGCATGGTGCGGAACTTGTAGATCTGGAAGGCCTCACCGCCGAGGCTCACCCGGGTCTGACGGAATATGACCGGGCCGGGACCGCTGAGCCGGACCAGTCCGGCGATGACGAGCATCAAAGGCGAAAAAAGGATCAGGGCCAGGGTGGCCCCTGTGAGGTCCATGCCGCGCTTTACCACACCGCCGAAGCCGGCGAGCGGGGATTCGCGGTGGCTGAGGATCGGCATGCCCTCGAGTTCGGAGACGGCCATGTTGTGCGGCAAATACCGGGGATGAACATCGGGAACGACCCGGACATCCACGGCGTGGCGTTCAAGCCGTCGGAGCAAAGGCGGGATGCTCGTACCGGCGGAACCGGGGATGGCGACATACACGGCATCGACCTCGTGCCGATCGAGGGTCTCGTCGAGATCGAGCAGGCCTGAGCGGACGGGCAGGCCCATGCAGGCCGTGCGTTGGGTGGTCGGGTGATGGCTGATGAAGTAGGCGACCCGGATCCCGGTCCAGGTGTTCCTGGCCAGCGTGTGGGCGGTGATCTGGGCCAGGCGACCGGTGCCCACAATCGCAACATGACGCATGTTGTGCCCGCGTCGGCGGAGTTCACGCAGCACAAGGCGAAGAAAGATCCGCTGCACCCCCACGAACGCGGGAATGAGGACGGCCAGCACGCCCAGTTGGAACCGAGCCGGGTCGGTCAGTTGCTGGCCAAGCACGGTGGGAATGGAGTGGGACAGACCCGGGGGATCAAGGAAGGGCGGCGGGGGCAGGAGCCGGTCGGATCCGATCGCCCAGAGGGTGACAACCACCGTGGCCACCGAGATCAGGCCAGCGCGGGCGACCATCCACTGCTCACCGATGAGTGAACGGTCCCGGCGGGGGCGGTACAGGCGGCAGGCTGCCAGAGTCAGCACTGCGACGGGCACCACAACGAGCATCAAAGCGGAACGAATCCAGGAGACGGCATCCGCAGGCCATGCTTCGGCAAAGAACAAGGTGCGGGCAGCGAGCGCGGTCAGGCAGGCCGCACCGATGGCGAGGGCATCCGCCCCGGCGAAGAGTGTGACGAAGATCTGGTGACGCTGTTTGAGCACGGGTTCTCCGGCCGGCGGCCCCCCACCCCCGCCGGTTGAATCATGCGGACCCGATGGACCGTGTCAACCCCCAGGAAAATGGTCGGGGCTCAGGAGGACGGGCCGGGGATGCTGGCACCGGAACCGGGCATGAAACGGATGCGGACGACCAGATCGCCGGTGCGTCCGGGCCGGATCGGCACACATGCGGGGATCCGGATCTCGCGGGCATCGGGGGTGCCGGCTGGAATCGTCAATGCACGCGGTCCGGCCGGCGTCGGGACCATCAGGGTCACGCCCCGGGCGGCCTCGCCGGGATCAAGCGGGAGGTCCAAGGCAAGATCAAGGGTACCGGGGACGGTCTCAAAGGGGGGAGGGGGTTGGGAGGGGGATGGACGGGAGGGACCGCGGGCGGCTGCCTCGGCACGGAAAAATGCGTCGTACACGGCTTCGGCATGCTCAGTGTCGGGCTGGGAAGCCGGGCGGATCGGAACGGAGCGGGTGGGATCGGTGAGTTGCTCGTAAGCTGCGGCAAGAGCGGCGAAACGGGCGGCGGCATCCGGAGCCTTGGACACATCCGGGTGGACGGCGCGAGCCAGGCGGCGGTACGCGGTCCGGATCTGGTCCGGGGTGGCGTTCTTCGGAATGCCCAGCACGCGGTGCGGGTCCGGCAAGTTGGAAGCGGAACGGGGTGGCATGAGGTTTCAGAAGGATGAGGGGGGATGGTCGTGTCAGGGGGGGAGGGGGGGAAAGAAGACGCGGCGTCCCGATGGGGGACGCCGCGGCGGGACGGGCAGGGCTGGGCCGTGGTTGGGCCGTGGTTGGGAGGGGGGGCAGGAAAGGGGAATCAGTCCTCGGTGCCGGAAGGGGCCTGCTGAACGCGGTCAATACTGACGAGGTGGATGTTGAAGTAGAGGGGAGCGTTGCCCGGGATGTTGGCGCGAGGATTACCGCTGGGCCCGTAGCCGAGATTGCCGGGGATGATGAGCTTGCGGCGAGCCCCCTGGGCGAGGCCGTCCATGCCGATGCCCCAGCCGGTGATGGCGCGGGTGCCGGGGGGATACGCAAAGGTGAAGGGCGTGCCGCGGTCGTAAGAAGCGTCGAAGCGGGACTTGTCGCGGAGGAAGCCCTCGTAGTGGACACTCATCTGGTCACCGTTGGCGACGATGGGGCCGGAGGCTCCGCCGTAGTCGAGGATGACCATGCCGTCATCCCGGCGGACGATGGAGGCGACGGCCTGGGCCCGTTCGAAGAAGTAAACGCCGTTCTCGCCCGCACCCCAGACGATGTTGCCGTTCGCGTCGTAGCCGCGGTCGGCCACGGTCAGCACATCCTCGTCAAGGGTGAGTTCGCTGGTCATCTCGACCGCGCCGCCGATACGGGTGGGGAACGGATGGGGCGACTTGCCGGTGAACCCGGTGTCGGTCAGTTCCAGATCGAGGTCGATGGTGGCGATGAGTTCATCGGCGGAGAGGTCGGGGAAATGCTCTGGGGCCGCGGTCATCCCGTTGAAGATGCCAAGCGAGGACTTGCCCAGGGAGAGTTCCAGGGTGCGGAGGCGGTAACCATCCTTATAGGAATAAATCTGGAAGATGGCCCGGCGGTATGGAGACCAAGGGGAGTCCGTGCGGGCGGACTCGGCATAAAAGGTATCGGACATGCCTTGGACAGGGGCCGGGGCGATGCTCATGACGATGTAAACAGGCTGGGACTGGCCGTCGGCACCCGACATGGACTCGATGGGATCCTCGGTACGCCATGTGCCCGTGAGGCGGCGTGCGATCTGGGCGATCTCGGGGCTGGACCAAGCCGGCTGGTACAGCTCGATCATTCCGGAAGGCCGGTCGGGGAGGGGGGGAGGGGGGGTCTGGTCCTGGGCGAGGGCCGGGGACGCGATGGCGGCCAAAAAGAGACCAGCGGCCGTAATTCGGGGGATTAACATCGCAATTCACTCCGATGATTCGGTACACTGAGAAGGAACGGGGGAAGACTGTAGGTCGTAAAGACCAGGGCGGGTTCGGCGGGAATGGGGGCAGGTGATGGGGACAGGGGGCCCGGGGATGGGGCAAAGCCGACCGATCAGCAAACCAGGATCTGCATGGAGCATCGGCATGGACCCGGCATCGACGCAATCGGATCTCTTTGAAACCCCCGCTGGGGTGCGTGTCATCCCGCCCGAAACACTGCTCACTGACCCCGGACGCACGGTGGTCATGGAGTATGGAGACCTCGAAGAGAGCGAACAGCTCCTCCGCGGGTTCGACCCGGAGGCATCCATCCGACATACACGCACCGGGTTCGGTTCCGTGGGCGAGGCATGGACGATCGGCGGCATAGCTCAGACCGTACCGATCCGACGCACCATGCATCTGCATCACCGGGGTGTGCAAGCAGGACGCTGGAAGCTTGGATTCGGCCCGGGAACGCGGTTCGTCACCGGGCTGCTGCTGCTGACGATCTCCCTGGGCGCGATGGGGTTGGCGTTGAGCTGGCAGAGCCGGGATGCCCTGCTCGTGGCGGGATTCTTCTCGATGACGACCGGTGTTTTGTTCTGGGTGTTCTGGCATTCGTGGCTCGATGGGCTCCCATATGTGTACCGGCTGATGACCTCCCTGGGCGAGGACGCGGAAAATCTGGCTCGGTGGCGACTTTGGCGTGCATTTCGTGGAACAATGCGCTCACTTTACCGATAAACCACCCAGGTAAAAAGCAACATCAACGCCCAACGGGCGTTTGGGCGGGTGGATGAAAAAAGAACCGGAAAGACGACGCATCGAACTGCTGCCGGATATAGACCCCCAAGCGGTTCGTGATGCATTGCGCCCTCTGCCGCCACCGGCCCCGGAGCCGGTGTTGCCAGATCTGGATCCCGATGACCCCGACGCGGTCTGGCTGCTGGGCGACGACCCTGAGGCTCGGATCCTGCGCATCGCGGACCGGCGAAGCCTGATCCGAAAGCAAGTCCGCACGGAGGGCTTCCAGTTCGTGACCGGACTGGTGGTGCTAGCCGCGTCGCTGGGCGTGCTGTCGCTGGCGGTGACGATCCGCACGCTGCCGTTCTACATCGCCGCCGGGGTGGTCTGTCCGGCGGGGATGTGGTACTTTCGCAACCGCTGGCGTCGGTGGGTCGGTGCCGCGCCGTACATGTACCGGCTGATGTCATCCCTGGGCGAGGATGCCGAGAACATCCTGGTGGCCCACGAGCAGCGCGAACGACGCAAGTATGTAAAGAAGATCGGCGACCTGTACGAGCACTCGCGCCCGAAGGACAGTTGATCCGGGTCGCACTCGCTTTGTGGACGGGGTTCACCATTCAGTCCACGCCCACGATTCGAGAACTCATCGTGGGCGTGGTCTGGATCGGATGACGGAGATCCAATCGGAATCCGGAAACAAAGCCGGCCGACGCGGGGACCGCGTCGGCCGGGTGGTTGATGGTTTCGTGATAATGCGGATCAGGAGAGTTCGGGGAAAAGCTTCTTCACCGCGTTGACGAGATCCTGGACATGGGACGCGGATTCGTCGAAGAGCTTCTGCTCCTCGGCGGTGAGCTTGAACTCGACGACCTTCTCCACGCCGTTCTTGCCCAGCAGGGCGGGGACACCCACGAAGAGGTTCTTGGTGCCGAACTGACCGTCGCAGTACACGGCGGATGGGATGATCCGCTTCTTGTCCTTGACGATGGCCTCGACCATCTGGATGGTCCCGGAAGCCGGGGCGTAGTAGGCGCTGGTGCCCATCAGTTTGACGATCTCGCCGCCGCCGACCTTGGCGCGTTCGACGCAGGCGGCGATCTTGTCGGCGGGGAGCAGGTCGGAGACCGGGATGCCGTGGACAGAGGTGAGGCGGGGCAGGGGGACCATGTCGTCGCCGTGGCCGCCCAGGAGCAGGGCCTGGACATCCTCGACGGACACACCCAGTTCCCAGGCGATAAAGGCGCGGTATCGGGCGCAGTCCAGCGCGCCGGCCTGGCCCATGATGCGATGGGTGGGGAAGCCGGTGGCCTTCCACGCGGTGTAGACCATCGCGTCGAGCGGGTTGGAGACGACGATCACGATCGAATCCGGGGCATACTGCTTGATCTGCTCGGAAACGCTCTTGACGATGCGGACATTGGTCTCGATCAGGTCATCGCGGCTCATGCCCGGCTTGCGGGGGATGCCGGCGGTGATGACGACGACATCCGAACCGGCGATGTCCTTGTAGTCGCTGGTGCCGGTCAGCGTGCCGTCGAAGCCCTCGATGGGGGCGCAGCAGCCCAGGTCGATCATCTTGCCTTGGGCGACGCCGACCTTGTCGGGAATGTCCAGCAGGACGATGTCGCCGAGTTCCTTGGCCGCGGCCCAGTGAGCGCAGGTCGCGCCGACATTGCCCGCTCCGATGATGCTGATCTTGGCTCTGCCCGGCATGGGTACTCCCTCTGCAAATGCTGAGATACGGGGGATTGTGGAAGGGTTCGGCCCGGGTGCCCGGGCGGGTTGAGATCCTAGCGCGACTCGGCGCGGATCTCACCCACGAACTCGACCGGGAGTGGCCGGATTTCGCCCGAAATCCGTGGGGGCAACGGCACTGTGCAGGCCGCACCGCCCGAGACGACCGGAACCAGCAATGGCTGGCCGGGCGGGAACTCCCCCACCACCGGGGCCACCAGATCGCGGGCCGGCCCACCCTTGGCAAAGTCAAACTGGCGGTAAACCTGGCGGATGGGCAAAGAAACGGCTGGCTCCTTGGAAGCCTTGCCATCGGCGCGTTTGAGGTGGACCCGGATGAGATCGGCGATCTCATCATCGGGCGGGCCGCCATCACGCTCGCGGGCGGTGGCGCAGACCGCGCCCTTAAACAGCGGGACACCCGGGGCGGCCACCAGAACCTCGCCCACAAAGCCGGCATCGAGGAGCTTTTCCGCCAGATCCGCGGTGTGCAGGGCGACCAGCCGATCGGACTCGACGGTCCATTCCAATCCCTCGTGCAGGGCGCATTCCCAAGCGAGTCTGGCGTCGTCGATCAGGTCTGTCAACGATTCAGGCATCGGCTCGGAACGCCAGGTGGTGTTCAGGGCCGCGGCTTGCTCACGGATCGTCAGTTCCGCACGATCCATTGCCAGGGGACGCTCCTCGGGATCAAGGCGGGTGAGTTCGGCCAGCGCCATGGCGGTGGCGTGCAACGCGATGGCCGGGGCGATCGATTGCTTCCAACGAGCGGCATCGGCCGTGTCGGGCAGCGACACGGCCGATTGGGCGAACTCGGTCCAGCCGGCCAGTAGGGTGACCCAGGTGATGGGTGCCGGGAGAGATGACGAGGCGTGGGGGGATGGAGAAGGCGTCATGGGTGAGAGGGTAGATCGATCGACTCTGGGGCCGCTTTGGCTCCCCACAGCCCGGTCTCTCTGCCGCTGTTTGATCCATCGGGTTCATCATTCTGAAAACAGATCGGCAAACATCCCCCCGAACAGGGGAATTTTAATCCGCAACATCTCCACTGCAGGGCGAACAAAATATAAAATCATAGATATACCAGGTAAATCGTGAGAAAAAAACCGGTTTTGCGGCTTTCACCCTTGCGAGGCAGGACAAGTCCGAGTAACTTCAAAGCCTCGTGGGAGTGAACAGTTCGCTCCTGTCTGGTTCTTGAAGTCGCACGATCAAGAGAAAAGAAAGTAGGAGAGACACATGAACATCAAGTACGCGCTAGGGCTCGCCGCCGGTCTGGCTGTTGCCGGTACCGCTCAGGCTCAGACCCTGACCTTTGACCTGTCCGGCTACACCGTTGCTGGCATCCAACAGGTGTTCGGATCCGGCAATGTCGCTGGCGCGGGCAACTTTGTCACGGATGTGAGCTGGAACATCACCTTCACCAGCCTCTCTGGTTCTTGGCTGAACGAGTTGTCTATCGAACTGGTCGGCCCCGGCGCGACCGCCAACACCCCGCAGGCTTCTACCGGCCTTCCCGGCGGCTGGCACGCGGGCACTCCTGGCAACGCTGGCACCTTCATCTGGGGCGCGTTGGGCGCTTCGTGGAATGCAGGCGCGTTTAACCCCGGCGGCGACGCGAACTCCTACGGCTGGACGGCACCCAATACCGCTGGTACCTTCAATTCCAGCGGCGCGTTCAGCACCCACGCTGCGGGCGCTTCCCTGCTCGGCGCTTCGGCCACTGGCAACTGGACCCTCAACATCTTCGACAGCTACCTGGACACCGGTCCCCAGGGCCAGTTTGGCACAGGATCGTTCATCACGGTCAGCTACGCGGTGCCGGCCCCCGGTGCCTTCGCCCTCCTTGGCGCTGCTGGCCTCTTCGGCGCTCGCCGTCGTCGCGCCTGATCGCTTGTGATAGGCAACACCTGACTCTGAACCCCGTCGGGTCTCGCTGACGGGGTTTTTTCATGGCCCCCGCCGCCGCCCCCCGCACACACACCACCCCCATCGGACCGGGTCGACCCGACAGAAAAATGCCCCCGGGCCGTGGTGGGCATGCCCGGGGGCGGAGGCTGGAGCCCGCGACGACAAGGAGGCGGTGCGCGGACCCCGGCTGGGTGGATTGTGGTCCCGAATCTGAACACTTCGGGAAGATGGAGGCAGCGGCCCGGGCGAACCGGGCCAGGGAATCCGTTGGTCGGGCGTCGTGTCGGGCACCCCTTGGCCTTGCGGCCCGGCCCGTCGTTTCACCCGAGGGTGACGGGGATCGGCTGGTCCTTGCCAACCCCCGCAGCGCACACTCCGTTTGCTTGCTGACCGTGCTCCTCCGGGTGGACCCTGGGTTTCGTTCCGGGCCGCCGGCCTTCCATCTTGATCGGGACACCCCTCGCTGATGCTCGGGGCTGGATGAGGTTGGTTTCAAGAACACAGGCGGGACGCCTGTGCCACCGGTGGTTTAGCTGCAACCCATCGAGTTGCCGCAGTTGAGGCACTTGTAGCAGGTGCCGGAACGGACGGTGATGGTGCCGCAGACATCGCAGGGGGGCGCATCACCGGCGGATTCCAGGGCCATCGACAGCGTCGAAGACTGGGTGACCGTCTGGGAGCGTTGGACGATGAGTGTCTGCTCGCCGGCGTGGACCGGCTCTCGCGATGCGGCCCGCGGCTTCATCTCGGCCTCGGACTCCGAGAGGATGCGCCGGGCGTTGCCGCTGGTGATGCGGCGTTCGCCGGCGAGTGCCTCGGCCTTGTCGGAGGGTTCCTCGCCCGGGCGCCGGGGGGCGTTGGCCTCGCGGTATCCGGGGATGAACTCCATGCCGAGCCAGCGGAAGATGTAGTCCACCAGCGACTTGGCGAAGGGGATGTCGCGGTTGCTGGTCATGCCCGCCGGCTCGAAACGCTGGTGGGTGAACTTCTTGACCAGGCTGTCCAGCGGCACGCCATACTGGAGGGCGACGGAGGTGGCGGTGCCCAGCGAGTCCATGAGGCCGCCGATGGTGGAGCCTTCCTTGGCCATGGTGATGAAGAGTTCGCCGGGCGCGCCGTCCTCGTAGATGCCGACGGTGAGGTAACCCTCGTGGCCGGCGATGTTGAACTTGTGGGTGATGGAGCGTCGGGTCTCCGGGAGGCGGCGACGCATGGGGCGGTGGATGATCTCGACTTCCTTCTTGACCACAACCCGGACATTGCCGCCGGCGACCGCACCGACCAGCTCGCCCAGATCATCCTCCACCTCGGTGAGGGCCAGGCCGTCGGCATCGTCCTCGCCGTTCTCCTCCTTGATGTCGGTATCGGACTTGACATTGAGGGGCTGGCTGAGCTTGCAGCCGTCACGGTAAAGGGCATTGGCCTTCAGGCCGAGTTCCCAACTGGCGCGGTAGGACTCCTTGATATCGTCCTGGGTGGCGTCGTGCGGGAGGTTGATGGTCTTGGAGATCGCGCCCGAGATGAAGGGTTGGGCGGCGGCCATCATGCGGATGTGCCCCCCCACTTCGATGAACCGCTTGCCCAGCTTGCCGCAGTTGTTGGCGCAGTCGAAGACGGCGAGGTGGGCGTCCTTGAGGTGTGGCGCGCCCTCGACGGTCTGCGTGCCGCAGACGATGAGGTTGAGTTCCTCCACCTGGGCCGCACTCAGGCCGAGGCGGCGCAGGGCGTTGAAGGACGGATCGGCCTTGGCCTGGGCGGGATCGAAGCCGAGGCGGGCGAGGGCATCGTCGCCCAGACCCCACGCGCTGAAGGCGAAGCCGAGTTCGAACACACCGGGCAGCGCGTCGGTGATCTTGTCCAGGTCGGCATCGGTCAGGCCCTTGTCCGACAGCCACTCCCGGAGCGATACGCCGATGCTGTTGGACACGGAGGCGGGCATGGGGACATGCAGGTCCAGGGTGCCCAAGAGGTAACGGAGGATGTCCGTGACCTGCTCGGCCGAGTAGCCCAGGGCCTGGAGGGCGGGCTTGACGGAGGCGTTGGCGATCTTGAAGTAGCCGCCGCCGGCGAGCTTCTTGAACTTGACCAGGGCGAAGTCGGGCTCGACACCGGTGGTGTCACAGTCCATCAGCAGGCCGATGGTGCCGGTGGGGGCGATGACGGTGGTCTGGGCGTTGCGGTAGCCGTACTTCTCGCCGAGGGCCAGGGCTTCATCCCACGCGGTCACGCTGTGCTGGAGCAGGTCCATGGCGTTGCCCAGCGGCACCTTCTTCTCACGGATCAGGCCGTGGTCGATGGGGACCGGGGCGATGCGGAGATTCTCGTACTCACCGGAATCACGGTCCACGCCCAGAGCGGCGCGGCGGTGGTTGCGCATCACTCGGAGCATGTTGTCCTTCTCCGGGGCATAGCCGGGGAAGGGGCCGTGCTCCTTGGCCATCAGGGCGGACATGCGGTAGGAACGCCCGGTGAGGATGGCCGAGAGGGTGGCGCAGATCGCGCGGCCCTGATCCGAGTCGTACGGGATGCCCGCCTGCATGAGCATCGCGCCCAGGTTGGCGTAGCCCAGACCCAGGGTGCGGTACTTGAAGCTCAGCTCGGCGATCTCCTTGCTGGGGAACGCGGCCATCAGCACGCTGATCTCGAGGACCATGGTCCACAGGTCCACGCCGTGCTCGTACCGGACGATGTCAAACTCACGGGTGGCGGGGTCGTAGAACTTGAGGACATTCAGCGACGCGAGGTTGCACGCCGTGTTGTCCAGGAACATGTATTCCGAGCAGGGGTTGGAGGCGTTGATCCGCCCCGCGCCCGGGCAGGTGTGCCAGGCATTGATGGTGGTGTCGTACTGCACGCCGGGGTCGGCGCAGCGCCAGGCGGCGTAGGCGATGTCGTCCCACAGGGCACGGGCCTTGTAGGTCTTGGCGACCTTGCCCGTGGTGCGGTAGACGGTCTGCCAATCGGCATCGGTATCCACGGCGTCGAAGAACGCGTCCGGGATGCGGACCGAGTTGTTCGAGTTCTGGCCCGACACGGTCTGGTAGGACTCGCCGTTGAAGTCGTAGTCCAGCTTGAGGCCCAGACGCTCGGCGGTCTGGCCGATGGTCTCGGGATCTTCCTTGCTGGCCTTCTCGCCCTTGATGGCCTTGAGGCCCTCCACCAACGCGGCGACCTTGATCTCCTCGCGCACCTTCCAGTTGATGAAACTGGCGATATCCGGGTGGTCCATGTCCAGGCAGACCATCTTGGCGGCACGGCGTGTTGTGCCGCCGGACTTGATCGCGCCCGCTGCCCGGTCGCCGATCTTCAGCCAGGACATCAGGCCGGAGGACTTGCCACCGCCGGAAAGGCTCTCGTTCTCCGCCCGCAGGTTGGAGAAGTTGGTGCCGGTGCCCGAGCCGTACTTGAACAGGCGGGCCTCGCGCAGCCACAGGTCCATGATGCCGCCCTCGTTGACGAGGTCATCGGACACGGACTGGATGAAGCAGGCGTGCGGCTGGGGATGGCTGTACGCATCGTCGGCCAGCGTCGGCTCGCCGGTCTTCGGGTCCACCACCCAGTGGCCCTGCGCCGGGCCGGAGATGCCGTAGGCCCAGTTCAGCCCGGTGTTGAACCACTGGGGGCTGTTGGGGGCGCACATCTGATGCACCATCATGTAGACGAGTTCGTCATAGAACGCCTGGGCATCGGCGGCGGTGTCGAAGTAGCCGTGGGTCTCGCCCCAGTGACGCCAGCAGCCGACGAGGCGGTGGATGACCTGACGGGCGGAACGCTCGGGGCCTTTGGCGACCTTGCCGTCGGCATCGGTGGCGTTCCTGCCTTCACCGGGAAGGGCGAAGGGCTGCTCCATCTGGGGCACGCCCGCCTTGCGGAAATACTTGGACACCATGATGTCGGTGGCGAGCTGGGACCAGGTCGAGGGCACCTCGGCATCCTTCATCTCGAACACGACGGAGCCGTCGGGGTTCGAGATCCGGGACGAGCGGGTGGTCCACTCGACGCTGCCGAACGGATCGCTTCCTGCGGTGGTGAACTTCCGTGTGATCTTCATGCGTGGTCCCGAAGCTGGGGGGGATGAGAGAAATGGGAACTGTGGGGAAAGGCGTGGGAGAAACAGGTGGCCAATGCCAGCGTCACCGTTGGGCGTTCTGGATCTCAACAAGCTTGCTGGTGTTCTCGCCGATGCGGAAGATGACGACGATCAACTCGAGCCAGACACGGAAGAAGATCATGTAGAGCAGGGCGACGAACGCGCCAACGACCATCGCGCCGATACCGGCGAAGATGCCGCTGGCAAAGGCACCGATCACCACTGCGACCCACGACAACGCGATGAGTGCAAGGCCGAGGATGTACAAGACTTTGATCACGCTGAGCGTGAGAAAACGGTTGAAGCCGATGTCCAGCAGGGCCAGAGGCCCGGTGTCGTTGGCCGGATGGGATGAAACCGGTCTGTCTTCTTGCACGGGAACCCTCCTTATATGGGGGTTTTCTGCCTTACGCTGACTCTGCATTCACATGGGCGTGTGACGAATGACCCGGCACGACTTACCCGTTCCAGCAATGCCGACGCGCGTTCGCCTCGCAATCCGCCTTGGCTGAATAGCCCTCGGAGCTGGCTCCAACGATGTTGCCGTTGGTCGCCGTGCGACGCCAACGCCACTCACCGCCCTTGTCCTCGTAGAACTCCCAGTTGTCGTTCTCACCGCCCTGGCCGCAGCCACCCCACCCGTTGCGACGGGCGTTGGTCTCACAATCCGCCTTGGCGGAATAGCCCTCGGAGCTGGCTCCGACGATGTTGCCGTTGGTCGCCGTGCGACGCCAACGCCACTCGCCGCCCTTATCCTCGTAGAAATCCCATTTGTCGTTCTCGCCGGCCATGAAGGCCTCCTTTCTGTTGCGTGATTCGTGTGTACGGTGCGTCAATCGACCTTGGGCAGGGTTAAGCCGCTCTGATCCTGGTACTTCCCGGCCTTGTCCGCGTAGGACACGGCGCACACCTCGTCGGCCTTCAGGAACACGAACTGGGCGATGCCCTCGTTGGCGTAGACCTTGGCGGGCAGGGGGGTGGTGTTGGAGATTTCGAGCGTGACCTTGCCGCGCCACTCGGGTTCGAGGGGGGTGACATTCACGATGAGGCCGCAGCGGGCGTAGGTGCTCTTGCCGACGCAGAGGACGAGGACATCGCGGGGGATGTCGAACCACTCAACGGTCTCGCAGAGTGCGAAGGAGTTGGGGGGGATGATGACATGGTCGGTGCCGTGGTCGCGGACATCGACGGTGACCATGAGGTCGTCGGTGAAGTTCTTGGGATCGACGACGGTGATGCCGCCGGTGCGTGGGGTGGGGGTGAAGATCTTGAAGACGGGGCCGACGCGGACATCGTACCCGTAGGAAGAAACGCCGTAGGAGATCATGCCGGGGCGTTTGGTGGCCGGCTCGAAGGGTTTGATGTCAACCAGTTTCTGGATCTGGGTATCACAAAGAACGCCGCCCATGCCTCGCTCCGTCCTGCCGGGCCGCGTGTGCGGCGACGGCGTTGTCCACGACCTCCGGCTCCGCCGGTGGGCCGTCCTCCTTGTTCGCGGCATGGCGACACCGGGCCGCGAGGAACGCGGCTGGCGGGGGCGTCACACCGACCTGTCGTACCGCCGTGCCCACCCGGGCACGCGACGGAGTGCCTGGACTCCCGCCCACCGGGACGCCCAAACACCTCAAGGCTGACCGGACCAGTTTACAAACAAAGTCCGGACACGCAAGCCTGATCGTAAAGTCTTTCGCTCCGGGTCTCCCCGGCAGCGGGACCACAAGGGATGGTATCGGCGTGAAGAAGAACGACGATGGACAGCGGATATTGTGGACAACCTGTCGGCTGCGCCCAACCCATTGATTCGTCGTCACTTCGGAGCCGTTACCTCCCCGTTTTTTACCATGCGGCCCCAAGATATCGGCGGTCACACGGGTCAGCACTGTAGCGAGACACAAGGGATTGGGGTGGGTTTAGAGATCGCTTTTTGAGAGTTTTTTTGTTCGGGTCTCGGAAGTCTCCGAACGAGCGGGACCCAGCCCGAATGCGCAAGTCTTGAATGCCCAGACGAGAGACACGCAGCAAGTCGTGCGTGGCGCAAGGGTTGAGAATGATTATCACGGTGACCCGGGAACCGCCCCTCCCCTGCTTGGGCTGCGAGCGAAAACCGGCCTGCGCCCGAACATCGTGGATTGCTCTCCATCCCGAGCGCCGGTGGATATCCACAAAACCGGATCGAGGGCCCGGAACGCCGGACACCGGGCGTGCGTACCTCCATAAGATCGGAGCGTGATGCACGCACGCGCGTCATGCCCAGATCCGCGCTCGGCCCTTCGGTCCGCGGATGACACCGGCGGACGAGGCGAACGCGCAAGCCATGTTGGTACAACCAGATCCGGACAACGAACCGCCAATCCCCCGGCAGCGGGAACGGCGACGGCCGAGGGGCTCGGAAGAGCAACCGGTCGCCAGCAGACAAGGGACGCGAGCAGAATGACGGATGCCATGTCTTGGTTCAGTCGTGGGTTGGATCTCGCATGGGATCACCGCCGGAGCGTTGAGCGAACCGGGGTGATCGTGGTCTGCGTGGCGGCGTTGCTGGTGATGCCAGCATGCAATCGCAACAAGAAGCGCAAACCCCCGCCCAGCCCCCGGCAGTCCAGCCAGATCGTGGTGCGCGACACGCCGTCGGCATTGCGCGGGACCATCGGGGCCGAGGCCAGTCTGCAAGGGGTGGAGCCCACGCTGGTATCGGGCATCGGGTTCGTGGTGGGCCTGAACGGGACCGGCGGGCTGACCATGCCCGAGCAGTTCGCGGCCCACCTGGAGCGCGAGATGGGCCTGCAGGGAATCACCTCATCGAATCAGGCGGGCGGGCCTGGCATCGCGGGGCGAAGCCCTCGCCAGTTGCTCAGCGATCCGAACACGGCGGCGGTCGTCATCCAAGCGGCGGTGCCGCCCGGTGCCAACAAGGGCGACACCTTCGATATCTATGTACGGGCGATCAATGCCACCAGCCTGGAGGGCGGGCGGCTGTGGACCACGCAGCTCCGGGTGGGACCACCCTCGGCGTACGGCGATCCCCAGGCCCTGATTCTCGGCCGGGCGAGCGGGCCCATCTTCCTGAACCCTTTCGCCGAGCCGGGCTCGGTGGAGGGGGTGCAGCGGACGGTGGGACGCGTGCTCGATGGTGGACGGATCACAGAGGCCACGGTCATCAATGTGGTGCTGGACAACCCCTCCCACCAGCGTGCCCGGCAGATCGCCAGCGCGATCAACTCGTCCTTCCCCCGTGGCCCCGGCGATCCCGAGCAGATTGCCCGCGGACGGGACGATCATCTGGTGCAGGTGAGCATCCCATTCCGGTACCGCGAACGCCGGCGCGAGTTCGTCGAGTTGATCCGGCACCTGCCGATCGATCAGTCGTACCCCGAGGTCTACGCCCGCCGGTTCTCCCAGAGCCTGATCAATGAGCCGTACCTGTCCGGCAACATGTCGTACTGCCTCGAAGCGCTCGGCGAGCGGGCCAAGCCGTTCCTGACCGAGCTGTACGAAGCACCGGAGATGGCGCCGCGTCTGGCCGCCTTGAGGGCGGGCGCATCGTTGAACGATCCGAAAGCCGTGCGACCGCTGATCGAGATCGCGACGCGTGGCCCGGAGAATCAGCGGGCCGACGCCGTGAGCCTGCTCTCGATGATCGATGGGGGGCCAATCATCGAGGAAACGCTGCGTTCGCTGCTGAGTTCGCCCGTGCTGAGCGTGCGGGTCGAGGCGTATGAGGGCCTGATGCAGCGGGCCGTGGCGGTGCAGAAGCGTCGTCTGGCCCTGGCGCAGCTCCGGGCGCGGGACAACATGATTTCTTCCTCGGCCGCGGCCGCGACCGCTTCGCAGATCGACACCCTGGCCAAGGCCTTCGTGCCCGGCGGCGGGCTGCACGGGGTGTCCCGCGAGCTGATCGAGGGCAAGTTCTTCCTCGACCGCGTGCCGTATGGCGAACCGCTGATCTATGTCAGCCAGCAGGGCGAGCCCCGGATTGTGCTGTTCGGAGAGAGCACCGAACTGGTCTCACCGGTGCTCATGTCGGCTTGGTCCGATCGGCTCCTGATCGCTTCTGATGCACCGGGAGAGCCGGTCCGGCTGTACTACCGCCACCCGAACAACCTGCGGTCCTCAAACTTCGGGTCGGTGCCGACGGACTTGGATGGATTCATCCGATTCCTGGCCAAGTCCTCATCCAACGCCGACCCCAAGCCGGGCCTGGGGCTGGGCTATGCCGAGATCGTCGGTCTGCTGTTTGAACTGAACCGGGGCAAAGCAACCCGTGCGGCCTTCGCAACCGAGAACGACCGTCTCTTGGCGCAGTTGCTCGAAACGGTCACCAGCGAGGACATCGAAATCCGTCCGGAGGCCCCGGGCGGGGATATCACGCTTGTGTCCGCGGACGACCCACGCCAGCAGGTGGTGGATCGGTCCCAGACGGGGATGCGGGAGCGCCGCTCCCTGCTCGTGCCTGTCAACCCCGTGGCTGATGCCCCACTGCCGCCCGGCGTGCAGAGGGAAGAGGAGTTCCGTCGCCGCCAGGAACAACAGCAACAGTCCGGGACGGGCGGGGAGACATCCAGCGTGCCGGCCCGCCGGGAATAAGACCCGGCAAGATGGGACCGGGCCGCGTGCAATCCGGCCGGGTTGCGGATATCCTCTGGCGAGCCAGGCACAGGCCGGGCGGAGCATGGAGTGCGTCTCGGCGAACCGGCCCGTCCGTGCGGGGGCATTCGCGGGGCTGCAGGAAGCAGCCTGAGACCGCCGTCGCCCCTTGAAGGGCGGCGGAACAGCGACACGGAGGTTGCGAGACGATGACGCCCCCACCACCACCCACACACGCCTCAGCCCCCACTGCCGAAGCGACGGCAACATTTCCTTCATCGGACAGCACAACAGCATTGCTTGAATCCGAACGCGAGGGCCCCGGTGAGCGGACGATGGCCACCCTCGTGCCCCCCGAACTCATGCGCACGGCTGGACTCAAGCTCTCCAAGCTGACGGTGGCGGGGTTCAAGAGCTTCGCGGACCGGACCACCTTCACCTTTGATGATGCGATCACCGGCATCGTCGGCCCCAACGGGTGCGGCAAGTCCAATGTGGTCGATGCGATCAAATGGGTGCTGGGCGAGCGTTCGAGCAAGTCTCTGCGCGGCAAGGAGATGACCGATGTGATCTTTGCCGGCTCGGCGGCCCGCCGCCCCGGGGGCATGGCGTCGGTCACCCTGACTTTCGAGAACCCGATCATCGAGTCCATGGTGCTGGACACGCTGGCCGGTGAAGCCGACGAGGCCGTGCGGAAAGACGAGGCCATCCAGGCGACCACGCCGGAGACGGCCCCCGCTTCTGCCGGCGATGATGCATCCCCGTCTCCCGAATCCCCCGCCGCCATTGCCGAGAGCGAGCAAGCCGGGACCGGGGAAGAGCCGGGCGAAGGGGAGGAACCCACACCGCCCCGTTCCCTGCTATCGGCCGCCGAGACCGAGCACGCGGTGGAAGAGGGCGAGAGCGAGGCCGCAGCCATCTTCGCGCAGCGGGGACGCATCAAACGGCCTCTGCCGGTGGACACGGACATCGTCGAGGTTGAGCGTCGGCTCTATCGCGACGGCAAGAGCCAGTACCTCATTAACGGCAGGATGGCCCGTCTCAAGGACATCCGTGACCTGTTCTTGGACACGGGAATCGGTGCGGACGCCTACTCGATCATCGAGCAGGGCAAGGTCGATCGGATGCTATTGGCCTCCCCGACCGAGCGGCGGGCGATCTTCGAGGAGGCCGCGGGCATCGCCAAGTACCGCCAGCGCCGGGTCGAGGCTGAGCGGAAGCTGGAAAAGACCGAGCAGAATCTGGCCATCACACGCGAGCAACTCGATTCCACCGAGCGCCGCCTGCGGATGGTCAAGGGTCAGGCCGCCAAGGCACGCCGGTTCCGGGAACTGGACGATGAGTACACGGCCCTGCGGCTGGCGCTCGCGTTTGATCAGTACGACGACATCCGCCAGCGTCTCGACGGACTCACCAGCCGCCTGACGCACCTGGACGATGCCAAGCGGGATGTTGAAAGCACCCTGCGCGATGCCGAGGACGAGCGGGCCTCGCTGGAGGCGGACCGCCACAGCGCGGCCGCGGAACTCCGCCGGATCGAAGACCGCATCGCCAACGCGAAGCACCAGGCCGACTCCGCCCGACAGCGTGCGGACTACACCCGGCGCTCGATCGAGGACGCGACCCGGATCGTCGAAACGGAGACCCAACGCCTCGAGCACGCGGAATCGCGTCAGACCGAACTCGAACAATCACTCGGCGAGCAACGCGAACGGGCGACAAACCTTGAAGAGCGCGTCCGGGAACTGGAAGCGACCCAGAACACCGCCAACGACGAGCGGGCCGAGGCCGGACGGGCCGCCGCCGAACTCCGACGCACGCTCGAGCAGGTCCGTGCCCAGGTCGCCTCGATGGAGCGAGAGCACGCCGGCCTGCTGGCCCGTGTGCAGGCCGATGAACGCCGGGCTGAATCGCTGCACGAGCAGCTCGCCACCATCGAAACCCAACTGGGCACGCTCACGCACCACCGCGATCAACTGGAAACCAAGGCCACCGGCCTGCGGGCCCAGATCAGCGAAGTGGAAACCAGGCGTGAGGAACTGAAGCGGCAGGCCGACGCCGTCAAGGCCCGGCTCGAATCACTCGGGGCGGACCGGTCCGCCCGGGCGGAAACGGTGGGCACCCTGGACGAGCAGCGTGTGCGGCTCGATGCCCGCCACGCCGCGCTGGACGAGATGGTCCGCTCGCACGAGGGCTTGGGGGATGCTGCCCGGGCCGTGCTCCGCAAACGCGACGCGGGCGAAGGCTTTGCCGGTGTCATCGCACCGCTGGCCGACCTGGTCACCGTGGAACCCCATCACGCCGAGGCGGCGGAATCAGCGCTTGGACCGGCCCTGGGCGCTCTGGTCGTGCGCACCATCGCCGAGATGCCCGCCGCGTCGGAACTGGCCGACCTGCCAGGTCGCGTCATGTTCCTGATGCTCGAAGGCTTTGCCGCACCCGCATCGGTGCCGGGGCTGGCGGAGATGGAACGCACGCTGAACGGGCGGGTGCGTTCGGCCCGCTCGCTGGTGCGCGCCGATGATCCCGGCCTGTCCCGCCTGCTGGATCGTCTGCTCGGCGCGACCGTGCTGGTGGAGGATCTGGACACTGCCCTCCTGCTGGCCGCCGGCCCGATGCGCGGCCTGCCCGCACGCTTCGTGACACGGGCCGGCGCGGTGCTCGAACCGGACGGTCGGGTCGCCGCCGGGCCGCGTGGTGTCTCCGATTCGGCCGGCCTGCTGGCACGCCGAGCGGAACTGGCGTCGATCGACGAGCAACTGATCCGGGTCAACACGGATCTGACACAGGCCCGTGCCGCATTGGACGCGGTGGACTCGGAAGCCTCCCAGGTGGGACGCGACCGGGCCGCCCTGGCCGAGGCGATCTCGGAGGCCGATCGCCACGCCGTCCGCCTGCGCCACGAACTGGACAAGGCCGAATCCGACGCAGCCCGGCTGGCACGCGATGCCGAATCCGGCAGGGCGGACCAGTCGAGGTTGCGCGACCGCCTGACGGAAACGGAGAAGGAACGGGCTGCCGCGGGCGAGCGGGCCGCCAGCCTGGAACGCCTGGCGATCGAACAACGCGAGAAGCTTGGCGGGACCGACACGGAACTCAAGGCCGCCGAGACGCGGCACGCCGACGCCTCCGAGCGGGCGGCCGCCGCCCGGGCCGAGGTCAGCGCAGCGCACGAACGGGCCAGGTCCGCCCGGCGCGAGGTCGGCTCGATCGAGACCGCGGCGGAAGAAGCCCGGCGCTCCGCCGAGCAGGCCCGCACCCACATCGAACGCGCCCGAGGCACGCTCGAATCCCACACCGAATCCCTTGCGGAAGCCGAGCAGCTCGCGGAGACGGCCAAGGCCAAGGCAGAAGAGGCCCTGGCGGAAGCCGAAACACAGCGAGTAGTGGTCCGTGAGGCGGAGGATCAGTTGCGTGGCGCGGCCCAGGCCGTCAACGCCGCTCGCCAGCGGGCCGAGGTCGTCCAGCGTGACTGGCACGCGATCGAAACCTCCCGGCGCGAGCTGGAGGTCAAGCGGGAGCATGCCGAGGACCGTGCCCAGGAAGAGCTGGAACTCAACCTGGCTGGCGATTACTTCGAGTACCGCGCCCTCATGGCCGACGGCACGGTGCATCGCATCGACTTCAACGAGTGCTCGGCCCGCGCCAATGTCCTGCGCGATGAGATCAAGAAGCTCGGCCCGGTCAACATCAACTCCATCGACGAGGAAACCCAGCTCGCTGAGCGGAACGACGACCTGATCGCACAGGTCAAGGACATCGACGAGGCCCGTATCCGTCTGGCAACCCTGATCGAGAAGCTCAACATCGCCAGCCGCGAGCAGTTCGGCGATGTGTTCGAGCGGATCCGTCACGAGTTCGGCGGGCAGGGCGGCATGTTCCGCAAGCTCTTCGGCGGCGGCAAGGCCGAGGTGCGCCTGATGCCCCTGATCAAGGAAGTGGACGGCCAGAAGATCGTCACCGACGAGATCGACCTGCTCGAATCGGGCGTCGAGGTGATTGCCAAGCCCCCGGGCAAGGAGCCCCGCTCGATCAGCCAGCTCTCCGGCGGCGAGAAGACCATGACCGCCGTGGCCCTGCTGCTGGCCATCTTCCGCTCCAAGCCGAGTTGCTTCTGCATCCTGGACGAAGTGGACGCCGCGCTGGACGAGGCCAATGTGGGCCGCTTCTGCGCCACCGTGCAGGACTTCACGGACTTCTCCCGCTTCATCGTCATCACCCACAACAAGCGGACCATGCAGGCGGTCGACCGACTCTACGGCGTCACCATGCAGGAACGCGGCGTGTCCAAGCGGGTCTCGGTGCGCTTCGACCAGGTCGGCGTGGACGGTCAGATCTCCGCCACGGCCGAGGCCGAGCCCGAACCCGAGATCGAAGAGGTCAAGACCTCCCCGACCGGTTCTCTCCGGGCGGCCCTGGCCGGGATGCGATCCAGCGAACTGCCGGTGGGTGTCGAGGAGTAGGCCTCACCCACGCAGGCGGCGGAGACTGGCGATCCGCTTCTCAGTCGGCGGGTGCGTGGCGAACATGTTGATGAGCGTCCGCCCGCCACCGAGGTTGCTGGCCAGCGGCTCAACGATGAAAAGGTTGTTCATCGCCGGGTTGGGCTGATCCAGCGGCACGCGCCTGCTCATCGAATCCAGCTTGGCCAGGGCGCTCATCAGGCCATCGGGCGAGCCGGCGATGGCGGCCCCGTCCGCGTCGGCCACGAACTCGCGGCTGCGGGAGATCATGGCCTTGATGAGGGCCGCCCCCACCGCCGCCAGGATCACCACCGCAAACATGACGAGCGGGTTGCCCCCCTCCCGACGCCCACCCCCCAGCAGCAAGCCCCACTGAGCCAGGAACGCCAGCACACCAGACACCGTCGCCGCGATGGTGCTGGTAAGGGTGTCCCGGTTCTTGATGTGGGCCAGCTCGTGGGCGGCCACGCCACGGATTTCGTCACGCGACATGTTCTGCAACAAGCCCTGCGTGAAGGCCACGGCCGCCTTCTTCGGGCTTCGGCCGGTCGCGAAGGCGTTTGGCGCGGCCTGCGGGCAGATGTACACCCGAGGCATCGGAAGCTCGGCACGCTGGGCCAGCTCGGCCACCATGTCGTACAACCACCCCTCCTGCTCGCGCGTGACCTCCTGCCCCCGCATTGATTTAATGGCGATGGTGTCGCTGAACCAGAAAGCGACCAGGTTCATCATGCCGCCGAAGATCAGGCCCATGATGAGACCCTGGGTGCCCCACAGCGAGCCGACCACCAAGAACAGCCCCATCAGGCCGCCGAGCAGCAGGACGGTTTTGAAGTTGTTCGCGGCGACGATTGCCTTGTGGGCCATGGCAAAGCTCCTTTCCGAGAGCACACCTTCGCGAACAACAACGACCGCGGAGACCTGTTTGTTCACACGATCACGCAGCAACGGGCATGCCGGGCACGGTCATGCGACGAACGCGGTCCCCAATCCCCCCCACCCCCCCTAGCCCAGTAGCCCAGTCCCGCCCAAAGTCCTGCCATCGCTCGGCGGGACGAGCGAGCCACTCATGCCAGAACGACAGTCACTCAGGGGATTTCAGCCTTCTCGGCGGATTCGAGCAGGCGGGCGAGAATATCCACCCGCGCGTCGGATCTCGGGAGTGCATTCATGGCCGCCACGGCCGCGAGATCCCGCTCAGGCCAGACCAGGATCACCGCGAACCATCGGGTATTCGTGCCGGTGTGGGTCGAGCGTCGCTCTTCCCCCTCGCCTTGGATGCCCCATCCCAACGCATACCCGTCGTTGTCGGGATCGGCATGCAGTTGGACGAACGCCGCGTGCGGAAGGTAGTCGCCCGGCTCATCCCGGAGCCCCCTGAGGTGCAGCCGGGCGTACATCGTCAGGTCCTCGATGGAGCAATGCACCCGCCCGGCGGGTCCGAACACCGGCGGGTTATCCGCACCGATCATCGGAGGAATGGGGTTGAGCTGGTCGCCCTGACGCCCATGCCCGAGGGGCTGGTCCGCATCCGTTGGATCAAGACCGGGTGGACCGAACCCGGCCCGGGTCATTCCGATGGGATCAAAGAGTTCACGCTCCGCAAGCGATTCCCACGATTGCCCGGTCACCGTCTCGAGCATCCAGCCCGCCACGATGTACCCGCCGTTGGAGTAGATCATGCCCTGATCCGGCGGGAGATTTTCCTTGTTTGAAAGGATCAGCCGCGCCGCTTCGCGCCGTTGGTCACGGATGGGTCCTTCAAGCATCCACATGCGGATGTGGATCGGGCCGGGGATGCGGTCCTCCGGGAATCCGGCGCGATGGGAGAGCAGTTGGGCAAGTGTAATACCTCGGGCCGATTCGGGGAGTTGCCCGGCCATTTCAGGATCTGTCTCACCCACGGTCGTGTCCCAACGGATCAGGCCCCGTTCGACGAGGCGCGCGGCCACGGTGGCGGTCATCGACTTGGTGAGCGACCCGAGGTGGAACCGGCTGTCGAGCGACACCGGGTCGTTCCCGGACGAGGCGCGATCCCCAACGACACCCAGACCACGCACGCCTGCCGACGAGGTGATGCCAACCGCGAGCGCGGGTACGCCCAGATCCTCCCGTAGGACGGCCGCCAATGGGGTCAGGTCGGCAACCGGGGCAGACGGCTCCGGGGGCGAAAGCGGAGCGAAAGCCAGCCATACAACGGCCAGATGCATGAAAATCATCCCGTGGTCTCCCGGCGTGGTCCGGCCCGCACGCGTCCCGCGATGCACCCGGCCTGCGTACAGTAGCGCGGATGCTGTTTTCCCTGAATGTCAACTCCGTGCGGGATGTCCTCAAAAAGCGGGGCGCGCGAGCGTTCTCCGTGGAGGATCTGCCGCGTTACGCCCACGAACAAACCGGACTCCACGCCATGACCATGGCGACCGATCTGCTCGCCGGGGCGACGCGGGACACCCTGACACGGATCCGGGAAACCGGTGACCGTGTGGGCTGCGCCTGCCTCCTGCTCAGCCAGACCGAAGCGCTGCCCTTCGGGGATCCACGCGCCAAGATGGGCGAGGACGCCGTGGTGCGCATGACCAAGGTGGTCGAGGCGGCCTCCCTGCTCGGCTGCAACTCGGCCTCACTCGCGATCACCGCCAAGGATGATGACGAGTCCATGGAGCTGGTCGCAAGCCGCATGCGCCGCGTGCTGGAACGGGCCGACCGGCTCGAGATCATGGTCCTGATCCGTCCGGATAAAGGGCTGACCCAAGATGCCGAACGCCTGACCGACCTGGTCAAGGTCATCGGTGGCTTCCGGATCGGCACCATGCCCGACTTTGAGGCGGCTGTCGCCTCCGGCGACCCGGTGCATTACCTCAAGCGGCTCACCCCCTACGCCTCGGTGGTCAACGCCTCGACCCTGGGCTTCAAGGAACCCGAGGCCTCCCCCTCCCCCGCTTCCGCAGCCAAGCCGAAGAAGAAGGCTCCCAAAAAGAAGCTCGAAGTCGAACCCGAGGAAGATGACGAGGCCATGAGCGTTGAAGATGCCGTCCTAGCGGCCATTGAGGCGGAGCTGGGAAGCTTGGATGACGATGCCCCCCCGCCCGAGCACCTGGGGTATGACCTGACCCCCCTGGTCGGGGCGATCCGGGCGGTCGGGTTTGATGGAGCCATCGCCATCGATTATCGTGGGCCCGGAGATGGTACACTGGGCGTGCTGCACAGCCGGGACGCTCTGGAGGCGGCCCTGGATTCGGTCAGTGAGTAAATCGCCTTCGGGCGGAGGAGACGGGCGGTGACTGTCACGGACACACCCACGGCCCTTCAGTTCACGAGGATATCTTTCCCCGTGCCCACGCATATTCCGGTCATCATCACCATCGACGGCCCGGCGGGCACCGGCAAGTCCACCGTGGCGCGGCTGCTGGCCAAACGCCTCGGCCTCGACTTCCTCGATACCGGCGCGATGTACCGTGCCGCCGCGGCCATCATGCTGGATCAGAAGATCGAGCCAGACGAGACCGGGGAACTGGTCAGCGTGGTGATGGGGGCCGACCTGCACTTCGATTGGACCACCGATCCTCCGGCGATCCTCGCCTGGGACGACCCGATGGACCACCGCATCCGCGAACCGGATGTGACGGCCGCCGTCTCGCGGGTGGCTGCGATTGCCGACCTGCGCCAGCACATGGTGCGCAAGCAGCGGGTGATCGCCGCCCAGCACCCCCGGCTGGTGACGGAAGGACGCGACCAGGGCTCGGTGGTCTTCCCCGAGGCGGAGGTCAAGTTCTACCTGGATGCCGACGCGGGCATCCGCGCCCGTCGCCGGGCCGAGCAGCTCCGCGAGGCTGGGGTCGAGATCGATGTCGAAACTCTTAAGGCCCAGATCCTCGAACGCGACCGCAAGGACTCGTCCCGCATGGAGGGACCGCTGATCTGCCCGCGCGACGCGGTTCGGATCGATACCTCCGGCCTGGACCTGCTGAGCGTCGTCGCGCTGCTCGAGCGCCATGTGCGTTCCAAGATCGGCGCGCTCATCGCCGCCGGGGAGTGACCGCGCGTTGTTCGCCTGGCTGCGTTGCAAACATCCCGGATCGTCGCTCGGATCTCTGCTCTTCTACGAGTGCATGCGGACCTTCCTGCAGATCGCGGGCATGTTGCTGTTCGGCCTGCGCTGGCGGGGCACGCGCCACCTGCCCCACTCCGGCGGCGTGCTGCTCGTGGCCAACCACCAGAGCTACCTCGATCCGCCCATCATCGGCTCGGTCATGGGGGCCCGCCATTTCGACTTCCTCGCCCGCGCCGGGCTGTTCGAGGTCCCCTGGCTGCGTCCGTTGATCCGGGCGTTGCACGCTCTGCCCGTCAAGGAAAACGGCGGGGATCCCGCATCGATCAAGGAGATCCTCCGCCGGCTCGAACAGGGGCGCATCGTGCTCGTGTTCCCGGAGGGCACACGCACGCAGGACGGTTCCATCGGGGAGTTCAAGCGGGGCGTGGCGTTGATCCTGCGCAAGTCCCGATGCCCGGTGATGCCCGTTGCCATCGCCGGTGCGCACGAATCATGGCCGCGGGGAGGCAAGCCGCGGCTCTTCCGCGGACCGGTGGTGGTGCAGGTCGGCAGGCCCATCCATCATGAGGATCTCCTCGCCGACGGGGTGGATGCCGCGCTCCAGCGCCTGCACGACGAGGTCTCGGCCCTGCGGGAGCAGGCCGAGCAACTGCGTCGCTGACTCGGGTGCGGGCGGAGGCTCGGCGGTCTTCGGCTTCATGACCATCCGGGCGGCCGCGATCGAAAGCACAACCACGATGACGACTTTGAGCAAGGGAAGCTTCAGTTTGTGACTCAGGCGAGCCCCGAGCGCGGCACCGATCAATGCCCCCAGCGACATCGGCACCGCCACCTCGATGGCATCCATCCGATCGAACCCTTGAGAAGGCAGCAGCCAGAGTTTGGCCCCCGCGCCGATGGCCGCGCTGGACCACATCACGCCCGCGCTGCCCGCGATGGCGTGGCGCAGCGGCAGCCCGGCGATCTGCAGGAGCGGCACCAGCAGGATCCCGCCGCCCACGCCGAGGTACCCGCCCACGATCCCGGTGCCCAGTCCGATCGTTGCCAGAATCGCCCAGTGCGGCGTCGGAGCATCCTCCGGGCGTTGGGGCAGTTTCTTGACAAGCGTGAACAGTGTGAACACGCAGAAGGACCAGATGAAACACGCCAGCGCGATCACCGACCACCGCCCCGGAGACTGGCTGGAGAGCAGCACCCCCACCACCATGCCCGCGGCCATCGTGGGAACCATCGCCTTGAGCAGATCAATACGCACCATGCCCTTGCGCCGGTGCTGCAATGACGCGGACAGGGCAACCACGATGTTGACGATCATCGAGGCCGCCATGAAGACATGGTGGCGGTCCTGGTCTCGCGTCTCATAACCGTGGTACAGCCCGAGTGCCGGCAGCATCACGATGGCCCCGCCCAGCCCGGTCAACCCCCCGACCACCCCGGCCACGAGGCCGATGAGGAAGTCAATCAGAAAATGGTCGGTACTCATGAACTCCCCAGAAGTGGGCGGGTGATTATCCGAACAGATCGTCGTTTTCGGGCCGTACCGCCTCCCATCTTTGGCGGTTGATCCGGTTATGACGACCCCGAACCCGCCCGACACCCACGGATGATCCCAGTTTCCTGTGCCCGACAGCGTTCCCGGCTACCATACGCCCACGCCCCCAAGGACGGGGGCGCGAGCACACCCCGCCCCCGTGCGGCAGACTCGCTTGAGACGGAACCGTTCAAGGACGGACACGCAAAGCAGAGTTCCAGCCCACGGAGGCCCGGTTGATCGATTCAAAGACGCGAACCACCCCGACCTCGGGTCGGAACCTGGTGTTGCCGCTGGTCACTCGGACCATCGTTGGCGCGGCCGCTGTCATCATCGTCATGGGCAGCGCGGTCATGACCAAGCGGGCTGGCACACTCCCGGCCCTGGTCGGTATCGAGCGCACCGCGGCGCCGGTTGCTGTCGCGTCTGTCTCCTCCCTCCCCTTCTCAACCATCGAAGCACAGACCGCGAGCGCTCCATCCCCGGCCGATCCAGCCCAGGACATTGAAGTGCTTGGTGAAGAGGTCATCACCGAGGACTCGCCCGAGTGGAACCTCTCCACCCGCTGGTTCGACGGTCGCCCCGTCCGTCCTGCACGCGTCATGCTCATGCGCGTCACCGCCTATTCCCCCGACCACCGCTCATGCGGTGAGTTCGCCGACGGGCAGACCGCCACCCTGCACTCCGTCTGGACCAACGGCATGCAGCTCGTCGCCGCCGATCCCCAGCTCCTGCCCTACGGCACCATGCTCACCGTGCCGGGATACGCCGAGGGCGAGATCGTCCCCGTGCTGGACTGCGGCGGGGCGATCAAGGGGGCGCGCCTGGATGTCCTCTACCCCACGCACGAGCGTGCCCTGGTGTGGGGCGTGCAGGATCTTCGTGTGGTGATCTGGGAGTACGCCGACGGCCAGCCCGCGCCGAACCCACGCCGGGTTCGCTGAACCGACACCCCTCATCCTTCCAGCAGCACGCCGCCGATCAGGTCACGCGCCGACGCGACACCATGCGATCGCACCCATCGCTCAAGCCCCCTGGCCAGACGCGCGGGAATCCTCGGATCGATGAAGCTGCCCGCCCCCACCTGCACCGCGGTCGCGCCGGCCAGAATGAACTCGGCCGCGTCCTCCCAGCGGGTCACCCCGCCCGCGGCCACGATGGGCACGCCCGCCTCCTTCGCGAAGCGCCGGTACACATCGTGAACGATCTTCACCACCACCGGATGCACCGCCGGGCCTGAAAGCCCGCCCGTCACATTCGCCAGCAGCGGGCGCCGGGTCCGCACATCAATCCCCATCGATGGGATGGTGTTGCACAGCGTCAAACCGTCCGCGCCGGCCTCGACCGCAACCCGGGCCAGATGGGCGGGGGTGTTAGGTGTGCCCACTGTGATCGGGCTGAGTTTGACAAGCAGCCTGGTGGTCGCCAGCACGGGGCGCACCGCCCGGATCAGTTCGCCCAGCGCGCCGGGGTCGGCCCCGAACTCCACGCCGCCGTGAACATTCGGGCAGGACACATTCAACTCCGCGATCGGGATGCCATCGGCGTGTTCCATCGCGCCAGCGACCGCCACATAGTCCTCGATCGAGAAACCGGCGATGGATCCGATCACGGCGCACGGCAGCGAAGCCGCCCGCGGTGCGATCGACTCGGCAAACGCCTCGACCCCGGGGTTGGCCAGACCGATGGCGTTCAACATGCCCGCCCGCGTCCAGGTGATGCGCGGCTCCGGGTTGCCGGCCCGCGCCAACCGGGTGATCGACTTGGTGACCACCCCACCGACGCGGGATAGATCCATCACATCCGCGGTCTCGTCCAGCGTGCCCGCCGTGCCCGCGGCCAGCAGAATCGGTGTGCGCAGGTCAACCCCGCAGATGCTGGTCTTCAGACGATCAAAGAGCGGGTCCGCGGGCATTGACAGAGATTACGCCGGGCGGGGGCCGGGGGGCTACGGTTGGCCATGGACCCCGAAGCCCGCATCCAACAGTTCCGCAAGCTCATCGAGCAGGATCCCACCTCCGACATGGCCTATTTCTCGCTCGGCCAGGCACTGAGCCAGGCCGGACGGTTCGGCGAAGCGGCCGAGGCCTTCACCAAGTGCGTCGAACTCAACCCGGCCATGACCAAGGGGTTCCAGCTCGCCGGGGCGGCCTCCATGGCCGCCGGTGATGATGAAAAGGCCAAGGCCATCCTCCTCAGGGGCTACGAGGAAGCCGTCACCCGTGGCGACCTGATGCCCAAAAAAGCCATCGCCGACCTGCTGACCCAACTGGGTGCGCCCATCCCCGAGGTCGCCAACGCCCCCACCACCGCCTCACCCCACGGCGCGGGCGACTTCAAGGACCGCAAAAGCGGACGCATGGGCACTCGGCTCGCCCGCCCACCCTTCCGCAACGGTGTGGGAGCCTGGATCCACGAGAACATCTCCAAGGAATCGTTCGAGGAGTGGATCAAGCTGGGCACCAAGATCATCAACGAGCTGCGCCTGGACCTGTCCCGCGACGAACACGACGCGGTGTACGACTACGCCATGCGCCGTTTCGTGGGCATCGACGATGCCCTCTACGGCGAGCTGATGGGGGGAAAGACACCGCCAAGGGTTGACCCCCAGTTCTCGGATGTGGTCGATGAGATCCTCAAGCGGGGCGGCCATCTGGAGGAGTTCCAGGGCGGCATGCACACCCGCGTCCAGGGCTAAGACCATCACCATCACGCCACCCCGCCCGCTACCATCCCCCCCCCCTCCCTCGCACACACAGAGAACGCCGCCGGAGAGGGATCTGGCGGCCCCCAGGAGTCCCCCAATGCCCAACCCCGCCGACCGCAAGTACGCCGAGAGCCACGAATGGCACCTTGTTCAGGGCGATGTCGTCACCATCGGCATCACCGAGCACGCGGTGGACCAGCTCACCGACATCACCTTCGTGGAGATGAAACCGGCCGGGACCACCCTGGGCGCCGGCGACACCGTGGGCGAGGTCGAAAGCGTCAAGACCACTTCGGACATTTACTCCTGCGTGGCGGGTGAGATCATCGAAGTCAACGAGGCCCTGTCCGATAGCCCCGAACTCATCAACTCCGACCCCTACGGCAAGGGCTGGCTTGTCAAGATCAAGGTCAGCGACGCCTCGGGTCTCGCCGGCCTGATGGACGCGGCCGCGTACAACCAGTCCATCGCGTGACCGACCCATCCTTGTGAAGCCCGCGCTGGGTTTCCACGAAAACAATCCCGATGATCCGCTGCGTCGATGTCCGAAAAACCTACCGATCGGGCGGACGCTCCGTGGAGGCGCTCCGGGGACTCTCCGTCGAGATCCCCGGCGGCGGGTTCGATGCGATCATGGGCCGCTCCGGTTCGGGCAAGTCCACATTGATGCACCTGCTCGGCGCCCTGGACCGCCCAGACTCAGGCACCATCGAGGTCGCGGGCACGCGGATCGATACCCTGACGGAGAAGGCCGCCACTCGGTACCGTCGGCGCGGCATCGGCATCGTCTTCCAGTCCTACAACCTCGTGCCGACCATGACGGCCGCGGAGAATGTCCAACTCCCCGGCCTCCTGGGCGGAGACAACCCCGCCAGCCTTCACGCCCGTTCGATGGAACTGCTCGACCGCCTGGGCCTGGCCGATCGCGCCACCCACCGGCCCGAGGCCCTCTCCGGCGGCGAGCAGCAGCGGGTGGCTATCGCACGCGCCCTGCTCTACAAGCCGCCCGTTCTGCTGGCGGATGAACCAACCGGCAACCTCGACTCCCGATCCGCGGCCCTCGTCTGGACGCTGCTGCGCGAGATCGCCGCCGAACAGGACATCACTGTGCTCATGGTGACCCACGAGCCCGAGGCGGCCAGCTACTGCCGCCGGATCTTCGTCGTCGGTGACGGGGTCATCCGGGGCGTGATCGATACGCAAGCGGAAGGGGGCCTGGATGCGGGCGGCGTGGCGACTCGCGCGCAGCGTCTGCTCGGCGAGGCCGAGTAGGGTCGCGCTGCTCACCGCGGCCGTGGCGATGTCCACCGCGCTGGTCGCGGCCATCGCCTGCGCCATGGCCTCGCTCGACGCCGCCGTGCGAAGCCAGCTCAATGAATCCATGGGCACCGCCCAGATCCGCATCCAGCCCGCGGGCGGCGACACCATGCCCGCCTCCGTCCTCGAACGGATCCGTGCATGGGACGGTGTCCAGACCGCAGACGCACGCATCGAGGCCACCCTTTCACTCGGCATCCAGCTCCCCACCCTCGCCCCACAGCCCGACAACTCATGGGCGGCCACCGCGGAAACCTACCGTGTCAGCGCGTTCATCAGCGGGGTGGACCTCGAGGCCGAGTTCTCCGTCCGCCCACCCCGCCTCCTCGCGGGCCGACTCCCATCCGCTGAGAACGAACTGCTGATCGATGCCTCACTCGCCCGACGACTGAGCTTCAATGATGCCGAACGCACCAGGGCCGGCCTGCCGATCGATGTCTTCGCCGACCCAACCGCCTACGCCCGGCTTGCCCCGCCCACTGATGCCCAGACGGCCACCGACGCGGCCCAGGCTGCCCGCCTGAACGCCGGTGTGGGTGTGCGCGTGGGCGACGAGCTGACCGTGCTCCGACTGTTCGGGCCGCGGGCCACGCTGACCGTGGTCGGCATCACCGAGGCCTCTCCCCTTGGCGGCAAGCCCGTCGGGCTGGTCGGCCTGACCACGATGGAGCGCGTCGCCAACCGTGCCGGTCGGCTTACTCTGGTTGAAGTTCTCCTGGACGACGGCATCGACCCGGAAGCATTCGCCGCCAGGCACGCCGGCTCGCTCGGCCCGACCATCCTGATCCAGACCACCGAGCGTATCACCGCGGGCGTCGAGAAGAACCTGGCCGCATCCCAGCTCGGCCTGATTCTCATCGGGGCCATCGCTCTGCTCTGCGCCTCCTTCATCATCATGACCGGACTGACCACGGGCGTGGCGGAGCAGCAACGCACGCTGGCCGTGCTGCGGTGCATCGGCGCGGAGCGGCGGCAGATCGGGGTGGCCCAGCTGCTCGCGGGCGTGCTGGTCGGCACGCTGGGGGCGGTCTTCGGCGTGCCGCTGGGCGTGGCGATGACCTTTGCTCTCACCAAAGTGTTCGAGCGCCAGTTGCCACAGGGGCTGGTGATCCCGCCCGTCATGCTGACCCTGATCGTGCTCGGCTCGCTGGGTGCGGGCCTGCTGGGCGCGTTGTGGCCCGCGTGGCGGGCAGCGTCGCTGTCTCCGCTCGGCGGGCTTTCCGCGCGTGCGAACCCACCCGGCACGGCCGGTCTGCTGCGGGTGCTGGCCATCGCGGTGGTGCTGATCGGGACCATGGCCGCGATCGTCCTGGGTGTTGAGAACTCCCAGGTCTTTTTCTGGACTTACGCATCGGTGGGCATCCCGGCAATGTTCATCGGCTACTTCCTGCTCTCCGTGCCCGTGGTGGCCGCTGTCGCGTGGATGATCGGCCCGGGGCTGGCACGCTTGCTGGGGTTGCCCCCGGCCCTGCTGGCCCGCACGGTCCGGGCCACGCCCTACCGCCACGGTTTCACGGCCGGCGCGCTCATGACCGGCCTGGCCCTGATGATCGGCATCTGGACAAACGGCGGGGCCGCGCTCCGCGACTGGCTCGGCAAAATCCGCTTCCCCGACGCCTTCGCCTACGGCCTGCCCCTGGGCGAAGAAGCCCTGCCCACCATCGACGCACTGCCCTTCGTCACCCGCACCACCGCCATCACCATCGCCCAGGTCGATATCGACGGCTTCGGCGTCGAGGGCCTCCAGCAGTACAAAACCAACTTCTTCGGCCTGGATTACGCCACCATCTCCGACATGTTCCAGGTCGAGTTCGTCGAGGGTGATCCCGCCACCGCCACCCGCCGCATGGACCAGGGCGGCGCGGTCCTCGTCGCACGCGAGTTCACCACCGCCCGCGGCCTGGGCATCGGGGACGAGTTCGTCTGCTCCGACAACGGCATCGAACACCGCTTCGAGATCGCCGGCGTCGTTACCTCCGCCGGGCTCGAGTTCATCAGCCAGTACTTCGATTTCGGCGGCAGCTTCGTCCAGCAGACGATCCACTCGGTCGTCGGCTCCCGCGCTGATGTCGCCGAGAAGTTCGGCATCACCCGCCCCTACATCATCGGGATCGAGCTGGACCATGGCACGGACGACACCGCCGCCGTCGCTGGCATCCGCGAGGCCACCATCGGCATGGGCGTGCTCAATGTCGGCTCGGGCCGGGAGATCCGCGAACAACTGGAGGCGGTCTTCAAGAGCACGCTGGCGGTGTTCAGCACGGTCGCCGTCGGGGCCATGCTCGTCGCCTGCTTCGGCGTGGCCAATCTCATCATCGCCGAGGTCGAGTCCCGACGGTACGAACTGGGCGTCATCCGGGCTGTCGGAGGGTCGCGCCGGCAGATCGTTCTGCTCGTCTGCGGCCAGGCCATCCTCATCGGTCTGACCGCGAGCATCCTGGGCACCCTGCTCGGCCTTCAGGCAGCGTGGGGCGGGCAGGCCGTCAATCGCAAGCTCATCGGCATCGACCTGACGCTCCGCCCGCCCGCCGTGCCCATCGCCTTCGGCTGGCTGGTCGCGGTCCTGATGGCCCTCCTCGCCGCGGCCCCCACCGCCTGGCGGATCGGCCGGGCCACCCCTCGCCTGCTGCTCTCCGCCCGCGGCTGAGCGGGTACACTGCCCAGAAGAGCGGACCACACCCCGCGCGAAGGGAAGGGCATCATGGCAAGGCACAAGGCCGTGGGGAAAGCCGGTGGGATCGGCGGGCTGGCCACGATCATCCTGATCGTGCTCATCATCCTCCTCAACCCGGAAGCGCTGCCCGTTCTCTTGGATGAAGCCGAGCCTGCATCCCAGCCCACAAACCCGACCTCCGCCCGCTCTTCTCCCCGCACCTCCACCCACCCTCGCCAGGAGGACGGTTTGGAACAACTCTTCCGAGACCGCATCTCCGATGTGATGGTCACCCTGACCGGCCCCGTCGATCGCATCCTCCCCGACGACAACGACGGCTCCCGCCATCAGCGTTTCATCGTCCGCACACCCTCCGGGCGCACCGTGCTCATCGCCCACAACATCGACCTCGCCCGGCGCGTGCCCATTGAGATCGGCGACACCGTCACCATCCGAGGCGAGTACGAGTGGTCCGACCGCGGCGGCACCATGCACTGGACCCACCACGACCCCAAGCAATGGCGCGAGGGTGGCTGGATCGAACACCGCGGGATCCGCTACGAATGACCCCCCTTCCCTCCGCCCGCCCCTCCACCCCCCACCAGGACGCCCGCGTCGGCCTGTCATCCACCTTCCAGCCCTTGCTCGACGACCGGGGCCGCCCCATCCGGCGTCTCGACCGCGCCGACCTCGTGCGTGCGGCCCGCTCGGACAACCCCGGCCTGGCGATGCTAGCCGCCCGCCTCCGCGCCGCCATCAGGAGCGAGTGCCGGCGCAACACCCCAGACCGCGTCGTGCTGATGGTCGCGCTGATCCTCGGCGTCTTCTTCACCTACGGCGTGGCCACGACCATCGCCGTCTCTACCCTCCGCGTGCGCGGGGCGGGCATCGGTCTGCTCATCCTGATTGCGCTCATCTTCGCGGCCAACCGGGCCTATCGCTGGTATGTCCGGCGCGGCGCGCTCGCACAGATCGCCCGCACCGCCGTGGCTGAGGGCGTATGCGGCTCCTGCGCATTTTCCCTCGAGGGCACCATCGCCGACCAGGACGGCCGCGTCGTGTGCCCGGAGTGCGGCGCGGCCTGGCGTTGTGACCGCATCGTGTCCCCCTTCTGGGAAAGGCCCGCCGTCCCCGTCCTCCGCTGGAACCTGCTCGCCTGGCTCACGCCCGGCAGCCGCGGGCTGCGCGGGCTCTCCGCCCCGGACGACCGCGGGCGCTATGTCCAGTCCCCCGACTCCCGCTTGATGATGGTCCGGCCCGAACTGCGTGCCGAACTCAGTCCGGCGGAGGCAGCCGCCCTTCGTCGGTCCATGCGGCGCGTGGGCCGATGGTGGCGGGTTCTGCTGATGCTTGCCTTCTCCTGGCTGCCCAGCGGCCTGCTCTTGCTCTGCTGGTTTCTCTACACCGACGGGGAGCGCCTGGCCGTCTGGATCATCCTCTTCGGAATCGCTACGCCCATCCTGCTCGTCGTGCTCTGCATCCCCCTCGGATCGGCCTTCGGCGGGCCGCATCGCACGGCCAGGGTCATTGTGCGGCACGGTCGTTGCGGCTCGTGCCTGCACCCACTGACCGCCCCCCCAGCCCCCCCCGTCGCCCCCACCCCCATCGACAGCGAGGGCCGGAGGACCTGCCCCCGCTGTGGAGCGGCTTGGCTTGCATGAGCCCGCCGTGAATCTTGTTTCAAGCGGATCGATTATGTATCATCTCGGCCATGTCCATGAAACTCCCCCTCCGGGCGGTCATTCTGCTCCTGTGCCTGTTCTCCCCCTTGACCGCGGCGGACATCATCACCCTCCGCTCGGGAGAGAAGATCGAGGGCAAGGTTCTCGAAGTCACCCGTAACGATGTGAAGTTCGAAACCAAGGTCCACAACATCCGGACCACAGTGACCTACCGCCGCGCCCAGGTCGCGGACATTGAGTACAAGGAACTGCCGGCGGACTTCTGGGGCCCGGGCCGTGAAACCCCGCCCAATACCACGCAACCCCAGACCCCCCCTCCCCAGCCCGAGCAGCCCGAAACCGCCAAGCCCGAGGGCGTCGAAGCCCCCGACAACGCCGAGCCGGATGACGAACCTATCGAGGAGCCCACCCGTCGCGGCCGCCGGGTGGATCCCGCCTCGCAGTATGTGGTCGTCCCGGTCAAGGGGACCATCGGTGTCGAGGTCACAGCCCACGGGCTCCGAGCCGCCCTGCTCCAGACCAAGGGCCGCGGCGTCAAGCATGTCGTCTTCACCGTCGATTCCCCGGGCGGCTATGTCTTCGAGGCCGTCCAGATCCTTGAAACGCTCAAAGAGTTCGATACCGACCTGACCTACCACTGCCTGATCGAGAGCGGCGCGATCTCCGCCGCCTCGGTCTTCGCTGCCGGCGCGGACCGCATCTATGTCCGCCCCGGCGCGCGTCTGGGTGGCGCGGTGGCCTACACCTCCGACAACTCCACCGGCGCGACCGAGGTGGATGCCAAGTTCAACTCGATCTGGTCCGCCGAGGTTGCATCCCGGGCCGAGTCCAAGGGCCACAACGGCGATGCCTTCCGCGCCATGATCATCATGGCCAACCAACTCTGGCAGAGCGATGCCGACGGCTCCCTCTCTTCCCGCTCCCGCGGGCCACAGGACACCCAGATCGATGGCCCCAACACGGTCCTGACCATCAGCGCGGCCCAGATGGTCCGCGGCGGCATGGCCACCATGGTCGAAACTCCCATCGACAGCATGGGCGCCCTGACCGGCGTGGAGGACTGGGCCGAGCTGAGAACCATCGGCCAGCGGGCCATGCTGACCGCCGCCCGCGATCGCGCGGACATGAAACGCCGTTTCGATGCCGCCATCGAAGGGTTCAACAAAGCCATTGGAGAACTTGATCAGAACCACCCGAGCAAGGGCCGCTACACCATCGAACGCTCCGCGACAGGCACCCTGTCCATGCAGTCCTCCTCCATGCGTGAATGGCAGTCTCGCACCGATGCCGCCGTCCGCGCGTGCAACACCATGCTCGCCTGCCTCAAGGAACTCGCATCGATCAACTCACGCGCCGAGAAATCAGGAGCCCAGCACCTGCTGATCCCCAGCAAGCTTGGCCACGAACGGTATGTCGAAATCGACGCCGAACGCACGAGACTTCTCAACCAACGCAACCGCCCGCCGGTGGCCGAGATGCTCCAGCCCTGACCACCGGCGGCTCGGAAGAACATCGGCCCGGGCTTTCAGCGACGAGCCTCCACCAACGCCTTCAGTTTCATCAGCCCGTCCATCCATCCCTCCTCGAACTCGCCGGGCATGGCATCGGGGAACTCGCCCATCATCCGGTGGTCGATCTTCACCCGCGTCCCGCCGTCCACAACTTCGAACGCGATGGTCATATTGGCGATGAAGGCCTCCGGCGCGGTGCAATCACCCCGCATCCGGATCTTCTCGTTGACCTTGATCATCGTCAGCTCGCCGATCACATTGAACCCGCCGCCGGGATACTCCAGGTAACACTTGCCCCCGATCTTCTCCTCCCAACGCGTCGGACGCGTCCGGCGGGCCTCGTCGTTCTCGTAGAACCAGTCCCGGACATCATCGAACCACGCCCGATACACGGTCTCCCTCGGCGCGTCGATCACAACCTCGCACACCACATGCGCCACCCGCGCCGGCTGATCCAGAAGCTTGACTCCCATCCGTTCCTTCCTTTCCACTGTTTGCTTGAGCCGGAGCAACGATCCGGCCAGATTGTCTTCATACCGGCTGACCCACCGCTCGTAGATCCGTCGCAGCGGCACGGCGTTGAGGTGGTTCCACCGTTCGCGCCCCTTCCGCTCCACCGTCACCAGACCCGCCGCCTCCAGCACGCCAAGGTGCTTCATCACGCCGAACCGGGTCATGCCACCGAAGCGTTCCGCCAAGGCCCCCGTGGTCCGTGGTCCGTCGCGGAGTTCATCCAGCATGGCACGGCGGGTCGGGTCGGCCAGTGCCTTCCAGACCGCGTCGAGCGGGTTGAAGCCGGTGTCGTCCATGAAGGATCTCCGGTCGCGTCCTGCAACCCGAGCGGCATCGGCCGCTACCTGTGACTATATAGTCACATATTGAGCCGGGCAACCAAAATCTTTCCGCTCTCGCAAGATTGGACTCTGTTCGGGTGCGTAGCATTCACCGTGAACCCCGCCAACCGCTTCGAGGTCGTCAGCCCCTTCGCCCCCGCCGGCGATCAGCCCGAGGCCATCGAGTCCATCGTCCGCAAGCTCCGCGCCGGCGAGAGGCATGTCTGCCTGCTGGGCGCGACGGGGACCGGCAAGACCTACACCATGGCCAATGTCATCGCCCGACTCCAGAAGCCCGCGCTGATCCTCAGCCACAACAAGACCCTGGCCGCCCAGCTGTTCGAGGAGCTGCGCGAGTTCTTCCCCGGCAACAGCGTCAACTACTTCGTCTCCTACTACGACTACTACCAGCCGGAAGCCTACATCCCAGGACGGGACATCTACATCGAGAAGGATGCCAGCCGAAACGACGACCTGGACCAGCTCCGCCTGGCCGCCACGAGCAACCTGCTGCAACGCCGCGATACGGTGGTGGTTGCCTCGGTCTCCTGCATCTTCGGCCTCGGCTCGCCCAGCGCGTACTCGGAAAAGGTGTTCACCATCACCAAGGGTGCCCGCATCGGCCGTCGGGATTTCTTCCTCGCCCTCAACTCGATGCAGTATCAGCGGACGGACATTGACTTCAAACGCGGCGCTTACCGCGCCCGTGGCGACGCCATCGAGGTCTGGCCCGCCTACGAGAAGTTCGCCGTCCGCATCGAACTCTTCGGCGATGAGATCGACTCCATCAGCCTCATCAACCCCACCTCCGGCGAAGTGCTCGCTGAAGAGAATCAGGTTTTCCTGTTCCCCGCCGTCCACTATGTGATGCCGGAGGACAAGCTCCAGTCCGCCATCGACGGCATCCGTGCCGAACTGGAGGCCCGCGTCGCCGAGTTCCGAAGCCAAGGCAAGCTTCTGGAAGCCCAACGCCTGCTCGCCCGCACCCGGCACGACCTCGAGATGATCGAGGAGGTCGGCTTCTGCAACGGCATCGAGAACTACTCCCGCTATATGGACGGTCGCGCCCCCGGCGAACGCCCCTTCACCCTGCTCGACTACTTCGACTACGCCCCCCCCGCCCCCCCCGGCCCCTCCGCCCGGATCAACGACCCCCGCCTCATCACCAACCCGGACGGCACCGTCGCCGGCCGCGACGCCGAGGAGGACGCCCGCCGCTTTGGCATCACCCGCCAGAACGCGGGTGACTGGATCCTCATCATTGATGAGTCCCATGTCACCATCCCCCAGATCCGCGCCATGTTCGCCGGTGACAAGGCCCGCAAGGATGTGCTGGTCGAGCACGGCTTCCGTCTGCCGAGCGCGCTCGACAACCGCCCCATCCGCTTCGAGGAGTTCGAGGCGATGACCCCCCAGGTGCTCTATGTCAGCGCCACCCCCGCCGCGTACGAACTCCAGAAGACCCAGGGCGAGGTCGTCGAACTCATCATCCGCCCCACCGGCCTGGTTGATCCCACCATCGAGGTGCTGCCCGCCACCGGCCAGGTGCCCGATCTGATGGAACGCTGCCGCGAGCGTGTTGATCGCGGCGACCGCGTCCTCGTCACCGCCCTGACCAAACGCCTCTGCGAAGACCTCACAAACTACCTGGCCAACAACGGGTTCCGCGTGCGATACCTGCACTCGGACATCGAAACCCTCGACCGCATCGAGATCCTCACCGCGCTGCGCGCCGGCGAGTTCGACATCCTCGTCGGCGTCAACCTGCTCCGCGAGGGCCTGGACCTGCCGGAGGTCTCCCTCGTCTGCATCCTCGATGCGGACAAGGAGGGCTACCTCCGCAGCGCGACCTCGCTGATCCAGCTCATGGGCCGCGCCGCTCGCAATGCCGACGCCAAGGTCGTCCTCTACGCCGACCAGATGACCGGCTCGATGCGCCAGGCCATCGATGAGACCGAACGCCGACGCGCCCGCCAGCTCGCCTACAACGCCGAGCACGGCATCATCCCGCAGACCATCCGCAAGTCCATCCGTCGCGGCATCGAGTCCGAACTGAAAGCCCGACGCAAGGCCCGTGAGTCCACCGCCGAGGCCGAACCGCTCATCGACGCCCGCCAACTGGTCCTCGCCCTTGAAGAGGAAATGCTCGACGCCGCCCAGGAGATGGCCTTCGAGAAGGCCGCCCAACTCCGGGACCAGCTCCAGCATGTCCGCTCCATGCTCGACGCCCACGAAACGGACGAGGATGTCTTCGTCCGCCGCTCCGAGATCGAAGCAACCCTCGGCCTCGGCGGAGCCAGAGGTGGCGGACGGACCAAGCAATCCAAGAAAAAACGCGGCAAGCCAGGAGCGCGTGGACGCTGAACAGCTCCCCCACCACATTCCCACCCCTCTCCCTACGATTCCGCATGCCTGACCCGAACTGGACTCCCGAAGGCGCCCCCCCCCAGGGCAACCGCTTCTTTCAGAAGCTGGGGGTCTATCTGTTCGGTGTCGCCATCGGGCTCGGCTTCCTTGGCTGGATCCAGTATCGCAAGAGCCTGGCGACCCAGACCCAGCAGACACAGCACGCCCCCCCCCCCGCCCCCCCCCCACCCACGGACATCTCACCGTGATGCCCCCGGCCCCCCCCGCCGCCCGGGTGCTCGACGAACACGAAACCGCCCACGGCTGGTCCTTCCGCCTCGCGATCGACCGAGGCCCGGATGCCCCCGCCGCCGAACACGAAATGGCCCTGTCTTGGGTGGACCATGACCACTGGACCGGCGGCACGACTCCGCCTTCCCGCCTCGCCGAGCGGCTGCTAACCATCCTCGTCGTCCGCGTTTCGGACCTGCCCGCCCGTTTCGATGCCGCCCGCGCCCGACGCTGGGTGCCCGAAATCGACGACCTACTGGCCCACCTCTGATCCTGGCGGCCGCCCTGAGAGAATTGGGGCATCCAATCCGCGGAAGATAGGGCTATTTCTCTATACTGCTGTTTTTCCATACTTGTTTCTGAAACAGAGTTGGGAATGACGGAATCGGTGGTATGTTCCGGTTGTGACGCCTCTTGTGACCCCATCTTCACCGACCGCCCAGCGCCCCAAGCAGGCCGGTTTCCAGCAGGACACCGTCGAGGCGGTTTCCCGGATCCGTGACTCGTTCAGCCGGATCATCGAACTGAAGTGCCCCGGTTCAAAGGCTGTGACCTCCCTGGCTGAGGCATTCGGGATTCACCGCAAGCTGGCCTGGCAGGTCGCCAAGGTGGCCTATGCGGACAACCCCTTCGCCGCAGCCCGCCACATGCCCCCCGCCAAGAGCCTGGACCTGTGGCTCAAGGCCGCCCGCAAGGCCGGTGTGCCTGAGTCCATGATCGAGGCCGCCCGGGAAGCCGGAGTCCGGTTTGAATCACTCGCCGAGACCCACGCATCCAGCCGGGCCGAGTTCGAGATGCTGCTCGAATCCTGCGGCGAAGGCGTGGACGAAGCCTCGGATGCCAAGTGGCGCCAGCAGGCGTTTCTCGGAAACTCGTACACCTGGGGCGCCCACTGCCGCACGCTGATGGCCTTCTGCGTGCTGATGCCGTCCGAGGACACACCCCGGCACTTCCACGCCGTGCAGGTGCGCGGGCTGATCGGCTTTCGCCAGACTCGCCCCGGCGTGCGCTGGATCGTGAACCAGTCCGTGGTGGCCGATGACCAGGCGCGGACGGCTCCCGGTCTGGACCGTCGCCCGTTGGACCCGGCCGCGGCCGCGGCCCACGCGGGCGTGCCGGTACTGCCAGCGTTCTGCTCGAATCCGATGCCGGCACTGGAACGCCGGCGCACACCGGACGGCATGGTCCAAGACGAGTTCTCGGCCGGGCCGGTCGGCCAATCGGGCGAGCGAACCCTGGTCACGGGCGAGATCATCCGCAACATCGGCGCGGTCCACGCGACGGAGCAGGACCGCGTGGCCCACTTCGGCACGGCCGTGCGCACGCCGGCGGAAGGCCTGCACTTCGATCTGTTCGTCAAGGTCGGACTGTTCGGAACCGTCGAACGCGAGCTGAGGATCTTCAGCGATCTGGCTTCCCAGATCAGCTTCGAGGATCAGGATGTCGTGGAAACCTCCGCCAAAGTGGTGCGACTCGGTCGGGGGCTGGGCCTCTCCCACACGCCAGACATCCCCGGCTATGCCGACCTGACGGCCTCGGTGTGCGCCGGGCTCGGCATCGACCCGGACGAGTACGAACTGTTCCGCGTGCGGGTCGAGTACCCGCCCGTTCCAACCAGCGTCATGTTGCGGCACCCCCTGCTGGAACCAGAGGACCTGCCCTGATCCACCCCATCAACCCTCCGGCGTGTGTGCCGGATGACCCAGACACGAGGAGATACGAGATGAACACCAAAGCCATCGCCCTGCTGACCGCCGCCCTCGCAGCCCCCGCCTTCGCCCAGACCACCGTGAGCACCTACGACGATCTGGCCGAGGCCTTCTACGGCGAGTCGTTCTACTACAACGGCGTGACCTACCACAGCGTCAACAATGTCCACGGCGTCTTCCCCGACGGCGACACCTTCGAGCCGGGCGCCGGCATCGGGGGGCTGGGCAACCAGGTCATCGTCGAGAACGCCACCCTGCTGTTCAATCAGTTCCCCGCGTGGGGCAGCCCCAACAATGTGCTGACCTTCGGCTCGGCGTTCATCGTGGGTGACAACCTGTCGCTCGGCGCGCTGTCCACCGTGACGATGGACCTCGACAGCGTGTCCGACTCCGCCAGCCTGGACATCGGCTACTACGAGAACGGCCCCTGGGGCGGCATCGTGTACCACCTGGAAGCCTTCCTCGGCGGACAGTCCGTGGCCCACGACTCCTTCACCATCTCCGATCTGGGCGGGCGTGACAACATCGCCTTCACCACCCTCTCCGTCGACGGAGCTCAGTTTGACTCCCTGCGCCTCTACGCCACCTTCGGCAACGACTACTCCGGCCCCCGCGCCATCATCGACAACCTGACCATCCGCGCGGTGCCCGCGCCTGGCTCGCTCGCCCTGCTGGGCCTCGGCGGCCTAATGGCCCGTCGCCGCCGCTGATCTCTCCTCCCCGCTACTTCATCAACCCATCCACCCCCCAAGGCAGGGTCCGCTCCTGAACAAGGACGGACCTTGCCACTTTTTGGAGATCAACCACTCCCGACCGCTCGCAAAACAAACCATGTCATCCGACCGACAAGGCTTGCTTCAGAGCATCCCGCAGTCTGGCGAGCAGGGCCGCGTCCTCACCCAAAGCGTTGGCCTTGCGGGCGTTTGCAAAGTCGTAGGCTTCGAAGGGGCCCACGCGCCGCTTGGCGGGGTCTTCCGTACCGAACCGTGGGATGACATGACCGTGGAGTTCGGGCACCTGGTTGCACAGAATCAGGTAGTTGATCCGCTCGGCCCCCGTGGCGGTCAGCACGGCGTCGCCCAGCGACACCAGATCGGTCATGAACGCGGCCCGGGCCGCCTGCTCGAGATCATTCACCTGCGCGACAACCGGGTCCGGGATCAACATGCAGCACCCGGTGATCGGCCCCGGCTGCTGGTTGGCGAGGATGGCCCAGCCGGAGGTCATCCGAGCGATGAGTTGAGGGTCTTCCCCGCGGCGGAGGCGGTCGGCACGGTTGGAGATAGGGCCGGGGGAGGTCGGGGCATCAGTCATACCCAGAGGCTATGCCCCGGCCAGATGGTCGTCCCTGCGCGGTATGCTGTGGGCATGACCCGCAGACTACTGACCGTTCTGATCGCCTCGCTGCTTCCCCTACTGCCCGCCTGCGGCACGCCCCCTGGACGGGCCTCGCAGAGCGAAGTGTGGGAGGGCCGAACAGTGCGGGACTATGTGTTTGTGTTCATCCGAACGGGGCAGCTGCGGACGCCCACGCCCGAGCAGTCGCAGGAGGCCATGCGGGGCCACTTCGCCAACATGGAACGCCTGGCCGACGAGGGGAAGCTGCTGATCGCCGGGCCGTTCATCGACCCGCGGGCGGACCCGGACCATCGGGGCCTGTTCGTGATGGACGAGACCCAGACGGCCGCGGGATTGGAACTGGCCAACACAGATCCGGCAGCCATCATGGGCGTGTTCGTCATGTCGGCCCACCGGTTCACCACCGACCACCCGCTGACCGACCTGCCGCGCCTGGAAAAAGAGGACGAGGCCCGACGCCTGGCGGACCCCACCATCCCGGATGAATGGCAGGGCCGGCGGTATGTGCTGGCGACCGCGCCGTACTCGGACGCGCGGCTGGCCGCGGCCCGGAACGCCGACCGCGTGCTCATCGCCGGGCGGCTGCACGGAACCGGTGCCGACGGCGGGGACGAGGTACTTGTGTGGGTGGACGCGGGGGTGGTGGATGAAGCGGAGGGAGTGTTGCCGGAGGATGATTGGGTGTGGCACGGGTGGTATGGGTCGCAGATGGTGGCGGAGATGATGCGCTAGTCCAGATCTTCTCTAAGGCGGGGTATTCAGGTCACGACGACGATGAGCCATCAAATCGTGGGGTTCTTTCATGCACGCTTGGGAGGCTTGCCATACGGACCGCGCCGCGTCACGGCCGGTCGTACCCGCCCTGACCCTCTGTCTGCCGCAGGTATTGAAGAACCTGGACTGTCAGCGTGCTTTCGATTCGTTCGGATCTAGTCAGCCATCGCCAGAGCGGGGGCGACCGTTCCGGTTCATAATCAAAGAGCGGTCGGTCGCGCAGCGACGGGGGCCAGAGGATACGGCTCTTGAACGATATCGAGTTCGACAAGCGCAGATCATCGCAGCCGAATCGCTCTCTCAGCCGTTGCCAGACTTCCTCAAGGAAACCCGCTGCATAGACCGGGCAGACGCGCCACTCCGATCCGACCGCGAAGTGAATGAACCAGTCGTCGCCCAACGCCTCGATGGTTTCCTCAGCAATCAGACGGATCTCTCCGAGGTTCAGGGACCAGCCCGGAGCGTGCGGGGATGTGTAGACCAGTTGATCGCCCAGGAGTTCGAGCCGCCCGGACCACTGTTCCTTGTCTGAAAATGTGCTCGGTCGTGTCATGCCGTCCCGCCTGATTCGTCGAGAAGCGGGCGGATCTCCGTCCTCAGACGGCGGTGTTGGACTCGCTTCCAGAGTGTCCATCCTGCGAAGCCGATTGCCGCCGTCAAGACAACCCACAGGATGAGTACGAGGCCAATCCGGTTGCCGTAAACAGCCATGCCGGGGCCGCGAACGATCAGCGTGGAATCCGTCAATGCGCCTTCGGTCACCGGATACAACTCCTCTCCCTTCGAGCCTCGAAATCCGAAGAAAAGCAAGAAGGAATCATCATCGGTATCCACGGCCTCCGCCGCCGCGGAAACGCCCCGGTCGCGGGCGATCTCCAGTTGCCGACGCATCGCATCGCCCCACGCTCGTCTCGCTTCGGCGGGGACCAATGGGTAGTCCGCGTCGATCCCCGCCTGAACGGCATCAAGATTCCATCCGTGAGCCCGGTCGAACACCACGACGCGGCCCCCGGGATTGAGCCGAACAACCGCACGGCGCACGGGCATGCTGGACCGAAGGTCATGGACGATCTGGACCTGCCCGAACTCATAGCAATATGCGTCGTCCAGCGGCTGGCTGTTCGGGCGGAATGCGTGCCCGTACAGGTGCGACGGGCTGATGAAACCGCCGCCGATCTCGTTTGCAATCAAAAAGGCCACGATCAACAACGATGCGGCGATGGTCACAAAAGCAACAAGTCTTGTGATGATCGCCAACATTTCACCCCTCTTTGGAGCCAGCCAGATTCACAACTCCCATTCGTCGGAATACTACCCAGACGCCCTACGCCTCAAAAGAACCTTCGGTTCCTCGACAGCACAGCCAATCCCGGCGGCTGCTCGTGGGTGTGCGCCGCCTCAGCGTCCAACCCAAACCGATCGGCCCATTCAAGCAGATCGGCAAGCGCCTCCTCCTCTTGCTCATGAACTGACAGCACGACCCAACGCACCCGGCTTTGCCACTCCAGCCGAAGCCAGGCGACCCGGTCACGGTTCCGGAGGTCGGCCGGAAGTTTGGCGGGCTTGATCGGCGATGTCTGCGCCGGATCGCTTACGAACTCCAGCCTGCCGATCGTGAAAGCTGGGGCAAGTTCTTCAAGGTCAGCCCACGATTTCCGACCGGCAAGACGCACGATCAGGCGGCCGTGATGGCGCCGGATGACGAGCGGCCAGGGGACCAGTCGCCAGGCGATCCAGGTGACTCCGAGCGTTCCGGCCGCGGACACCAGACCAACGAAGAGAACCGTCCCGACAAGGAGCCACACATCATCGGCGTCGAACCCAAGCGAAAGCATGACGGATCCGACCATCCCCCCGGTGATGAGCATCACGATGAGCGGGATCGCGATCACATTCCGCCGCAGCCGGTAGGCCGGCATGGGGGCTGACTCGACAAAGACGGCGTCTGGATCCATGACGCAGGGGTCCATCTGGTACGCGGGCAAGCCCGCCGAGGGGCGCGTGCGCAAAAAAGAACCGCTCGCCGAGCAAGCCAGACCGAGAACCGATTGCGTCGTCGGTCGATCCGCCAGGATGTGGCGGTAGCGTTGCAGGGACAGGCTGCGGAGGTTCGGTTTGGCTGGGCGGTCGTTCATTTCACAGCCCGGATCAGGACGCGGTCATCGATGAAGTCGTCGGGCTGGTGGATGCCGATGTGCCCGGAGGCGGACACGAGCAACCAACCGCCCCCCCAATCGACCCGATCGAGGGCTTCCGCAAAGGACGGGCTGGACTCGCCGAACGCGAAGCGGCTGGACTCACTGAAGATGAAGCACGGGCCATCCGGGGGATGTGAGCCGAGCGTAAAGGGAACCGCATGGCTTTTCCGAACCGTGAGTACATGAAGCGATTTAAGAAACTTCTCGTGGCCGCGGCCTGATCCCAGGTCAAGCAACACGATGATCCGCTCCGCGTGCGGCTTCTCGCAGGCCGCGGAGACGAAGAGCTTCAGAGCCTTGATGGCGTTTTCTTGCGTCATGGTTGGCCTTGTTCGCTCCGAGCTTCGCCCGGACGGTGGGCTGGAAGCTCCCCGCTCCAGGAATCGCGTGCCGCTCCGTGAGGGGTTACAGCATCGCCTTCAGATACCGCCCCGTGTGGCTTGCCTTGTTCTTAGCCACCTGCTCGGGCGTGCCGGTGGCGACGATCGTGCCGCCGCCGTCACCGCCCTCGGGGCCGAGGTCGATGATCCAGTCGGCGCACTTGATGACATCCAGGTTGTGCTCGATGACGACCAGGGTGTTGTTGGCGTCGGCCAGGCGGTTGAAGACCTCGAGCAGTTTGCGGATGTCCTCGAAGTGCAGACCGGTCGTTGGTTCGTCGAGGATGTAGAGGGTGTGCTCGGTGCTGGGGGTTCCGTCGTAGCGGGTTCCCTTGCCGAGTTCGGTGGCCAGCTTGACGCGTTGGGCCTCACCGCCGGAGATGGTGGTGGACGGCTGGCCCAGGGTGATGTAGCCCAGGCCGACATCGCGGAGGCATTCGACGAAGCGTGCGATCTTGGGGTGGTTCTCGAAGAAAACACAGGAATCTTCAACGGTCATCGAGAGCACCTCGGCGATGGACTTGCCGCGGTACTTCACCTCGAGTGTTTCGCGGTTGTAGCGGGTTCCCTTGCAGACCTCGCACTCGACGAAGACATCGGGGAGGAAGTGCATCTCGATCTTCTTGAGGCCCTGGCCCTGGCAGGCCTCGCAGCGGCCGCCGCCGCCGGCCTTGCCGGCGCGCTCGGCGGAGACATTGAAGCTGAACCGCCCTGGCTGGTAGCCGCGGATCTTGGCTTCCTTGGTCGCCGCGAAGACCTTGCGGATCTCGTCGAACACGCCGGTGTAGGTGGCGGGGTTGGACCGCGGCGTGCGTCCGATGGGGCTCTGATCGACCTCGATGATGCGGTGGACATGCTGGAGACCGTTGATGCGGCTGTGCGTGCCCGGCAGATCTCCGCCGCCCGTCAGATGCTTGCGTACGGCCCGCAGCAGGATGTCGTTGACCAGCGTGGACTTGCCCGAGCCAGAGACGCCCGTGACGCACACGATGCCGCCGAGCGGGAAGGCCGCGTCGATGTTCTTCAGGTTGTTCTGCTTGGCACCCTTGATGGTCAGGGCCTTCTTCTCGTCCAGCGAGCGGCGGGTGTTCGGAACCTCGATCTTCCTGCGGCCCGAAAGGTAATCACCCGTCAGCGAGCCGGGGGTGTCGATTACCTCCTGCACGGTGCCCTGGGCGATGATGCGCCCGCCGTGGACGCCCGGGCCGGGTCCGACATCGACGAGATGATCGGCCGCGCGGATCATGTCCTCGTCGTGCTCGACGACGAGCACGGTGTTGCCGATGTCGGTGAGGTGACGCAGCGTGGCGATGAGCCGGTCGTTGTCACGCTGGTGCAGGCCGATGGTCGGCTCGTCGAGCACATAGCACGCACCGACGAGGCCGGAGCCGACCTGGGTGGCCAGCCGGATGCGTTGGGCCTCTCCGCCGGAAAGCGTGGCGGTGCGCCGGTCGAGGCTGAGGTAGTCCAGCCCGACGCTGGTGAGGAAGCGCAGGCGGTTGCCGACCTCGCGGAGGATCGGCTCGGCGATGGTGGCCTGCTCCTGGGTGAGCTTCAGGCCCTCGATAAAGGCGATTGCATCGGTGATGTTCAGCCGGCTGAGTTCGGCGATGTTCAGCATCGTGCCGTCGGTGGTCGGACGCCCGATGACGGTCTCCGAGCGGGCGCGGTCCATGTCGGCCCGGTGTGTACTCTCGACGAGGACATGCAGGGCTTCGAGGCGCAGGCGGTCGCCGTGGCACGCGTGGCAGACGGTTTCACGCTGGTACTGATGCAGATGGTCCTTGACCCAGGTGGACTCGGTCTTTTCGAACCAGGCTCGGAGCATGGGCAGCACGCCGTCCCACTGGGCTTTGTACTTTTTGGCCTGCTCGGGGGTGGTGCCGCGGAGGAGGATCTCATACACCACCGGGTCCATGCGGGCCATGGTGGTGGACGGGGCGACATCGAACACGCGGCAGAAGCGGCGGAGATACCGCGGGTAGATCATGCCGCCGGGGCCGTTCTTCTTCCATGGCGCGATGCCGCCGGAGAGAATGGCCTTGTCCGGCTCGGGCACGACCAGGTCCTCGACAAACTCCAGGATCGCGCCCAGCCCGTGACAGGTTGGGCATGCGCCGAATGGCGAGTTGAAGGAGAACAGCCGGGGGGAGAGTTCTTCGAGGGCCACCTCGGGGTGGTCCGGATCGGCGAAGCGGGTGGAAAACGAGCGATCCGTAAATCCCCCCGCATGCCCGCTCTCTTCAACACTGGCGATCGCCGTGCCGTCGGCGAGGCGCAGGGCGGCCTCGATGGACTCGGCCAGCCGCTGGCGGCTGTCGGCGCTGATGCTCAGCCGGTCGATGACGGCGTCGATGTCATGCTTCTTGTGGCGGTGCAGGTCGAGGGGGTTCTCGCCCTCGTTCTTGAGCACCTCGCGCAGGTCCACGGTCTGGCCGTTGACGCGGGCGCGTGCCCAGCCGTTCTGGCTGAGGGATTCGAGGGTGTCTTTGTGGAATCCCTTCTTGCCGCGGACGACGGGGGCGATGACCATGAGGCGCGTGCCCTCGGGCAGGCCCATCAGGTGATCGACGATCTGGCTGGCGCTGGAAGCCTGCACTCGGACCCCGGAGCGTTCAAGGACGGTGCCATCTTTCTTGGCCTTGGTGACAGCCCACGACCGGGGCGTGCCGCAGCGAGCGAAGAGCAGGCGAAGGTAGTCGTAGATCTCGGTGGTGGTGGCCACCGTGGATCGCGGGTTGTGCGCGCTGGACCGCTGCTCGATGGCGATGGTCGGAGGGATGCCCTCGATCTCCTCGACATCGGGCTTCTTGAGCTGGTCGAGGAACTGGCGGGCGTAGGCCGACAGCGACTCCATGTATTTGCGCTGGCCCTCGGCGAAGATGGTGTCAAACGCAAGCGAACTCTTGCCCGAGCCGGACAGCCCGGTCATGACGACCAGCCGGTCGCGCGGGATGGTCAGATCGATGTTCTTGAGATTGTGTTCCTTGGCGCCCCGAACGCGGATGACACGCTCGCCGAACGCATCGGAACGCTTCGCCGGGGTGGGCTTGGGCTCGGCCTGGGACGCGGGCTTTTTCCCTTCGGCGGCCTTCGGGGTACGGGTCTTCTTTGGCATGGAAGTGCTGTCAGCGGCAGTGGGTGACATGGAACCGGGGGCCTTTCTGTGGGATGACCCGCGCATGGACCCGATGATAGGAGTCCCTCCATTGACCCGCACAAAATCCTTTCAAAATTGCACAAACACGGAGTTTGTTGCCACTCGCGACCGATGGGCCGGTACGATCCCCCACCACATGACTTTCCTGCTTGAAACCATCCGACTCGGCCTGGCGAACCTTCGCCTGCAACTCCTGCGAAGCATCCTGACGGCGCTGGGCATCATCTTTGGTGTGTCGGCCGTCATCACGATGGTCGCCATCGGCGAGGGATCAACCGCCGAGGCGCTCGCGCAGATTGAACGCCTGGGTGCCCGCAACATCATCGTGCGGTCGGTTCAGCCGCCCGAGTCGCCCAACCAGGCGGGCGGGCAGCAGCAATCCCGGATGCTCAAGTACGGCTTGACGCGCGAGGACCTGCGGGTGATCGAGGAGAACTTTCCCGACGCTTCGGCGGTAGTCCCCCTCAAAGAGGTGGGCTCGCAGATCCTCCGCGGTGCGATCGCCAAGACCTCGCAGACATTCGGCACCACGCCCGATTTCGCGCGGGTCGCGCGGCTGAATGTCTCGCGCGGTCGGTATCTGAACAACTCGGATATGCGCGACCAAGCCCTCGTCGCGGTGATCGGCCCGAACATCGCCGACGCGCTCTTCCCTCTGGAAGACCCCCTCGGACAAACCTTCCGAGTGGATGAGTTCGTGTTCCAGGTGGTCGGCGTGCTGGCCCCCATCGGGCTTTCCGGGGGGGCGGGCGCGGCCCTGGTGGGGCGCGACCTGAACCAGGATATCCACATCCCCATCACCACCGCCCGGGCGGTGATGGGCGACACCGTGGTCCGCCGCTCCTCCGGTGGGTTCTCCATGTCCGAGGTGGAGATCCACGAGATCTATCTGGAAGCCCCAGACCGCGAGCGGGTCGTCCCCGATGCCCTCCGGTCCAAACGCTTGCTCCAGACGCGGCACCCGCGGATGGATGATGTGACCATGATCGTGCCGTACGAACTGCTCGAATCCGCCCGCAAACGGGCGATGACCGGGCAGTGGATCTCCGGCGCGATCGCGGGCATCTCGCTGCTCGTCGGCGGCATCGGCATCATGAACATCATGCTGGCCAATGTCACCGAGCGCACACGGGAGATCGGCATCCGCCGCGCCCTGGGCGCGACGCGCAAGCACATCGTCGCGCAGTTCCTGGTGGAAACCTCGGTCCTGTCCGCGATTGGCGGGCTGATCGGCGTCGCGCTGGGTGTCGGGCTTTCCTTGTCGATCGACTGGGTGGTGCCGCAGCTGCACCGCCTGCCGTATCTCGGAAGCTCCGTGCCCAAAGATGCATCGCTGCCGACCGTCATCAGTCTGTGGTCGATCATCGTGGCCTTCCTGGTGGCGGCCGCCACGGGGCTGATCTTCGGGCTCTATCCGGCCCGCAAGGCCGCCAAGCAGGATCCGATCGTCGCGCTGCGCCATGATTGATGCAAACAGGCGTTGAATCTCCGGCGCGGCTTGTCTCGATCACGCCCACGATGGGTCTTCGAATCGTGGGGTTCCCCCGTGGTGCGTACTTCGGGTCGGCCGTCCCCATTCTCCACGCCAAGGCTTGAGGCTTGCTCGCCGTGGCTTTGCCGACCGCGATGGGAATGTGCGTCGCTCGGCCGCTCCCTTGCAGTCGCGGCTTGTCATGCTGGGTCGGCGCGTGAAAAACGCCGGGCTTGAAGGCCCGGCGTGGTGTTCGCGATCCGGAAGATATCAAATCTCGCCGAGCAGGTCCGCGACCTCGTCGTCCACGGGGTTGTTGGCGCGGTCGTCCTTGGGACCCTTCTTCTTCTTGGGGGTCTTGTCCTCGATCTCGTCGCCGTCGTCATCGCCCTCCTCGGCATCGATCTTGGCGTTCTGCGCCGCGACCTCGGCCTCGAGCTTCTCGATGTCATCGTCGTCGTGCTTGCCTTCCTTGGCGAGGCGGGCTTTGTACTGCTCGATCTTGGGCCGGTCGGGCGCGAGGACGAGGGTGATGGCCCGGCCAACGCCGCGGGGGGACATCTCGACCTTGGCCACATCGCCCAAGTCCTGGCAGATCTGATGCAGGCGTTCTTCGCCGAGCTGTTTGTGGGCCATTTCGCGCCCGCGGAAACGCTGGGTGATCTGTACCTTGTGCCCCGCCATCAGGAAGCGGCGGGCCTGGTCCACGCGAATGCCCACATCGTGCGGGTCGATCTTGATCGACCGACCGAGGCGGATCTCCTTCAACTCACCGCCGTGCGTGCGGCTCTTCTGCTCACGCTTGGACAGCTCGTACTTGTACTTGCCGTAATCCATGATTTTGCACACGGGCGGACGGGCATCCGGTGAGATCTCGACCAAGTCAAGTCCCGCGTCCTGCGCCATCCTCATTGCTTCGTGCGTCTCGATCACGCCAACCTGCTCGCCGTCCTGGTCGATGAGCCGGATGGGGGAGAGGCGGATCATGTGGTTGATACGGGTCCGCTGAACCGGTCCCTGCATTCGGTAGAAAGGTCTGCGAGCGATGTCCAAGACTCCTTGTGTTCGACCCCGTGTCAGGGTCGGCCATTCGTTTGGGGGTGGGGACTCCCCCACCTCCTCAAGCAAGCATACCACACCGGTCGTGCCGGAGAAATAAAAAGACCCGTCCGAACGGGCGGATCTGGGCATAAAAAACATGCCGCCTGGGACCGTCAGGCCCCGGAACCCATCCCGATGATGTTCATGGCCAGCGAGATCAGCAGGAGCACCAACAACACCAGAAAGGGCGGCCAGGCCAGGTGGTCCATCCAGCCTGGCGCTCCCCCGGCGCGCTTGGCCCGGGAGACATCCTGGGGAATTTCCGAGGAAACCGCCGCCGCCTCGGCCGCGGCCAGGCTGGCCAGCTCGTTCTCGGGGAGTACATCCTTGTGGGCGATGGGTGGGGTTTCACCCTTTTTCAAAGCCCTGAGGTCGATCAGCAGATCCCCGCAGCTGCGGTAGCGGCTCTGGACCCGCTTGACCATCATCATCTCGATGACCTCGGAGATGCCCGCCGAGAGCTTGGGGTTGACATGGTCCGGGGGCACCAACTCGCTCTTGAGGTGCTTGTGCATCACGGCTGATGGGTTTTTACCCTCAAACGGCACCGACCCGGTCACCATGTGATAGAGCGTCGCGCCCAACGAGTAGATGTCCGCCGCCGGGCCGACATCCTTCTCACCACGGATCTGCTCGGGGGAGATGTAGTACGGGGTTCCGAAGGCCCGCCCGGCCTCGGCCTCGGCGGCCTCCTTGTCCGTGATGGCTCGGGCCAGGCCCATGTCGGCCAGCTTCACGACCCCCTCTTTGGTGATCATGATGTTCTTGGGCTTTACATCGCGGTGGATCAGGCCCCGTCCGTGGGCGTGCTCGAGCGCCTCGGCCACCTGGATACAGATGTTAATCGCCTCGGCCTCGCTGTACCGCTTGTGCTTGACGATGTCGTCATGGACGGTGCGCCCCTCGACATACTCCATGACGAAGTAGTAGAGGTCGCCCTCGTTGCCCACATCGAAAGCCTGCACGATGTTCGGATGGTTCATCGCGGCCGCCGCCCGGCCCTCGGCGAAGAACCGTTCGATGAACTGCGGGTTCTGGCTGTACTTCTCGGGCAGCTTCTTGATCGCGACCATGCGGTCCAACGAGATCTGCTTGGCTTTGTAGACGGTGGCCATCGCACCAGCGCCGAGCTTGCCGAGGATTTTGTAGCCGCTGATCTTCTGCCCGGACCGTTCGGCCTCGATCGCCTCGCGCAGACGGGCGATCTGGCGGCTGGTCACATAAGACCGCTCGACAAGAATCTGAGCCAGCGACCGCCCTGCCTCCGGCTCCTCCCCCGCCCGGGAAAGGGTCAGGCAGTGCTTGACCTCATCGACCGTGGCCAAACCCTGATCGATCACCAGACGCCCGATCAGGGTGTCCAGGTTTGTCCCGCCTTTGGTGGCCTCGAGGATCGACTTCTCCGCGTCGGCGATAGTCACTTCCTCGGCACCGGCGGCCCCGAAGGGCGCGGTGTCATCGGGCTGCAACAGGTCATCGTCTGCGAAAGGTTCTTTCATGGGCTTCATACAGAGATCGGCAGGGAAAGAGGTCTTCTGGCGGTCTTCTTCACAATCCGGCCCGTTCCAAACGAGCCCGCAATCCGTTCCTTCCCCTCGACACTTGTCCATACGGGTCCAAAGCCCGAACGGATCTGGCAGGCACGGCCAAACAACCTCGACCGCCCCGGGATTGGGTCCGAATACCCATTTCTGAATCGCTTCCCGAGAAGCGGTCATGATACACGCCCGCCCCAAACTTTGCACAAGCGGCGTGAATCTTCAACATCGGTCGAGTCCGGTCTGAACGAATCTTCACGGGGCTGGCTCCTTCCCATGCCCGTGGTCTGGCCGAAATGGGCGGACCTTTCCAAACCTACCGTACCACGATGAACGGATTCTCAGAACCCGCGCGGAGCGCGATCTCAATGGACGAAACTCCAGACTTCATGCCGGTCTTTGAAGACGGACCGACCTCGGACGACCACGGCGACCCAGGCATCCTCGCGGGCCTGACCGCCCCCCAGCGGGAGGCGGTCCTGTGTACCGAAGGACCGCTGTTGATTCTGGCCGCCGCGGGTTCTGGAAAGACCCGCGTCATCACCCGGCGCATGGCCCATCTGGTGGACATGGGCGTGCCTCCGTGGTCCATCCTGGCCCTGACCTTCACCAACAAGGCTGCCGGGGAGATGCGGGAACGCGTTCTCCACCAGATCCTCGGCCCCAATGCCGACCCCGACACCGCACGGGCCGACCGGCGGACCCGGGGGCTGACGGTCACGACCTTCCACTCGCTCTGCGCCCGCCTGCTGCGCCGGTATGCCGAGGTCGCCCAACTGCCCGGCCTCAAGCCGGACTACACCATCTATGACACCTCGGACCAAAACGCGGCCATGAAACGGGTCATCGCCAATCTGGGACTGGCAACGACCAACTGGCCGCCCCGCTCCGTCCTGGCTGCCATCAGCAACGCCAAGAACGAACTGCTCGATGACGGCGCGTTCGAGGCGCAGGCCAGCGATTTCTACACCAAGCAGATCGCCAAGATTTATTCCGCATACGCCGCCGAGCTGCGCAAAGCCGGGGCCATCGACTTCGACGATCTGCTGCTCTACACCGCCCGGATGCTCGAAACACGCGAGGACATCCGCGCCGAGCTCGTCGGACGCTGGCGCTATGTCATGATCGACGAGTACCAGGACACCAATCGTGCCCAGTTCCGCATCGCCTCGCTCCTGGCCCCGCCCTCGCCCACCAGCCCGCCGAACATCTGCGTGGTGGGCGATCCGGACCAGGCCATCTACGGGTGGCGGGGCGCGGATATCTCCAACATTCTCGACTTTGAAACACACTACCCCGGCGCCAGGGTCATCATGCTCGGCGAAAACTTCCGCTCCACCGCGCCCATCCTGGCCACGGCGGACCAGCTCATCAAGCACAACACCAAACGCAAGGACAAGCCGCTGTTCACCAGCCGCGAAGGCGGGGAGCAGATTACGCTGGTCCACTGCCGAGACGAACGGCACGAGTCCGAACTCGTCGCCGACTGGTTCCGCACGCTGCATGACGAGCACCACATCTCCTGGAAGGACATGGCTGTTTTCTATCGCACCAACGCGCTCTCCCGCGTGATGGAAGACGCGATGCGGACCAATCAGATCCCCTACTCCATCGCCCGCGGCACGGCCTTCTTCGACCGTGAGGAGATCAAGAATGCCGTGGCATACCTCCGCGTGGTGGCCAACCCGTCCGACGGCGTCTCCCTCAATCGCATCGTCAACACACCGGCCCGCGGCATCGGCAAGACCTCGCTGGACACCATCCAGGCGGCCGCCGATCGGGCCGGCATCCCCTTGTGGCAAGGGCTGGTGCGTTGCAAGGAACTGGGGCTGGCCGCACGCGCCACCAACGCCATCGACAGCTTCGTCGAGATCGTCAACGCCTGGACCGGCTCGGGATCGTTCCTCGGCGCCGATGTGCCGACCACGCTGCACGATCTGGTCAACCGTGTCATTACCGAATCCGGCCTCGAAGACCACTACAAAAAGCAGGTCAAGACCAGCGGCAGCGAATCTGACGCCGAACGCCTGGACAACCTCGCGGAACTCGTCTCCTCCGCCCGTGAGTTTGAGAATGAGTACGACCCGGCCGATGACCCGGCCGCGTTCACCGACCTCGACCGTGCCAACCGCGGCGAGACGGCAGAGACGCCACCGCTCCTGGGCATGTTGCGGGCCTATCTCGAATCGATCGCGCTGGTGGCGGATGCCGACGCGGTGGACCCGGCACAGGGTGCGGTCACGCTGATGACCTTCCATGCATCCAAGGGGCTGGAGTTTCGGGCGGTGGCGATGATCGGGCTGGAAGAGGGCTGCCTGCCCCACTCACGCGCCAACGACTCCGACGAACAACTCGAAGAAGAACGCAGACTCGCCTTTGTCGGCATCACCCGGGCCATGGAACGCCTGCACATCAGCAACGCCCGACGCCGAACCGTCCGCGGCATGTCCGAACGCACCATCCCCAGCCGGTTCCTGGAAGAGCTGCCCCACGAGCACTTGACGGTCTCCGACCAGGCCGACGAGTTCACGGACTATGACCGCGACGATGACTTCACCCCGGCCAAGGAACGCGCCTGGGACCGGGGCACAATGGCCCTGGACCGCACGCTGGGCAAGGGCTGGAAGCAAGATCTTGAAAAAGCCCGCGAGCAACGCCTGGCCTCCGTCGATGCCCGCCCGGACGCCGCCGCGGCCGCCTTCCCCCCCGGCTGCCGCGTGCGCCACCCCCAGTTCGGCGCGGGGACCATTGAGAAGGTCACGCCCGGCGCGAACGCGCGGGCCGTGGTCCGCTTTGATTCGGTGGGTGTGAAGACGCTGGTGCTGGAGTACGCCCGGCTCAAGCGGGTCTGACGGCCTCAGGAACGCGCGCCCGCCAGCCTGACGAACTCACCGTAGTCGCGGATGTAATCCTCCGCGTCGTACGGCTCCGACGCGAGCACCATCAGCACCGCGTCCGTGCTGTATTTGTATTGGATGCCCCACACCATCGGGGGCAGGTGCAGGCCCAGCGATGGCGAGCCGAGCACGAACTGCTCCCGCTCCCGCCCGTCATCCACCACCACATGCACCGACCCCGCCACGCAGATCAGGAACTGGTGGCAGACTCGGTGTGCGTGCTCGTCGCGAACATCCTTGCCGGGCACCTGGTACACCATGAAGCACCGGCGCGGAACGAACGGGACATGCCGTTCGAACTCCGCGACCGTCAGGCTGCCGCGAAGATCACGGAAACTGGGCAGAGAGTGCAACTCGACACCCGATACCCGCGAGCGTGTGATAAGCCCGCTTGCCGCTGGGGTTGCCGGTTCATCCGAGTTCGCAACCGGAGCACTGTCGTAGCCGACGATCCGCCCCGGATTCCCGACCACGATCGCGCCCGGCGGCACATCCCGCGTGACCACGCTGCCCGCGGCGATCATCGCCTTCGCGCCGATCGAAACCGCAGCCTGGACACAATGACTAAGTCTACACCAGCGAAACACTGCAAAGCCGTGAAGAGAATGTTTTGTTCATAAAAGTCTGCATTGATGGCATTGGTTACAAAACAAATTTTAAAAACACGAACAAAGTTATGCAGTGTTGATAAAATGAGAAAACTACCCACCAACTCTCATTTCACAGCTCATTTTCAACGCGAATCCCACGGAATTCTAAATTCGTAAAGCTTCCAGTTGTCGAATAAACATATACATAATACGCCTTGTTTGCATTATTGACGAAACCATTGACAACCGTACCCGTCGCAAATGATCGAACCGAAGCGTTCGAGCCAGAACTCGTGACGGTTGCGATTGCATCTGTGGATTGAATGATTCCAGATGTCGAAGTTGGCGTTCCAGGAAATTCGGCAAAGTAAAGCGTTGCCGCAAGGTTAGCCGTCGCATTGTTATCGATACAGACAAGGTACAAGGAATTGATGTCTGTCCCGTGTGGCAAGTCAACTTTGTAGAGATAGCCAGGTCCAGATGCAACCGCAGGGTCATACGATGTTACCCAGTGCCAATCATAAAGAGCAGCTCCCGTTTGAAGAACCGCGTGCTCAATGATTATATGTTCATCGTTTCCCTCTTCGATTTTGTTTTCTACACATATAGGTACACAGAATGCTGTGATTTTGGTCACCCCAACACCAACACCCCCAACACCTAATGTAAGTGCCAAGAGCGAGCCGACTGCCGTATTCATGCTTGACTCCTTTCTTTATTGAGAATAACCCAACCAGTGAACGGGTGCAATGACAAACAGTAGCTTTTAAAAAAATTACCGTGCGATCGCGCAAAAATTGCGCCGCACGGGGCGTCTACTACGCGAGCCGAAGCTGAAACTGTGTGGGTGCTCCAATAAAGCAGATCACCGCCAGATCGCCGGAACAAACGCCATCCACCAGGACATAGCCGCCCACTGACGGCACATCACGCGAACGATGCTATTTGTGAATTTGTGCCCGGTCAGCCCGCAGGCTAACCACGCCCCAAACAGAGCCTGTAAACGAGTGACACGAGCAAGTCGGGACCAGTCCGGTGAACACTGGGACAGGCAAAGGTGGGAAACACATGCTCACGCCGGGCGGATCCCGCGTTGCAGGCCCATCACCCGCTCGGCCTCGGCCTTGCGGACGGTTTCCAGGACATGGCGGGGGATGCGCCATGCGCCGTCTTCTCCGGTCACGCTGGCGCAGTGTTCGGTGATGCAGCGGTACAGGAACTTGAAGGCGTCCCGCGGCTGTTGCATGTGGTCCAGTGCATCCACCAGGTCCTGGCGTTGGACATCCTCGGTGAACAGATCGGCCAGGGAAATGGTCTCGGCGGATACCGGCCGACAGCTCGCCAGCCGGGCGTTGCAGAGGTCGTAGAGCATCGCGCCGGTCCAGCTCAGCCGCTCGACCAGGTTCTGCTTGTCCAGGCGGGCTTCCTGGAAGAACGCGCTCGATTCCTTGAACAGGGCGTGGCGGAGTTCGATCGGCAGCAGCATCTTGATCGCCAGCCCGTCGTGCTGGAGGAACTTGTGGCTGAGCATCGGCCACACGATCGACCGCATCCGCTGCGCGTCGCCACGCACCAGGGTCGGCTCGTCCACACGGTCCATCAGCACCAAGACTGTCGGAAACCCGAACGCGCCCGCCACCCGCTGCAACCGGGCCAGCAGGGCATACCGGACCTCTTCCGAGCCCGCCACGGGCAACGCGTCGGTCGGGGCGATCGAACGGTCCAGCTTGCCCAGGCTCCCGGTCAACGCACTGGCCGTCCGCGGCACCATTCGCAACTGCCGGGCCACACGCTGGGCAACATGCCGATCAACCATCCGATCAATCAGCGTCACCTTGAGCAGCAACCCAAGCCACGCGGCCAGCAGCACGCCGGCCCCGATCAGCAGCCCTGTCCGGGTCGCGTCGCCCAGCCCGCTGAAGAACTGCCCCCAGATGAACAGCGCGGCCGCGGGCATCCAACCGATCCACACCCCGGTCGCGATCAAGGCCTTGGGCCCCGTGCCGGACAGACGCAGAATCCGCTTGAGCGCGGCCGTCCGAGCCCCGGTCGTGTCCGCGGTGTCGTACAAGGCTTGGAGTAGCAGCAACTCCCGACGCACTGCCAGAGGCAGTTTGCGAGCCCGACGCCCGGCATCCTCGATCATCGCCGGTGGTGGGCGATCCGAACCGGTCAGCAGGGCGTTGACGATCCGCCCAGTTCCGATCGACACGATCGCATCGAGGTGGTCCACCAGACGCATACCGCCGAAGGGGTCATCCTTCTTCTTGTCCGCCCCGGTCACCCGGGCATAGTGATCCAGGTGGGTGTTCAGATCGTCGTATGGGATCAGGAGGACCCGGCGGTCAGGGTGCTCTTCGTTGTGGCGTGCGACCCGGTCGGCGATCTGCAGCCGGATGGCGGTCTTGCCGCTGCCCTTCTCGCCGAACACGATCGAGGTTGATGGCCGGTCCGGTTCACCCAGGATTTTTTCGAACTCCGCGTGCGTCGCGGGTGTCACGGGGCGAACGAGCCGCACACGGCCTGGCAAGGGATCATCCCCGGCTGGCCCCCCACCACCCCCTCCGGATGGCCCTCCATTGCCGACACCGCCAGCGATTCCCATCCGGGCGAAGATCGTGTCCGTGCGGGCTTCCTCACCCCGGAACGGATTCTCCACGATCGCCCAGTGCTCGAAGAACTGCGAGAGGTTCATCCTGCCCTCCGCTCAAAGCCACCGGACCACCCGGACCCCCACGCGGAACCCGGCACATGAGTCTATCGGAATCGGGACCGGCCCGTGCCGATCCTCCCCTATTACCACCCATTCCGCCCACGGTCAGTGGGCCGAGAGGTGCCCCAGCATGGGTGAGATCTCGGCCACGATACGGTCCAGCGTCGCCTTGTCCTTGGCTTCCGCGTTCAGACGCAGCAGCGGTTCGGTGTTGGACTTGCGAATGTTGACCCACCAGCCTTCCTCGTCGAAGCAGTCGATGGTGACCCCGTCAAGGAAGTCCACCTCGGCCCGGTCGCCGTACTCGTCCTGCACCGCCTCCAGGGCCGCGTCCTTCTCCTCGATCTCGAAGTTCATCTCGCCGGACTGGGCGTACCGCTTCAGGGGCTTGACCAGCTTGCTCATCGGCTTGCCCGCGGCGGCCAGCACCGACAGGAAGGTCGCCATCGCGATCACGCCCGAATCCGCGTTGAAGTTCCGAGCGAAATAGAAGTGCCCTGACAGCTCCCCACCGAAGATCCCCCGGTGCTCGGCCATCAGTTGCTTCATGAACACATGGCCCACCCGGCCCCGCACCGGCTCGCCCCCGGCCTTGGTGATCTCTTCCGCCACGGCCTTGGTGGAACGCAGGTCATAGATCACCGCCGCGCCGGGCCGCTTTTTCAGGAAGTACGGGGCCAGCAGAGCCGTCATGATGTCGCAGGGCACAATCTCGCCCTTCTCGTCCACGGCCACGCACCGGTCCGCGTCCCCGTCAAAGCACAGGCCGAGCTGCGCGCCCTCGGAGATCACCCGCTCCTGGAGCTGCGCCAGATTGGCCGCCACCAGCGGGTTGGGCTCGTGTACGAACTCGCCCTTTGAGTTGTCGAAGTTCAGTTCGACGATCTCCAGCCCCAGCGTGTGCATGCCGCGCCGTCCGAAGATCTTGGGAAGCGCGGTCCCCGCCATGCCGTTCGAGGCGTCCACCACGATGCGCATCGGGTTCTTCTCATTGTGCTCGCCCAGATCCAGGAACGACAGCACATGCTTCTTATACGGCTCCCACAGATCCCGTTGCTCGATCGTGGTTCCCCCCACCCGTTCCGTCCCCTTGTCCACCATCGCGGCGTGCTTTCGTACATCCGCCAGACCCGTCGTCTCCCCCACCGGCTTCGCCTTGCGCTTCGAGACCTTGAACCCGTTGTATTGCGGCGGATTGTGGCTGGCCGTCACCACAACCCCGCCCGCACAATCCAGGTGGTTGATCGCAAAGTACATCATCGAAGTGTCGATCAGGCCCAGGTCGATCACCGACCCGCCGCAGGTGGTGATGCCCCGAATCAACTCCTCGCACAGCTTGGGCGAACTGGTCCGCATGTCGCGTCCGACCAGGATGTTCTTCATCATCGGGGTGGTCTCGCCGGCCGCCGCCGCATCCTCAAGCAGGTATTTCGCCACCCCGCAGCCGATCTGCCATCCCATGTGGTCTGTCAGCAGATCCGGATAGGTCCCGCGGATGTCGTAGGCCTTGAAGACGCGTCCGAGCATGATCTCTCCGTGGCGTTTGCCGCTTGTTGTGCCCACACTCGACGGCCATGGGCTTTCCCCCTCAAACGGGGCCATGATCGTAGCGCCGCCATGCCCAAAATTCGACCCAAACCACACAAGTCGCTTTCCCAACAAGGTTTACAACACTCTCCCACCCAGCCTCATCCACCCCTACCGTCCCCGGAGCCATGCCAGACTGGATCACAGACAATCAGGGCGTGCTGATCTGGATCGCCGGTGTGTCGGTGATCCTCTTCTTCGCCACCCTTTCCGCGGTTCCATGGATGCTCCGGTCCATCCCTTCCGACTACTTCACCCATCCCCGCCGCCCGCCCGGTCGGTTCGCACATCTTCATCCGGCCTGGCATTGGACGCTCCGCATCTTGAGGACGGGGCTGGCCCTTGTCTGCCTTGTGGCGGGACTCGCGATGCTCGTCCTGCCGGGCCAGGGATTGCTGACCCTGCTTGTCGGATTCCTGCTGTTGGAGTTTCCAGGAAAGTACCGGATGGAGAAGCGGCTGATCGGACGGCCGCGCATCCTGCGGGCCGTCAACGCCCTGCGGCGCAAGCTCGGTCGGGAAGCCATGCTGGCCCCGTGATCGCCGAAACAACCGCGCAGGCCGAGTTTGCTACTCGAACCCCGCCCGCTCGGTGATCCGCCGGACCTGCACCCCTGCTGGGACGGAGGCCAGAAACGAACGCCCGTACCCCGTCGTCACCAGACGCGGATCCAGCACCACCACGCGGCCCCGATCCCCGGCCGAGCGGATCAGCCGCCCGAACCCCTGCTTGAACCGGATCACCGCCCGCGGCAGGGCATCATCCCGGAACGGGTCGCCGCCGCGCTCCCGGATCCGCTCGCTCCGCGCCTCCACGATTGGGCGATCCGGCGGATCGAATGGCAAGCGGGTGATGATGACATTCCGCAGTGCATCGCCACGCACATCGACACCCTGCCAGAAGCTCGCCGCCCCGAACAGAACGCCCCGGGTCGAGTTGCGAAAATCCTCGAGCATCTGCCCACGCGCTCCGCTGCGCCCCTGGACGAACACATCCATCCCCATGGCCATGAAACCCGGACCCAAACGCGACGCGGTCCGGTTCAGCAACGCAAAACTGGTGAACAGCACGAACGCCCCACCATCGGTGGCCACCACATGGTCATGCACGCGCGAGGCGATCGCGTCCTCGAATGACTCCCTTGGAGCCGACTTCCAGTCGGCCTTGTCCTTGCCGGACTGCGGATTGGGCACAGTCGTGTCCACGAACAGTTCCACCTGGGATGCATAATCGAACGGAGATCCCATCTGGACTGTCCGCGCTCCCTCGGCCCCAAGCCGGTTCAGCGTGTGGTGGAAGGCGGTCTCTTGGTGTTCCAGCGGCTCGTCGTCCTTCACCTTCCGCGTGGAGAGCGTCGCGCTGGTCAGCACCACGGAATGCTCCCGCCCGAACAGGTGCTCGCGGAGCATCGGGCTAACCTCGATCGGCGAGCAGGCCAGTTTGACCCGCGCGGAAAAACGGGCCGACTCGTCCGAATCCTTCGTTTCCGCCCAGTAGACATAGCTCTCGAGGGTTTGGGACACCAGCACCTCGGCCGCATCCGCGATATCCGCCGCCCGCTGGATGTACGCCGTGATCTCGTACCGGTCGGGCTCGTGCTCGACAAAATCCTTAACCCGTTTGAGCGCGAGCACCACATCATTCATCGCGGGTGTCAGCGGGTTGCGGATCGCGTCCGGCCGGCGGATCCGCCCGCCGGGCGCCCCGCCCGACTCGACCAGCCGCACCACATCGTCAAAAAGTGACCGGGCCGCCCGCTCCGCCTCCATCACCCTTGATGCCGCCCGCTCGATCGGTTCAATATCTCCCGTCGCCAACTCCAACTGGGCCAGGTATCCCTTGCCCGTTTTCTGGTGATACAGCGTGCCCAGCAGGTGCGCGACCTTGCCCTCCGACAGCGACACGCCGAAGTGGTCGCTGGCCACATCCTCCACCCCGTGCGCCTCGTCCAGCACCACATGCTGGTACTCGGGCAGAAAACCCGTCCCGCGCATCCGCAACGCCATGTCGCTGAAGAACAGGGCGTGGTTGCACACCAGGATCCGCGCCCCCTCCATCGTCCGCCGCGCGCTCTGATAGAAACACTCGTTGTGGTGCGGGCATTTACGCCCCATGCAGTTGGCGTGGTCGCTCTGCACCTTGTCCCACACGCCCGGCCGTTCCAGCGGCGGGAGCGTGCTCAGGGTGCCGTCCTCCGTCTCGTACGCCCAGTCCTCGATCTGGTGGAGGGAGCGACGGGCCGGCGCGTCGGCCAGCAGTTTGTCCTGCCGCTGGCTCGCCAGTTTCAGCCGGCGGATAGACACATAGTTCCCCCGCCCCTTGACGAGCACCGCCTTGCACTGCCCAAGTTCGCCCAGCGCGGCCTGCAAGAGCGGGATGTCCTTCTGGACGAGTTGCTCCTGCAACGCGATGGTGTTCGTCGCCACCACCACCGTCTCCTGCATCGACGCGGCCCGCACGATCGCCGGCACGAGGTAGGCAAAGCTCTTGCCCACACCCGTCCCGGCCTCGACCAGCAGGTGCGACCGATCGGCCAGGCATTGCTCCACCAGCCCGGCCATGCGGAGCTGCTCGGCGCGGGGTTCATAGCCGCCACCCAAGGCGCGGGCGATCGGACCATCCATCCCCAGCAGGCTGGCCGCGGCGATTGTCACGCCCTCCCAACCCCCAGCGGCGACCGCTTTGGCTCCCCGTCCATGCGTGGGTACGCCTTCGGTGTGTCCCGCAGCTTCTCGATCACCACCAGCCGACCCGTCGGCGTCTCCACCGTCCCAGCATGGGCCGCGTGGAGCAGGTGCAGGGCCTGCTTGGCCTCGGCCAGCTCCTCTTCGGCCTTCTGGCCCTTGGTCAGCACGATCAGTCCCCCCGTCTTCGCCAAGGGCACCGTCAGTTCCAGCAGCGTCGCCAGCCGCCCAACCGCCCGCGAGACCACCGCGTCGTAGCGTCCACGGTGCCCACCCGTCCGCCCCGAACCCGTCCGCTCACCGCGGTCGTGTCCCAGGCGTTCAGCCCGGTCCTGAAGGACGGTCACATTGGTCAGGCCCAGCGCGGCCGCGGCTTCTCGCACGAAGTCGCACTTCTTCCCCGTGGCATCCACCAGCGTGAACCTGGCCTGCGGCAGCACACAGGCCAGCACCAGCCCAGGGATGCCGCCCCCCGTGCCCACATCCACGACTTCAGCCCCCGCACCCCCCTCGGGCAGTTCGGCCAGCACCGGCACAATGGTCAGCGCGTCGAAGATGTGCTTCTCCCACGCATCGCCCGCGTCACGGATGGCGGTCAGGTTCATCCGGGTGTTCGCATCCAGCAGCAGGCCCAGATAGGTCCCCAGTTTTTCCAGTTCACCCGGGGCGAACGACACCCCCAACGCTTCCACACGCTCGACCCAGCCCGCGGGTGGGCTCAACGACTCGACCAATCCAGCCTTCCTTTCCAAGGAGCGCAAGCGGACCGGCACCCGCCACGCCCAGCTTCCGACACCGCACCCAATCGTATCCCTACCGCGTCAACGCCCGCCCGGAGAATCCGACCGACCGACCGTAGGGTTTGACGCTCTGCATCGGGTCCGGTCCATCGTCATCGGCGTACTCAAAGGACGCCCGGAACGGCGGCCTGGGCTTGTGCAACGCCACATTCACCACCAGCCCCGTCATGATCCAACTGACCAGCAGACTCGAACCGCCATAGCTGACGAACGGCAGTGTCACCCCGATGATCGGCAAGATCCCCAGGTTCATCCCGATGTTGATCACCGCCTGCACCCCGATGAACGCGGGCAAGCCGGTCGCGATCAGACGCCCCAGCGGGTCGCGGCAGGTGGCTGCCACCAGCCATGCGCCCGACACCCACATCAGGTACAGCCCCATCGTCGCCATTCCGCCCCAGAACCCGAACCGGTTGACGATCACCGCCAGGATCATGTCGTTGTGGCGTTCGGGCAGCCGGTTGTAGTGAACCAGCGCCCGCGCCGCGGCATCGCCCCGACCGGTGATCTCGCCAGCGCCGATCAGACGCTGGGCCGTGATCGACTGGTAGTTGATCCCCTGATCCGTCGTGGTGTCGCCTTGGAACTGGTGGTACAACGCCACGATCCGTGTCTTCTGGTGGGGCATCAGAAAGGGCCACGCCGCCGGGGCCGCCATCGCCGCCAGCAGCACGATCAGCGACAGGTGGCGCAGCCGCGCCCCCGCCGCGATCAGCACCGCGAACAACGCGGGCACGAACAAGATCGCCGTCCCCAGGTCCGGCTGGAGCGTAATCAAACCCACCGGGATCGCCGCGATGATCCCCGGCACGATCAGGCCGCGGAAACGCCGATGCTGCGACCGGAACCGCAGGTAACGCGACACCGCCAGCACGAACGCGATCTTCGCAAGTTCACCCGGCTGGAAGTCCACCGGCCCCAGGTCGATCCACGCCCGCGCCCCGTTCCGCGGGCGCACGAGCCACGACGGCACGCCGGGCACCAACAGCAAAACCAGCAACCCGATGCACACCGCATACAGCGGCCAGCTCACCAGCCCCAGAAACCGGTAGTGCGGCAACGCAACCGAAAGACACGCCAGCAGCCCCACGACCAGGAACACGCACTGCTTGGCCGCATCCGCCGAAATCTCCCATCCTCCGCCAGGCCCCATCATCCCACTGCTGGCGACATTTTTTCCCACATCGATCGCGTAGATCCCCAAGAGCGACAGCCCCAGCGAGGCCAGCACGGTCAACCACGAGAAGTTGACCAGGCGCACGGCCTTGCGTGCCGGTTCGCTCGTCGCCACCGATCCGCGCAGGAGCGACATCAGTACGCCCCGCGCCATCCCCGCCACGCTCAACGCCCACCCCCGGCCGATGCACTGGTGGGGTTTGGAGTGCCCCCGGCCAGATACCCCTCCTCGACCAACGCATGGATGATCTGGTTGGCGATCGGCCCGCTCACCCGCCCGCCCGAGCCTCCGTAGTCCACCACAACCGCCACCGCGAACTTCGGTGGTCCGCCTTCGTCACCCACCAGGATCACATACCACGAATGGTCACCGTTCCGTACGACCACGCTTTCCAGCGGGCCGTCCCCGTCTGGATCCCACATGATCGGTGAGGCGTCCGCCGTGCCCGTCTTGCCCCAGACTGTGACCCCCGGCGCGTTGAAGATCCGGTCCCGCGTGCCATCCGGAACCGCGAAGTGATGCCCCGTCCCGAACTGCGGATCGTTCGCGGCCTTGCGCAACCCCTCCATCGCGCTGCGCACCGCTCGGGACGGGATCTTCAGGTCCACCGCCTTGGGCGGCGCGCCCTCGTTCGAGGTCAGCCGCGGCGTGATCCGATACCCACCCCGCGCGATGGTGGCATACGCATCCGCCGCGTGCAGCGGCGTCCAGGTCACCGGCCCCTGTCCGATCCCCAGCAAAATCGCGTCCTGGCGGGTCAGGTCAGACCCGTCGTTGACGCGGGTCGTCAGACCGCCGATTGAGCCAGGCCACTCCGTGCCGAGCCCCAGCCCGAACGGCTCGCCCAGGCCGAACTCCCGGAACACCCGCGCCACCCCCGCGCTACCCAGCCGGTCCGCCAGCGTGAAGAAGAACACATTGCCCGACACCATCAGCGCGTCCACCTCGTCCGGGTCGCGCCCCAGCTGGTCCGAATGCGTGTAGGCCCCCCCCGTCGATTTGTAGATCCACGAGCGGAACAGGTTCGGCTGGTTGGGAAAGTAATGGCCCGTGTCCCGGATCCGCTCGCCGATCGCGTACTCGCCCTCCTTCACCGCGCCGCACAGAATCAACGCCTTGACGATCGAACCCGGCTGGTAGGGCTTGCCCACCGCCCGGTTCACGAACGGTGCATGAACCGCCAGATACTCCTCCAGCGCACGCCCCTCCAGCCCGCGCTTCGACCAGTCCCCGTCCCGCGGCGGCTCCGGCATCGACACCATCGCCAGGATCTCGCCCGTCGCGATGTCCAGCACCACCGCCGCCGCGTCCAACTCCGTGCCCGGAACGGTCACATACGCGTTGTTGTGCCACGGCTGTACCACCGTCAACCCCACCGTGGGGTCCAGAATCGCCCGCACCCGTGCCTGCAACTGGATATCCACGGTCAGCCGCACATCGTGCCCCGGCTCGGGGGCCCGCTCGCTGACCGCTCGTGTCTGGAGGTTTTCACGACGCACGCCACGCAGACCTCGCAGCGTGTCCTCCAACGCGGCCTCGATGCCCGTGTGCCCCACCCGATCTCCCGTCGGGTTGTACCGCCCGGTGTCCAGCCCGAACTCCGTCACCGCCCGGGTCCGCAGCGATTCGTCCGCTTCCAGCCGTGCGGCACGCCGGTCCACATCCTCCTTAAACACCTGCCGACGCACCGAGCCGAGCATCAGCCCTGCGAGATCCTCCAACTCGACCTGCATCGCCCCATCCGCCCGGAGTGGTTTGGGCAGCGTCGATCGGTCGATCTCCACCCGCATCGAGCTGAACGGGTAGACCCGTTCCGTCGCGTCCTCCACCCGCAGTCCCGGCAGCAGCGCTGGCTGGTCATCGAAGGCAGCCTCTCCGACTTCCATCGCCACGAACATCGGCGCGGTCCGCTCCGCCAGACGCATGAACCGGAACCCCACCTCGTCCGACACACCCCGCACGATCGGATGGGCCATCGTCCGCTCCGCGATCGGTGCAGCCGCCAACTGCCGGATCCGTCGCTCCTGATCCGGACCGATCATCACCCCCGCGCGAGCAAGCTTCTCCCGCTCCGCCTGCTCGCGTCGGGCCGCAACCGATGCCTGCATCGCCTCCACCCGCTCGACCACCGCGTCCCGCGTCCGGTCGATCTCCTCCCGCGATACCCCCGCCCCCTGGGCCAGCAGCGACCACATCTCCTCGACCCGGCGTTCGTACGCGGGCAGATACGCCGCTATCAGCGCGAATCGGGCCTCCTCGTTCAGCGTACTCCACACATCACGGTGTGTCCGTGCCGCGAAGGTCCGCGCGGACGACCGCGCCCACGCCCCAGACAGCACCGCGTAATCGACCCGGAGGTCGTAGCTCGGCCGGTCGTGCGCCAGCACCCGCCCGTGCCGGTCCAGGATCCGCCCCCGCACCGTGGGCGTCATCGTCTGACGGACCAGCCGCGATTCCGCCGCCGCCCGCAGTTCCGCTCCGTTCGCCACCGTCACCCAGCCCAACCGGGCTGCCAGCGGCACGAACGCCAACCCCATCAGCACACCCAGCAGGGCGAGCCGGCGATGAAACATGCTCGGAATGACTTTCCGAATCCGACCCATCGGGCTCCGTCCCATCGGGCCGCACGCCAACCGCGGCGTGCCTGCCCGATCATACGGAAGGTCGGCCCGATCCGCCGCCCCACATCACCGGAACCCCAGAAGCACCCTGAACCCCTGAACCATTTTTTCAGAGAGCCGCCGCTGCCGCCTCCGCCACCGCGTGATCCTGCTCCCCGCTCCCCCCACTCACCCCGACCGCCCCCACCACCCGGCCGTCCCGCTTGAGCGGGATCCCACCGGCGAAAACCATCACGCGGCCTCCATTGGAGGCATGAATCCCGAAGAACTGCTCGCCGGACTGCGAGTGGACCGCCAGGTCTTTGGTCGCGATATCAAACGCACGGGAGGTGAACGCCTTCTTGATCGAGATATCCACGCTCCCGATCCACGCCCCGTCCATGCGGATATGCGCCACCAGATTTCCCCCCGCGTCGGCCACGGCGATGTTCATGGGCTGGCCGATCTCGCCCGCTTTCTTCTCCCCGGCCGCGATCACCCGGCGAGCGTCCGACAGCAACACGGTTCCAATGTCAGCCATGCCCAAGTCTCCTCCTCCGAAGCCACGAAAAGGGTCACCCGTCAGTCACTTTTGCCGCTTGTCTCGCACGATCTCCGCGTATGCGTTGTGCGAGTGGATCGACTCGTAGTTCTCGCTGCTGATCGAATACCAGACAATCCGGTCCTCATCATCCATCGCCATCGCCAGATCCCGAACGATGTCCTCAACGAACTTCGGGTTCTCGTAGGCCTTCTCGGTCACATACTTCTCATCCGGACGCTTGAGCACCGCGTAGACCGGGTGGCTGGCCGCGTGCTCGAGCAGCTCGACCAGGTCTTCGATCCACAGCACGCCGTCCATCCGGACCTTCGCCTCAATCCGGCACCGCTGGTTGTGCGCTCCGTACTCGCTGATCTCCTTGGAGCAGGGGCACAGGCTCGTCGCAGGGGCGGCCACGCTCATGATCATGTCATCATGCGAGTTTGACGAACACTCGAACGAAACCTCGTAGTTCATCAGCCCCACCGCTCCGGTCACCGGCGCGTGCTTCTCGATGAAATACACGAATTTTGCCTCAAAGTGAGCCTTTTCCGCCTTCAGCCGGTCACGGATCGCCCGCGTCAGCCCCGGGATATCCTCCGGCCGGAACGGCTCGCCGACGTGCTCGTTGAGCACCTCCAGAAAGCGGCTCATGTGCGTGCCCTTCTGCTCCTGCGGCAGGGCCACATACATGCTGATCGTCGCCACCGAACGCTGCTCGCCCCCCGCGCGCGTCGCAAGCCGGATCGGGTACACGACATCCTTCACACCAACGCGATCAATCGCCACCCGCCGCGTATCGCGGGAAGCCTGCACATCGGGCATGCCCTTCCCGGCCGCACCGTTCGTAGACACCGTCGAGTTCATGAGAGCCTTTCGCAAGAAATGCGGTGAATCTTAGACCCCGGCATCGGGTGGCACAGCCCGCCGAGCCGAGTGCTCTCCGATCAAACTGGCAAGCCGATGCGGGTATTCGACCCCATTGCGACAACCAAGATCGCGGCACGCCCCCCGTCCCCCCACCCCACGCTCAGAATCCCCCACGCATCACTGCCCGTGCAGCAGCACCTTCCTCATCCTGCTTGCCCGCCGACCGCAGGAGTGAAACTCCTGCCGGAACCCCTACAAGAGCCCCAGCCGCCCATGACGCGGGCGACACCAGCAACCACCCCGGCAGCGTTCCCCGTGCGATCCCCTCCACCAGACGCCCCGGCCCGGGCGAGGCAACTCCGATCAGGGGTCCCACCACGCCCGCCAGCAGCATCCCCGCCATCGCGGGCACCATGATGCCGGTCACACCCAGCGGGGTCTGCTTCTCGTTTTTCGTCAGTGATTCATACGCCTGCGAGGCGAACACCCCCCCGATCAGCCCGCCCAAGAATGCCGCCCCGACTCCCTGCCCAGCGCCGCCGTACCGCGCGAACAGCCACGCGCTCGCCAACCCCACCACGGCCGCCACCAGCATCACCGGCACGCCCGCCTTGAACCGCAACGCCCCCATGACCGATGCCACCGAGGTCGAAAGCCCCTCCGCCTCCCCCGCGCGACGGCTGAGCCGATCCGCCACCACGCACGCCCCCAGCACCAACCCGGCCATCAACAGCCCCTCCACCGCCAGCCACACCAACGGCCCGGCCCCGGCCGTCACGCGGAAAGCATCCTCCATCCGCCCCCCTGTCCAAGCCAGCCATGCCAGCACGAATCCGATGTTCAGGATCGCCTCGTGCCGATCACCCAGCCGTGCCGCCACCGCCGCAGCCAGAAGCACACACCCTGTCACCACGATCAACGCAGGCAGGGCGGCACCCAGCGAGGCCCCGGTCAACAGCGTCGGTGCCGCCGATCCGTCCGCCGCGGATACCAAACCACCTCCCCAGGCCGCCAGCGGACCCAGTACAAGCAAAGAGATTCCACGGGCGGTCCAGCGGGCTGTGACTTCAATCATCCCACCATCTTCCCGCCCCCGACCCCCCGGGGCAACCTATCCCTCCCGCCCGCACTCCCCCTCCCCCCCCGCTCCCCACCTAATACCATCCTCCATGACCGACGCACGCACGCCGTCACCCTCCCACAGCACCCCGAGGCCGCCCGCCCGCGAGCCGCAGGTCCTTCTCCATGACCTGACCGGAGAACTCCTCTGGCCGCGGGCTTTGCGAACTCCCGCCCTGGCCCTCCGTCCTTCCCGCGTCCTGTTGGGCATGGTGGCCGTCTTCCTGGCAACCCTGGTCGGCAGCCTCTCCTCCCTCTGGGCCGAGGAAGGCACGCCCACATACGCCGACGCGATCGCCGAACCCATCGGCGAATCATTCCAGACCGCCGCCAAGGCCGTCGCCAGTCTCGATCCCGCTTTGTTCACTGCCGCCGTCCGCACCCTCGTGGTGCTACCGCGGGATCTCATCACCCAGCGCCCCCTCGACACCGCCCTGCTCGGCCTGCCCATCCTCGCCATCTTCGCCCTCTTCGGGACCGCCATCAGCCGCGGCGTCGCCACCGAGTACGCGGCGGCACGCATCACCGAGTGGCCCCAGGATCTCCGCGTCTCCATCGGCAAACTGGGTTGGTCATTCACGGCCCTCATCGCTCCCCTCGCCTTGGCCGGACTGCTGATCGGAGTGGTGGTCCTCGGCGGTTTCACCCTCGGCGTGCCCGTCGTCAATCTGCTGGGCGCGTTGCTGTACGCCTTTGCCCTGATCCTGTGCCTCACGGCCCTGTTCATTCTGATTCTCCATGCCCTCGCCCTGCCCATGATCCTGCCCGCCCTGATGTGCGAGGGCACCGACGCCTACGACGCCGTGCAGCGTTCTTATGCGTACATCCTCGCCCGGCCGCTCCGCTTGCTCGCCCACGCCGCCATCCTGCTTGTTCTCGGCGCGGTCTCGCTGATGATCGTCAGCATGGTTGCCGAGGGAACCGTCCGACTCACCGATTGGGCCGCCTCACAACTGACCAGCGGCGCCGGCGAGCAAGTCCTCGCGCACGACCGAGCCCCCGACCTCTCAGCCACCCAGCCCGCCGCCCACGCCATCATCGAGGGCTGGCGCGCCGTGATCAAAACCGTCGTCGCAGGCTTCGCCTTCAGCTTCTTCTTCGCCGCCGGTACGGTCCTCTACCTTCACGCCCGCCGCATCTGCGACGGCCAGGGCACCACCGACATCTGGAACCCCGACGCCGACCCCGCCTGACCCCCCCACACCCCACCCACCCTCGGCTTCATCCCGCGGTGGATGCCGCGGCATCCACATCCACCGGCGTCACAAGGGCATCACGCTTCCAACGCTCGGGTGTCACCGCGTCCCGGATCACCCACGGCCCCACCCGCGTCCGGCGCAGCCACGCCAGCGTTCCGCCCGTGCCCAGCGCCACCCCCAGATCCCGCGCGATCGAACGGATGTACACGCCCTTCCCGCATCGGATCTCCAGCGTCGCCATCGGCCAGTCGTACGCCAGCACGCGGATCTCGTGGACCACCACCCGCCGTGCGGCCATCTCGACCTCGTCCCCTTTGCGAGCCAGCTTGTATGCCCGCTTGCCATCAATCCAGATCGCCGAGTGCGCCGGCGGCTTCTGATCGATCTCCCCCACGAACCCCGCCACCGCCGCCTCAACCTCGCCCCGCGTCGGCGGCGTGCCGACCTCCACAACCTCCCGCTCCGTCTCCCGATCGTCCGACGCTGTGAACGCCGACAGATCCACCCCCGCCAGATACCCCTTCTCCCCCGCCATCACCTCGTCGCACCGCTTGGTCATCTTGCCGACCAGCACCACCACCACCCCGGTCGCCATCGGATCCAGCGTCCCCCCGTGCCCCACCTTCAACGATTTGGGAGCCCCCGCCTTCCGCAACCGCCCCTTCACCAGCCGACACAAACCCGCGGAACTCACCCACTCGGGTTTGTCCATTACCACCACACCCGAGATCGGCACCTGCTCCATGCCGAAGATTAGCCCAACTCTTCGGTGGCCCTCCATGGTGTGGTTCAGTTGGGTCTTTCCTTCTTCCTTGAAGGCCACGCCCACGATGTGTCCTGGTATCGTGGGGTTCCGACCTGCCTTCATGATGTTCCTCATCCCCCGAAACAACACCGCCCGGACCATCCGGGCGGTGTTGCGCAGGAAAATGGAAAAACAAATCGCCGCACCGGGGGTCGGCCCGGTGTGGCGGGATCAGGTCTCGTTCAGCGGGCCGCCGCGCCGATCTCCACCTTCGGGAAGTCGTTGACGGTCTGGAAGAGGTGGTTGGCGTAGTTGGTGAAGATGTTGGTCACCGTGATGGTCAGGATCTCGATCAGTTCGGCATCGTTCAGGCCCGCGTTCTTCGCCGCGGCGTACTGAGCGTCGGTCACGAAGCCGCGCTCGCTGACGATGGCCAGCGCAAAGTCAATCGCGGCCTGCACCTTGGGGTCGCTCGCCTTGCCATCGAGATTGCTGGCCAGTTCCTTCGCGTCGATACCGAGCATCTTGCCGATCGCGGTGTGGGCGCTGGCGCAGTACTCGCAGTTGGATTCCTTGGCGATGGCCACGGCCAACTGCTCGCGGACCTTGGCGTTCAGCGAGGCATGGGCAGTCGCCTCGCCCAGCTTGAGGTAAGTCGCCAAACCGGCCGGCGCGACCGCGAGCGTGCCAAGCAAGTTGGGTACCCGGCCCAGCTTCTTCTCAACGGCCTCCAGCATGGGCTGCGACGCCTGGGGAGCCTGGTCCTTGGTGATGGGCGTGATGCGTGGCATGTCGTGGTTCCTTTCGTGAGAGGGGCTCCTGTCGGCCCCGGATGGTGTTCGAGCCGATGAACTGGTATGCTTCAGCGGCAGGATAGGAAATAGAACGGTCTGTCTATTTGTTCCCGATCTGAGAGAAACTTCTGCGAAAAGCATCCCAATGACTCAGACACCCATCACCAATCCGTCTCAAACCCAAACAAAGCGCGACATCCTCCTGGAATGTGCCCAGGAACTCTTCTCCAAAGAGGGCTTCCACGCCACCGGCATCGACCGCATCCTCGATCAAGCCGGGGTCGCCAAGATGACGCTTTACAACAACTTCGGCAGCAAGGACCAGCTCATCGTCGAGGTGCTCGACCAAGCCAGCGTCTCACTCGTTGATCTCATGCGCTCGTGGACCGCCGGTTCCACCGACCCTTTCGAGCAGATCCTGCTGCTCTTTGAAGGTCTTGGAGACCGCTTTGAGGCCCCTTCCCGGTGCGGCTGCCTGATTCAGGCCGCGTCCGCGGAGTTCTCGGACCCTGATACCCTCGTGGGCCAAGCCATCCTGCGCCATCAAACCCGCGTGCAACAGTTCCTGGCCGAGATCACCCGCGCCACCGAGTGCCCGGACACCGACGGCCTGGCAGCTCGGATCGGCCTGCTCCTGACCGGGGCCATGGCCTCTTCACGCATCTGCCGCTGCCGCGCGCCTGCCGACGAGGCTAAAAAAGCGGCAGCCATCCTCTTGGAGGATGCCTGCCGCCGGGCTGAACTTCGACTGGAATAGACTGACTTGTCTATTTGTTTATCTATCACCAAGATGAATCGCCCGACGACGGGCGGAAAGGATTTCCATGAGCCACGCCGTCACCGAACTCACCACCGATGCCTTCGATGCCTTCATCAACCAGGAACAGCCCGTGCTGGTGGACTTCTGGGCACCTTGGTGCGGCCCCTGTCGTGCCCTCGCCCCGACTCTGGAGAATCTGGCGACGACCTATCCGGGCCGCATCGCCAAGGTCAATGTGGATGATGCCCCCGATATCGCCGCCCGATTCGGCATCGCGTCGATCCCCACGGTGATCCTCTTTGAAAAGGGGCAGCCAGCTGAGGTGATGGTCGGGCTGCGCCCTCAGGAGGCGTACCAGCAGGCTTTGGCGGACTGACCCCACCCCATTCCCACTCCAAACCATGGCCCAGGGATTGAATCCCTGGGCTTTTCCATTTGGGCACGGACCGACCAATCCCCTATCCTTGCCTCCCATGGCCAAAGACCCCTATGCCACCCCCGCCATGCAGCAGTGGACCCGCTGCAAGCAGCAGTTCCCCGACTGCATCCTCTTCTTCCGCATGGGCGACTTTTACGAGCTGTTCGGCCCGGACGCGGAGTCGATGGGCCGCGCCCTGGGTCTGGCTGTGGTCGATCGAGGCAACGGCATCCCTGTGGCGGGGGTTCCGCATCACCAGAAAGCCACCTATCTCCAGCGGGCGCTGGAGCACGGGTTCCGCGTGGCCGTGGTGGATCAGTTGCAGGACCCCAAGGATGCCAAGGGCGTCGTTGAACGCGGCGTGACCCAGGTGATCACGCCGGGCACACTGATCGACGAATCCATGCTGCGGGACGAACAGTCGGTCACGCTGGCCGCGGTGGCGTTTCTGGACGAGCAGGCCGTCGGCGCGGCCATGGTGGAACTGTCCACCGGTCACTTCGAGGTGCTGGACGCCACCCCCGGCGAGGTGATCGACGAACTCGCCCGGCGTGGGGTCAAGGAAGTGCTGTACGCCGAGCCGATCGCGGGGGAAGCGCCCGAGCGGGTCAAGGGTCTGCTGGCCGCGTTGGGCGCGTCCGGCACGGGCCGGGCGGCGTGGCATTTCCGCCCCGAGGAATCCGTCGGTGCGATCACCGCGCTCTTCGATGTCGCCTCGGTCGGCGGGTTCGGGCTGGACGAGTCGGCGGCCAGCACGCGGGCCGCGGGCGCGGTGATCCGGTACCTTCGGGAGACCCAGGCCGTGGACCGGCCCCCGAGCGACGCGACCAGCGGCGGGGAGTTCCAACGCCAGCGGGTGACGCTGGCCCACATCCGCCCGCCGCGGCAGGTGGATCGCGACCGGGCCTGCCGCATCGACGCGACCAGCCTGCGGGCACTCGAGATCGAACAGACCATCCGCGACAATCAGCTTACCGGCTCGCTGGCGGGCGTGTTCCTCGCCAGCCCGGTCGGCACGCGCTGCGTGGTGCGCACGCCGATGGGCAAACGCCTGCTGCGTCAGTGGCTCTCGAACCCATCGCGTGATGCCAAGGTGATTGGCCAACGCCACCAAACCGTGCAGGCGTTGGTCCACGGGCGCACGCTGGCCGAGGCGCTCGGAGAACGACTCAAGGGCGTGTCCGATGTGGCCCGCATCGCGGGCCGGGTGGCCCTCGGGCGGGCCAATCCGCGAGATCTGGTGTGTCTGGCCGATTCCGCGCTGGCGGCCGAACCGCTGGTACGGATTCTGGAGCAGGCCGAGACCCTGGGTGCCATGCGCGATCGCCTGGAGGTCCACTCCAAAGCCCTGACCGCGCTGGGCAAACGGATCAAGGAAACCCTGGTCGATGACGCCCCCGGCCACCTGCGCGAGGGCGGGGCCGTCCGCGACGGGGTGGACGCGGAACTCGACGAGGCACGCAACCTAGAAAAGGATGCGGGCGCGTGGCTGGCCGACTATCAGGGCCGCCTGATCGCCGAGCACGACCTGCCATCGCTCAAAGTCGGGTACAACTCGGTGTTCGGCTACTACATCGAACTGCCCGCGGCCCAGGCCAGGCGGGCACCGGACACTTTCACCCGCAAGCAGACGCTCAAGAACGCCGAGCGGTACATCACCCCGGAACTGAAAACCTTCGAGGACAAGGTCACCACGGCCACCGCCCGCGCCCTGGAACGCGAGCGGATCATCTTCGACGGCCTGTGCGAGCGGGCCCGCCAGCGTGTGCCGGACATGGTCGAGTACGCCGAGACGGTCTCCGAGCTGGATGTGCTGCTCGGTTTCGCGGACAAGGCCCATCAACGCGGCTGGACACGCCCCGAGATCACCACGAAGCGCGAACTGTCCATCCACGCCGGGCGTCACCCGGTACTGGACGAGACCCTCGGACAGGGTTTCGTGCCCAACCACTGCGAACTTGGCATCCCGGATGCACCGGCCAACCTCGCGCTCATCACCGGGCCGAACATGGCCGGCAAGAGCACCTACATCCGCCAGACCGCGCTGCTGGTGGTGCTGGCCCAGGCGGGCAGTTTCGTGCCCGCCGATCGGGCGGTGGTCGGCGTGTGCGACCGCATTTTCACCCGTGTCGGGGCCGACGACGCCCTGCACCGCGGCCAATCAACCTTCATGGTCGAGATGACCGAGACGGCCAACATCCTCAACAACGCGACCACCGACTCATTGGTGATCCTCGACGAAATCGGGCGCGGAACATCGACGCTGGACGGGCTGAGCCTGGCGTGGGCCATCGCGGAATGCCTGGCGGGCGACGCGGACAACGCCGGTCCGCGCACCCTGTTCGCCACCCATTACCACGAGATCACGGAACTGGAGGAGAAGCTGGCCCCTCGGGTGCGGAACCTGCATGTCGCGGTGCGCGAGTGGACCACCGACGAGGGCAAGGAGGAGATCGTCTTCCTGCACTCGATCCGGCCGGGCCGAGCGGACCAGTCCTACGGCGTGCATGTGGCCGAACTGGCGGGGGTTCCCAGGCCCGTCACCCGGCGGGCGCGGGAGATCCTGGGGGCGCTATCGGTGCAGCACACGCGGGTGGATACGGCCAGGGTTCAGCCGGCGAAGAAGACGCGTGAATCGTCTCAACTCGGGCTTTTCACGGAGTTTTTACCGCACCCGGCCGTGGACGAACTGCGGGAGATGAAACTGGATGCGATGACGCCCATACAGGCGTTTGATGCGTTGCGGCGGTTGAGTGAACTTTCGAGAGAAAGTACCTCATGACCCGCGACTGGACGACAGCTATCACATTCTATCTGACCATCATCAAACTGTTCCGGGAATCCTCCCGGTAAAATAGTGCAAGGGGTCACTCCCCTCCAAAACTCTCCCGAGGCTGGCTGCACAGGAGTTACGCATGTTTGGACTGTTTGGGCTGCTCATACTCATCGCCATCTACGCCATTCTCGGCTTCATGCTCGCATGGATCGTCGGTATCATCGCCAAGGAAGAAATCACCGTCGGCCAGGGTGTGATCATTCTCATCCTCGCGGGGATCGTGAGCATCGCGCTGGGTATTGGGCTAGGTTTCGTGGTTGACCCGGAGACCGCCAACCCCCTGGCACTGGCGGGGATGTCCGCGGTCTTCAACCTCTGCACCATCGCGGTGTTCACCAAGCTGATCGCGCAAATCGGCTGGAAGGAATCGTTCATCATATCCGCCATTTACGCGGCTTTGATCTTCCTCATCGGGCTGATTCTTCCGTTCTGATGGGCCTGATCGCATCCCCTCCTCTGAGAGAAGAATCGACTCTACTCGGCCTGCTCACGGGCGGATCGCAGCGGGCGCTGGACGAGTTGCGGGAACTGAATCCTGGCGTGATGACGCCCATACAGGCGTTTGATGCGTTGCGGCGGCTCAAGGATCAAGCGTCGTCAGATACCTAAGCCTGCACCTGCCAAGCCGCCCCACATTCAGGACAGACTGCACAGCCGTCCTGCTCCATACCAATCCCGCTCATGCGGTAGCCGCAGGCAAAGCAGCGGTTTGAACCAACCAAATGACAACGCATCACCCAGACTTGCCGCCGCCTCCATCGCGGATGTCTCCATGCAACGGCAAAGCACGCAATCGCCATCGCACCAAACAGCAAAACTTTCAATGGATGATCCGCTCGGACAAGCCAAGTGCCAAGAGCACCAACGGCCCCGAGCAGCATGATCACGCCCGACATCAGCAAGTGATACCACGCGCTCTGAACCTGACGCAGGCTGCGCCGATACGATCGCCACAATTCCGAATCCGGATGTACCCCACCATCTGAATCAAGATCCTCTGGAACATCCGGATCGAACTCGTTCCATCGGATATTCACACGCCGACCCCGGGCATCCATAATCGTGCTATCGACCTGGGTGAGCGTATCAAGCCAACCCATCTCACCCCTCCGTTCATACCGCCCGGATCACTCGGGCGACTTGGAGACTCGCTGAAAAGCAGCCACAAACCCGCACCCCGTAAGATCTTACCAAAGTATCCCGCACTCCGCATTCTCACTCCTAAACTTTCCCATGCTTGTCCTCGGCATTGAGTCATCCTGCGATGAGACGGCGGCCGCGGTGGTCGAGGGATCGCGTGTGCTGTCCTCGGTCGTGGCCACCCAGCACGACCTGCACGCCGAGTATGGCGGGGTGGTGCCGGAGATCGCCAGCCGGGCGCACGAAGAGCGGATCCTGCCAGTCATCCGGCGAGCCGTGCAGGACGCGGGCATCGAACTTGCACGGGTGGACGCGGTCGCGGTCGGGCACCGGCCGGGGCTGGTGGGATCTCTGCTGGTCGGCCTGTCGGCGGCCAAGGCGCTGGCCTGGTCGCTGGGGGTGCCGCTGGTCGGGGTGGACCATGTCCATGCCCACCTTGCGGCGGCCTCGCTGGATGCCGAACCGCTGGCGTTCCCCGCGCTGGGGCTGGTGGTGTCCGGCGGGCACACAACGCTGTACGCCATGCGGAGCGAGACCGACCTGACCCGTCTGGGCGGCACCATCGACGACGCGGCGGGGGAGGCCTACGACAAGGTCAGCGCGATCCTGGGGCTGGGACACCCCGGCGGGCCGCTGGTGGACCGGCTGGCGTGCGAACCGGGAGCGGATGAGCGGGCGTTTGACTTCCCGATCGGGCTGATGCAGAAGGACAATCTGAACTTCAGTTTCTCAGGCGTGAAGACCGCCGTGCTCTACGCGGCAAAGGGACGGCCCAATCCACCGAAACTGCCGGGGAAGGAGCCGATCGTGCTGCCGCCCCCACCACCGCTGACGGACGCACGCAAACGGGACATCGCGGCGAGTTTTCAACGGTGCGTGTGCGCTGCACTCCTGCGCAAGACCGAAGCAGCATGGGAACAGCAGGGGCCGTTCCGTTCGATCATCGTCGGGGGCGGTGTCTCCGCGAACAGCCGCCTTCGCCGGGAGATTGCGGAACTGGGGACGCGTCTGGGTGTTCCCGTGCGCGTGCCGCCGATGAAGTACTGCGTGGACAACGCGGCGATGATCGCGGGGCTGGGGGTGCGGCTGCTGGAGGCGGGGCGACGGGACGACCTGACACTGACAGCGGTGCCGACCACAGCGTGCTGAAGCGGGCGCCGCTCATCCCATTTTTGTAGCCGCGCACGAAGTGAGCGAACTCTTCCTTCACTCGTAAAAGCCGCGTACAAAGCAAACGCAGAATCCGCTTGCTTCGTGCGCGGCTACAAAGAGTGATTTTGTCATACCTTTTTGTTGAGCCGTTGCTCGATCCGGAGCAGGGTGTCGCGGATCTCGGTGAGCACCTTCGCATCGGTGCGGGTTTCATCGCAGGCGGCGGGCGCCGAGCGGCGTGCGCCGGTTTCGGGGGCTTGGTCCCGCTGGGCAAGCACGGCCCGGCGGAAGGCTGGAGCATCGGTGATGCCGATCATGTTGACCAACGCCCCGCCCGCGGCGCCGCTGGTCTGTCCGGCCGTCTCCACGCGGAAGCCCTGGAGGCCGAGCCAGCGCATGATCGGCCCCTGATACATCTGGAGGTCGGTGATCTTGTCGAGCGGAACGGTGCTCTCGACACGATTGAACAGGCCCTTCTTGATCTCCAGCGTGCGCTCGGTCAGGGTGCAGGCGAGGCGGTCGAGGTACTTGTCCATGACCAGCGCGGTGATGACGATCACGAACGGGATCAGCGGGATCATCACGACCGTGCAGGCCATGATGATCGTGGGCTGCCAGATGTAGTACTTCTTGATGGCGGCACGGTCGAAGACGGCTTCACGCAGGACGGGGTGGTCGGTCATGGGCTGCTCCCTGTGCGAAACGCGGACGGCATCCACTTCAAAGACATCACTGAGCGGCGTGCCTGTGAAGAGTACCGCGGCGGCAGCCAGGTGATTCGGGGCATGGATCAGGATCTTGGCAAAGTTCGCTTCAATCTCGGCCGCATCGAACCTTTCCGGTTCGGCGAAAAACTCCTGAAGCCAACGAAAATCGTCCCTTCAGTCGGTCATGTGGAACGCCACATCGTCCGCCTGCTGGCCGGTGATCCCGCGTGCCTCGCACGCGGCGACGATGGCGGACCAGACGGGACCGAACGGACGCCCTGTGTCTCGCTTGATCTGGTCGGTCATCATTCCCCCGGGATATACGAGATCGCCCCTTCCATCGGGCTGCTGGCTGTGGCGTAAAGCTTTTTCTCAATCCGCCCGGCGAGGTAGCTTTGCCGCCCGGCCTCGCAGGCCTTGCGCATCGCGTGGGCCATCATGATCGGCTCCTTCGCGTGGGCGATGGCGGTGTTGAGCAGGACGGCGTCCGCGCCCAGTTCCATGGCGAAGGACACATCGCTGGCACTGCCCACACCGGCATCCACAACGACGGGGTAGTCCGGGTCGCCCGCCTTGAGCGTTTCCAGGCACAGCACGATGTTGTTGGGGTTGAGAACGCCCTGACCGGAGCCGATGGGCGACCCGGCGGGCATGACGGCCGCGGCTCCGGCATCCTTGATCCGCTTGGCGATGATTGGATCGTCGCTGGTGTAGCACAGCACCTGAAAGCCATCCCGCACAAGCGTCTCGACGGCCTCGACGGTGCCGATGGGGTCGGGCAGCAGTGTCCGCTTGTCGCCCAGCACCTCCAGCTTGACCCACGATGCCCCCGGGTTGTCGAGCTGTTCGAGCAGATCACGCCCCAGGCGGGAGACGCGGACGGCGTCCTCGGCCGTGAAGCAGCCGGCGGTGTTGGGCAGGATGGTGTAGCGGGACAGGTTGATGAAATCGAGCAGGCTTTTGCCCTCGGCGTTGAACAGGCGTTCCCGACGCACGGCCACCGTGATGACCTCCGAGTCGGAGGCGTCCAGAGCATCGCGCATCTGCTCCATCGAGGCGTACTTGCCCGTACCGACCAGCAGGCGGCTGGAGAACGAACGCCCGGCGATGGTGAGCGGCGAAAGCCCCGGTTCAACGAGTGTCTGGCCCATGACCGATCATAGGATCAGGCCATCCCCCGCCCCTGCTTCTGAGGAGAAACAGCTATGCCCCAACCGATCCGCCCCGCCCTGATCTTGGCCGTCGCCCTCGCCTGGCCCTTGGGGGTTGGGGGGAGTCTCGGGTGTGCCAGCACGACGATCAAGGTGAAGGAGTCGCTGGGCATCGCCAAGCGGGAGCAGCTGGTTTCTGAGGTCAAGGACGCCCGCAACGCCCAGCAGCAGGCCAAGGAGCAGTTCTCCAGCACGCTGGAGGAGTTCAAGGCGATCACCGGTTACACCGGCGGGGACCTGGAACGCCGCTACAACCGGCTCAAGGAACAGGCGGACCGATCCAGGACACGGGCGGGGGCGGTGTCCGGCAAGATCGAATCCATCGAGCGGATCGCCAACGCGATGTTCCGGGAATGGGACCAGGAACTGGCCCAGTACTCGTCCGAAACCCTGCGGGCGGCCAGCGCGGAGCAACTCAACCTCACGCGGCAGCGCTACCGGCAGTTGATGGAGGCGATGAAGACCGCCGAGGGACGGATGAAGCCCGTGCTGACCGCCTTTGACGATCAGGTGCTGTTCCTCAAGCACAACCTCAACGCGCGGGCCATCGCCTCGCTGCAGACGACCGTGACAGAACTGGAAACCGAGATCACCCGCCTCATCGCGGAAATGAACGCCTCGATCGACGAAGCCAACTCATTCATCCAGGGAATGGAGTTGCAGGGGCGCTGAGAACAACCGCCGGCCGGACTGGGGTGGGGTGGGGTGGGATAAAAACCGGACCGGGAGGGGGGAGGGGGGAGGGGGGGTCAGTTCCAGCTCATGCCCTTGGGCCAGTGCTCGGGGTGCTGGCCCTCGGCGGCGCGGATGGTTTCGGAGAGCTTGAACAGCTCGCGGCCCAGGAAGCGGGTCCGAGTCTCGGCATCGCCCTCGGCCAGCATGCGATACCGGCTTTCACGCCCGGAGACGAGTGTGAAGCCGATCACATCGAGCAGGACCGGAGTCGGAATCTGCTCGTTGCGAACATACTGAAGAACCTGTTCGGCAATGCGCAGCCGGGCGAGGGGGCCGCTATCGAGTGCATCATCCACCCAGGTGCGCAGGCGTTCCATGGTCTGGGTGGCGCTGAAAACCTCAGCCCCCTCATCCCCGAATGGCTCGGCGCGAACGCGGCGGTAAAGCTCGCCAGGCTCGGGCTCGATCTCCCCCGTGACCCTGGCCCGGCAGAGACCGTGGAGGACCACATTGAAACGCCCGTCGGGCAATCGCTCGTGGGAGACGATCTGCCCGACACAGATGATCGGGCGCACGGCCGGGCGACCCCAGGCATCCGGGGGGCGGGTCGGATCCAGCGTGGCGATCGCGATCTGGCCAGCGGCATCCAGCTCGGCGTCCACCATCTGGCGGTACCGAGGCTCGAAAATGTGCAACGGGAGGGGCTGCTGGGGCAACAAAACCAAGTCGAGCGGGAATATCGCCACCGGGCGACCGAAGTTGATCCGCACTGACTGGGCCCCGTCCATGCCCAAGGATACGCGAACCCGAGCACGGAGGCCCGACCATGATCGAACCGTCTTTCCTGGAATCGAAGTTCCGTGAAGCTCTGCCGTATGAGGGGTATGTAGGCAAGGGCAAACCCGAGCACCAGCGGGCATGGACGGCCTTCCGCACCCGGGCCGACCTCACGCCGGCACAGGAAGCCCTCGTCGGGGGGTTCGTCCGGCGCCTGCCAGTGCTGGTGGTCTCCGGAACCTGGTGCGGGGACTGCGTGCAGCAAATCCCCTTCATCGATGCGATCGACCGTGCCGGCCCCACCGTCGAGGCCCGATATCTGGACCGGGACCTGCACGCGGACCTCTCATCACGCCTCATGCTGTGCGGCGGGCTGCGCGTGCCGGTGGTACTCATCCTCAACGAGGATTTCGACATCCTGTCGGTGGAAGGGGACCGGACGCTTTCCCGTTATCGAGCGCTGGCCGCCCGGCAGTTGGGAGCCTCATGTCCGTTGCCAGGAGGTTCCGTGCCGGACGACGAGGTCGCCGCAACGCGGCAGGACTGGGTCGATGCGTTCGAGCGTGCCCACCTCATGGCCCGGCTGAGTACCAAGCTGCGAACCAAGTATGAGGATTAGGCCCGATCGTCGGAACACACCGGAATTCTCCGTCTGAGCCAAAGTCCCTCTTGTATGAAATGATGCGCCAATCCGCTGGTCATCCCCCAAAGACGGTGTAATTTGTTCTCCGTGGGGGGGATTTACTGCGCGGACTGGTTCCGAGAGCATCCTCCCCCCGTATGTCCCAACCTGATTGCGCGTGGCATGTGCCCACACGCGGGTTGGTGTGTTTGCGAGCGGGCATTGCCCGATCGCCGTGCGAGAGGATCACAAAGATGAAGCGTACCCACCTGAGCATCTGCGCCCTGTCCGTTGCTGCGTTGGCCGGAACCGTCCACGCTGGCCTGGTCGCCGAGTCCGTCGGCCAGCACCAGAACGCTGGGAACCGTTCGATCGACATCCATGGCAACGCCACCGGCAGCGTCCGCGGCGGGACCACGGTGTTCACCAACCTCCAGACCGGATTCACCGCCAACGCGGCGTTCAGCTCTACGGACGCCTCGGCCGTATTCGGTGCACAGTTGGCCACGGTCGGCACCGGACGCCTCCAGGACTTCTCCTTCACCCTGTTCAACAGCGGGACAAGCGCAGGCGCGCTGACCAGCGCTCAGGTCGCGTTCAACTTCTACCGTGCCTCCGACAGCAGCCTGATCGGCGGTTTCAATGTGAACACCGGCGCCATCAATCTGGCGACCGGCTTCTTCACCACCCTGAATGTCAACGGGCTTGATAGCTTGAACATCAATATCGACGCGACCGACATCATTGTCACGCAGTCCATCTTGTCACGCGTGGGCGCGGCCGACCGCACCGGCCTGGTCTCGGCCAGCCCCGTCACGATCGGCTCCGCCTTGCCGCAGCTCTACATTGATGCCGCGGATGTCGGCGGCGGTGCCGCAGGCTTCTACAACATCACCTCCGGCGGCTCGCCGATCACCTTCAACGCCGGATACCAGATCGTGGTGCCCACCCCTGCCTCGGCGGGCCTGCTGGGCCTGGGCGGCCTGCTCGCCACCCGTCGTCGGCGCTGAGCTGGCATCTGTCACTTTCCCTCAACCCCGCCTCGGGCGGGGTTTTTCATGCGCCCCCACCGCTACTATTCGGAACAACCATGGCCAACCGTACCGAACGCCAGAACATCCAGGTCCGTGCCGAACGGACTGTCCTTGCCGCCCTTCGCCTGCCCGAGTCGGTCTTCGACCCGCGCGACCCCTTCGGGGAGTTGCGTGAACTCGCCGAGCAGGCGGGCGCCACGGTCGTGGGAGAACTCGAGCAGCGGCGAGACCGGCCCGAGCCAGGCACCTACATGGGCAAGGGCAAGGTGGAGGAACTCAGGAACCTCTGCGACGCGTTGGATGCCTCCACCGTGATCTTCGACCACGAGCTGAGTCCCAAGCAGATCGCCACGATCGAGAAGATCGTGGGCCGCAAGATCCTGGACCGCTCCGAGTTGATCCTGGATATCTTCGCCGGGCGAGCAACCACGCACGAGGCCCAGATCCAGGTGGAGCTGGCCCAGCTCGAATATACATACCCACGCCTCCGCGCGATGTGGAGCCACCTTGAGCGTATCACCGCCGGCGCCGCCTCCGGCGGGGTGGGCACGCGCGGGCCCGGCGAACAGCAGCTCGAAATCGACCGCCGGCTGGTTCAGCGACGCAAGCTCATCCTCCAGCGCGAGCTGGCCGAGATCCAGGAACGCAAACGCCGCGCCGTGCGTCAACGCAACATCGACAACGACACCATCGGCCTCGTCGGCTATACCAACGCCGGCAAGAGCACGATCTTCAACTCCTTCACCGAGGGCGGGGCCTACGCCGATGATCGCGTCTTCGCCACACTGGCCACCCGGACCCGCCGCTGGGATCTGGGAGGGGGTGGCGGGGTCCACTGCATGTTGTCCGACACCGTCGGGTTCGTGCGCGAACTGCCCCACCACCTCGTCGCCTCCTTCCGTGCCACCCTCGAAGAAGCCACCCATGCGGATCTGCTGATCGTCGTGCTCGATGTCTCGGACCCCAGCGTGGAAATGCACCACGACACCGTCGTCCGCACGCTGGAAGAACTTTTCGAGGATGTGGAGAAACGCGAAGCCCGTGACAAGGACGCCCCGCGCTACGAACGCCCGGAACTGGTCACCGTGCTCAACAAGGCCGACCGCCTGCACGACAACCGCGACCTGCTGTACTGGCAGGCCCGTATCCCGGGTGCCATCCCGCTCTGCGCTTTGCCCCCATCACCGGAGATGCCTGAGCCCCTTGGGCACGCGGAGCTGACCGAACGGATCCGCACCTTCGTCATCGGCCCGATCCGTGAACTGAACCTGTCCGTGCCCCTGTCCGACTCGAAAACCATCGACGCGATCGAACGCCGCTGCGAGGTGCTCGATCGCACCTACGAGGGCGACCAAGCCATCCTCCGCACCCGTATCGGTTCCCGCCAGCTCGGACGGCTGAGGTCCGGCAGCCCTGGCCTGAAGGTGTTCCTGCCCGACGGGACACCGGTGGAACGCGAATCAAACCAAGCGGGATGGCGTCGCTGATCCGGCATGACGGGCCTGAGAATCCAGAAAGAGCCCAATTTCATGCCATTCCCGAAACCGGGCAAGCCTGTTGTTCGTATCACCGAGTATTGGTAGACTGACCCGTGCGGCAGCATCACCCCGCCCCCCCCCGGCACACCGGGTCGTCACCACCGGCCGCTACAAACACGGCCCCATCCCCCGCCTTCGACAGCCGCTTTGGCTTGGAGGAACCGGGATCACCAGGAGCCCCCATGCACCCCGCCCGATGCCTCGCCACTCTCTCGGTCCTCGCCGTCGCTGGCTTGGCTGCTCTGCCCGGATCACTGGCCACCACTGCGATGGCCACGCAAACCCAGACATCGGACGATACCGAGCTTCGCAAAACCAAGGCTGGTAATCTGCGAGCGCTTTCCAAGCGTGTCACGCTGGATGTGAAGGAACAGCCCATCTCGGATGTGTTCGAGTTCATCGCCCGTGTCACGGGTGCCGAGCTGGAGCCCGTCTTCCTCAGTGATGATGGTTTCGAGGGGATCGACCCTGAGACCCTCATCACCATCCACGCCACGGACATACCCGCTCTCTCCCTGCTGGAGCGCGTCCTCGCACGCGCCCAGCAGATTGAACGCCCGAGCAGCAACTACACCTGGCAGTTCACGGACATCGGCTCGATCGAGTTCGGCCCTAAGTCCGCCCTGAACCACAATCAGGTCGTGGAGCTGTATGACATCGCTGATCTCATGTACATCGTGCCGCGTTTCGATGATGCGCCCGAGTTCGACCTGTCGAGTGCCCTCCAATCCTCCCAGGGCGGCGGCGGCAGCAGCCCGTTTCAGAACTCCGGCGGACAGGGACAGGACGAACCGCACGAGGACCGCGTGCGCAAGCTGATCAAACTGATCGAGACCACCGTGGAGCCTGAGCAATGGGCCTCCTCCGGTGGCGATGGGGCATCCATCACCATGTTCGGCAACTCGCTCGTCGTGACGGCCCCGGACTATGTCCACCGTCAGATCGCTGGGTACAGCTTCTGGCCATCGCGTCTGCAGCAGGTCCGTACGGTTGATGGACGCCGTCAGGTTCACATCCGGCCCGATAGCCCGGCCCGTGCGAAGCCCTGACCCCCTTTCCACTTGATTTCGGCATCGACCCTTCTCCGCCCGCGTCTCTATGATGCGGGCGTGATTGCGCAGGGATGATCCGCTCGCTCACACCGATTCGTCCGGGCCGTCGGGGCCGGGGCACTCCCTAGACCCCAGGATCCGCCCTCATGAACGATGTCTTTCAAACAACCGCACCAGCGGGCACGGTCTTTGACGAAGCCAAATCCCGCGCAGCCAATCTGCTCAACTCCGGACAACGAGAACTGGCGGTGTTCCTGCTGCGTGATCTGCTCAAGCAGCAACCCAAGGATGTGCAGGTCTTGCGGATGCTGGCCCTGTCCCTTCAGGGCAACGAGGATCTGGCGGTCAAGAGCAAGGAGCCGGAAAACCTTCGACTGATCCGTTTCGCCTCCCAGCTCGCGCCGGGCAATACCGAACTGCTGACCGAGTACGCCATGATCGCCCGTTCGGTCGGACAGACGCGCGAGGCCTTCAAGATCGTGGACCAGGCACTGGCCATCGACCCCACCGGCACGAAAGCCGTGGTGTTCAAAGCACGGCTGCTGCAAGGGGCGAACAAGATCGACGAAGCCCTGGACCTGATTCAAACCTCACGCCGCCAGAATCCTGATCCGCAACTCGCGGTGTGCCTGGCGGATTTATGCCTGCACCGCAAGCTGCACGCGCAGGGTATCGAGGTGGCGCGCCCCGTGTTCGATGACCCGACAGTGCCGACCGCCCGTCGGATCGAGGCCGCATTCCTGCTCGGGCACTTGCATGACGCACTGGGCGAGTACGACACGGCGTTCGAGTACTACAAAACCGGCAACACGATGCAAGGGGCGGAGCCGGCCGGAGATTTCGACAGGCACATCGCCCAATGGAGCCGTGAGATGGTCGGCTCGATCCCGTCCTCGTCGGAGGACGGTACGCCGGCAGTGATGGTGATCGGCATGCCCCGCTCGGGCACGACGCTGACCGAGATGATCCTGGCGGCGCACCCCAATGTCTCCGGCGTGGGTGAAAGTTCACTGCTCAACCGCCTCGCCCACCGCAACACCATCGACAAACTAACGAACAAGGCCCTGATCGACGGGTACGCGCGAGAATACCTCGACATGCTCCGCACCTGCTCCCCCGACCCCAGAGCAGCCCGCGTGGTGGACAAGATGCCGGAGAACTTCACCTATCTCCCGCTCGCGGTGCGGATGCTGCCCGGCATGAAAATCATCCACTGTCGACGCGACGCACGCGACACCTGCCTGTCGATCTACTTCCAGCAGTTCGGGCCTTGGATCCGGTACGCCAAGAGCCTCGAATCCGTCGCCGACCAGTACCGCGGCTATCTCCGCCTGATGGACCACTGGCGGGAGATTCTGGACATTACCATCCATGAGTCGGTCTACGAGGATCTCACCGGCAATCCCGAATCCCACATCCGGGCCATGCTGGATCACATCGGAATTCCGTTCCACCCCGCATGTCTGGAACCTCACAAATCCAAGAACACCGTCAATACCGCCAGCATCTCGCAGGTACGCCAGCCCATCTATCAGACAAGCCGTGAACGCTGGCGCAACTACGAGAAGCACATCGGCCCGCTGCTCGAACGGCTTGACGGCGTGTGATATGCTCCCACGCACCCATCGGGAGGTCGGTATGACACAGTTGAGCCGTTTGGTTGTTCTCTCGCTCGCCATGCTGCCAGCCCTGACAGGCTGCTCATCCGGCCCGGAGCCCGAGCCGCTGCCACCTGCCGGACCGATCGCCGAGGCGGTGCGTCAGGCTCAGAAAGACTGGCCCTGGATCGCCGGCACCGAGTGGGAACTCGCGGCCATCGAGGGCCAGCCCCCTCTGGAAGGTGTCCGTGCCTGGATCCGGTTCAACCCGGACGAAACCTGGGTGTCCGGCTCCGCCGGGTGCAACCGGATCACCGGCAGCTACATCCGGCGCGGCCAGGACGGCATCCGCATCGGCCCCCTCGGCGTGACCAGACGCTTCTGCAACCAACCCGAGGGCATCATGCAACAGGAGTCCCGAATGCTCCACCTCCTTGCCGAGGCGATTGCATACCGGGCATCCCGCGAGTGGTTCCACCTGCTTGTGGAAGATCAGGTCGTCCTGAGTTTTCGCGCGGTGAATACTCAGACGACCGCCGCGCCCACCGAGGACACCCAGGTACAGGTCGAACCCTCCTCCATCCCCTGAATCCCCGGCATGAACCCAGGTCGAGCGGCTTCGTACGATACAACGCCCCCCGCCCCCCCGTCGCCCCGGAGGACGCATGCCGTCGAGCACCCGCCCCCTGATCGCCATCCTCGGCCTGGCCGTCATCGGCTCAACCATCGCCGTGGCCACCAATGCCGCACGCGACCCCTACTCGTTCTTCGACCCCATCGTCGAGGTGCGGATGATGCTGCGCGAGCACGCCGTGGAAACCCCAAACGATGAAGCGATGCTCGATGGTGCGATCCGCGGCATGGTCGAGACACTGAATGACCCGTACACCGAGTATGTCCCCGCGCGCGAAACCGCCGAGTTCTCCAAGAGTCTCACGGGTGAGTATGTGGGCATCGGGGCCGAGGTCGGGCTGCGCGGCGGATGGTTCACCATCCTCTCGCCACTGGACGATTCACCCGCATGGAAAGCGGGTGTTATGGCCGACGACCGCGTGGTCGCCATCGACGGCGTATCCACCGAAGGCATGTCGGTCGATGCCTGCATCGCCCGGCTCATGGGCGAGCCGCAGACCAGCGTCACCATCACCGTCGAACGGGGCGCGGAGCGCAAGGACATCGCCATCACGCGTTCGCCCATCCGCGTCCGCCCGGTCAAGGGCCTGTTCCGCAGCGAAGCGGGCGAGGGAAACTGGCGGTTCCTGCTCGACCCCGAGCATCGCATCGCGTATGTCCGCCTCAGCCAGTTCACTCCGACCGCCGCGCAGGAACTACGCCAGGCGATCGACGCCGCCACGACCGAGGCCGGCGCTTCACTGCGCGGGCTCATCCTCGACCTGCGGTTCAACCCTGGCGGCGTCATGGATCAGGCCGTGGCCATCGTGGACATGTTCCTCGAAAAGGGTGTCATCGTGTCCACCCAGGCACGCACCGGCTCGGCCCATGTTGAACAAGCCACCGGGAAGGGAACCCGCAAAGACCTGCCCTTGGTCGTGCTGGTCAATGCGCAGAGTGCCAGCGCATCCGAGATCGTCGCCGGCTCGCTCGGCGAGCACGGTCGCGCCGTGATCCTCGGCACTCGAACCTTCGGCAAGGGCCTCGTCCAATCCGTACGGCCCCTGCCCTCGGGCGCGGGTGTCCTCAAAATCACCGAGCAGCGCTACGCCCTCCCATCCGGACGCATCATCCAACGCACCGACGATGCCGCGGTGTGGGGCGTCGATCCGACTCCAGGCTTTTACCTGCCGCTCAGCGACGAGCAGACCGTGGCCATGCTCACCGCGCGCCGTCGCCAGGAGATCATCTCCCACCAGGACGGCCCCGAGCCAACCACACCCGACGAAGTGATCGAACGCCTCGCCGATCCCCAGCTCTCGGCCGCGTGGGCCGTCCTCCGCCACCACGCGGCCACCGGGGTCATGGAGCCGATCGGCATCCCGCCCAATGACCCCACCCTCGTTGCCTCAGGCGAACTCGACACCGTCCGCCGTCAGCGGGACCGACTGGTCCGCGAACTGGCCCGGATCGACCGACGCCTCGATGCCGCCGAGCGAGGCGTGCCGGATGATGCACGCACCGACGCCCGTGATCTCTGGGATGATGAAACCGCAGTGCTGGGCGGCACCATCACCGTGACCGATGCCGACGGCAACATCATCACGACCTTGACCATCACCAATCCGGACATTGAGCGCTGGCTGATTGATGCGGGCGTTACACCCCAGACCTCCGGCGACCAAGCAACACCCAACCCATAAACTGGGCCAAAAACACTACATCCCAGAACCATGCATCCGTGCATAATCTGGCAACCTGTGGCTCGCGCTCTGCGAACCGGGTTCCGACGCCGATTCCGGCGGGAGAGACTTGTCCATGATTCCGACGCTCTGCTCACATCCCGCCGGCGCGGTTTTGGCCGCCATCATCACCCTGCCCGCCCTCGGGAGCGCCCCGTCGTTTTCGGACCCCCTCCCTCGCTCTCTCACCCCTGCCGAAGAGGAACTGATCGCCCGTGAGCCGATCGTGGCCCCCGTTTCCCGGGTCGCGCCGCCCGGCCCTGTCCGCACACCCGCCGAGTACGACCCGGTCGAGGGCATCATGCTTGCGTGGAACGGCTCCTCGGCCTGGCTGACCATCCTGGCAAACATGGCCCGGGAGATCACCACAACGGGCAACGCCAAGGTCTTCGTCGTTGTCAACTCGACCAGCGCCCGCGCCTCGGCCGCCAACAGCATCCAGGCCGCCGGTGCCGACATGGATCTCGTCGAGTTTACCGTCCGCCGCACCGATTCCATCTGGATCCGTGACTACGGCCCACGCTACATCTACCTCGGTGTCAACGAACAGGGCGAGGGAGGCGTCCGTGCGGTCGTCGATCACACCTACAACCGCCCCCGCCCCAACGACAACCTCGTCTCCACTTACTGGGCCAATACTGTCCGCAACGAGCCTTACTTTCAGATCCCCCTCGTTCACGGCGGCGGCAACTACCACCTCATGTCCGGCCCCGCCACCGGCCACGCGACCCGCCTGATCGTCAACGAGAACCCCTCGCTGACCGCCAACCAGATCATCCAGCACTGGCGAGACTACCAGAACCTTGAAACCGCTCTCTACACACCCTACCCCGCCTCCGTCGATTCCACCCAGCACATCGATATGTGGATGATCCTCGTCGCGGACGACCGGGTCATCGTCTCCGAATGGGTCAATGAGCCGAACGCGTCCTGGGCGATCACCTCGAACAACGCCGCCGCGACCCTCGCGGCGCAGGATATCCAAGTCTTCCGCATCCCCGCCGTGCGCTCCGGTGGCACGCACTACACCTACACCAATGCGGTAATCTGCAACGACCTCGTGCTGATCCCCTCATACACCAACTCAGCCGCCGCCCCGCACAACGCCACGGCCCTGGCCGTCTGGCAGCAGGCCATGCCCGGCAAGACCGTGCGCCAGATCAACTGCCAGGGCATCGTCACCGCCGCGGGCGTCATGCACTGCATCGTGATGCATGTCCCCGCGCCCGCGAACGGCGACGCCCCCTCGGCATACATCACCACCCAGAACGACGGCGCCTCCTACGAACCCGGAAGCCTCCAGCCCATGCAGTGGCTCACCGACGGCCCCGAGGCCCCCACCATCGCCGACATCCTGCTCTCCACCGACGGCGGCCAGACTTTCCCCATCATCGTCGCCCAGAATCTCGCCGCCCGACCGGGGTCATACAACTGGGAAGTCCCCAATATCGCGACCGATCAGGGTGTACTCCGCGTGCTGGTCCGCGATACCCAGGGCCGCGAGAGCTTCGATGACACCGACCTGCCCTTCACCATCACCGGCACGCCCCCCTGCCCGGCCGACCTGGCCGAGCCTTTCGGCTCCCTCAACTTCTTCGACCTGGCCGCCTATCTGGCCCTCTACAACGCCAGTGACCCCGCCGCGGATCTGGCCGCCCCCTTCGGCATCCTGAACTTCTTCGACCTGGCCACCTACCTCGACGCCTTCAACGCCGGCTGCCCCTGATCGCCCGCCCCCCCAATGCCCCGTCGCCCGGGTGGACATCCACCCCGACCCCTGCGATACTTCCCTCCCCGGACCCGAACGGGTCCGGTTTTTCGCCACCTTAGCTCAGTTGGTAGAGCGGAGCTTTCGTAAAGCTCAGGTCGCTGGTTCGAGTCCAGCAGGTGGCTTTCTCGCCGGTCACGCCCACGAGAAATCCTCGAATCGTGGGGTACCCTCCCCCCCTCACCCCCCTCTGCGTGATGCCGGCGATGATCTGGGCGGATTCTTCACTGCCTCCGCCCCCCTCCCCCCCTGGCTCCTTGTGCTCAATCCAACAAACGCGTGCGGAACCCCAGCAGCAGGCGTTCCAGCGGTTCGAGTTCGAGCAGTTCGTCGAGGCGTTCGCGCATCGATTGGACATCGTGAACAATCACGCCATCGGCCCCGCGCAGTGCCAGGCGGGTCATCATGTCGGGATTGCTGACCGACCAGACATGCACGCCCCGCCCCTGGCGGGCGGCCGCGGCCAGGAACGCCGGGGTGGCCACACCCATCGGCACCGAGTAGAAGTCCACATCCAACCGTGACACATCGCCGAGCGAGGCCGTCAGCACGATGCCGATCGGGCGGGACGGTTCGGCCCGGCGTACCGCCGCCAGGCTGGGGATGGACAGCGAAGTCACCACGCTGCGGGTATCGCCATGCGATCGCAACGATGCGATCACCGCGTTCGCCAGCCGCTCCTCGTCCCCGCGGAGTGACTTCAGTTCGACATTTAGCGAGAACTCGGGTGGTGCCCAGCGGCTTACATCGGCGAGCAGTTCATCCAGGGTGGGCACGCGCTGCCCGGCGAAGGACGGATCGAACCACATGCCCACATCGAACCCGCGCAGCTCATCGAGTGTCATGTCCGCCACCCGGCGCGGATCGTTGCCCAGCCGACGCATGTCGGTATCGTGGAACACCACCACCTGCCCATCGCCGGTCAGCATTACATCGATCTCGGCGCGGTCCGCCCCCAGCCGTGCGGCCATCTCCACCGCCGGGAGCGTGTTCTCCGGCGCGACCGAGGCCGCACCGCGGTGCCCCGTGATCTCCAACGCGATCGGCCTGTCCAGATCACGCGCCATCCGCACCGACACGAACGCCGCGGAAACCAGCAGCAACACCCCGACCGGCAACGCTCCACGCATCCACCGCCGTGCCTGAACCTCCCCGCCCGCAAAGGCACCGGGCACGCTCACCGCCTCAGCCCCCCCCACCCCCACCGCCCCCCCAGACCACCGCCGCCACATCGAGAAAACCAGCAGGGCGTCGCCCGCTCGCATCACCACGCTCTCGATGGTCAGTGTGGCCGCGGAAACGATCAGCACGATCCCCGCCAGGAACGCGGTGAACCGCATCGACCCGATCTCAATTGACAGGACCGCCACGGAGGCGGCGTACACCGCTGACGAGACCAGGGACGACACCAGCGTCACACCGGCGAACCAACTCAACCGCACCAAGGCTGCGGATCGAAGTCTGCCGCGCATCAGCCCGATGCTGGTCCGCATCGCGGCCGCCGGGGGATGGTGTTCCAATACGCAAAGTGGAAGCGCCAGCGACCATCGCAACGCCACCGGCACCGCGACACACAGGGCCATGACCACCACCGGCACGATCGCCCCCAGCCCGATCCAGAACCGCGTGGGGCGGACCGTCACGACCCAATACATTTCCACCCCGCGCACGGTCCACCAGCCGATGCCGGCGATCACCGCCACGAACGGTGCCAGCAGCAATGCAAGCAGCCCCACCTGTCTGGCCACCAGCATGGCGATGGCCGGAGCCCGACGCAGGGTCGCGAACACCCCCCGCAACGCCATCCCACGCCACCCGCCTCTCCCCGGTCGGCCAAGACGCTCACACTCGGACGCGATCACCATTGTGACGGCACGCCCCAGCGCGGTCCCGAAAGCCGCCACCACCGCCGCGACAGCCAGCACGCCAAGCCCCCGAGGTGACAGCAAAAACAACGCGATATCCGTGTTCGCGACCGCGTACCGTCCGCTCCGCCCGATCAGCCAGTTGGTCGTCCAGGATGCCAGCGGCGTCAACGCCGCGGCCGTCGCCGCCTCGATCCCCAACCACGCCGCCAGATACGCCAGCGGTGCCGCCCGCAGCCGTCCGAGCACGCCCCCACCTATCACGCTTGGACGCTTCCAGAACAATGCATACTCCGATCCACAGCGTTCAAACGGGCTACACGCCCCCAAGATAGGCTGGACTCACGGGTAGACTACTCCAAAAACTCCTCGATCGTCTTGACAAGTCGGTCCGCTCGATAGGCACACAACGCTTCATGCGCATGGTCCGCACGCTGCCCGAACCCCGCGAGCCGAGCATGTCCACGACCGATGTTCCCTTTCGATGCCGGAAAGCGTGCAATCTCGATTTGCTCATCTCTGAAGGCGAGAACGACCCGGCGGGAATCCATCAGCTCTTGATAATCGTACGACATCCCTTCCAGCTCGCTGAATGGGATTTCAAGAATTCGCTTGCCCCCTACACCAACCAAGCACACAACCCGCATACGCCCCGCAGCCTTGTCGAAATCCAACCTCACCGCCTGAGCCCGATGAAAACTCACAAGCCACACACCTATTGAAACCACCAAACACCCCATCGAGATCACCCCGACCGTTCCTTTGACTCCGAGTGATCCCTGCCCAATCAGCATTACACCCAACACACCAGCTCCAACCCCCGTGACCGCACCAAGCAAAAGCGTCAACACACGCCGGACCTGCAGTGAACCAATGCTGCCCTGATGCGCGATGGTCAGTTCGGCATTGGCGTCCAAGGCCACTGTCCCGAGTCGTGTGACAAGTAGATTCCCCACCCGCTCCCCATGACGCAGGGGAATGACACTTTGCTCGCCCAGGACAGGAAGCGCCGCCTCCATGGCGTGAACGAACGCACGCGTTCGCCACGCGGAGCGGATCCCAAGGGCGATGGCCACCAACAACCCGACAGCAAAGATCCCACCCGCAACAAAGGCACCTGTCCAGAGTCCGGGCATTTGGGGGTTCCCAAAGGCCAACCGGATTACCACCAGCATGATCGCGACGGGAATCACCACGGCGACCGCCATCACGCGATCCCGCGCCCGCTCAGAACGAATGCGCCGCGCATCCATCCACTCCACCAACCCCGCGTCGTCGTCCGCGTACACCACTCACGCCTCGCAAGCATCCGCCACGCTCGGGCAGGTGCATTGCAAGTTGCGGTCGCCGTAGGGGTTGTCCACGCGTCCCACCGGGCTCCAGAACTTGAAGTCCCGCAGGTGGGCCGCCGGGTAAGCCGCCTCGTCGCGCGTGTAGGCGTGCTTCCACGCAGAGCTTGTCACCTCGCCCAGCGAATGCGGCGCTCCCTTGAGCGGGTTGTCTTCCTGCGTCCACTCGCCGCGTTCAACGCGAGCGATCTCCGCACGGATGGCGATCATGGCGTCGCAGAACCGGTCCAGCTCCGCCTTGGATTCCGACTCTGTCGGCTCGACCATCAGCGTGCCGGGCACGGGCCAGCTCATGGTCGGAGCGTGGAAGCCGAAGTCGATCAGTCGCTTGGCGATGTCGTCGATCTCGATGCCCGCGGACTTCTTGTACGGGCGGCAGTCCAGCACGAACTCGTGCGCCACGCGCCCCTTGCTGCCCTTGAACAGCACCGGATAGTGCTCTTTGAGCCGCTCGGCCATGTAGTTGGCGTTGAGGATGGCGGTCTCCGTCGCCTTCTTCAGGCCGCGCGGGCCCATCATGGCGATGTACACCCACGAGATGAGCAGGATGCTGGGCGAGCCGTACGGCGCGGCCGAGACCGCGCCCACCGCGTGCTCGCCCGCGCTCGCCGGACGCTGCACGCAGTGGCCCGGCAGGAACGGGCGAAGCTTCTCGTTCACACCGATCGGCCCCATGCCCGGGCCGCCGCCGCCGTGGGGGATGCAGAAGGTTTTGTGCAGGTTCAGGTGGCACACATCGGCTCCGATGTCGCCCGGGCGGCACAGGCCGACCTGGGCGTTCATGTTCGCACCGTCCATGTAGACCAGCCCGCCGTGCTCGTGGACCACCGCGCACATGTCGCGGATGTTGTCGTCGAACACGCCGCAGGTGGACGGGTAGGTGATCATCACGCACGACAGCGTGTCCGCGTGCTGCTCGGCCTTGGCCTTCAGATCCGCGTACACGATCGCGCCCTGCTCGTTCACCTTGACGGGAACCACCCTCATGCCGGCGATCACAGCCGATGCCGGGTTGGTTCCGTGCGCGCTCTCCGGGATCAGGCAGATATCCCGGTGCTTGTTCCCATGGTGCTCGTGATACGCCTTGATGGTCAGCAGGCCAGCGTACTCACCCTGCGATCCCGCGTTGGGCTGCAAAGACACCGCGCTGAACCCCGTGATCTCCGCCAGCCATGCCTCGAGCTGCGTGAACACCTCCGCGTACCCCTCCCACTGCTCACGCGGGGCGAACGGGTGCATGTTCCCGAACTCCGGCCAGGTCACCGGCATCATCTCGCTCGTCGCGTTGAGCTTCATTGTGCAGGAACCGAGCGGGATCATCGAGTGCGTCAGCGACAGATCCCGGGATTGGAGCTTGAAGAGATACCGCAGCATCTCCGTCTCGGACCGGTGGGTGTTGAACACCGGGTGCGTCATGAACGGGCTGGTCCGGGCGAACGCCGCGGGGATATTCAGGTTGGCCCGTGAGAGCAGCTTGTCCAGATCCTCACTCGCCTTGCCGCCAAACGCCTCGACCAGATCGGCCAGCAGGTGGCGGTCTGTCGTCTCGTCCAGCGTCACGCCCACGGTGCCGTCGCCGTAGTCCCGCAAGTTGATGCGACGCGCCCGAGCCGCACCGATCACATCGCTCGCGTTGCCCTTGACCTTCACCCGCAGCGTATCGAACACCAGGTCATCACCCACCGTATGGCCCAGATCGTGCAGCGCCACCCGCAGCGTTTGCGTGAAGACCCGCACACGCCGAGCGATCCGCATCAGCCCATCCGGCCCGTGATACACACCGTACATCGACGCCATCACCGCCAGCAGCACCTGCGCGGTGCAGATGTTGCTTGTCGCACGGTCCCGCTTGATGTGCTGCTCGCGCGTCTGGATCGCCAGCCGCATCGCCGGGTTTCCGTGGCTGTCGCGCGACACGCCTACCAGTCGCCCAGGCAGCTTGCGTACGAACTCCTCCCGCGTGGCCATGTAGCCCGCGTGCGGCCCGCCGAAGCCCATCGGCACACCGAACCGCTGAGCGCTGCCCACCGCCACATCAGCGCCCCACTCGCCGGGCGGGGTCAACAGCACCAGCGCCAGCGGGTCCGCCACGGCCACCGTCAACGCCCCGGCTGCTTTCGCCTTCGCGGCCAGGTCCTTGTAGCACTCGACCCGCCCGTCTGTCGTCGGATACGCCACCATCACGCCCGCGACATCGTCGCCGATCACGAAATCCTTCGGCGACGACACACGGACCTCCACGCCCATCGAATCGCCACGAGTCCGCGTCACCTCGATGGTCTGGGGATGGCAGTCGTCCGCCACCAGGAAGACCCGCTTCCTGCCGTTGCTGTTCTGGACGGACAGGCTCATCGCCTCGGCTGCCGCGGTGCCCTCGTCGAGCAGGCTGGAGTTCGACAGCGGCAGGCCCGTCAGATCGGAGATCATCGTCTGGAAGTTGAGCAGTGCCTCCAGTCGCCCCTGGGCCAACTCCGCCTGATACGGCGTGTACTGCGTGTACCACCCCGGGTTCTCCATCACATTCCGCAGCACCACCGGCGGCGTGATCGTCCCGTGATACCCCATCCCGATGCACGATCGGTACACCTTGTTCCTGTCCGCCGTACCACTCAGGTCGCGCAGTAGCGTCCACTCGTCCCGCGCACTCGGAAGATCCAACAGCCGGTTCAGCCGGATGTCGGCCGGTACCACCTGCCCGACCAGCTCGTCCAGCGAGCCAAGCCCCAGCGTAGCCAGCATGGCCGCGATGTCGTGGTCCCGCGGGCCGATATGGCGGGTGTCGAACCTGGCCCGGTCGTCCAGCGGGCTCGCCGAGGCGGGCACCTGGGCCGAAAGGGGGCGAGAAACGGAAGCCGACGAGGTGGTGGTGGCGGTCATCGATGGTCCCGGAAAGGGCGGGTGGAATGGCCCGGGCGTGCATCACCCCGGACGCGGCACAGCGGCGGAACGCGAAAGAGCCCTCGATCCTATGGAGCCTCGCCGCGTTTGGCCGGTACACTGGGTCACCAGGAGGTTCCATGACCGGCTCGGCAAGCAGTTTCTTCCGGATGTTCGCCCTTCCATTCTGTGTGCTGGCGGTGGGTCTGGCCCTGCCCGGCGTGGCGGATGCCGCTGTTCTGGTCGTTGAACCGGAAAAGACCCCTGGCCAGATCCGGGCGGAACGCGCCCGAAACCGGCTGGCAGACGCCCAAGCCTCTCCACAAGACGACCCCTCGGGTCCCCCACCCATCGACCCCGCCTTGGTCGAGTTCTTCCGGGCCACCGTGACCGAGCTGGCTGGCCCCGAGTACGAAGGGCGTGCCCCCGGCTCGGTCGGCATCGACCGCGCCGCATCCTATATCGAAGACCACTTCCGCTCGCTCGGCTTCCAGCCCGCCTTCTCCACGACCGAGACCGCCCCGGACGGGACCGAGGTGCTCACCCCCCGCTCCGCATTCCGACAATCGTTTAGCGTCGGTCAGGAGACCCGCGCCGGTACCACCGTCATGACCGTGGGCGACCAACCCCTCATCCACGGCCAGGACTTTTCCGCCCTGGCCTTCTCCGGCTCGGCCCAGGTGACGGCCCCCGTCGCCTTCGCCGGCTACGCCATCACCGCCGGGCCGGACGGCTACAGCGGCTTCGACCCCGCCACGCGCTTTGACGACAAGATCGTCATCGCCCTCGCCTACCAGCCCATGGACGAGCAGGGCATCTCACTCTGGCAGGAGAACACCTACACCAATCGCACCCGCCTGAGCAGCAAGGCGGGCGCGCTCATCCACCGCGGTGCCAAGGCCGTGCTGATCGTCAAACCGCCCCAGGCCCAGGACGAGCGGGTGCATGTCCTGGAAACCGTCGATTCCACCCGCCCCGGCCAGTCGGGCTTCGGTTCCCGCGGTCCGCGCCTCGATGCTCCGGTCGTCCAGATCACGCCCGAGGTGGCCCAGCGCATCCTCGACCGCGGGAATGATCCTTCCCTCACGCTTGCCTCGCTGGTCGAGCGTGCCAACGCCGGCCCGATCGTGATGGACCTGCCGGTCGAACCGGTCTCGATTGACATCAAGATGGAGAGCATTCCCATCGAAGCTTTCAATGTGGGAGCCGTGCTGCCCGGCGTGGGCACGCTGGCCGATGAGTTCGTCGTCATCGGCGCGCACTACGACCATGTCGGCTTCGGCGGCATCGGCGCCTTCCCCGGCAACAGCGGCAAGCTCCACTCCGGCGCCGACGACAACGCCTCCGGCACCGCTGGCATGATGCTCGCGGCGCAGTCGATCGCCGAGCGGGTCCGAACCCTCCCGCCCAACCACCCGCGCCGGTCCTTCCTCTTCCTCGCCTTCTCGGCCGAGGAGATGGGTTTGCTCGGGTCGATCCACTACACCAAGGAGCCCATCGCGCCGATCAACCGCCACAGCCTCATGCTCAACCTCGACATGATCGGCACACTCGACGACGAACCCTTGGAGATCGGCAACATCCGCTCCTCGCCCGACATGCCCGCCTTCGTCGAGCCGCACTTCGAGCGTTCCGGGCTGCTCATCGCCCGTCAGACCTCGGTGGGTAACGACCGATCCGACCACGCCTCCTTTGACGCGGTGGGCGTGCCCAACCTCTTCTTCTTCACCGGGTTGCACCCCCGCTACCACCGGCCGCAGGACACCGTGGATTTCATTGATTTCGAGGGCGGCGTGCGCATCTCCCTGCTGGCCACGGACATCGCGATGGACGCGGCCACCCCGGCCGTGGCCGTGTTCCACCGCCAGGCCGGATCGAGCGGGGCCGCTGGGGGGGCCGCGGGACGACCCTCTCTGCCCGGCGAGCCGACCGTCCGCATCGGCCTGCTGCCCACCAACTCCACCAAGGGCGGCATCCTTGTCCAGCGGGTCTTCCCGAATACCTCCGCCTCAGACGCCGGCATCCGCCCCGACGACCGCCTGCTCACCTGGAACGGCACGCCCCTTCGCTCCGTCGAGGACCTCCGCCCCCGCCTGGCCGAGCACAAACCCGGCGATGTCGTCCGCATCACACTCGAACGCGGTGAGGAAACCATCGAGGTGGATGTCACGCTCCGCGGCATCGAATAAATCCAATATCCAAGGCCACTTACGCAACCTGACCCTCCCACCATCAACCCCACCCTCCTATCCTTCCGCCATGACCCCCACCCTTGAACTGACCCTCCCGGATCCGGCCGAAATCCGTGCGTTGGACATTCCCTCGCTCATCGCCCGACTGCGCATCGGTGTGGAGCATTTCGATCCCCGCATCTTTGAGTTGACCGACGACCAGCTCGACATTGCCTGGCTCCCCGAGGCCGGATGCGGCCGGTGGCCCGCCCGCGTCCTCCTCGGCCACCTCGCCGATGCCGAGATCGTCAACGCCCACCGCATCCGCCGCGCCTTCGGCGAAGACCGCCCCACCCTGGCCGTCTGGGACGAGAACGCTTTCATCGACTCCGGCCTCTACGGCTGCACCGATGCCACCACTTTCCGTCCGCCCATCGGCGGCGATATCGCCGCCATCCACACCACCCGCTCCTGGACGGTCGCCATGCTCTACCAGTTGGAAGACCACCACTGGGACCGTCAGGCCCTCCACCCCGAGCGTGGCCCCATCTCCATCCGCGACATCGCCCAGCACAACTGCTGGCATCTTGAGAACCACGCCGTCTACCTCAACGCCAAAGTCTTCAAACTCCTTGGCCCCCCCTCCCCATCCCCAACATCCAAGGCCTGCTCACCTACGGGCTGCGCCCGCCCCGGCTGCGCCTGCGGGCCAACCCCCTGACGCAACACACCCCTCCCCTTGCTCCCCCCCCTGCACCCCCTCCCCTGCCGGATATCACCACCCGCTCCCGAGGCGTTCCCGTTGCACGACATCTTCGACCAACGCCGCTACCTGATCCCCTTCCGCTCGGGGCTGCTCCCGCAGATCTTCTGCGACACGCTGGTGCTGGGCGCGGGCGTCGCAGGCATGAGGGCCGCCATCGCCGCGGCCGAGGGCGGCGATGTCATCGTCTGCACCAAGTCCAAACTGAGCAAGACCAACACCGCCTGGGCCCAGGGCGGCATCGCCGCCGTGCTGCGCGATAACGACACCATCGACGCCCACATCCAGGACACCCTCACCGCGGGCGCGGGCCTGTGCGACCCGTCCGCCGTCGCCCTCGTGTGCCGCGAAGGTCCAGCCCGCGTGCGTGAACTCATCGACTGGGGCATGAACCTCGATCGCGACGCTTCCGGCGTTCTGGCCGTCGGGCTCGAGGGCGGCCACTCCGCCCCGCGCATCTACCACGCAGGCGGCGACTCCACCGGCACGGAACTCCAGCGCACTCTAACTCAGATCATCACCCGCAACGACCACATCCGCCTCTTCGAAGGCTGCTTTGCCATCGACCTGATCACCGCCAGCCCGGAACCCGGGGCGGCCTGCCTGGGCGCGATCACCCACCACCCGCGTTACGGCCTTCAGATGATCTGGGCCCGCACCACCATCCTCGCGTCGGGCGGCGCGGGCCAGCTCTACCGCGAAACTTCCAACCCGCCGCCCGCCACCGCCGACGGCATGGCGATGGCCGCCCGGGCTGGTGCCACCCTGGCCGACATGGCCTTCATCCAGTTCCACCCCACCACGCTCTATCTTCCCGGCGCGCCCCGCGCCTTGATCTCCGAGGCCGTCCGCGGCGAGGGAGCCCATCTGCTCGACGAGCAGGGCAACCGCTTCATGCTCGGCCAGCACGAACTCGCCGATCTCGCCCCGCGTGACATCGTCTCCCAGGCCATCATCCGCCAGATCGCCGCCCAGGGCGGACGCCATGTCTACCTCGACTGCCGCCACCTCACCGGTTTCGCGCAGCGTTTCCCTGCCATCCACGCCACCCTCGCCAAGTTCTCGCTGAACCCCGCCACCGATCTGATCCCCGTCCACCCCGCCGCTCACTACACCATCGGCGGCGTGCGCACCGACCTGCACGCCCGCACCGATGTCCCCAACCTCTACGCCGTCGGCGAAGCAGCCTGCTCCGGCTTGCACGGTGCGAACCGCCTGGCAAGCAACTCCCTGCTGGAAGGCCTCGTGATGGGCGCCATCGCGGGCGCGCGTGCCGCCCGACGCGGCGCGGACACCCCGCTTTCCCCCATCCCCATCATCTCCGACATCCGCCCCTCCGACGCGGCCGAACTCGATCTTGAGGATGTCCGCTCCAGCCTCCGCAGCGCCATGTGGAAGAATGTCGGTGTCGCCCGCGACGGCACCCGCCTCTCCGATGCCACCGAGATGTTCGACTTCTGGGGTCGTTACACCCTCGACAAAATCTTCGACACCCCTGACGGCTGGGAAGTCCAGAACATGCTGCTCACCGGCGCGATCATCGCCAAGGCCGCCCTGTGGCGTGAGGAATCCCGGGGCACACACCTCCGCGGCGACCGCCCCGGCCAGCATGAAGACTTCCGTCTCCACGACCTCTGGAGACGCGGTCGGGCCACCCCCACCACGCAGCCGCTCGTACAACTCCCGGCCGAACCATCCAACCTCGCCAGCGTATCGGATTGCCGATGATCGCCCCCCCGCCCCCTCTCCCCACTCCCCCCCCGCGACCAACCCGGGCCGCCATCGCTGCGTGCCTCGCGGCGGTCATCCTCGTCCTTCCCGCCTGCGGTGAGGAACGAATCGTGTCTCGTAAGGGCATGCTCTCCTCCCTCCCGGGTGCCCAGACCGGAGGTATCCCGGATGTCCGAAACATCACCCAGGCCGATGTCCTCCGCACCCCCGAGGCCGGCATCCGCCAGACCCTCCCCGATGGCACCGTCGTTCTCTACGCCAAGTCCATCCAGCACCTGATGACCCACATCGTCAACACCATGCAGAACGGTGAGGAGGAACTCTTCACTCAGCAAGTGCTCTCCAAGGCCACCCGCGACGAGTTCATCGTCCGGGGCTACGACCCCAAGGAGGCCTACAAGGAGATCGTCCGCCGCCAGCGCGATGTCTTCCGCCTTTTCAACACCATGCCCTTCGGCGAACGCACCCCCGGCATCTACATGGAATCCATCGGTCGCAACGAGTTCCGCATACGCCTGCCCAAATCAAGCTGGGGCGAACTCAAGTGGACGGGCATCGATGCGGTCTTCGAGGACGGCGGCTACCGGCTCCGCTGGTTCACGGACCGCTCAAACTAGGCCTCCAACCACGCTCCAACCCTGTCTGACACGCCCAATCCTGATACACTTGGGCACCCATGCCCCCCCCCCCTTCGCCCACCCCCTTGAACGAGGCCCACCTCGCCCTCCGCGTGGTCACCATGCCGCGCGAGACCAACCCCTACGGCACCATCTTCGGCGGCGTGGTCCTCTCCTACATCGACCAGGCCGGTTTCGTGGAAGCCCGCCGCCACGGGGACTTCGACTGGGTCACCGCCTCCATCCAGCGTGTTGATTTCCGTGCCCCGGTCGGCGTCGGTGATGTCGTCAGCCTCCACACCCACACCACCCGCCTCGGACGCACCTCGCTGGATGTGGCGGTTGAGGTGTACGCCGAACGCTGCCGCACATTCGAACGCGTTCATGTCACCAGCGCCACCCTCACCATGGTCGCCCTCCGCGACGGTGCCCCAACCCCCTTCCAGCCCCAAGGAAACTGACCCATGGCACTCAAGGACATCTTCGGCAAGAAGAACGACACTTCCACGACGGAAACCCCGCTCGCTGCCACCACCCACGCCGAGATCGTCGAGGTCAGCAGTGTCGCCGTCGCCACCGTCCTCTGCGAGCGATACTCCGAGCACGAAGCCAAGCCCATCGAGCACGACCTCCTCGCCGCCGCCGCCCAATGCTCAAACAAGCTCGTCATCGACATGTCCAAGGTCACCATGCTCGCCTCTGCCGGCATCGGATCGCTCATCACCCTCCACCAGGCATGCGCCAAGGCGAATGGCAAGATGTCGATCTGCGGCCTCGATCCCCAGATCGAAAAGATGCTCCGCCTCACCCGCATGGACAAGATGCTCGTCATCGTTCACACCCGAGAGCAGGCCCTGAAAGCTGTCCGATGACCCCCTCTCCCGTGCCACCTCCCCGTGACAAAGCCCGCCTGCTTGTCCTCCTCTCCGGCTCGGGACGCACGCTCGAAAACCTGCTCGTCCACGCCGACGCGGGGGACCTGCCCGCCGCCGTCGTCCGTGTCATCGCCAACAAGGAGTGCCGCGGCGCGGACATCGCCCGCGCCCGAAACATTCCGACCGACATCATCCCCGGCCCAGTCGCCCCCCAGACGCTCGACACCCTGGTCACGCAAGACCGCATCGACTGGGTTGTCCTTGCCGGCTATCTCAAACTCGTCCCCATTACCCCCACCACCCTCGGCCGCATCGTCAATATCCACCCCGCCTTGCTCCCGGCCTTTGGTGGTCCGGGCATGCACGGCATGAAGGTCCACACCGCCGCCATCGAAGCGTTCCGCCGCGGCGAAATCACCGAATCCGGCTGCACCGTCCACCTCGCCGACGACACCTACGACACCGGCCCCATCATTCTCCAGCGTCGCTGCCCCATCACACCCGACGACACGCCCGAAACCCTCGCAGCCAAGATCTTCCAACTCGAACTCGAAGCCTTCCCCGCCGCCCTGAACAAACTCATCCGCACCTCCACCGGTGGCACAGGCGTCCCGCCTGTGCGTCCCTCCGTCAGCCCCGAACGCATGTGAGGGGATGGCGTTCCAATGCCGGCGGTGCCAGTCCTCACCCTCAGGAGGCCCCCATGCCCCTCCCACTCCAACTCCTCCCCCACCTCATCTCCGCCTGTCTCCTGGCCTCCATCACCCTCGCCCAACCGACCGACGGCTCCTCCGAGCACCGCCGTCTCACCCCCGCCCAGCTCGAATCCCAAGGCATCAGCGCGGTCGAGGCCGGCGACCTCGACCGCGCCGAAACCCTCTTCCAGCAGCACGCCGAGCAGGACCCCGCCTCCTTCACGCCCTGGTACAACCTCGCCGCGGTCTCGAGCCTCCGCGGCGACCTGCCCGCCGCCGAGCAACGCCTGACCCGCGCTCTCGCCCTGGGATTCTCCGACATCCGCATCCTGCGCACCGACCCGCACATGGCCGCCTTCCGCACCACCCAACTCTTCCAGGACATCGACGCACGCTGGTCCGAGATCCTCGCCGCCCGGCGCGAGTCCGACCTGAACGCCGCCCGCCAGATCGTGGGCCGCGTGCATGAATCCCGGACCCTTGACCGCTGGAAGATCGACCTGCTCAGCAGCCACGACCCCACCGCCACGGACGAGGCCACCACAGAGATCGAACGCCTCGCCGCCTGGATCACCGACACCGTCTTCACCGGCCTCAAGCCGGAGAATGCCTTCAACGAAGACCCCTGGGCCGCCATCGTGCTGCCAGACCGCGAGGGCTTCGGGCGCTGGACACTGGCCACCTTCGGCCCCGGCCCGGGCCGCGGCTTCTCCACCATCGGCGGCGCCTACGACCACAACCGCCGCCGCCTCGTCGCCCAGGACCTCGGCGCCACGCTCCGCCACGAACTCATCCATGTGCTCCACTGGCGCGACATCTCCCGCCTCGGCCAGCAGCATGCCGCATGGATCCAGGAAGGCCTCGCCTCGCTCGTCGAAGACTACGACATCCACGACGGCACGCTCACCCCCGTGCCCTCCTGGCGCACCAACATCGTCAAACGCCTCCACACCGCCCGCCGCCTGACCCCGCTCGACGAACTCGCGGCCACCAGCCTCGACCGCCTTTCGACCAACCGCCCCCTCGCCCAGTACGCCCAATCCCGCGCCGTGATGCTATTCCTCCTCGATCAGAACAAACTCACCGACTTCTACCGCCGCTACACCGAGACCTTCGCCGCTGATCCCACCGGCATGGCAGCCCTGCGCGATACCCTCAATCTCCCCGATCAGAACGCCCTTGAACAGGCCTACCAGTCCTGGCTAACCGCCCTGCCCATGATCCCCGAGACCGGCTCCGAACTGGCCGCCACCCTCGGCATCGAGATCGAGAATGGTGACGGCACCGGCGTCCGCGTTGTCGGCCTGCCCGCGGGTGGGCGTCAACGCACCGGCCTGTCCATCGGCTCGTTCATCACAGCCATCAATGGCCGCCCCACCCGCGACCTGCACGAACTGATCCGCGTCCTGTCCGACCACGCCCCCGGCGACACCATCACCCTCTCCCACCGCCGCGGCCGCCTGCACCACACCAGCGAAGTCACCCTGCTCCCCAGGTAGAACGGCACTCCGTGCCGTTTCCAGTTCCCGGTGGCTCGGCTCGCAAAGGCGAGTTCCTGTGGTGGTACAGGCCTCCCGCCTGTGCGAACCCGCTCAACCACGCAATGAACCCTCTTCCCGCGCCCAAAGCCGTATCCTCTTCATAACTAGAGCACCCACAACGGGGATCACATGACCCAACCAGCCCGCAAACGCCGCCGGATCCTGCGCAGCTCGCTACTCATAATCATCCTGACCGGCCTCGTCTACATCGCGGGCGCGGTCCATTTCATGGCCACCCCGCCCGGCATCGACCGGGACTATTACGCCGAACTCAACGCCCGTTTCGATGCCTACCCGGAATCCCAGCGAGCCTGGCGGACCTATGTCGAAGTGGCAAACAACTGGAGCGAGCACGCCTCCCCGCTCCGAGCCAGGATCGACCGTTTCCTGGACGAGCGGGATGCATTCGACGCCGACGGCGACAGACTCCCCAATCCCTTCACCAGCGACGAGGCCCCTTTCGGGATCCCCACGGACCACGTGTTCTACCCCGACCTCCTCGAAGTCCTCGAAAGTTTCGCGCCGGAACTCGCCCGCCTCAGGGCCGCATCTCAGCTCCCCGTGGCCGGTATGCCCATCACGGACAACTGGACCGAAAACGATTCTCTGCACTCCACCGACCCCCTCCCGCCCACGCCCGACCTCCGTGACCGCCCCCCACTTTTCGGGCTGATCTATCGCTTCGGTGCATACCGCACACCACTGAATCTTCTCGCCTTTGAATCCTTCGTCGCCGCGGATCGTGCCTCGGCCCAGCCCATCATCGACAACACCCGAACCATCATCGGCATCGCACGCCATACCCACGAACAGCCCGATCTGATGGGCCAGATGGTCGCCCTGCGTTATCTCGGCATGGCGGACGAGACCATCGCCCGGATCATCGACCGCCGACCCGCCTTCATGACTGAGCCGCAACTCGCCGAACTCCAGATGCTTCTCACCGATGCCGCGGCAACCCAGGCTCATATCGACATGGCGGGCGAGTTCATGGTCCAGCAGGAACTCCTGGATCGCACTTTCACCAAGGACGCCGGCAGCAATGGCCTCATCTCGTTCGATGGCCTCGAGTTCTCACTCTCACGCGAGAGCGGCAATGCCCCACCGCCCGTTGTGCTCGCCGCAATGTGGCCGATCCGCCACCGTTTCATGGACCGGGCCGACCACCAGAGTCTGTTCGACCAGATGACCGCCGCCGCCCTCGCATTTCAGGAGGGCGGCCCCGCCTCATATCCCCATCTCATGACAGCCACAAAACACCTCGAACAGAGCGAACTGACTGGCCAGCCCGTGCTCTGGCGGTACAGCCTTGTGCTCCCCGCCCACGCCAAAGCCGCCGTCCTCCCTCACATCAGCCGCGCCAAACTCCGAGCCACCGCCGCCCGCCTCGCCCTCGAACGCCACAGACTCGCCGAAGGCCGCTACCCCGACACCCTCGCCGCCCTCGTCCCCACCCACCTCCCCGAACTCCCGCAAGACCCCTTCAACCCCGGCCACCCCATCAAGTACCTCCTCCGCGACGGCCGGCCCGTCCTCTACTCCGTCGGTTCCAACGGCCTCGACGATCACGCCACCCCCGCCCAACACCAACCCCGCCGACCTCGCCGCCCGCTTCGCCGACCCCGCAGGCCCATCCCCCGCCGCCCCCGCGGCCGACTGGATCCTGTACCCGCCCCAAGACTGAACATGGCTCCCGGTCGGTCGGCTCTCTGAGCCGACCGACCGGGAGCCACACCTGAAACCCACCCTGACCCCACCGGTACACCCCCCATGCACCGGAAGACACGCCTGACCCTGCTTGCCGCTGGAGGGGCCGCGGCGGTGGCCGCGCTCTCTTTCGCTGTTCATTACGCCCTCGCCGCGCGGACCTACTTCTCCGTCCCACCCACGCCCGCCGATCCCATCGCGGCGTTCAACGCCGCCCTCCCCCAGGCCCCCGAGGCCGAACACGCTGTCCCCGCGTACATCGCGCTGGACCAGGCCTGGCTCAACGCCAAGCCCGACCTGCCAGACCCGCTCCCATACAACTGGTGGAGCGACCTTGGCCCCGGCGACCCGCACTTCGCCCCCGTCACGGAGGCCATCCGCACGCTCGAACCCCAACTCGCCGAGGCACGCCGATCGAGCGTCCGCCCCATCCTCGGCTCCAGGCTCATCCCCGCCACCCCGGAGCACCAACGCGAACGCGGCTGGCCCGAACTCGATGAGGCCATGACCCACGCCCTCATCAACACCCACATCGTCGGCCTGACCGAGACCTCCCGCGCCGTCAACCTCCTCCTGCTCGACGCGGCCCACGCCGCCGAACACGACGACCCCGCCCGCTTCGCCGCCGATGTCCACGCCGTGCTCGGCATCGCCCGCCAGATCCGCGAGATCCCCTTTTTCATCAACGACATCATCGCCATCCGCGCCGTGAACAACACCGCCGTCCTCATCCGCCGCGTCTTGGCAACCCGCCCGGACCTCCTCGACGCCCCCGCCCTCGCCGCCCTGCAGGACCACCTGGCCGATGCCGCACGCAACCACGCCGTCCTCCGCATCGACAGCGAACGCGCCAACATCGCCGACCTCATCGACCGTACTTTCACCCCCGGCCCCGACGGCCGCATCACCGCCGCCGGCATCGAGCGTCTCCACCCGCTGATCCAGTTCGGCGATCCGAACGACAGCATGTTCCCCGCCATCCCCGACCCTGGCTCCCCGCTCGCCCCGCTCCATGCACGCCGTATTGCCACTCGCGCAGACCAACTCGGCTGGTACGATGCTTACCTGAACCTCGCCAAGGCCGCCCAGGCTCAAGGCCCAGCCGGTATCGCTGGTTTTTACAGCGTCGAGAATGCATATCTCCACGGTGCGCTTTCGGTCACCTGCACCTCATTCCGCTGCGGCACGGAAAACAACCAGCCCTGCCCTGAGCTTCGTTACGCTCCAACCTACCCTCTGACCCCATCCATCGGCTCCGCGCTGCACACCGAACAGCACGCCCGCCTCGAAGCCGAAGCCACCCTCGTCGCGCTCGCCGTCGAACGCTTCCGCCACGACCACGCACGCCTGCCGAACACGCTCGACCAACTCGTGCCCGCCTACCTCGCCGCCCTCCCCGCCGATCCCTTCGACTCCTCCGGCAGCCCCATCAAGTACCTCGCGCAAGGTAATACCTTCACCCTCTACTTCAACGGCGCCAACCGCATAGACGACCACGCCGCCCCGCCCCCGCCCAACCCCGGCGATCCCCACGGATACCGGCGCCTTAACACCGGCCAGCCCGATCCCAACGCCCCCAAGGCCGACTGGATCCTCTTCCCCCCGCCGACGGACCCCACGCCTGTGTATTAGGTAGGTCGGCACTCCGTGCCAATTCTTTTCGGTGGCACAGGCGTGTCCCGCTCGTGTTCGCCCCGCAAGGGGCGAAAAAGAGAGATCAGACTCAGACACTCACACACTGGTAGCGCGAGACAGAAGAACCCCACGATTCGCGGACTCATCGTGGGCGTGAACTGAACGACATCCCCTCACCCCGCCCGTGCATGCTCGTCCGGGTCGATCCCCAGCGTTCGCATCTTCTTGTACAGCGTCGTCCGGTTGATGCCCAGTTGCTCGGCCGTGGCCGTGCGGTTCCACCCGCTGGCGGCCAGCGCTTTCAGTATGATCCGCCGTTCCGGACCGACCAGCGCCGCTTCCAGTGTCATCGGTGTCCACGGTGCATCGTCCGTCTCGCCCGCAAACCCACCCGTCAGGGCAAGCGGGGCTTTCCCCGGATCGACCACCTGCGGCGGCAAATCATCAGACACGATCGTCTGCCCACGGCTGAGCACCGCCGCCCGTTCCACAATGTTGGACAACTCACGCACATTGCCGGGGTAGGCATACCGGCGCAGCGCGTCCATCGCCTCGGGGCTGAAACCGGCGAAGGTCTTGCCCAGTTCCCGTCCGCGTTCTTCCAGGAATCGTTCCGCCAGAACCGGGATATCGCCGACCCGATCCCGCAGCGGCGGCACCTCGATCTTCACCACATTGATCCGGTAATACAGATCCTGCCGGAAGAGCCCCTTCGCCACCAGATCCTCCAGCGGCTGATTGCTGGCCAGCACCACCCGCACATCGACCTCGATCGTCTGGTTCGATCCCACCGGCTCGAACCGACGCTCCTGCAAGACCCGGAGCAGCTTCAACTGCATCCCCGGCGATGCCGAGTTGATCTCATCGAGGAAAAGCGTGCCCCCGTCGGCCGCGAGAAACCGCCCCGCCTTGTCCGCGTGCGCGCCCGTGAACGCGCCCTTCACATGCCCGAACAGCTCGCTCTCCAGCAGGGTCTCGGGGATCGAGCCGCAGGACAGTTCCACATACGGCCTGTCCTTGCGCGGGCTGGCCTGGTGGATGGCGCCAGCGATCAGCGACTTGCCCACGCCCGACTCGCCGGACATCAGCACCGTCGTCCGGCTCGCGCTCACCGCACGGACCACCTCGAAAATCCGCTGCATCCGCGGATCCTGCCCCACGACACCGCCCAGCGAGAAGGCCCCCTCGATCCGCCCGCGCAGGTGCGCGTTCTCCGATTGCAATGCCTGGTTCCGCAAAGCCCGCTGCAACGCGATCCGCAGTTCGTCGTCCACCACGGGCTTGGACAGATAGTCCACCGCACCAAGACGCAGGGCCTCCACCGCCGACTCGACCGTGCCGTAGCCGGTCAGCATCACCACGCTGGTCCGTCGGTGCCGCTTGGTGATCTCACCGAGCAACTCAATCCCATTGGTCCGCGGCAGATTGATATCACAGAACGCCACCCCGAACGGACCGTCCGGTGAATCCTCCGCCTCATCGAGCGCACGCAAGGCCTCGTCCGGTCCATAGACCGCCGCCGAGGGGTGCCCCTCGCGTTCAAAGAACGCCGCCAGCGAATCCGCCACGATCGGATCATCGTCAATCACGAGGATGCGTGGCACCGCACGGGGCGATCCGCCGGCCTGTGATTCATTCGTGCTCATGACTCACCCCACCATCCGATCACCAATGCCCAGGTCAGGCCGCGGGATGCGCACCCGCAGGACCGCTCCAGGCCGGTGCGAACCGACCCGGTCCTCCCGGTCGGCCAGCGAGATGACTCCCTCGAGCGATGCCACGATCTGCCGCGAGATCGCCAGCCCGATGCCGTGCCCGTCGGCCCGCGTGCTCACGCCGTGCAGAAACGCCCGTTCACCACGCACCCGTCGGTCCACGCCCGCGCCGTCGTCGGCGATCTCCACCACCACCTCGCCGTGTTCCGCGTCCGTGAATGTGTGAATCTCCACCAGTCCACCGGGGTTCAGCGTGTCCCGCTCGGCGGCACGCCCGATCGACTGCACCGCGTTGACCAAGGCGTTGAGCACCACCGTGTACATCGGACCCGCCGGGACCGTCCCCGCCTCCGGGTCGATCGTGACCCTGATCTGCACGCCCCGTTCCCGCGCCAAGGGTCGGACCACATCCAACGCATGATCAATCGCCATCCCCAGCGTCACCACGCTCGACACACCCAGCAGCGGTGAGCCGATCGGCACGCTCCTGCTCCGCAGCGCGGCGTTGACCATCGAACTCATCCGCTCGAGCGTTCCCTGCACGGTCAGGATCTGCTCCCGCGCCTCGCACAGCCGATCGGCATCCCCCGCGACCTCACCCTCGGGCAGGGCCGCCGCCGCCAGACCCAGCCACCGCATCGAACCATCAAGCATGTTCCGCAGTTCGTGGGCCACCACCGTCAGCCGATCCGCGGCCAGCGGGCTGGACGACGGATCCTCCGGGCCCCACGCATGGGGCAGGCCGGGGGGCCGGACCACCCGGCGGCGTCCGGGTGGGGTTGATCCCTGCGGCGGCGGATTGTTCGATTCATCGCTCATCGTCCCGAAGAATCGACGATGAACGGGCCTTTGTCACGCGCCGTGTTGCCCCGATACAACACCCGGCCCACCTCCGGGCGTTGCGTCCGCGCGACACCATACATCCCGCCCCCCACGCGCGTTATTGGACGGGCCGATCCCCCCTCTCCCTAACTGCCGAATTCCACCCAACGCACGACACAACGCCCGCCCACTCGGTACGCTGAAGACATGACCCGCCTGATCCTGCTCATCGTTCTGCTGCTCGCCCACTCCACCACCGTTCACGCCCAGGATCTGCGTGATCAGGCCTACCTCGGCCTGAGCATCCGTGACACGGACGATGGCCCCGTAGTGGCCTGGATCTCACCCGGGCCGCTCGGCGGACAGTCCCGTTCCTCCACCGTCGGCATCCTCCGCGGTGACAATCTGGTCTCCATCAACGACCAGCCTGTGACGGCGGCTGGTTTCAACGCCGCGATCGAATCCCTGAAACCCGGTGACTCCGTGGTGCTGGTGCTGCGCCGCTCGCCAGAGGCCGACCCGAACGCGGCCGTTCCCAAGGGAGGCCCCGGCGGCCAGGAGTTTTCCGTCGCCGCCACGCTGGGTTCCCGCCATGACTGGATCGGAACCATCGGACGCGGCACGGGCGAGCGGGTGTTCCCGCAACCCGCCGAGGGTGCGTTCGAGGCGATGATCCTGGCCCGCGCCGCCGAGCACGGTGTGCTCGACGCTGACGGTGGCCTCAACGCCCTGATGGCCAACCTCCGTGCCGTGCAGGACAACGCGATGGACCCCAACGCCCTGGACACGGTGGTCAATGTCTTTCGACGCCCGCTGTCCATCGACGCACAAGAGGCCGTCATCGACAAGCAAGTTCGCGCGATCCAGGAACTGTCTCGTGCGACCGATCCGGCCGCGTGGCCGCAACTCGTGCGTGCCGCGGCGGGCATGGTTCATGTCGATCCATCTCGGGATCGCCCCAGCGGAGACGGCATGATCTTGGATGGCATCGATGCAACCGTCCAGCGGTATCTCGCCGCAAGAGAGCGCATGGAGGCAGGATACGCCGACAAAGCCCGGTCCTTGGTGCGCCACCTGCGGGACAGCATCTACCTCGGCGGCCCGAGCACAGGCGACCACCTGAATGTCATCGCCGACTCCGGCCAGATTATCGAGGCCCTGCTGCCGTGGGAGATTGAGGCGTTCATGCAAGGCTGCGAGCGTCTGCAAGACCGCCTGACCAACGCGACACGCCCGGGAAGTGGGTTGCCAGCCCTCGACCGAACCGCCCTGCCAACTGCCCTCGCCGCCGTGGTCGAGGGCGAGGTCATGGACTTCTGGGCCATTGGGGACCGCTTTGGCCTGGTCACGGGGCCGGGGCCGAACCGCCTTGACATGGCCATCATCGCCGAGGTGATCGACATGGGCGGCGATGACCACTATGTCTGGCCCCAGGATTTCCACGAACGCGTCGGCAGGGGGGAGGCCGAGCAGAGCATGGGGGGCAACCACATCATCATCGACCTCGGCGGCAACGACACTTACGAATCACTGGCCGAGTGCGCCGGCCCCGGCGCGGGCGTGTTCGGCCTCTCGCTCATCGACGACCGCGCGGGCGACGACCAGTACCGCTCAGCCCGGCTCGGCTCCATCGGCTTCGGGCTGTTCGGCATGGGCATCCTCATCGATCGCGCTGGCGACGATCGGTACGAGAATCTCGGCCGCGACTCGGGCTGGTCAACCGGCGTGGGTTTCTACGGCGTGGGGCTGGTCATCGACCACGCGGGCGACGACGCCTACCACGCCGAGAAGTTCAGCCAGGGCGTTGGCGGGCCGCGGGGGTTCGGGGGGATCATCGACGGAGGCGGGGACGACCGCTACGAGGCCAACGGCCCGCACTTCGGTTCTGCGTATGGCACGCCGGATGTGTTCCTCGGCATGTCGCAGGGGTTCGGCTTCGGCATCCGCGGGCACGCCGCTGGGGGTGTTGGCGCGATCTATGACGACGCGGGGGATGACCACTACATCGCGGGCGAGTTCTCACAGGCGGGCGGGTACTACTTCGGCTTGGGCATCCTGCACGACCGGGCGGGCAACGATCGATACCACGGCAACCGCTATGGGCAGGCCTTCGCGGCCCATCAGGCGGCGGGCATTCTGATCGACGACGCGGGGGACGATTCGTACTGGTCCATGACGGCCGCGAGCCAGTCGGGCGTGTGGGACCAATCGGTCACGATGCTGATCGATCGCGCGGGCAATGACACCTACCGGGCGGACGGGCTGGCGATGGGGGCGGCGGCCATGCAGTCCATCGGCATCTTCCTTGATCTGGGCGGCGATGATCGGTACGAGGCCCCCGCCAACGCCACCCTCGGCGAGTCCAGCGGCAACAGCTATCACTATGACGCCGACAGGGTTTTCTCGTTCAGCGCGTTCTTTGATCTGGGCGAGGGCGAGGATGCGTACCCCTCCCACCGGGCGAACAACGAATCCAGAACCACGGGTACCCGCAACGAGGGATCGATCAAGGACTCCGGTTTGTACGGAATCTTTGTGGACGAGTAGCGTTTTGTGGTACACTCATCCCGGCCCGACCCGGCACACCCGAACAGGGGAGGAAGGGGACGCGGATGATTCAGGGGGCGTTGAACATCAAAAAGCTGCTCGGCGCGATGCGTCGGCTGGATGCATCGGACCTGCACATCAAGGTCGGCATCCCGCCCACCTACCGCATTGGGGGCGACCTGCACCCCATCCAGGGCGAGCCGGTCTCCGAGGACGACGCGGACCACCTGCTCGACCCGCTGCTCACCGAGGTACAGAAGCAGCGTTTCGACGCCACGGGCGACCTGGACTTCGCATGGCACCTGCCCGGCGCAGCGGGAGATCCGGGGGATCGCTTCCGCATCAACATGCTGCGCTCGGGCAACCACACCCACGCGGCCATCCGGCGTGTGAAGGCCGAGATCCCCAGTTATGAGGAGCTGCACCTCCCGCGGGTGTACTCGGACATCGTCAAACGCGAGCGTGAGGGCCTGGTGCTGATCGTGGGCGTGACCGGCTCGGGCAAGAGTTCAACGCTGGCCGCGATGGTGGAGGAGATCAACCGCACGCGGGCGGAGAACATCATCACCATCGAGGATCCGGTCGAGTACCGCTTCATCCCAAAGAAATCCATCATCTCGCAGCGTGAGATCGGGATCGATGTCACCGACTTCCACGAGGCGCTCCGCCATGTGGTGCGGCAGGATCCGGATGTGATCTTCATCGGAGAGATGCGCGACAAGGAGACGGTGGTGAGCGCCATCCAGGCGGCGGAGACCGGGCATCTTGTGTTCGCCACGCTGCACACGATGGACACCATGGGGGCTTTCGGGCGGATGCTCGAGTTCTTCCCGCAGGACGAGCGCGAGTTCATCCGCAACTCGCTGGCCGCGACGATGAAGGCGATCTGCGCGCAGAAGCTGGTGCCATGCAACCGGGAAATCACGGGCAGCTCGGTGGTGCCGGTGACGGAGGTGCTGGTAACGACACCCACGGTCAAGGAACTGATCCGGGATCAGCGGGATTCGGATCTGCCCTCCGTAGTGGCCGGATCACGGGCGGACGGGATGATGAACTTCACGCAGTGCCTGGCCGAGCTGGTGGACAAGGAATGGATCACGGTTCAGACAGCCCAGGAGTTCGCGCCCAACCGCGACATGCTCAACTCGATCCTGAAGGGTGTGGAAGTGAAAGCCGCGTCGCTGGTAGGACGGATCAAAGGGTGAGAGCGCAACCGCATTGACTCTGAGCCGCGCAACTCGTTGAATCCGAGCACGAAGGAAGTGGACCCTTCGCGGGAGCGAAACATTCCGCTTCCTTCGTGCGTGGTTGAAGATTTACGACATCGCGGGTTCGGCCGGAGGAAGGTGCCAGGTGGCATCGCGGTCCTTGCCGCCAGCCTGATACCACTTCACCATGCGGTCGATGCCCTCGGCGAGCGGAATGCTGGGCTTGAAGCCGGTGGAGAGGATTTTGTCCGCCTCGAACTTCGTCTCGGTCCGGTAAAGCTTCTGAATGCGCGCCCGTGAGATCGGCAGGTTTTTGCCGGTCAGGGCGATCACAACATCGAACGGGATGCCCAGCACCATACCCACCCAGTAGGGCACACCCGGCGCGGGCTTCTTGCCCAGACACTTGCTGACCGTGTCCGAGATCTGGGTGCTGGTCATATCGGGCTTGTCGATGAAGTTGAAGATCTCGAACGGTTCGATGGGACGGTTGGGCTTGTCGGTCTTCATGCCCAGCAGGAACAGCGTGGCATCGACGATGTTCTCGACATAGCTCAGGCTCTTGATATTGGTGCCAGGGCCGAAACGCAGGTACTTGCCCGAGTCGATCTGCCGGATGAGCGAGTACATGTTCGCGAAGTTTTCCGGTCCGAAGGTCACCGTGGGGCGGATGACCAGCGCGCGGCGGCCGTCGCCCTTCTCCACCCAGCGACGGAACACGCCCTCGCCCTTGAGCTTGGACCCGCCGTAGGGTGAGTCGGGCTGGACAGCGGCATCTTCGTGGTGCGGCGTGGGAGCGGTGCCGTAGGTGGCCACGGTCGAGTAGAACACGGCCTGCCGGATGCCCGCGCGGTCCATGGCGTCGCAGACCTGTTGCGAGCCGTGCTCATTGACCGAGTAGTAGGTGTCGTGGGCGATGCCGAAATCATGGTGGGCCGCGGCGAGGTTGATGACCAGATCCACACCGGCCATCGCGCGATCAAGGGCCTTGGGATTCCGGATGTCACCCTTGATGTATGGCGCGTCGGCGGCAAGGCCTTCGGGCTGAACGAGATCCAGCGTGACAAGGTCGGTCTGGCCGAGCGCCCGCAGGTCACGATGAAAGTAGGCCCCGATGAAACCGGACCCGCCAGTGATGAGGATCTTCAAGCGTGGTCCCTCCGCGCGACCGGTCGTGCCCTGACCGGCGAGTATCGTACGAACAAACATCCCACCGGTTCATCTGTCCCCCCGACCCTCACGAGATCGGGCATCCGAGGGGACATCTTGGTGATTATTGGCCAACCGCCCGGAGGCTGGTTTTTTCGGACCTATTTAGACCGCCGAACCAATGCCGAGGGCATCGATGGCCCGGAGCATCAGGCCGTGGATGCGGGGTGGTGCGCAAACGATGCCCCGGTTCTTCTCAAGGCCGCGGCCCTGGGAAAAATCCAATGCCTTGCCGTGGATGTCCGTGACGAACGCCCCGGACTCGCCCGCGATGCAGGCCCCGGCCGCGTGGTCCCAGATCCGCTCGACATAGCCCGACTGGGTCGGGAGACGCAGGTAGGCATCGGCCTGACCCCGGGCAACCACCGCATATTTGCACTGGCTGTCCAGACGGGCGGGCTCGCCGGTCTGGCCCAAGCCCTGTTCTTCGATCCAGGCGAGAATGCGATCGGTGTCGGAACGACTGGAGTGGGCCGCCTCAACGGAACCACAGACAACGATCTCGTCCTCGGCGTCGTGATCGAGGCGGGTGAGGCGGACCAGCTCGGCCTTCTCTGAATCGCAGCGAGTTTCGTAGATGCCCTCACCCTTGATGGCCATATACAGGCACCCGTGCGGATCCCGCTCGTCGAGTGGTTCGGACATGTCCACGGGCAGATTGGGGCAACCCATGACACCGATGGTGGGGATGCCCTCCTCAATGAAGCCGAGGGCGATGGCGTACTGCTGATTGCGGAGGAAGCCCTTTGTGCCGTCGATGGGGTCGAGGGTCCAGAAGCGGCGATGGCTGGTGTCACCGGCCCCGATGTCGATGGCGGCCAGGATGGATTCCGGGGTGGCCTCAGCCCAGACCTCCTTGGCGGCGGCAACCACGGCATCGAGCAGGAGCTGGTTGTCCTCCTGACGCAGGAAGACCGACGCCTCCTCTGCAACAAGGGTGATATCACCCAGTCGCTCACGGAGGGCATAGCCGATGACGGCCTGGCTGGCGTAATCGGCGACCGTGACCGGTGATTTGTCGTCCTTGGTGAGAGCCCGGACCTGGTCCAGAGCATCCTGAACGGAGCGGCAGACAAGGGAGGCCGCGACCACAGCGTGGCGGGCGGCTTCGGCATGCTTGGCGTAGTCGATCATGGGTGGCTCCGTCAGAGGGATCGGGGAGGGATGTTGGATCATTCGCACGCGAGCAGGCCCGCATCTTGAAGACCCACGATCAAGGCCTGAACCGATTGCTCGACGCTCTGGCGTGTCGTCGGCAGTTCGATCTCCGGAGACTGCGGCGGCTCGTACGGATCATCGATCCCCGTGAAGCCCTGGATCTCTCCAGCGCGGGCTTTTTTGTACAGTCCCTTGGGGTCACGGGCCTCGCAGACTTCGAGGGGGGTGTTGACAAAGACCTCAAGGAACGGCAGCCCCGCGGCCTGGTGGAGGGCGCGGGCCTTGTCCCGGTCGGCTCGGTAGGGGCTGATGAAACTGGTGATGGCGATGGCACCGGAATCGGCGAAGAGACGGGCGACCTCGGCGATGCGGCGGATGTTCTCCTCGCGGTGTGCAGAAGAGAAGCCCAGATCCGCGTTGAGACCGTGGCGGATGTTGTCACCATCGAGGCGGTAGGCGAACACACCGCGGCGGACGAGTTCAGCCTCCAGTGCACTGGCGATGGTGCTCTTGCCGGAGCCCGACAGACCGGTAAACCAGAGGGTGCAGCCCCTGACCTTGAGTTGGCGACAACGCTCGGCGTGGGTCAGGTCGCCCTGATGCCAAACGATGTGTTCCGGTTTGGATTCGGACATGGCTCGGACCTCGCGGTGGGTGTTGGAAGCGGGTGGGCGGATCGAAGGGCTGGCCCGGTCGAGTGCCGGACGGTTCAGCCTATCCTTTCCGGTGTTTGAGCGGATGGATCCCCGATCGTTGTTTTTCGGTCGCAAGGGGGCTTTCCCGCCCAGACTGATCCCGGGCCTCACGGTCCATGCAGCACGATTCCACCGGCAGGGAGCCACCCAGGCATGAACACGACATTGTCCCGCCCCTACCGCCTCACGCACCTCAAGGCTTTGGAGGCCGAGGCGATCCACATCATGCGGGAGGTGGCCGCCCAGTTTGAGCGGCCCGCCCTGATGTTCTCCGGAGGGAAGGACTCGATCGTGATGGTCCGGCTGGCCGAGAAGGCGTTTCGGCCGGCCAAGTTCCCCTTCCCCCTCCTGCACATCGACACGGGACATAACTTTCCGGAGGCCCTGGAGTTCCGAGATCGGCTGGTGGAGAGACTGGGCGAACGCCTGATTGTCCACCAGGTCCAGGACATGATCGATCAGGGGCTGGCGATGGAGGATCCGGGGCCATTCCCCAGCCGCAACCGGGCGCAGATCCCCACGCTGCTCAACGCGATCGAGACCTACCGCTTCGACGCGCTCTTCGGCGGGGCGCGGCGCGATGAGGAGAAGGCGCGGGCCAAGGAACGGATCTTCTCCTTCCGCGACGACTTCGGTCAATGGGATCCGAAAAATCAACGCCCCGAGCTCTGGAACCTCTACAACGGGCGGCACCGGCCAGGGGAGAACATCCGGGTGTTCCCCATCTCCAACTGGACGGAGATGGATGTGTGGCAGTACATCATGCTCGAGAACATCGACATCCCGTCGCTGTACTTCTCGCACCAGCGGGATGTGGTGCGGCGCATGGGCCAGTGGGTGCCGGTGGGCGATGCGCCATTCGGTCCACGGCCCAATGAAGCTGTGGAGCACCGGACCGTCCGGTTCCGAACCGTGGGGGACATGTCCTGCACGGCGGCGACAGAAAGCCCGGCGGCGACACTGGGCGACATCGTGGCGGAGGTGGCCGCCGCGCGGGCCTCCGAACGCGGGGCGCGGATGGACGATAAGACGAACGAGGCGGCGATGGAAGACCGCAAGAAAGAAGGGTACTTCTAACATGCTCCCCCCCACCCCACCCCACCCCACCGCCTCCGACTCGATCACCCAACAGTCCGACCCGATGGCCAACCAGGGCATGGCGTTCTCGACGGACTCCTACCTGGACATGGACCTGCTGCGCTTCCTGACCTGCGGCAGCGTGGACGACGGCAAGTCCACCCTCATCGGGCGCCTGCTTTACGACTCCAAGTCCATCTTCGAGGACCAGTTGGAGGCGGCGACCCAGGCCAGCCTGTCCCGCGGCGATGAGCGCATGAACCTCGCCCTGCTCACCGACGGGCTGCGCGCCGAGCGCGAGCAGGGCATCACCATCGATGTCGCCTACCGCTACTTCGCCACGCCGCGCCGCAAGTTCATCATCGCCGACTGCCCCGGCCATGTGCAGTACACCCGCAACATGGTGACGGGGGCATCCACCGCCAACCTGGCCCTGATCCTGATCGACGCCCGGCAGGGCGTGATCGAGCAGACCCGGCGTCACGCCTTCATCTGCTCGCTGCTGCGCATCCCACACTTGGTGGTGTGCGTCAACAAGATGGATCTGGTGGGCTGGTCCAAGCAGGCGTACGACGACATCCGAAGCGAGTTCGAGTCGTTCGCATCGCGATTCGAGATCAACGACATCACCTTCATCCCCATGTCGGCCCTGAGCGGGGACAATGTGGTCGCCCGCTCGGAGAACATGCCGTGGTACCAGGGCGCGAGCCTGCTGCACCATCTGGAGCATGTGCATATCGCGGGTGATCGGGACATGATCGACCCGCGGTTCCCGGTGCAATGGGTAATCCGGCCGCAGTCGGACGAGTTCCATGACTATCGGGGCTATGGAGGGCAGGTGGCCTCGGGCGTGTTCCAGGTTGGCGATGAGGTCATCGCGCTGCCGAGCGGAATGGCCAGCCGCATCCGGTCGATCGATGTTGGCGGGGTCGAGCAGGCCTCGGCGTACCCGCCGCAGTCGGTGTCGATCCAGCTGACGGACGACATCGATGTGTCACGGGGCGACATGATCTGCCGGTCCACCAACCAGCCGAGGGTGGGGCAGGACATCGACGCGATGGTGGTGTGGATGGCCGACCAGCCGCTGGTGGTGGGCAAGAAGTATCAGATCCGGCACACCTCCAACGAGGCCCGGTGCATCGTCAAAGACCTGCGTTACCGGATGGACATCCAGACGCTGCACCGCGACGAGAGCGTCGAGAACCTGAAACTCAACGAAATCGGGCGTCTCTCGATCCGGACGACCAAGCCCCTGTTCTACGACCCTTACCGCCAGTGCCGGGCCACGGGCAGCTTCATCATCGTGGACGAGCAGACCAATAACACCGTCGGAGCCGCGATGATCATCGGACCGACGGCGTGAGTCTTACGGGCAGCCTTGGTTGAAGAGTTGCACGAAGGTGGAAACATCAAAGAAGTTCCAAACTCCGAAAGGCTCGGCGATATCAGCGGATGGCTGTTGCTCTCCGAATGCACGCATGAATGTGGAGAGATCGAAGAAGTTGACGAGGCCGTCACAGTTCGTATCGGCTTGGCACGGGGGCGCGAAGCCCCAGTGGATGTATGTGGTTCTGGCATCACCCGAAACAGTGACCACATCGATGGCCCCATCGCCGTTGAGGTCCGCCGCCGCAACCCCGACAGTTCCACCTCCGGGCAGCACACCCGTATATTGATACTGCCTTGACTGCAACTGGCTGTAAACCAGTGCATCTTCTATGAGGTCTGAGCCTAAAAATATCGAGTCACCCGAGACCACGAGATCCTTCATCCCGTCGTGGTCAAGATCCACGGCCACGATCTCCGTGTGCCGCCCGCCAACGCGCAGGATGCGCTCGTCCCCGAACAGGCCACCAAGCAAGCCGAACCACACCGCGATGGAAACTTCACCTGTCGTGCTGCCACTGCTGCCGTTCACGCCAGCAAGATCTGACAAACCGTCTCCATCCAAGTCCTCGACGATCAGCCAATAACTGGCGGTGGAACTCCAGGTCTGCACTTCCTCGAACACACCCCCGCCTTGGTTCAATAGAACGGTGATCGTGTTGGCCGTGGTGTCACCCACGATGAGATCCGCCAAGCCGTCGCCGTCCAAGTCCGCGGCGGCGGGCTTGATCCAGTTGGGGGCGGGGATCTGTGCAAACCACTCGATGGTTCCATCGCCAACGGCACGGAACATCTGCAAGTGACCACCCTGTACGCCCGCAAGGTCCTGGAGACCATCACCATCGAAGTCGCCTGTGACGAGGCCGAGGTAAGAGCCGTCGTCAGCACTGGGGTACTGGTCGATGGAGGTGGGGAGTCCGTCGGGACCGAAACTGATTATGCGGAGGGGGTTGCTTCCCAGCGCAACACGGACCACACCATCTTCGACCGGTGTGTACTGCACACCCATAAATCCCGAAGGGTTGAGGCCGGGCAGGGTGACGGGAGGACTGCTCAGGTCGCGCGGATTCAGAATCATGGGAGCGCCGCCGGTGTTGAACAACTCGGGCAGCCCGTCACCGTCGAGATCGATCGCGAGGGTGTGCAGAGCAGCGACCGAGGACGTCCCGAGCGAGGGGCCGAGGAGAGGCAAGGCGGGCGCACAACCACGCATGTGCTGTACCAATATTTGGCCTTGTGAGAAGGACACGACCTCATTGATCCCGTCGTTGTCTGTGTCCAGGCAATACCAGTCGGCCACCGGTGAAAGTGTCGTAGTCAAGCCCCGGATCAGCTTGGTCACGAGAATTTCGGCATCAGTGCCAAGCGGATCATGCCACACCACCTCGGGGTTGAGCGATGGATATGGATTGGACGATACTCCCGCGGCACGGTAGACGATCGTGTCATGCAGGCCGTCGAGACTCTCGATCACCCGCGGGGAACCCTGCCCCGGCACGGGGAATGGGAGAACGACTGTTGAATGATCCGGCGTGGCAAAGTTCAGTTCAAATGTTACAAAGCTATTCCAGTCGGAGTAGGCGAGATCCGTTCCCGGGTGCGAATCAAAATTTCCCTGACCGAGCTCCAAATGCCATGTCTGAATGTTGGATCCAGATGTGGAAAGAATCACACCTGTGCCAATGCGAGAGCCGATCTTGTCTGTTCCTGTTCCGGGGTACATGAACAACTCACCCGTCTGTGTGTCACGAACCAGCACATCAAGAAAACCGTCATCGTCGTAATCCTTGATGGGAAATGTCTGTGCCGAACCGGTGAGGGAGAAGGATTGATAACGCGTGAACGGCTGCCGTGCCGACCATCGGATGATGAATCCGCTCGAACTGCACAAGAGCAACTCGTCCAGACCATCGCCATCGAGATCGCCGGCACGGAGACCTCTCAAAGACTCGTTCGACTGGAGATGCGGCGGGGCGAATGTGTCGTTGAAAACCCTGGTCAGCACGCCATCGACGATCCGATAGCCTTCAACACGCGAACCATGCGCGATCACTGCGGTCGGCTCGCCGGAATCATCCAGGATGGTCACGGTCTGATTTCCGACACTGCTCAGATTGGTCGAGAATCTGAATGTGAACGGTTCCGCGAAGGTGAAACCGGGTCGGCCGAGCATGTACCCGATGTTTCTGACGGTTCCGCCGAGCCCGGAGAGCGTAATCTCCCCGTAGATCACATCACGGATGCCATCCCCGTCGATGTCGCGATAGTCCAGAAAATGACCTGGAAGATCCATCCTTGACAGCCCGAGTGGCGGCGAGGATGCAATCGCCAGGGACGAAAAGGCGAAGAGAAGCATCACACCAATGAACCGATCGACGCGCATCTGGGATTACTCCTGGCACCCGGCGTTGAAGGCGGCGAGATAAGCGCCCAGATCAAAGAAGTCCCAAACCCCGTACGGCTGAGCAAGGTCCGCCGATGGGTCCTGCGTGGCGAACGCGAAGAGGAATGTCGCGACATCAAAGAAGTTGAGCTCACCTAATGGCTCGGCCAGATCGGCAATGCACTCACCCGGACAGCCGTCAAGGCCATGAATGGTCATGGCCTGAGTTGAAAGCCTCGAAATCAATCGTTGACCGACGAGCCAGAAGTCACTCGGATTGAGAGCCTGTGCATCCGGCAGCGTGGGAACCAGCGTGCCAGGATCCGACGAGTCATACATGAGCAGGCCGACATCGGACGCCGAGCTTTTAGCGGCCACAAGCGTGCCGCTGGCCCTCGCAATCCGGATTCGATACTCGTCGGGAAAGGTGCCGATGAAGACGGGGACAAAGGGACGGCTGATATCGAGTATCCAGCCCGCGGCATTTGACAGGCCTATGTAGGCACGATCGTCGCTGAGTGCGACAACGGTGACCGGATGAATCACGGTCGAAGCGCCGTCGGACATGGACACAAAGGTCTGGCGAAGAAACAGATCCGAAGGATTTGAGGCATCGATCACATGCAATCCGTCTCTGGAACATGCCGCGTAGAGCACATCGCCACGCACTGCGATATCCTGAACCGGAGTGGCTAGCACCAGTGTGTCAGCGAGCGCCCCAGGGATCAGGGATGCATCAAATGGGTACGACCTGAGCCTGGTGGATTCTTCGATGACAAGGCCCTGCCCGGTGACGATGGGCCGGCCGGCGGGAGCGGGTTGCTGTGCGACGAGGACAGGGCGGGACGGATCGGAAACATCCATCGTGAGAAGCTGATTGTCGTCCGTTGAGATGTAGACCATCTCGTTGGCGACAGCGATCAATCCACGCTGCGATCCGGGGAGGGGGAGGGCGGCGTGAACTCGAACTGAGTTCGTGTCCATGATCGTCAAATTCCCGCCATATCCAATCCAGAACGCAAGATTCTCTTGCGAGGCGAGCGAGAATGGAATCTGAGAACCGATGGAGTTCAGAGCGGATCCACCCCAGTCATTCACCAGTTCAAAGGTTACCAGCTGGTCCTCCGCTTCAATGAACCAGAGTCTCTCGTCATCTATATGAACCAGTTTTGAGAGCGGGGCGACACGGAGGGAAACAACAGGTTGGATCGATGTCGCAAACTCAAACACGGACACCTGATTTGCAGACCGAACCGATACAAAGCGTTCAGACACCAGCAGATCGCTGGAGGTCGACCCCGTCGCGGGAACCGATCCGATCAACTGTGCGGAAGTGAGATCCGTGGTATCGATCGCGAATAGCATGTTGCCCGCAAGCACCCACGCTCGATCACCGATGAGTTTGATTCGCGCGACCGAGATCGCCTCGTTGGCAAACTGAAAAGTGGCGACCAGCACCGGGGCGGATGGCACTGCCATGTCGTAGAAATCGATCCTTGATGGGTATCTGGCGAGCACGGCGAGCAACGCGCGCTCCGGCTGGTACGCGGTACTCACATAGTTCGCGATGTCGATCTCCCCAATCTGAAACATCAGATCGGGGAAGGAAGTGTCGATGACACGGATGCCGCCCGAGACGGCGGCCAGCAGGGTGTTGCCATGAAAATGGGTATGCCCGATGTTCCCCGACAGCTCGATTCGGGACAACTCCTCATGCTTACCCTGTGGGTCGAGATCGTGGAGGTAAAGCCATCGACCACTGTGTCCGGCGATGGCTTGGCCGTTCGTGGATACACCTTCAAAGTTTCTTGTCAGTTGATAACTTGTCTCGATGGGTGTGGCCGGGTTGGTGATGTCGTAGGTGGCCAGCCCGCCGGTGGAACCGGAGAGCGATGCCGCCGCGAGCCGATGGCCGTCGAAGACAAAGTGGCGAAAGCGTCTTGACAGTTGCCCGCTGACCTGGTCAATATCGGGAATCTCATCCAGCGAAAGCGTCTCGATTCCGGAGATGCCGAGCGCACCGTGGATGCTTGACCCGCGTCGCACGAGTGATTGATAAGGCACCCTTCGTGGGCTTGATCTCCATATCTCGCGTGGATGAGCGTTGCCCGATGCATCCAAGATTGAGACGACATCGCCATAGGCGAAGAGAGTTTCCGCCTGGAGGTGGAGTCGAGTGCTGACACTCGGGACTGTTTGAAGCGGGATTGGATTGGTAGGGTCGGTGATGTCAAATGTCCAGAGTTTGGTGGGCGTTGCCGCGTAAAGGCGGCCATGCTTCAGTTGGACATCGGTCACGCCGCCCGTGATTGCAAATGTGGAGAGGGCCTGGGGATCACCAGACTCCTGCCTGCGCAGAATGGTGATTCCCTGGTTGCCGCCCACCGCGATCAGGTCATCGAGAACCTCCACGCCACCGCTTGCCGAGCCGCTCCATGTTCCGACCAGCGCCGGATGGAGTGGATCGGCAATGTCATAGACCGCGATCTTCGACGCTGCCCTGACCACCATCCAATCGTCCCCAAAGCCCGCATCCGTCAGTGAGGACATGCCGGAGACCGTCTCGATCACGGACAGCACACGCGGCTTATGAGGAACGGACACATCCAGCAGGGTGCGACCCGACACCATCAGGTCGCCCCACGTTCGGACGAACATGCTGATGGTTGCCAACTCAACGACTTCAACAACAGTCAGTCGTTCCGGATCCGTCGCGTCGAGCACACGGAGTGCGGCAGTGCCAGTCGCGGCGTAGAGCAAGCCACCGACCTCGGCCAGATCCAGCGTCTGCAGCTCGATGATGGAAGAATCGGTCAGGTCGCACAACTCCTGACCCCACAGCGGGGCGGGGAGCAATGCGCAGCAGACCAGTGCAAAGTGGAACCACTTCATTGTGAATGCTCTCAAATCTCACCCCCCCGATCATCATCCAGGTTCGTTCAACGGTACGAAAATTTACCCGCAAACCGGGCGTTCGCACCAACAAAACCTGCACTTTCCTGCTTTTCGCTCGTTGATTTATCCCGTCCCTCCCCCCCCATCCTCCCACAGCACATAAAAAAACCTGCCCAAGTGAGCAGGTCAAGAGCGGGTGATGAGATTCGAACTCACGACTTTCACGTTGGCAACGTGACGCTCTACCACTGAGCTACACCCGCTTGGTTGTCGCCCGGGTTCTCCGGGCAGGGGGAAACTTAGGCCGGGATCTGGCGTTCGTCAATGCGATTTTGGGCGGGAAACGGGGTTCCTGCGTGATCGGACCGGGTCGGCGGAGCTTTCCCGGGCCTATCTCGATTGGGGAGCATGGTTTAGGGACGCGGGGAGCCCGAGGGTCGGGCAGCGGTGGGGATCGGGCGGGCGCGGGCCTGTTCGATCGCCCCCACCACCTGGTCGGGGGTGTAAAGGTTGGACATCCAGACCGGGTGGTCCGGCCCTGACTCGGGGGAAAAGACCGCCAACAGGGGAATGCCGGTCAGACCCAGGGAGCGGAGGGTGTCCCATCCGGGGGCGGTGTTGCTGGTCAGGTCGGCCATCAGGGGGACCACGCCCGGGCCGATCAGCAAGCTCTTGACGGGATCCCTGGCCAGGATGGTGGCCTCCATGGCCTTGCAGTTCAGGCACCATTCGGCGGTGAAGTCCAGCACGACCACATGGCCGGCATCGAGCGCGGCGGTCAGGGATTCACGGCTGTAGACCTGCCAGAAGTTGTTCCGCAGGTGCTCGGTCCGGTTCATCGCGGCCCCCACCCCCACCGCCGCGAACACCAGCGCCAGCACTGAGAACGACACCCGAGGCCCGACCCGCTTCGAGATCCGCACGGTTCGGACGGCCAGCCAGCCGCCCGCCGCCGACATGGCCAACGCGATGGCCCACCAGTGGACGGCCTTGGCCCACCAAGGCAGCCCGGCGGCGATGCCCCTCCCCGAGAGCAGCGCCAGCACGCCGGAACCGATGAAATACAAGGCGGCCGCGATCATCAGCAGGCCCATCACCTGCTTGACCAGTTCCGAGGCTGGGCCGGTGCGGGGAAGCTTCTTGACCAGCCCGGGCTTGGCGGCGAGAACAAGATACGGAAGCGCCATGCCCACACCGATTGAGGCGAAGATCACGATCACAACCACCGCAGGCATCAACGCCACCCCCGCCAGCAACGCCCCGGCCACGAAGCCGAAGCACGGCAGGCCCAGCACCGCCGTCATCACGCCGAACATGAACGAGCCCTGCGCGGAATCCACCTTGGGATTCACCATGTACACGGCTTGCGGCAGCTTGATCTGAAACGCCCCCATGATGCCCACGCCCATCGCCAGGATCAGCAGCCCGATCCCCAGCGTGAACCACCAGAAACCAAAGAGACGGGAAGGGTCCGTGAAGGCCGTCGCTACCCTGGCCAGCACTCCCAGCCCGGCCCAGAAGGCCACCACACCGGCGGCCATCCAGAGGCCGAGCATCAACGCCCGCCGACGGTCCGCACCGGCATGGTGCGAGATGGTCATGATCTTGATGGGAATGACAGGCAGCACGCACGGCGTCAGGTTGAGCACGAAGCCCCCCACCGCCGCAAACAACGCGAGGACAGCGATGCCCGCAAGCCCGTCTGAGGTCGGCACCGCAACCAGTCCCAGAAACTTGCTCCGAGCCCCGGCGATGTCGGGCACCGGCAACTGACCTCCCCAGGCATCGGGATTGGAGAAGACCGCCGGCCGGAAATCGGCGAAGGTCGCCCCCGGAACCGCGGGCGGCGTCGCGGGGTCGATGATGACGGTGACGGTCAGTTCGACCCGCTCGGGCATCAGGCAGCTCGAATCGTCACAGGCCTGGTAGCTCACGATCAGCGGGATCGTGCGCTCACCCGGTTCCGCGTCGTCCGCGACGCGCACGGGCACGAAGGCGATGGCCCTGCCCGCGTAGACCTGAAAATCGATGGGATTCCCGGTGAAAAGAAAGTCCACCTTCGCGGTGTAAGGCTCGGGCCACTGGATGCGTCCGAACGCCAAGCCGGGCGCGGCAGTCTCCCCGGGAACGATCGTGGTGGGCACGGGCACGAAACCGCTCATCTCCTTGGGCACCACCGGCTCGTTCAGGTTGATATGCCAGCGGTCTGCATGGTCGAAGACGACCGCGAGGACCAGTTGGTCGCCAGGACGGGCGGTCGGGCTGGAGACCTCGGCATGGATACGGACGGGTTCGTCCGGAGCGAGGGTGGCGGTGGGATTGGAAAGAAAATCCTGGGCGTGGGCCGCGCCAAACGGAACCAGAATCAGGGCCAGCAGAGCCCAGAGACGAACGATTGGCATGGCAGTGGGCTCCGGGGAGGGAAAGGGGGGGCACCAGGCGGGAACGAATCGGGGTTCGAGATTGTTCCCCGCCTGGGGGGGGAACGATGGGTCAAGAAAATCACATGAGTAGACCGATATCGGGCTGGTCGGCGGAACGCCCGCCGGTGGCTTTGTGCGCCGGGCGGTCCGGGAGCAGCGGCCGGGCGACGCGGTGTGAGGGATGGGCATGCTTGACCAGAGTGAGGTCGATGCGCTGCTCGCCGCGGTGGACTCGGGGGAAATCCACGAGGAGCCGACGACCGCGCGGATTTTTAGCCGCAACCAGCGGGACGCCAAAGCGGTGGAAATCCGCCCGTACGACTTCAAACGCCCGGAGCGTGTGTCCAAGGACCAGATGATGTCCTTGGAAACGCTGCACGAGGCCTTCGCCCGGAACTTCGGGGCCTCGCTGTCCGGGTTCATGCGGACCATCGTCGAAGTCCGGGTGGCCACCTGCGAGCAGATGACCTATGGCGAGTTCATCGGGGCGCTGCCCAACCCCACCAGCTTCAATCTGATCCATGCGGACGGGCTGGATGGGCAGATGTGCCTGGAGATCTCGCCGCTGATCATCTATCCGATCATCGACCGCCTCCTGGGGGGAACAAACCAAGACCTGTTCATCCCGCAGCGTCCCATGACACCGATCGAGATGCGGCTGATCTCGAATGTGATCAACCGCGGCCTGATCGCCCTGGGCGAGGCGTGGGAGTCGGTCAAGCCGCTGAAGTTCACGGTGACGGCCCAGGAATCCAACCCACAGTTGGTCCAGATCGTGCCGCCGAACGAGGTGGTGATGGTGATCGGGCTGGAGGTGCGGATGGGATCGCGGGCGGGCACGATGAACCTGTGCATCCCGTACAATGTGATCGAACCGGTGATGGACGAACTGAGCAGCCGGAGCTGGTTCGCGGTGTCCCGGAATGAGTCGAGCAAGGCCAGCGAGGCCCGGATCGCCAAGAACCTGGACCAGGCGACCATCGGGATCTCGGCGGTGCTGGCGGAGACGACCATCACGATGCGGGATCTTGCGGAGATGTCTCTGGGTGATCTCATCGTGACCACCCAGGCCAGCGTCCTGCCGGCGACGGTCCTGATTGAGGGCGAGGCGAAGTATCAGGCGGAAGTCGGCCAGCACCGGGGCAACCGGGCGATCCGGATCATGCGTCCCCTGCCCAGGGGGGAACGCCGGGACAAGGCCGTTTCGGGCGGGGCCCCCAACGCTGGCCCAACACCTGGCCGGCCCAAGGGTTGATCCCAGTATGCCTTGCTATCTAGGATTGGTTGTTGTGCGACCGGCGTCCGGTCGCTTGGGAGCGTTCGGTGTGACTATGGTCCTCCGCGATGCTGGTTGATCGGTGCCCGACGATGTTCGGGTGCCCCTTGCCCGGGGTGATGGCGATGCTGTGAGCGTCCGTCCATCCAGCTCCGGGCAGGCGCGGGGTGTACGCCCCGACGGCCCGCGCGAGGGACCGCGGTCTTGAACGATCCGCGGTTTTGTGTTTTTGCGTCCCACGGGGGACGGCGGCCATCCGGCCCGGACATCCAGACAACCCGAGCCCCGAGCCGGGGCGACATTGAAACGACAGGGAGCAAAGCGGTGAACACCCAGGAAATGATGCGGATCCTCGACTCGATCGCCCGCGACCGGAGCATCAGCCGCGAGTTGCTGATCGCCGATCTGGAGCAGGCGATGGTGACGGCGTGCCGCAAGTTCTTCGGCACCTTGGATGCCGAGGAGTTCCAGTGTACCGTGGACCGGATTACCGGGGAGATCTCGATCTTCCGGTACGGCGAACCCCTCCAGCTCCGCCCGGAGGAACTGGGACGCATCGCCGCCCAGACCTTCAAACAGGTCATGATTCAGCGCTTCCGCGACGACGAGCGCCAGTCTCTCATCGACGAGTTCGGCGGACGCACCGGCACCATCGTCAACGGCGTGGCCCAGCGGTATGACCATGGCGCGCTGATCGTGCAGGTGGACCGGGCCGAGTGCGTCATGCTTCGCAGCGAGCAGATCCCCGGAGAGCAGTTCGCCCCCGGCGACCGCGTGCGGGCCATGATTCTGGATGTCAAGGACATGGGCAACCAGGCCAAAATCTACCTGAGCCGCGCCCACCCGGACTTCATCAAACGCCTCTTCGAGGTCGAGGTGCCTGAGGTCTCCGAGCGAACCATCGAGATCAAGGCCATGGCCCGCGAGGCGGGCTATCGCACCAAGATGGCCGTGTCGTCGATCGACTCCAAGGTTGATGCGGTGGGCGCGTGCGTGGGTGTCCGCGGCGCCCGCATCAAGACCATCGTGGACGAACTCAACGGCGAGAAGATCGACATCGTCCGCTGGAACGAGTCCAGCCAGATCCTCATCGCCAACGCGCTCAAGCCGGCCGAGGTCGAGGAAATCTCGCTGTGCTTCGAGCTTGGCAGGGCCACCGTGGTGGTGCGCGACGACCAGCTCAGCCTGGCGATCGGCAAGCGCGGGCAGAATGTGCGTCTGGCCGCCCGCCTGACCGGCTGGGATGTGGACATCCTCACCCCCGAGGAGTTCAACAAGGGTCTGGAGATCATGTCGTCCACGCTCACCAGCGTCGAGGGCATCACCGACCAGATGGTCGATCGTCTGGCGGCCCTGGGCATGGTCAGCGTCTTCGACATCGAGGAAATCGGCGTTGAGGTGCTGGCCGAGGAGTTGGAGATCGACGCTGAAGTCGCCGCCACCCTGATGACAGTGGCCGCGGCACGGGCCAAGGAAGTGAGCGCCCAGCAGCAGGTCGAGAAGGAAGAGGCCGAGAAGCGCCGCGCCGAGGAGCAGGCGGCCACCGCCGCCATCCTGGCCGGGGCGGCGGGCGGAGACGGGTCCGTGGACCCCGACACCGCGGCGGCGGCCATCCTCGGGGCCGGCCAGGCCACGAGCGAGGAAGCGGAGTCCCGCGCGGACGACATCCTCGGCGGATGATCGAGGTTTGATGGGAAACGCGGGCAGGCAGCAGCCTGACCCGCGCGGTTGACAGAGTGACGGAAGAACACGGGCCCGAACCCGGAGGACAAGTTGGCTACACGCGTTTTCGAGATCGCCAAGGAACTGGGCATCAAGTCCAAAGCAATCGTGGACAAGTGCCATGCAGAGGGCATCCCCGCCGAGGTGATCAAGAATCACATGTCCACCGTCTCGGTCGGTCTGGAGCAGACCATCCGGGAATGGTTCGCGTCCGGGGAACCCTCGGGCACGGCGGTCGAGCAGGCCGACCGCGTGGACCTGGATGCCGTGCGGGAAGAGAAGCCCCGCAAGGCACGGCGTGCCGGCTCGTCCGATGATGCCTCCGATTCAGACGCGGAGACCTCCGTCGCGGTCGAGGAGCAGCCCCCGGCTGCCCCCAAGGCCACGCCCATGCGGGCGACCGCGATCGGCGCCACCGCCGCAGCCGCTCCGATCGCTGCGCCGAGCACCATCACGCCCGCCTCCCCTGCATCCACCACACCCCCCGCCCCCCCCACCCCCTCCGCCCCCCCTTCCCCCACTACGACCCCAGCACCCACGGGCGCTTCAACAACCACAGAGCCGACACCGGCGGTCCGTTCGCCGCAGTCCCGCATGCCCGCCGGCCTGAACAGCCGGCCACCGGTTCAGGAAACACCGACCCGCGTTCAGCCGCCCGAGCCGCCGCGTCGGCCCGGTCGGGACGATGGGGATCAGCCCCGCATGCCGGTCCGTCCGCCCCCCCCCCCGCCGCCGCGTGCCCCCGACCGCCCGCCGGTGATGAATGTGCCGCAGCGTCCGACGGTGGTGAGCCCCGCCGGCCCCCAGCTTGCACAGAAAGAGAAGATCAAGCTCTCCGGCCCCAAGGTCGTCCGCGTCGAAGCCCCGGAGCGTCTGGAGCCCCCGCGCCCGCGCGGACCCCGCCCCGGTGGACCCGGGGGACCGGGGGGAGGCCCTCGCGGTCCGGCTGGCCCTGGTGAGATGCCGTTCGAAGGCCGCCCCGCCCGTGGGAGCGGTGGTGGTGGTGGCGGCGGCGGCGCAGGCCCGGGTGGTGGCGGTGCGAACTCGCGCCGCCGTGGCTCGGACCGTAAACGCGACAATGAGGGCCCCGGTGAGGGCACCGGCTGGTCGGAGGCGGATCTGGCGGAACGCGAGGCACGCCTGCAGCGCTCCGGCGGCTACCTCAAGCAACGCCGCCAGCAGCTCCGCAGCGGCGTCAAGGGCATGCAGGCGGCCACCCCCGCCGCCATCGGCGGCAAGGTCCAGATCGCCGCGCCGTTCACCATCAAGGATCTCTCGGCGGCCACCGGCGTCAAGGCGGCGGACATCGTCAAGAAGCTCTTCATGCAGGGCGTGATGGCCACCATCAACTCCGGCATCGAGATCGACAAGGCCCAGGAGATCATGATCGACTGGAACATCGAGCTCGATGTGACCGAGGCGAAGACCGCCGAGCAGCAGGTGGCCGCCCAGTTCGTGGACCGTGAACGCAAGGATGACCGCCCGCGCGGACCGGTCGTCACCATCCTCGGCCATGTGGACCACGGCAAGACCAGCCTGCTCGACCGCATCCGCAACGCGAATGTGGCGGCGGGAGAGGCCGGCGGCATCACCCAGGCCACCAGCGCGTTCCGCGTGCCGGTCAAGCTCGGGTCGGACGAGAAGCAGGTCGTCTTCATCGATACCCCCGGCCACGAGGCGTTCACCGCAATGCGCTCCCGCGGCGCTCAGGTGACGGACATCGTGGTGCTGGTGGTCGCCGCCGACGACGGCGTCATGCCGCAGACGAAGGAATCGATCAGCCACGCAAAGGCGGCCGGTGTGCCGCTCATCGTGGCGCTCAACAAGATCGACAAGCCCGAGGCCACCGAGAACAACATCACCAAGATCCTCGGCCAGCTCGCCGAGCAGGGCCTCAACCCCGTCGAATGGGGCGGCGATACCGAAGTCGTCCGCGTCAGCGCCCTCAAGGGCACTGGCATCCAGGATCTTCTGGAGATCCTCGACCTCCAGAGCCAGGTGCTCGAACTCAGGGCCGACTTCGACGGCCCCGCCCGCGGCTCGGTCATCGAGGCGCGGCCGGAGGAAGGCCGCGGCAATGTGGCCAACATTCTGGTGCAGGACGGCCGCCTGAAGGTGGGCGACTTCATCGTGCTCGGCCGCGCCTTCGGACGCGTCCGCGACATCACCAACGACCGCGGCGCCAAGCTCAAGGAGGCCTACCCCCCGATGCCGGTGCAGATCTCAGGCATCAACGAGCTGCCGGACGCGGGCGACAAGTTCTACTGCGTCTCCTCGCTGAAGGAGGCGGAGAAGGCCGCCGAGCAGCGTCGCGATCGCGAGCGGCACGAGCAACTCGCCCAGCCCGCGCCCACGCTCGACCGCATGTTCAGCCAGATGGCCGAGGCCTCCGTCAAGGAGATCCTGGTCGTCCTCAAGGCCGATGTCCAGGGCTCGGTGGATGTGCTCAAGAACGAGATCGAGAAGGTGGGCCTGGAATCCACCGAGGTCAAGGTCCGCGTCATCCACGCCGCCGTCGGCGGGATCACCGAGTCGGACATCCTGCTGGCCAACGCCTCCCGCGGCCTCATCATCGGCTTCAATGTCATCGCCAACGCCAAGGGACGCTCGCTGGCCGAGACCAAGGGCGTGGAGATCCGCAACTATCAGGTCATCTACGACATCGTGGACGACCTGAAGAAGGCGGCCGAGGGCCTGCTGGCCCCCGAGATGCGTCAGGAAGTCCTGGGCCACGCCGAGGTCCGCAAGGTGTTCAAGGTCACGCGCGTCGGCATGATCGCCGGCTGCTATGTCACGGACGGCGTCGTCCAGCGCGACGCGCTGGTCCGCGTCACCCGCGACGGCGTGGTGGTCGAGAACAACCGCCGCCTCGAGCAGCTCAAGCGCGTCAAGGACGATGCCAAGGAAGTGCGGGCCGGCACCGAGTGCGGCATGAAGATCGCCGGCTACGACGACATCAAGGAAGGCGATGTGATCGAGTGCTACAAGCAGGTCGAGGTGAAGCGCACGCTCTGATGCGTCGGCGAGGGTATGAGGTGAACTGGTCATGATCGTCGGCGTGCTCCAGGCTGAGCTGCGGATCGATTGGGCGCGGTCCCTCAAGGACAAGCGTCGCGTGGCCCGGTCGCTCAAGGACCGGCTCCACCGCGAGCACCAGGTCTCCGTGGCCGAGGTGGAGGCCCAGGAGATCCACAACACGCTCGTCCTCGGCATCGCCGCGGCGGGCAGTTCCGGCGCGCAGGTGGGCGCCACCCTGGACACCGTCCAGAGCAAACTGGCCCACCATGAAGAGGCCACCCTCGTCGCGTGCCAGCGGGAGATGCTCCGCGGTTGGACCGGCGAGCTGGCCGGGGGCGCGTTCAGTGAGGCGGCCGAAGCCGACCTGGCCGCCGAGATGCTCACGCACGCCATGGAAGAAGACCAACAGGACAGCGAGGATGATGCTTGACAGGTGAACGCAGAAAACTTCAGCTCGAATCACTCCTCCTCCGGTCACTGCAGGCCCGCATGGCCAGGGGTCTCTCAGACCCCCGCGTCCGCGGGCTGGTCACCGTCACCCGGCTCGAGCTTTCCGCGGATCTGAAGCGTGCCAAGGCGTTCATCTCCGTGATGCCCAACGAGCACGCCCAGCTCACCATGCACGGCCTGCGGGCCGCGACTGCCCGGATCCGGCGAGATGTCATGGAGGGCATCCACCTCAAGGAGATGCCCAGCCTTGAGTTCATCTATGACGAGGGTCTCAAGGCACAGAACGAGGTGATCGCCCTGCTCGCCAAGGATCGCATGGAGAAGGAGGCCGCGCAGGATTCCAATCCCGAGCGACCGGAACAGCCCGATGCGGGAGAGCAGGCGTGAACGCGGAGGCCCTGACCGAACCCATCCTGGCACTGGCCGGGGCCATCGAGTCCCGCCGCTCCCCACTGCCCTCCGCTGCCGCCACGGATCCTTCTTTGGACCGCGCGCCGTTGAGCGCGGACCCGCTGGTGTACCAGCTCATCTACTCGATCCTGCTCTGGGAGGGATCGCACGATCTGGCCGCGCGGTGCCTTGAGGCCATCCGCGCGGAGGTAGTGGACTTCAACGAGCTGCGGGTCTGCTCCACGGAAGAGGTCGCCGCGATGCTGCCCCGCGACTGCCCCCGACGCCCGGAGCGCGTGGACCGGCTTCTGACCGCGCTCAATGCCATCTTCCTGCGCGAGCACGGGCTGACCCTGGCCCATCTGAACGCCCTGCCGAAGCGTGAGGCCCGCCAGTATCTTGACGCGGTGCCGGGACTGCCCCAGTTCGTCGCCGCACGCGTCGTGCTGATCTCGCTGGGGGGGCACGCTTTCCCAGCGGATTCCCGCATCGGCCGCGTGCTGGTCAATGCCGGGCTGATCCATGCGACGGACGCGAACCACCCCGACCTTGGCTCGAAGTTGGAACGGGCCGTGCGTGCCGCCGACTCGCTGCGGGTGTACACGCTGCTTGAGGCCGAAGCCTGCGATCTGCCCACCACCAGCCAATCCAAGGGAGGTGCCCGCAAGGGTGCTGGCAAAGCCGCCGCCGGCTCCTCCCCACCCCCCACCACCACCCCTCAAGAAACGCCCCCGTCGGGCGAGAACGGTGACGGGAAGGACGCATGAACATCCGCCCCCTGTTTTTGCTCGCCGTCTGTGGTCTCTCCTGGCCTCTGGCGTCGTGCTCGACCGCGCCAGCGGAGCGCACACCCTCCTCCGTCCGTGCGGCCGCGTCAATCGAGGAACCACGCCGCAGGCTGGAAGCCTTGGCCGAGATCGAGGCGGTCGGGGTGCTGCTCTACGATCCACGCCAGATGGAAACCGCGCGGGCGATCGATCCGGGACTGCCAAACGCGCTGCCGTCGGGCTCGGCGGAGTTCCGCCGCGCCACGCGCCCGCTGGATGATCTGCTCGCCGAGTTCCGCATCGAACCGCCCCTATCGGAGATCGAGCCCCCCACCCCGGAGGATGCCGAACGGGCGGCCAAGGCGTATGTCCGCGCCCACGCGGCCCGCATGGACGGCGAAACGGAAACGGCCCAACTGCTGATGGAAGAGGCCGTCGAACTCGATCCCGGCTCCGCCAAGCTCTGGCAGGAACTCGGGGAGGCCCGTCTGGCGGCGGGCGACCGCTTCGGTGCGGCCGATGCGCTGACCATGGCAGCCGAACTCGGCTCGACCAACCCGCGCATCATGCTCACACTGGCGTCGGAAGCAGGCTCGCGCGGGGACCAGGACGGGGTCGTGCGATGGTCCGCCGCGGCGTGGCGTCTGGGCGCGGAAGAACCCGCCTCAGCCGAACGCCTCGTCGCTGGCTCCATGCTGGGCGTGGGCCTGCTCGAACGCGGCGACCTGTTCGCCGGGACGCAGGTGATTGAAACCACGCTGGCGGCGCTCGAATCAACACCGGCACAACCCGGCGAAGCGATGGAAATGATCCGCGTGCGTGCGGGACGCGCGGAAATGGGCTTCCGACTCGGCAATGCGTGGATGTCGCTGGGCCAGCCCGCCCGCGCTGCCGACGCCTACGACCGCGCCGGTTCGGGCCTGGCTCGGAGACCGATCCAACTGACCCAACGCCACCTCGCTGCCCTGGTGGCCGCCGGGCGTCCGGCCACCGCCTGTCTGGAAATGATCGAGCACGCCGATCGGTGGCTCGGCGATCTCGGCCCGGAAGAGGCGGTCTGGCTCCGCGGCCTGACGCGAGAGGAACGCACCGGTCGGGCCCTGGCGGATGCCATGCTCGCCCTGGCTTCGGATCCCGCCCGCGCGATCTCGGCCAAGCGTCAGGCCCTGCACACGCTTGTGCGCGGGCTATCCGACCCGAATGAATCGATCCGCATGCTGGGGACCGATCCCGCTCTGGCCCGCACTCCGCTGCTGGCTGGCGATGCCCTGGCCAGAGTGCGCCCGGAACAACGCGTGCGCCTCGCCTCGGAATGGGTGGGCAATGATCCGGGGTCCGCCCGACACTGGGCGCACGCGCTGGCTCGGCTGATGGAAAGGCCGATCGAAGAGGCCCGCGTGCTGATCGCCTCGGACGATCCCGGACAACGCCAGCTCGGGCTGGGAATGGCCGCGGAACTGGACCGTGCCGATCTGGCGGTGGGCGTGATCGATGCCGGACCCATCGGCACGGTGGATGCCATTCTCGGCGCGGAACTCGCAGGGATGGCCGGGCGATGGAAGACAGCAGATGCCTGGCTGTCGGCGGCCCGGTTGACCGCCGCCGCCGACCACACCCGCCGGGCTGACCTCCTCGGGGCGCTCCTGGCCTGCCAGCGGTTGGATGAACTCGACACCCTGGTCGCCGCGATCGACACGGACCCCGCCGCCACCCCGGACGATCTGCTGATCGCGGCGGAATGCGCCCTGCTCTCGGGCGAGTTCGGGCCGGCCATCGCCCGGCTTGATCGCGCCAGCGAGTCGGACCGCTTCGACGAACGCATCTGGGAACGACGCATCGCCCTGCGCACCGGGGACTCGCCCGAGGCGAATCAGGAGGCGGCAACAGCCCTGGCACGCGCCATCTCCGAAACGCGACCCCGCAGCGCGCTCTTCGCGATGCTGCGAGCCCGCGAGATGGCAAGCCAGGGAATGCTGCGTGAGGCCGTTGAACTCATCATCGTGACCAACGAGCGCGACCACGCGCGTGATCTGGGCATCCAGCTTCTCGCCCAGGCGGCGCAGGCGGCCGCCGATCGGAAGGATCCCGACACCGGGCGGATGATCCATGACTGGCTCACCCGACGCACGGCGGAGGCCCCGGGATCCGTGCCGGTGGTGCTGGCTTCCTCGCAGGTGCTGCTGATCGGTCAGGACTTTGAGACCGCCTTTGAACTCCTTGATAACGCGGCCACACGCATCGGCCACCCGGAACTCGCCCGCAACGCGGAGGGAATCCTGGCCCGCCACCTCAACCGCGGGGATGAGGCCCTGACCCGCGCCCTGACCCGGCTTGAAGGCCCGCACGGGATCAACGGCTCCATCGAATGGGCCGAGATCGCCCTCGCCGGGCATCGCTGGCCCGTCGCGCTCGAAGCATTCCGCGCGGCCGTCCCGCCCGGCGGTCGCCTTAGCGAGCCGCAGCTCGCACGCTGGTACCGCATCGCCTTCGGGCTCATCCGCGGGGCGGAAGGGACCGATGCCATGGCCGGCCTGCTCGCAACCCTCGACGATGCCGCCGGCGCGGGCGTGCCGATGCCCGAGGAACTTGTCCGCGGACGCCTCCTTCTGCTCGCCCGTTCCGGCGATGCCGACCAGATCCGCGCGTTCGTCGAGCAGGAAGTGCTCGGGCCCGGGTCGGGCCTCATCGCGGTCCAGACCCTGATCGGCGCGGACCGTGGGACCGACGCGTTGACGCTGCTGACCGAACTGGCCATCACGGCCGATGGGGTGTGGGAGGATGAGTTCGCCGAATGGGCCCGCGTCGTCGGTGGGCTCGGAACGGTCGCCGACACGCGCAGCATGATCGAACGCCTCGACCGACTCGGCCACACCGCCGATGCCGCCCTGGTGCTCAACGAGCGTTTCGCGCCCGCCCCCGGCCCGATGGCCAGCGCACGGACCCCCGCCCGCGACCGCGCCGACATCGCCTACGCCACCGCCCTGATCGCGACCGTCTTCGATCGGGACGAGGTCGCGAGCGAGATGTACCGGCTCGCCCTCGCCCACGACCCGAACCATGCGTGGGCAGCGAATGACTATGGATACTCGCTGGCCGAGCGTGGCGAGTCGCTCGACGAGGCCGAGCGGCTGCTGGTCCGTGCTTACCAGTTGCTCCCTGATGAATCCAGCGTGGCGGATTCCATCGGCTGGCTCCGCTACATAACCGGCGTTCTGCTGGATGAAACCAATGAGCACGGGACCGTCACCCGCCAAGGTGCCGTCAGCCTGCTGGAACGGGCCACGACGCTGGAGGGCGGAGCGGAGAACGCCACCCTGTTCGAGCATCTGGGCGACGCACTCTGGCGGGCCGAACGCCAGGAGGAGGCGGTCGCGGCATGGTCCAAGGCGGAGCGTCTGCTGCGTGAGCAGGCCAAGCGTCTGACGGCGGGTGGCCGCGCCGTGGACCGCGTGAACCAGCAACTCGCTGCCGTTCGCCAACGCCTCAGCGATGCACAGAACGGCAATCCACCCCCCATCGCCCCGAGCCCCGCTCTGGATGCCACTCTTGGCCCCACCCTAGGTGACCCTCCACCCTCCCCAGCCCCCGAAGGATGACCCAGGTCCCCCAGCATCCAACAATCCCCCCCCACCTTTCCCCCCACCCCCCCACCCCCCCACCCTTCGGCATCCGTTCGAAGACACCACCCGGAGCAACCCTGATGGCCGGACACAGCAAATGGGCGAACATCAAGCACCGCAAGGCCGCCCAGGACAAGAAGCGGGGCAAGATCTGGTCGAAGTGCTCGAAGGCGATCATGGTCGCCGCCCGGGCCGGCGGTGGAGATCTTGACACCAATCTGGCCCTTCGTTACGCGGTGGACGAGGCCAAGTACGCCAACATGCCCAAGGACACCATCCAGCGCGCCATCGACAAGGGCGCGGGCAACCTCGGCGGCGAGGACTTCAGACCAGTCGTCTTCGAGGGCTACGGCCCCGGCTCGACCGCCATGATCGTCGAGGGCCTGACCGACAACAACACCCGCACCGTCAACGAGGTCCGCTCGATCTTCAACAAGCTCGGCGGCAACCTGGGCACCTCGGGCTCTGTCGCGTTCATGTTCCAGACCAAGGGCCGCATCGTCCTCGATGCGTCCAAGTACGCCGAGGACCGCGTGATGGAGGCCGCCCTCGACGCCGGGGCCGACGATGTGCAGCCCCCCGAGGGCGCGACCGAGGACGAGCCCGGCGTGTGGACCGTGCTGACCGAGCCGCTGGCGTTCCAGCAGGTCAAGGATGCCTTGGAGAAGTCCGGCATCGAGATCCTCGAGGCCGAGATCGCCCGCATCCCGGAGACCACCGTCGTGGTCAAGGGCGACGACGCCCGCAAACTCATGACCCTGATCGAAACCCTCGAGGACAACGATGATGTCCAGAAGGTGTTCTCCAACGCCGACATCCCGGCCGAGGAAATGGCCGGCATGTGACGCGATCGACAAGCCGTGATACAGATTCCACTTGAGAATCGGGCGTGGCCTCGGGTCTACAAGCCGCGACTGCAAGGGAGCGGCCGCGGTTGCGTGAGCGAGTGGAGCATCCTGACGGAGACCGCTCCCGGTTGATTTCCGTGCGGATTTCGTCGGTCGCTGGGCCGAGACCAGCCGCAATCGCAAGAGCAAGAGCAAGAGCACTTCCTGCTCGCCGTTGTTCGCAAGCCGCGAAGGGCCTGTGCGTCGCTCGGCCGCTCCCTGACCGTCGCGACTTGTCGGTCCGCCCACACCCGGAAGTTCAGTGGAATCCGTATGGGCGACTGAGGGAAGCGAAGAAGAACGCCACGATTCGAGGACTCATCGCGGGCGTGACCTGAATGACACACCCGAAACCCAACGCGACCCGCCTCACCCCAGCGGATTGAGAAACAGCCCCGTCACCAGCTTGGGGTAGAAGAAGGTCGATTTCTGCGGCATCAGCTCGTTCGCACGGCTGATGTCCCGCACCGCCTCCAGCGGCGTCGGACGCACGATCACCGCGAGCTGTGCCTTGCCAGAACCGTCCACCGAACTGCTCGTCATGTCGCCGCGCCCGATGGCCAGCATCTCGTCGATGGTGTGGGGGAAGGCCCACTTGACCGGCTTACCGTCATTGAGTTCCGGCTGGCAGATCTCCTCGACGATCAGGTGCTGGACCAGGGCCACATCCAGCTTGCGCCAGGCCTCCGGCTTGTCGGGGAACCTGTCTTCCAACGGGTCCGGCAGCGCGGGCCAGCCCGCGTGGCACAGACCCGTGGCGTAGTCGTACAGACCGAACACATTGGTTTGCTCACGGTCGGCCAGGCGTCCGAGCTGGTCTTCGACGCGGTGCGGATCGTTGTCGATCGGCTCGACATGCAGGATGCCAGCCGCGGCCTCGATGAAGGCTTCGATGGTGTACTTCTCCATCCCACCCAGCACGCGATGCGTGGGGCCGATGGCCAGCCCGGGATCGTCCATCGAGACCAGGATGAACATGGTGCGGCGTGCCGGATGATCCATCGGCAACTCGCCGCGCTGGTTCAGCTCCGCCAGGTAGTTCAGCGCGGTGTTGTACCGGTGGTGGCCGTCGGCGATGAAGGTGTCCTGGCCTTCCAACGCCCGCTGAAAGTCGGCGATATCGGCCGGGTCGTCCACGGTCCAGACCTCCTGGGTCACGCCGTCGCCCAGATCGGCCGTCATGTCCGGGGCACGCCCGGCGGCAATCCGGCGGACAATCTCCGCACCCGCTCCGCTCTCGTCCGGATACAGCCCGAAGATGGGCGACAACTGACAACGGGTGGCCCGCATCAGGGCCAACCGATCCTCCTTGGGACCGCCGAAGGTCTGCTCGTGGGGCAGGATGCCGCCACCCGCACGCGGGCCGAAGGAAACCGTGTCGAGTGTGCAGGCCATGCCGCAGCGTTGCAGAGACTTGCCCCCGAACGAGTATGTCTGACGGTACGCGAACATGGCGGGGCGGTCCCGACCGGTCAGCGTGCCCTGGGCCAGCAGGTTCTGGTAGGACTTGGCCGCGCCGTCGTACGCCTCCTGAGGGCCCAGGCGGCTGGCAGGCACGCAGGGCAGGTCCATGCCCACGATGTTGGCGGGGTTCTTGGCCAGCAGGTCAGCCTTGGCCGCCGCGTCGAGCACATCGTACGGGGGAGCCACCAGATCGGAGACATCACCGGAACCCTGGCGGTATTGAACGGCCTTGAAGGGATAGACAGCGGGCATAGAGATCCTTCCCGGCCGCATGGATTGAGGGATGGGCGATGGGGGAGCGTGTGCGGCGCGCCGGATCATACCCCCCGCTGCGTACGATCCGGACATGTCAGACACCCCCCCCTCTCCCCCCTCTGCCCCCTCCTCCCCAACTCCCTCCTCGGCCTCCTCGCACTCCGCGCCCCGCGCCCTGGTCGTCCGCACGGCCGGGACCAACTGTGACGCGGAACTGTGCCGTGCCTTCGAGCGTGCCGGGGCCCGGGCGGATCTGGTGCATGTCCGAGCCCTGATCACCGAGCCGGAGCGGATCGACGACTACGACCTGATCGGCTTCCCCGGCGGCTTCTCCTACGGCGATGACATCGCCTCCGGGCGGATCCTGGCCATGCAGATCCGTGAGCGGCTGTATCAGCCGCTGCGCCGGGCGGCCGAGCGCGGGGCGGCCATGATCGGCGTGTGCAACGGGTTCCAGGTGCTGGTGCAGGTGGGCCTGCTGCCCGGCCCGATGGCGGGCGAAGCATGGCCGAGCGATGCCGCGCCGGAGGCCCGGGTGGCCCTGGCGGACAACTTCCCCCCCCGGTTCAAGGATGGCTGGGTGCGCGTGGTCGCGGACACATCCTCTCCCTGCGTCTGGACGCGCGGCCTGCACGGGATCTCAAGCGATGAGACCATGATCCTGCCCATCGCCCACGGCGAGGGACGCTTCGTCGCCCGGGATCACACCACGCTGACCGATCTGGAATCCAACGGCCAGATCGCGCTGCGCTACCTCGACAACCCCAACGGCTCGATGGGCGATGTCGCGGGCATCTGCGATGCATCCGGACGCATCTTCGGCCTGATGCCCCACCCCGAGCGCTACCTCGACTGGAACCGTCACCCGTTCTGGACCCGGCTGGGCATGGAAACACGCAGCGGCAAGACCCCGGGGCTGGCGATGTTCACGGGCGCGGTCGAGTCCGTGCGTGGCACGATGGTCTGATCGCTCAATCCGGGATGGGCGAGCGCCCCATGAGCGCCCGGTCCCGGCCGCCGGTGCGAACGATGCGCAGCACGAACGCCTGGTATGCGCGGTCCATCGATTCCAGCGATTCATCGGGCCAGTAGGCCGCCAGCGCGCCCGCCCCGGTGCGCCGGGTGCGCAGCACCCCGGCCTCTCGTTCACTCGCGGCCTCCCCCACCGCCGCGACGAAACGCCCGGTCTGCGCATCACGGAGCAAGCGTTCCAGCCCCGGACGCCGACGCCCACCGTCGGACTCCATCAGGAAATGCACGAAGGCCCAGCACTGGGCGTAGTAGTTCAATGCGGCCGCACCACCGCGGTCGGTGTCGAGCAGATCCTGCGGGCGGTTGAGCACCAGCTCGTCCAGCCTGAGCAGCGTCCGGTTCGCGGCGGCAGTGCGCAACTGGTCGAACCGTTGCTGGTTCAGCCAGGGTAGAAACTCGGGCGTGTCCGGCTCGTCCTCTCGCCACCGAAAACCCTCGAAGTAGCACGCGATGCCCTCGTCCAGCCACACCGGCAGGGGGTCCGTGAATGCGGTCTGGATGAACTGGTGCCAACCCTCGTGGGCGGCCATCACGAAGGTGTCGCGCGGGCCAAGGTCGTAGAAGATGCCCATGCCGTTGACCGAGTACCCGCCCCGCTCGATCCGCAGGTAGGCCCGCGCGTTGTCCTTGAGCAGCGACCGCGTCAGGCTGTCCCACTCCAGACGCGAGGCCAGCACGAAGGTCTGGAGCGGCTCCTCCTGACGGATCAATGGTGTGATGGCGTTCAAGCGGTGGGCGTGGGCCAGTTCCAGGAATGGCGGCAGGCGGTGCAGCATCCGTCGGTCGCGCAGCGTGGTGTGCAGTTCCACCGAGGGCGTCACGAGGATCCAACCGTCGTTGCCCTGGAAGGTCCAGGGGCGGCGGCTGGCCACGAAACGCACCGGGTCCGCGCCCGCTGGAGCGGCTCCGACGGATGCCCGGTCCGAGCTGGTGCGCGTGCCCTGTGAGCCGCAGGCCAGCATGAGGGCGCACGCGAGGAGGCAAGCCCAGCGGGCCTGAACGATCAACCCAGATCCCCGATCGCCTTGCGGATGGCCGCGGCATCCCGTTGCTTGCCCGCGAGTTCGTCCCGCGTCTGCTGCACGAGGTGTGCCGGAGCACGCTCGGCATAGCCGGGGTTGGCCAGGCGGCCTTCGAGGGCGTTGATCGACTTCTCGATCGCGCCCAGTTCGGTCATCAGGCGTTCCTTCTCCGCGCCGGTGTCCACCGCGTCGGTCAGGTCGCTAAGCCGGTGCTCGGCCCCTTCGAAGGCGATGGCCGCGGAGTTCGCCGGGGCGGCCTCGGCCGTCACCTTTGACACGCCCGCCAGCGTCTCGACCAGCGGCGACCAGCGGGTGATGTCCCGGGCGAGATCCTCGCTGGCGTGCAGGATGATCTGACGCTTGGGCGGGACCTGCTTGGAGGCGCGGACCTCGCGGATGGCCGTGACCAGGGCCTGCACGCGCCCGAAGGCGGTCTCGGCCACCTCGTCGCGGAGCGTGCCGTCCGGCTCGGGCCAGCCGGACTGACAGAGCGTGGCGGTGGACTTTGTCTCGGCGAATGCGAAGCCCTCGATCGGCTTGATCGGCAGGGCGGAGACCCGCTCGTGCAGGGCCTCGGTGATGAACGGGGTGACGGGGTGCATCAGGCGGAGGATCGCGTCGAGCACCAGACGCAGCACGGCGGGCTGGTTGGGATCCGTGGCGAGCGTGGGCTTGATCGACTCCAGGTACCAGTCGCAGAAATCACGCCACAGCAGGTCGTAGAGGGCATCGGCGAAGTCCTTGAACTGGTAGTTGCGCACGGCGTTGTCGATCGCCGCGGTGGCCGCGGTGAGGCGGCTGAGCATCCAGCGGTCGGCCAGCGAGAGTTGCTGGGGGTCGATCGGGAAGGCCCCTGATCCCGACCCTTGCACCGGGTGACGCTCCAGCATGGTCAGCGCGAAACGGGCGGCGTTCCACAACTTGTTGCACAGGTTGCGCCCGATGTCGAACTTGGGGCTGGTGTTCTTGCCGGTCTTGGGGTCCTTCTCCACCGGCATGCGGACATCCTGCGTCTGCGTGGTCATCTGGCAGAGCGTGAACCGCATGGCATCGGCACCGTGGGATTCGATGATGTCCAACGGGTCCACCCCGTTGCCGAGGCTCTTGGACATCTTGCGCCCCTCGCCGTCCTGGATCATGGCGTGGATGAAGACATCCTTGAACGGCGCGGGGCCGGGGTTCTGATCGGCAAGGAGATAACGGTTGAACATCGCCATGCGGGACACCCACAGCGTGATGATCTCGCGGGCGGTGGTCAGGACGGAGGTGGGGTTGAAGGCCGCGAGGAGTTTGGTAAAGTCCTCGATCCCCGTGTCCTTCGCCGCGGCGTCGGCATCCGGCCAGCCCATCGTGGACAGTGGCCAGAGCGCGCTGGAGAACCATGTGTCGAGGACATCTGGGTCGCGCTGGAAACCCACATCCTCAAAGCCACGCATCTCCTCATCTCCCAGAGCACAGATGAAGATGTCGTACTCGCCCGCCGTGTCCGCCGTGACCGGCATGAGTTCCCGCTTGGGATCGACGGCGATGCCGTCGCCTGCACGCATGAACCATGTGGCCGCGGTCTTCCAGGTTCCGTTGATGATGTCATCAAGCCCAGTTCGGCCCGCGAGCGCCTCAAGCCAGTTCTGCTCATCCAAACGAACCCGCTTGTGCCACACCGGGATCCGATGCCCCCACCACAACTGCCGGCTAATGCACCAGTCCCGCAGGTTATCGTGCCAGAACTCGTAGTTCTTGGCGTAGCGGGCGGGGTGAAAGGTCATGGACGCGTCGCCGCGGCTGGTGACGGGGATGGACTCGGGCCATTCGGCCAGCGAGGCGTCGGTGCGCTGGTCGAGCTTCATCGCCCGCTGCGCATTCCCCCGCAGCCGGTCGTCGGTCACGCGACAGTACCACTGGTCGCTCAGGTACGGCTCGATCACCGCGTGGCTGCGGTACGAATGCCCCACAGAGTGCTTGTGCGGGCGGACACGCTCCAGCAGCGAGCCTTCCTGTCCCTCGGCCACGCTGCGGGCCTTGAACTCGGCGACCACGCGCTTGCGGGCATCCTCGCGGCTCAGGCCGATGAAGAGCTGGGCATCACCCACATCGGTCCAGCCGTGCTTGTCGGAGATCGACGCATCGGGGGCCATGACATTGATGAGGGTGGTCCCGGCCGAGCACTTCTCGACGATGACCGCCTCGTGGCGGCGCCCGAGTTCGTAGTCGTTGGAATCGTGCGCGGGCGTGACCTTCAGGAAGCCCGTGGACATCTGCGCCTTCGCGTCGTCCTCCGGCCCGCCGAACGCGACGGGCAGGACCACATACTCGTCCTCGATGATCGGGATGATGCGACCCACGATCGGCAGGCGGCAGCACAGCCCGCGCAGCGAGGCCGCACGCGGGTCTTTCGGGTTCATGGCCACGGCCACATCGCCCAGGTAGGTCTCGGGACGGGTGGTGGCGACCGTGACCCAGGCCTGCTCGTCCTCGGGATGGTCGCCCGCGCCTGGGTATCCCCGCGCGGCCAGCTCGCCCCAGGTGACCGGGCTGTTGTCGGTCGGCGAGCCGGGATGGACCAACGGGTAGCGCAGGTCGTAGAACGCGCCGTCCACCTCCTCCATCTCCACCTCGTCGTCGGCCAGGGCCGTCTGGGTGACGGGGTCCCAGTTAACGAGGCGCTTGCCGCGCTCGATCAGGCCGTCCTTGAACAGGCGGAAGAAGGCCTCGCGCACGGCCCGCGCGCAGACGGAGTCCATGGTGAACCGCTGACGCTCCCAATCGCAGGAGCAGCCCATCGCCTGTAACTGCTCGGTGATGCGCTGCTCGTACTCGTCCTTGAAGGCCTGAACCTCGGCGATGAACTTGTCGCGTCCGCCCTGGCCCTCAGCCTCCATCTTCCGGTGCTCGGCGAGGGCGGGCTTGCCCTCTTGCTTGAGGCGTTTGTCCACCATCGTCTGGGTGGCGATGCCGGCGTGGTCGGTGCCGGGCATCCACAGGGCCTCGTACCCCTTCATCCGGTGGGCACGGGTCAGGATGTCCTGGATGGTGTTGTTCAACGCATGGCCCAGGTGCAGGGCCGCGGTGACATTCGGCGGGGGGATCAGGATGGCATAGGGCTTGGCCTCACCATGAAGCGCCCGGTCCGGGTCGGCGTGGAAGGCGTTGGCATCGATCCACTGCTGCCAGACCCGCGGCTCGGTCTCGGAGGGGGTGTAAGCCTTGGCGAGGGGGGGAGGGGTGGAAGCTTGCGGAGCCTGGTCTGAAGCGGGGGTGGTGGTCATGGCGTGTCCCGGGCGGCCGCGGAGAAAGGGGCGAAAGGGGGTGTTCGCGGCTCAGATCCGAGTGTAGGTGGCCGATAATGTCCGATATGACCGGACAGATGAACACGAGAGGCGGGATCGGGCGTCGTGCCGCGGGGTTGGGACGGGCCGGGGGCATCGTGCTGGGCATCGCCGCCCTGATCGGGGCGGGGTTCGCCGGGTGGACGCTCTACCGCGTGGTCCAGCCCGGTGCCGCGCCTCTGGCGACCACCCCGACCGGGCCGGGCGTGGCGAGCATGGAGACCATCGAGGCGGTGCTGGCCACGGTCAAACGCCTGCGCGACGAGAACCAGCCCTCCGCGGCCGAGTCGGTCCTGTCCGGCGCGGTCCGCCAGTACCCCGCCGATCAGGATCTGCGTCTGGCCTTTGTGGACCTGCTGATGGCCGGACGGCGTTGGTCGGAGGCGTACGACCAGGCCCTGGCGGCGATCGAGATCGGGCAGGTGCCAGCGCCCGTGGAGTTCACCGCGGGCACGCTGGCGAACATGACCAACCGTCCTCACCTGGCCGCGGCCCACTACGCCAACGCCATGCGTCTGAACCCGAACGACCCGGACTACCCGATGTATCTGGCTTCGGTGCAGTTGAAACTGAACGAGACGCAGGAAGCCAAGGCATCGCTGGCGATCGCTTCGCGGCTCGCGCCGGACCGGGCCCAGGTCTACGGCATGTTGGCGCAGATCGCGCTGTCGGAGAACAAGCTGGGCATCGCGGGCCAGCAGATCGTCAAGGCACGCCAGCTCCAGCCCGCGGAGCCCGCGTGGGTGCTGATGGAGGCACGGATCCGCAAGCGGGAGGGTGACACCGAGAAGGCGCTGGATCTGCTGCACATGCTGCCCCAGCAGGAGCTGGACATGCCGGGAACACTGGCGTTGCTGGCCGAGTGCTACGGGTTTCTGGGGCGTCCGGGAGAGGCGGCATCGCGGTATCTCGACGCGGCGGCGCGGCAACCCACCAACCCCGAACTGGCCTTCGAGGCCGCCCAGTGGCTCGAACGCACCGGCGAGCGGGCGGAAGCGGTCCGTTGGGCACGCCGCGCGGAGGAGCTGGGGCACCCACGGGCATCCGGATGGATCCGGGGGCTGGCGACCGTGCCCGACCAGAGTCCCGACCAGCCCTAATCGACATCCGTCGGGTCATCATCGGTTCGCAGACGGTTGGCCGATTCGGTCCAGGGGTCCGGGGTGACAACCGCGGGCGGGTTCTTGCGTTGCAAGGCACGGAGTCGGCGGCGGCGGGAACCCATGAACGCCAGCAACCCGGCACAGCCCAGCAGCACCACACCGAGCAGGATGACCAGCATCAGCAGGGCGGCCCCGCGTTGGCGGGCTTCCGGCGGGAGCGTGCCGGCCACCGGGGCGGCCGTTGCGAGGAGGTCCGGGATGAGGCCCAAGAGTCTGTTCACGGGCAACTCTACGGGCCTCAGGCCGGGTCGGATGCTACAGTCCGGCCTAGCCCGGCACGCGGACCGACCGGGAACGGAGAAGCCATGCATCTCGAAGCCCACCAGGATGTCATCAACGATCTCGAGGCGCGGATTTTAACGATCCGTGACTCTCTTTGACTACGATCGCAAACGATCGCGCCTGAGCGAACTGGAAGACAAAATGGGCGGCGAGGGCTTCTGGGACAGCCCGGAGGCCGCCAAGAAGGTCGTGGGCGAACTCAAGACGCTCAAGGCCCAGACGCAATCCCTTTCCGAGGTCATCGCCGAGTTTGAGGACGCCAAACTGGCGTTCCAGATGGCCAAGGAAGAGGGCGACGACGGGCTGCTCCAGGAGGCCGACGCGTCCCTGTTCAGCCTGCAAGGGCGGATGGACTCCATCGAGACCCAGAGCCTGCTCAGCGGCAAGCACGACCACCGGGCCTGCTTCTTCAAAATCTCCGCGGGCGACGGCGGCACCGAGGCCAACGACTGGTGTGAGATGCTGCTGCGGATGTACCTGTTCTACTTTGAGGCCACGGGCTTCAAGGTGGAGGAGATCGAGATGTCCCACGGCTCCGAGGTGGGCCTGGACTCGGTCACGCTGCGCATCGAGGGCCCCTTCGCGTTCGGCATGATGTCCTGCGAACGCGGCACGCACCGGCTGGCTCGCGTCAGCCCGTTCAACGCCCAGGGCAAGCGGCAGACCAGTTTCGCCACGGTCGATGTCATCCCCGAGTTCGAGGAGACGGATGTCACCATCCCGGACAAGGATCTGGACATCGTGGTGTTCGCCCGGTCCAGCGGCCCCGGTGGGCAGAATGTGAACAAAGTGGCGTCGGCCGTGCGCCTGGTCCACAAGCCCACGGGCATCATGATTGTGGCTTCGACCTTCCGCGATCAGTTGCAGAACAAATCGCAGGCGATGAACATCCTGATGGCCAAGCTGGAACAACTGGCAGAGGAAAAACGCCAGGCCGAGATCATGGAGGCCGCCGGCGGGAAGATCGAGCAGCGCGGTTGGGGCGCGCAGATTCGCAGCTATGTGCTGTACGACAATCGGGTGAAGGACCACCGCACCGGATTCGAGGACAGCCCGCTGAATGTGCTCGACCGCGGACACTTACAGGGGTTCATTGACGCGGAGCTGAAGCGGCGCCGGGCGGGCAAGGAAGGCTGATCCGGTAGCTCGGCTCGCCGAGCCGGGTCTGTTTGTGCTTCCCCCCTTAGAACAACCCGCGCGAACTCTTCCGACCCGATCAAACTCATTCAAGAGACCCGGCTCGCCGGGTCTGGCCACCGAAGATCCGCCACACGAAGTAACCCATCCCTCCCACCGCCATGCCCGCGGCGGGGATCCAGAGGGCATCGCTGCCGACCCGGCCGTGGGCCAGCACGCCCGCCACGCCGCCCCCGACAAAGGCGAGCAGCAGCGAGCTGACGAGCGCGAACCGCCAACCGGCGATCTTGTGACCGCTGACGAGTTGCCCGGCCATGAAGCCAAGGTCGGTCAGCAGGCCGGTGACATGGGTGGTGCGGACGATCAGGTTGCGGTAGGAGGATGCCATGGCGTTCTGCAGACCGGCGGCGCTGGCCGCCACCATCACGCCCAGCGTGAGCGATGAGGGAATGACCATCGCGGCACCGGCGATCAGAATGGCCTCCACCATCACCGCGATGCCGTAGCGACGCCCGAGGCGGAGCGTGGACGAGCCGATGATGACACCCGAGATCGCGGCCCCGAGCACGAAGGCTCCCGCCAACCCGGCGACGAACACCGCGTCGGCCCGGTCGCCGTGGCCCAGGTCCACGCTCAGACGCGTCACCGTGCCGGTCAGGTGCGTGGCCGGCAGCGTGCCCAGCAAGACCACGATGGTATTGATGTACCCCGCCGCGGCGGCCAGAGCCAGCCCACCCAGCAGGACCACCAGAAACTCGGCCTTGGAATGGATCGGTTCATGGGGCATCGGACGACACCCGGTGTATCGGCCGACCACCCCCCCGGGGGTGAGCCCGGGCACCGGTCAGCGGGCATTCTCGAAGATCGATAGCACGCTCCCGGCCAGGATGGCGGCATAGCACATGATCGGGACCACCGGCGGCAGATACAGCCCGAAGGCGGGCACCACCACATGGAAGATCACCGTCAGAATCACCACCGCGAAGAACGCATAGAGCAGTCGGCGGGTGAGCGCGGAGGTCTCCCGATCCACCCGCTCGCGTTTCTGGAGACGCTCGCGGGCCTCCTCGATCAGGAACGAGGGGCGGTCATCGTCCGCGTCGTCCGACCAATCGGCCGGATCCTGGTCCGGGCCGATGTGGATGATGCGTCGGTCCTGATCGTCGTCGCGGGGCCGCATGGGTGAACCCGCTTACACCAGCAGGGCGGCCGGGTTTTCCAGCAGTTCCTTGACGGTGGTCAGGTACTGGGCGGCCATCGCGCCGTCGATGATGCGGTGGTCGCTGGACATGGTCATGGACATCTCGTGCCCGACGACCAGCGTCGGCTCGCCGTCCTCGTCGTACTCGATGAAGGACTTCTCGATGGAACGGCCGACGGCGAGGATGGCGGCGTTGGGCGGGTTGATGATGGCCGTGAAGTGGTCCACGCCGAACATGCCAAGATTGGAGATCGTGAAGGTCGAGTCGGACATCTCCTCGATGCTCAGGCCCTTCTCGCGGGCCTTCTTCGCCAGACGCTTGGTCTCGGCGGAGATCTGGCGGAGGCCGATCTGATCGGAGTTGCGGATGGTGGCGACGACCAGCCCGCCGCCGCGTTCCTCGGGCAGGGCGACGGCGACGCCGATGTTCACCTGGCCGTGGAGCTGGATAGCGGGGCCCTTTTCCACCCAGGACGAGTTGATGAACGGGTGCTGGTGCATGGCCAGGGCGCAGGCCCGGACCAGGAAGTCATTGACGGAGAGCTTGACGCCTTGGGATTCAAGCTGGTCATTAAGCTGCTCGCGCAGGCCGAGCAGGCTGTCCAGACGGACGGAGACGGTGACCTGGTAGTGCGGGATGGTGCTCTTGGACTCGACCAGACGCCGGGCGATGACGCCCCGCATGTTGTTGAGCGTGACGGTCTTCGATTCGAGCACGGAACCCGCGACGGGCACCATGGGAGCAGGGGCCGGCGCGGTGGCGGCCTTGCCGGACTGGGCCGCGGGGGCTTTGGTGCCCGAGGCGATGGCCGACTCGACATCCTTGCGGACGATGCGGCCCGACGGGCCGCTGCCGGTCAGGGCGGAGAGGTCCAGGCGGTGCTCCTCGGCGATCTTGCGGGCCAGCGGGGAAGCGAACACACGGTCGCCCGAGGCGTGGGCCGCGTGGCCGTTGGTGGCGTGAGCGGTATCGGAAGCCGGCGGTTCTGCGACCGCGGTCGGGGAACTCGAGGCCGGCGAACCCCCTTCACCCTTCTTCGCTTGCGTGGCAACACCGCCGGACTTTGCCGCGGCTTCGACCGACTCACCGTCCTCGGCGAGAATCAGGATGGCCGAACCGACCGAAACCTGCTGACCCTCCTGCGCGGCCAACGCGGCGACGGTGCCGGAGTCGAAGGCCTGGAGTTCCATGGTGGCCTTGTCGGTCTCGATGTCACCGAGGATGTCGCCGGTAGAGACCTTGTCCCCAACCTTGACATTCCACTTGACGACAGTTCCCTGCTCCATGGTGTCGGAAAGTCGCGGCATGGTGATTGAGATAGGCATCGGAAAACTCCAAACAGCAAAGCGATAAAGGGCAAATCAGGATTCAGTTGCGAGTCGAACCTGACTTTGTGCGGGTGATGATTGTTCCGAAAATGCGCGCCGGCCGGGCCGTTTCGTCCAGCAAGCCCTGGAACCGCTCCGGACTACCGATCCATCCGCGGCGTGCGACGGGTCGCACCCCGAATCGGCATTCACTGAGTTCCTTCGCTGCGATGGCCAGACATTTGATAAAGTCTTTCCTGCTGAGAGCTTCATCCGCTTCAAAGAGATTGGCTCCGACCGTCGGGCCGCAGCCGATGAGTTGATCGAGGATGTGTCGGGAAACGCCAGCCCCTTCCAACTCCGTGACCATGTTGAGGATGCGATCGCAATAGGACTCCACCCGGTCGAGCAAGTCGCCGTTGAACCGTCCCAACCTGATCCCCTCTGATTTGCCATGGATCGCTTTGCTATTTGAAGCTTTGCCGTCAGGCGTTCACAACCGATTGCACCGCAGCAACAATCTTGGCCGGATTGGGCAAATACGCCGCCTCCAGCCCCTTGGCGTAGGGGGTGGGAACATCCTCGGTGTTGACACGGACGGGGGGGTGGTCGAGGTAGTCGAAGCAGCGTTCACAGATCTGCGTGATGACCTCGCTGGACACACCGCCGAAGGGCCAGGACTGATCGACCACGACGATGCGGTTGGTCTTCTTCACGCTCTGGATGACCGAGTCGATGTCGAGCGGGCGGATGGTGCGCATGTCGAGCACCTCGCACTCGATACCCTCCGCGGCCAGCTTCTCGGCGGCTTCCAGGCAGAAGTTGACCGGGCGACCGAATGAAACCACCGTGACGCTATCGCCCTCACGGGCGATGCGGGCGCGGCCGAAGGGGATGTAGTACTGCTCCTCGGGCACATGGGCCTTGTCGCCAAGCATCCGCTCGGATTCGAGGAAGAAGACGGGGTCGGGGTCGCGGATGGCGGTGGCCAGCAGGCCCTTGGCGTCGTAAGGGTTGCTGGGGATGGCCATCTTCAGGCCGGGCACATTGGCGAACAGACCCTCAACGCACCAGGAGTGGGTGGAGGCGAGCTGGCCGCCCGCGCCGTCGTTGCCGCGGAAGACGATGGGGCACCCCCACTGCCCGCCGGACATATAGAGCATCTTGGGCGCGTTGTTCAAGATGGGGTCGGCCGCCACGAAGGAGAAGGACCAGCTCATGAACTCGACGATCGGACGCAGACCGTACATGGCGGCTCCGATGCACATGCCCGCGAAGCCGTTCTCGGAGATAGGGCTGTCGATGATCCGCTGCGGCCCGAACTCGTCGAGCATCCCCTGGCTGATCTTGTACGCCCCGTTGTACTGGGCGACCTCCTCGCCGATGAGGAAGACGCGAGGGTCGTTGCGCATCTCGTGGCTCATGGCCTCGCGCAGCGCCTCGCGGAACTGGATCAGGCGGTCGCCCTCGCGGCTGGGCAGGTCGGCCTCGTCCACGAAGTCGGGGAGGGTCCACTCGCCCAGGGCAGGGTGGATCTTGGTGTCGATCATCTCGAGGGTGGTCATGGCTGAGGCTCCGACGGGGGAGGGGGGTATTGCTTGAGAACCTGCTGGAGGGCGTGGATGAGCAAGGGGATGTCTTCCTCGACCGATTCACGCAGAGAACGCAGATCGAGGATGTCATAGCCGTGGGCGATCACATTCCGCTGCCCGATGATGGCGACCCACGGGATCTCGGGGTGCTGCTGGTGGAAGGGTTCCCCCAGACGGTTTGCGATCTCGCCGAGCACGATGAAGTTAAGCAGGACAGCATCGAGAATCTCGGGCGCATCGTCAAGATCCCGCGACGCCGCCTTGGACGCATGGATATCCCGGAGCCGCTCGGCCCGTCCGAGCATGTCCGACAGGAGCTGGCTGGCCGAACGGCGGATCATGCTGCGAAGATCCTCCGTGCCGATGAGAGAATTTCGCGCCGGATGGCCGGCTTCGGGCTGGCCTCGACCGACCGCTTGGTGAACAGATCGACCCGCCGACCGAGCAGGCCCGCCAGTTCCTGCCGCGCGGTCGCCTGGTCGAATGTGGAGAAGCGGGCCCCCGGCTCGATCTCGACCAGCACATCGATGTCCGAGTTGGCCGCGAAGTCCTCCCGCAGGACCGACCCGAACAGCCAGACCTCGGCGATCCTCCACCTGCGGCAGAAAGCCGCCAGTTGGTCATCCGTGATGTTCAGGCGGGGGTTCATGGCGGTGGCAGGTCTTCGGGCGGGTCTTTCGGTCGGTCCTTGATGACGGTGGCGTCGGGCCAGTGGTGGGTTCGAATCCTGCGCGGGGTTTCGGCGCGCCGGAGGACCAAAAGGAAAGCGATGCGAGCGGAGAGAAGGACAGCAAAGAGTATGGTGAGCCAGATGAGAAATCCGGAGTCCATGGGTGGTTTAGCCTGTGGATTCCAGTGGATATTGGTAGATCAGCCTGTGGAGCACCGAATGGAGAGGTCCGTACAGCATGGCTGGCAGCACGAACAGTCCAAACCGCCAATCGTCCGTATCAATCACACCTCCCTGCCAACCACGAACGACAAAGAACAGTCCTGTACACACGGCGGCGATGACGACCAAGGCCAGCAACGACGCGGTCGAGAATCCGAGGTACTCCTTCGGATCGCGTCTCCTGTCCGCGATCACCCGCAAGAACAGAACGATCCGGATCACCAGGAACGCACCAACCAGGATGATCGCTGCGATCATCAATAAAAACTCCCTTACAGCAGCGGGTTCCTCGCGCCGTGGGTGTACTCAGCGGTGGGCGAGAGATTCTTCTGCGGCAGGGCGTAGACATCCGTGAACAGCTCGGCCTCAGGCTCCGGGGCGGGGCTGTTCTCGGCGAAGTCCACCGAGTCGAGCACCTCGTCGCGGATCTCGTTCTGCATCTGCTTCCAGGCGTCCTCCGTCACATGCCCCTCTTCCATCAACTGGTTGAGCAGGCGGGCGATGGAATCCTTGTTCTTGTACTCCTCGACCTCCTCCTTCGTCCGGTACTTCTGGGGGTCGGACATGGAGTGGCCCTGGTAGCGATAGGTCTTGAAGTCCACGAAGCCGGGGCGGCTGTTCTCGCGGCAGTGGTCCACGAAGGGCTTGAAGGTGTTGTAGACATTGCGGATGTCCAGGCCGTCGATCTTGATCGAATCGATGCCGTAGGACTCACCGCGGGCGATGAGGTTCTCGTGGTTGGCCGTGTGGCGGTGGATGGCGGTGCCCATCGAGTAACCGTTGTTCTCGATGATGAAGATCACGGGCAGATCGAAGAGGGAGGAGAGGTTGAGCGCCTCGTGGAACGCGCCCTGGTCGATGGCGCCGTCGCCGAGGTAGCAGAGGGTGACCTTCTTGCCGGGGGTGTGGCCGGGGTGCAGGCCCTGCTTGACGACCTCGTTCTCATACTTGGAGGCGAAGGCCAGGCCCGCGCCCAGGGGAGTCTGGGCGCCGACGATGCCGTGACCGCCGAAGAGCCAGTTGGGCCGGTCGAACATGTGCATCGAGCCGCCCTTGCCCTTGGCGCAGCCGGTGATCTTGCCGAACATCTCGGCCATGCAGGCGCGGGCGGACATGCCCTTGGCCAGGGCGTGGCCGTGATCGCGATAGGCGGTGACGACGGGGTCGTCTTGGTTGATGCAGCCGATAGTGCCGACGGCACAGGCCTCCTGGCCGGAGTAGATGTGGCAGAAGCCGCCGATTTTGGCCTGCTGATAGGCCTGCATCGTGCGGTTCTCGAACTCGCGGATCAACTGCATGTCGCGCAGCCACTTGAGCTGCGTCTTGACGGGCAGGTCCGCGACGAGGTTGGAAGAATGTGCTTTCGCCATACGGGTGTTCGCGGTCGGGGCCTGGGTCATCGCGTCCTCTGGATCGACGAATGGTCCGGTTCCCCCAGTCCGCCCTCCGAATGGGTGAACGGGAACACGGGCCTTGGGCGCAAAAGCGGCCCCGCGGGGGGGGGGCCGCATCAGAAGAGTGTAGGGGATCGACCGCCCAGCGACAAATCCGACCGGGAGAGCGGTTTCGCCCGGTCGAATCGGGCTGATGCCGGATCAGTCGGTCTTGAGGCTCAGCCCCTTGGCGATCTGGTTCTGTGTCTGGAGCAGCACCAAGGCGGTGTGGACTTGGAGGTCGATTCCATCAGTCAGGAGGGTGTTCGGGTCGGGGCGGACGGCCGTGGTGATGATCTCGCCCCGCTCGTTCAGCGGCAGCACATCGGCATCGCGACGGAGCAGGAGAGCAGCCTCCTGCTGACTGGGCAACATCTCCACGCTCAAATCGGGGTCAACGCCCCACTCGGTCGAGCCGGGCAGCTTGTGGATCATGCGTGGCGAGTCGACACGGTAGTAGTGCGTGGTCAGCTTCATGGCCGCTGACCCACCGGGGAGCATGTACACATTCTGCACGCTTCCCTTGCCGAAGGACCGCTGGCCGACGACCAGAGCGTTGGTCTTGCCCTGCTGAGCGGCGGCCTGGACCGCCCCGGCGACGATCTCGCTGGCTGAGGCCGAGCCCTCGTTGATCAGCACGATCACCGGGATCTGGCTGAGCACCTCACGGCCAGCCTGACGCCGGGCGTTCTGCTGCTCCTGCGGCATGCCGATCGCATCCACGGTCTTGACGATCATGCCCTCGGGCACGAAGCGGCTGGCAATCTCCACGGCCTGGTCGAGCAGGCCGCCGGGGTTGTAACGCAGATCGAGAATCAGCCCGTTGAGGCCCTGTTGGCGCATGACGGCCAGCGCCCGGTCGAACTCCCGGGCGGAGTCGTCGGTGAACCCGGTCAGGCGGATGTAGCCCACCCCGCCGGCGCGGTCAATGAACCAGTCCCAGTCCGTGTCGCCCGGGCCGTTCTTGGACCAGCCCTTCACGGTCGGCAGGTCGATGCGCTGCCGAACGAGGTCAAAGGTGATCTCGCTGATGTTGTCGTCCTCGTCCTTACGCTCGACCGTGAGCTTCACGGGCGTGTTGGCCGGGCCGGTGATGACCTCCACGGCCTGATCGAGCCCGAGCCCGACGGCGGTGATGCCGTTGATCTTCTTGAGGATGTCACCGGAGCGGACGCCAGCCCGTTGAGCGGGCGTGCCCTCCAGCGGCGTGACAACGGTGATGTTCTGGAGTTCATCGAGCTGGATCTGGATGCCCACGCCGATGAACTCGCCCTCGGTGGACCGGCGGAATCGGGCCAGCTCATCCGGCCAGATGAAGGCCGAGTAGACATCAAGCTCGCTCATCGCGCCATTGCCGAACTCGTGCAGCACGGCCTCGGGCATGATCCCGACCGTGGCCTGCGCATCGGCCAGAACACCGTCCACCACGCGGCGCAGGTCGTAGGCGCTGGCATCGCGGCTCCAACCGGCAACCTCGACCAAACGCTCGTCGATGCGGGCGAGGAAGGCCCCCCGCTTCTCACTGTTCCCCAGGCCAGGGAACACCATTGCCAGGTCGGTGGTGGTGGCCATGGTGCGCACCGCGTCCAGACCCTGGCGGATCATGGCGTTCATGGTGACGCCCTCGGGATTGGTGCGCGTGGTGCGCCCCACATGCTGGGTCGCGGACCGCTGGATGGCGGTGCGGATCATCGTTGAATCGATGCCCTTGAGCTTCGTGCGGAAATCATCCCCGTAGGGGTTGTAGGGAGGCAGGGCATCCAGACCCTCGGCCAGCCGGCGCGTGTTCCGGAGTTCCCACAACCGCTCGGGAGCGTACAGGCGGATCATCGAAAGCCGCGTGCCGAGGCGCTGGACCTCGTCCTTGTATTTTTCATCGGGATCGTGGAGGGTGTTCAGACGGAAGAACAGCTCGGAGGCCATCATCCAATCGCCCGAGCGCTCGGACTCACGGGCCACGCGGTCGGCATCCTTGACAAGGCGTTGGATGCGCGGCTCGGCGAAGAACGCGGCGGTGTCCTTCTTGAGCAGTTGGAGCCGCCCGGCCTTGCCGAGCGCATCGCTGAGCGCGACGGGGTTGCGATCCGCGTCGTAGGCCGCGAGCTGGTCATCCAGTTCCTTGCTGACCTCGGCGATCTTGTCGGCACGCTCGACCTCGCGTTTGGCGTGGTTGGTCTTGAACAGCTCAAGCGAAGCCCGGACATTCGCATCCACCGACTCATCGGTGATGATGCGGTGATCGAGCAGATCGAGCAGGGCGCTCTCATCGCCCCCGCGGGCGATGTTCCACAGCCGGGAATCCCCAGGGGCGGTGGCCGCCTGGGCCGCGGCCGGCATGGCCATGCCGAGCATGGCCGCGGAAACGACTGCCGCACCGATCATCCGAGCCCCATTGGGTCGCGTCATGCCAACTCCGTTCGTGCTGTGCGGGCCCGGGCTGACCGGTTCCCGCGGGTCGAATCCTTCTACATCGTCGCACGGGCATGGGTTCGCCACAGCCCGGGGCCGTCCCGATCCAACACCGGACGCGGGGTCCGGGCTGGGCGTAACGGAACGGCCGGGACGCCCCGATATCTACGCTGCAAGGCCCGGAAAGTTGCTCGGAGCCCGGTGCCGCATCCCGATGCCTCTCAATGGTCGCGCCCTCGGAATGGGCTTTTCTACCGATGATGCCGCGAGGCTACACGCCATCCCCACAGGCCGATGCCCGCCGAGGCCAGCGAAATCAGCACGATACTCCACACCCGGAACGCTTCAGAATTTGGATCTGTTCCGCCGGCCATGGAAAGCCCCAAGGCCATCAGCCCCACCATCGGCCCGGCCGTATAACCCAGACCGATCACGGCCTCGTGCTTGCCCCCAGCATCCACCTCCGCCGAACCCACAACCATCGCGTAGTACAACGCGCCGCAATAGATGGCCGCCACCCCCACCCCGATCCCCGCCAGCCCCGCGCCCAGCACGACGATCCCCACCGTCCCGCCGAACATCGGAGCACACACCACCAACGCAAAGCCCACCAGCATCGACCCCAACCCGGCCCAGGGTGTCCACCAGCGACCGTGCCAGCCCGACCACCGCTCAAACCATGCGAAGATGAACACGCGGGCCGTCAGCCACACGCTGGCCAGCGGTGTCTGCCACTGCTCCGTCACCGCCAGGCGGTCGGTGATGACGGGCAGGATCGGGTTGATCGCCGAGACGATCAGGTACGCCGCGAACATCAGCACGCGGAATAGAGCCAGCAGCGCGGCGTACACCGGCGGGCATGGCTCGTGCCCGTCGGCGTGCCGGGCAGGCTCGATGGGCAGCAGGAAGACCAGCGCAACCGTGCCCAGATGGATGGCCCCCAGACCCGCGAGAATCCAGAACGGGTGTGATTTGAGCAGCGGGGCCATCGCCCAGAACGCCAGAACCAGCGCCGACGACCACACGATGTTGAACCGGCCGATCACCCCGCGCAGTTCAGTCCCGCCGCGTCCGCCGGAGAGATAGGACTCGACAATCGGCCACAGCACGCCCGTCCCGGGCGAATATACCAGTACCATCACCCACACCGCGGGCTCGATCCAGCCGGGAGCACCCTTCGCCGCCGCCAGCGGCAACAGACATACCAGCCCCATCCCTGTCATCAGCCCGGCCAGCACCCCCCGCGTGGACACTTTCGCCGAACGCCCTGCCAACGCCCGCAGCCCCGGCCCGGCCAGCAGGGCACCGGCGATGTAGGTCACCCCGAAGACCACGCCCATCCACAGGTTCTCACGCCGACCGTAGCCCAGCGCGGACTTGTTGATGAAGAAGATGCCGTTGGTCACCGCGCCGGTGCCCATCGAACCCAGGAAGGTCAGAGCGAGCACCACCCACAACCGGGCGGGTCCGGAGCGGCCGACACCCGGGCCACCAATGCCCAGCAAGGCCGGTGGTTCGGGGTGAAGATCCGTCGAACTAAGCGTGGAGGGAGGCATACGGAGATGGGCGTTGCCATCGGGCGGGGAGCATCGTAGACTCCCGCCCGGCAGGCCCCAAGTCTCACGACCCACTCCCGCCGGACCAACCAGAGATCCCGTAGCTCAACTGGATAGAGCGCTGGCCTCCGAAGCCAGAGGTTACAGGTTCGAATCCTGTCGGGATCGTTTCTCGATCGCATCGCGGAGCGGGGGGGGGAGGGATCCAGCTCTCCCGTCAGCCCACACGGCTGACCCGTGGGGACCACCCGGGGGCTGGGGTTCACTCGTCCTCTTCCTCCCGGTGGCAGAGATCCCCCGCTGGTGTTCAGGCGAAGCCCGCATCCACGAGTGCCCATTCAAACTGCAGATTGAGCTTCGGTGCGATTTTTCGCCGCCGTGCGACGAACATGCGCAGGACACCCATGCCACCGAGGTGACCCTGTTTGGCAGACCGGGCCACCGCTACCCGCAGTTCACCCCGAACCCCACGCACACCGGGTGGTCGTGCTTGCAGTTGGGGCGTGCGGTGCAGGCATAGCGGCCGTGGAATACCAGTTGGTGGCCGAGACGGCTCCAGCGGTCGCGGGGGAACAAGGACATCAGGCGTTTCTCGATGAACGCGGGGTTCATCTTCGGTTCGTCCACCAGGCCCAGTCTCCAGGACAGTCGCTGGACATGGGTGTCCACCACGAAGCCGACATTGATCCCGAAGGCGTTGCCCAGCACCACATTGGCCGTCTTGCGGGCCACGCCGCGGAGGGTGAGCAGGTCGTCCATGTTTCCCGGCACTTCTCCTCCATAGACCTCCACCACGCGGGTCATGGTTTCATGGACGCTCCGGGCTTTGCTGCGGAAAAGGCCGATGGTCTGGATGTATGGCTCGATCTGCTCGGGGGTGGCCTTCGCGTAGTCCGCGGGTGTCTTGAACGCTTTGAAGAGTCTGGGTGTGGCCTTGTTCACGCCCGCGTCGGTCGCCTGGGCGGAGAGGATGGTGGCGATCAGCAGCTCGTGGGCGTTGGAATGGGTCAGCTCGCAGTGCGCATGGGGGTAGTGCTCGTCCAGCGCGTCGGCGATCCTCAAGGCCCGCGTTTTCTCGGCCCGCGTCGCCTCCGGCAGCGCGAAGGGGATGTCCTTCAGGCCCTTTGGATTGCCCTTGCCCTTGGGATGCACCGGCTCGCTCACGCCCGCGTTCCTTCCGAGCGGTTGGCTGTCGTGCCCGTCAGCGACCACGCGCCGAGCCCCAGCGTCAACAGCGTGGCCGCGAAGGTGGCGGTCATGATGCGTGAGGCTCCGCCGTGCTGCGCAGCGAACGCATCCTGATGAACCTTGGCCGTCGCGTTGTCGCCCGATGCCGCCGCGTCCCAGTATGCCCGGAGGTCACGGTCCATCCGGGGGCCCTGGATCAACAGGTGGTATGACACCAGCAGGAAGGCGACCCCCAACGCTCCGGCCCGAAAGAACTTCAGCCAAGAACGCGCTCTGTCCCCCGTGACCACCGCCAGGACGAACCCCCCCACCGCCAGCAGCGCGCACGCGAACTGCGTGATGTCCGCGATCAGGAAGACCCGGGCCGCCACCCGCCCGGCACCGAGCATCCAGTGCTCGCCGCTGTAATCCGGGTACGCCCCCAGCGTGGGATCGAGCGACTTCATGGTGGGGAACGCGACCGCCGCCGCGACACCCGCCCCGAACAACGCGCCCGTCCACATGCCCAGCGAGGTCAGGTGAACGGTCTCTCCGATGCGGTACAACTTGGCTTTCACGGGGGAGGATAGGGACTCGGGACTGGCCACCAGCCACTTGGGAAGAACGGATGCACCGGCAGCCTCACTTTTTGCTCTGGTCGCGAGTGGCCAGTCCCTACCCTTCCCCCATGCTCCACGCACCGGAGATCGCCGTCGCCGTGGCCGGGCTTCCCCCCCGGGCGGGTGTGCCATGGGGTGTGAGTACCCCGGAGGCCGCGGCGTGGATCCGCGACCGCCGGGTGCGCGGCCTCGCACTCGACGCCTCTCGCACCGATTGCCGCGCCCGAGACCTGGGCCGCTCGGCCCGGCGCGATCTGGCGGCCATGCTGCGACGCACCGAACTCGAACTGACCGGCATCGACCTGTTCATCCCGCCCGAGCACTACGCCGACCCCGCCAGATCCCAGCGGGCGTTTGAAACGGTGCAACAGACCGCGATGCTCGCGGTCGAGATCACCCGACTCGTTGGTGGTCGTTCCCGGGCGCTGGTTTCCATCACGCTTCCCGCCAGCCTGCCCAACCACGAGCGTCAGGCCCTGGTCGCCATGTTCGAAAAGTACGGCGCGATCGGCGCGGACCACACACCGCACGGTTCGCAGGATGCCCCGTCCCCCGCCTCCCTCCCCATTCCCCCCACCTCTTCGGGCGTGTGGCTGGCGCTCCCCTCCGGCATCGACCCCGCGGCCCACCTGCTCGCGGGGCACGATCCCGTCGCCGCCGCGAGCCGGCCCGGCATTGCCGCCCTGCGTCTCTCGGCCCTGAACGCCACCGGGCGCTGCCCGATCAATGCCGAGGGCGCTCGCCCCGACATCGCGGCCTACGCCGCCGCCGCCCTGACCACCGACCAACGCTGGATCACCGCCGACACCCGTGGCTGCGCGGAACCAGGAAAAGCAACACAATCCGCCCTCGATACCTGGCGTGGCTTGACCACCCTTCCGACCGGTTGAACGAGCCGGGGATGAATCCGTAATGCCCCCCACCGCCCCGCTCAGTACACACCCACTTCACAATCCGACCGCAAGTAGAGAGGGTGCTTCGGGTACCCATCCTTGGTCTTTGCCCAGCAGACAGGCTCGCAGACGCCGCGGAGCAGGTCCAGCACCGTGTGGTGTCGGTCGTGCAGGCCCGCGTGGGTGCCCCAGCCGATGACAACCAGGTCCGCACGCCGGGCCGCTCGAACGATGGACCGGTCGTTGTCCGGCCCGACCGGGTCACGATGCTTCTTGAGCAATGCGGGTTTGGTTGAACGCAGGGCAAAGGCGTTGACCACCTCCATGTGCCGGAATCCCCACCGCTGCGCGAAGCCCAGACAGCGCGTCAAGGTGGGGTCGAGCACACGGGCATCGGCCGTGGATGGGTTGAGCAGACAGAAGCACACCCGGCCTCCGGCTCGCCCCGATCCGTCGCCCAGACCCGGCACGGCATCCCAACGCCGGTGCAGCGTGTAGCGGTAGGTCTCGGAATGGTCAAAGGTGGCCCATCCTCGCACGCAACGAGGGTATGAGTGGCCAAGCCGCCTTTCCCCAATATCCAGCCTGTCCCCCACCCAATCCCCAAGTCGCCCTCAGTTCTCCAACGCCCGACGCACCGTCCGCAGATACGCCGCGGGTGATGCGCCGCCCTCGATCTGCGCGATGGTCTCACCGCCGCGGATCAGAAAAGTGGTGGGATACGCACGGGTTCCCAGGGCCGCGATGTCGTCCATGCTGTCGGACTCGTTCAAATAGACCGGGATGGTGAACTCGCTGAGGTACGCCGCCACATCCGGATTGCTCAGGGCGCCGCGTTTCAACGCCTGGCATGGCCCGCACCAGTCCGCGGTCGCGAACGCGAGAACCGGCTTGCCGGTCTCGGCTGAACGGGCACGCGCCTCCGCCAGCGTCAATCCTTGCGCGAAGATCGCCGGCTTCTCCCCCGTGCCTCCACCCCCACCCCGGACCATCATCAGCACCACAAACACACCCACGATCGCCAGCACCGTCCACGCATGTTTGCCCATTGGTTTGTTCTCCGTCCCGCCAACCCACGACCAGGGATGGTTGTTCCGCACTCGCCCTGAATCTTGCCCCCACACATATCACACCTACCCGGGAAAGTCCGCCCGGGCGGGGTCGTATCCAGGGTCGAGCTGCTCGATGAGCCGCTCGGTGTATCGCCAGGCGTTGAGTTCTTCACGCACCCGCGTCAGCGCGTCCGGCAAGCCCTCCGTCCCCCCGGCGCCCCCAGACCCCCCCACCCCGGCGAACAGGGCTGCGACCCGTTCGATGTGCCCACGCCGCCGCTCCTCCGCGAACGATGCCCACCTTGACCGCGCTCCCCGATCCCCCTCCGCCTCATCCCCCGCACCCTCCAGCTCCGACTCGATCTCCTGGCGCAGCTCCATCATCTCTATGAGGAACCCGTCCGGCAGCGAGCGATCCTGCGAGGCCGAGGGCCCACCCAGCAACGCGAGCAAGGCGCCTGCCCGACGCTCCGGATCCATCAGTACACCCCTGGCTTCCGTCAACACGGCGGCATCGAGGGACGCATCTTCCCCCGCCAGATCGGGGTGGATGCCCCCCAGCCTCGCGAGAAACGCCGCTTCGATCTCGGCATCGGCCAGGTTGAATTGCCGGGCGACACCGAGCACCGCGAACGGATCGGAAGTGCTTTCTCTGGTGTTTTTGCCGTCGCTCGTCACGCCCCTACGGTACGCAACCGTCCAACCCGCGGAAAAGCCCATTGACGCGCGGTCCGGTTTCGGAGACGATGGAGTGTCCGAAGAAGTCGGGGAGAACGGAAAGGAATCCGAATCTTGGCCAGACACATCGGCATCGTGGGGGTCAGCCCCGAGGGCGCATCGCTGTGCTATCGGCAGGTGTGCCGCATGGCGTCGGATCCCTCCCTGCCCGGTGCCCACCCCACCGTCACCCTCCACAGCCTGCCATTCTCGGATTACCTCGATGCCATCCGTCGGGACGACTGGCGCACCGTCGGCCAGTTGCTGCGCGATTCAGCCATCAAGCTCGCCAACGCCGGCGCGGAGTTCTGCTTCACGCCGGACAACGCCGTTCAGCACGCCATCCAGCTCGCCGAGGTCGGCTGCCCCATCCCCTGGCTCAAAATGACCGACGCCGTCGGGGAAGCCATCGCCTCCGACGGACGCAGAACCGTCGGTGTCGTCGGCACCAAGATCGTCACCTGCGGCAGTGTCTACCAGACCGACCTGGGCATGCGCGGCATCAAGCTCGTCCGTCCCGAAGACCACGATACCGACCTGCTGGAAGCCATGATCTTTGAGGAACTGGTCCACGGGCGAGTCCTCGCCTCGACCCGGCGCACCATGCTCGACATCGTCACCCGTCTGGCCGGGCGCGGTTGCGAGGGGGTGATCCTCGGCTGCTCGGAAGCCCCGCTGGTCATCACCGAGGACGACAGCCCGCTGCCGGTCTACAACGCCGCCCAGATCATGTCGCAACGCGCCGTCCGCCACGCCCACGCGGTTCCGGTGTAGGCCCTCCTCCGCTTTGTCTTCGGTGGCACGGGCATCCACCCGAGTTGTCCGCGGCGCGGCGAAAAGCAGTTGGGTATGGGTATGCGCTCGGATACTGGCAGACTAAGGATCGGGCTTCGCCCCAACACAGGCCGGAGACCGGTGCCACCGAGCGCACCGGAAGTCCGCCCGCCACGCCCCCGCCACGACCCCCTACTCCGTTTCCTTCCGATCCACCGGCAGCCCCGTGGCCTGCCACTCGTTGAACCCCCCGGCGTAGAACTTGACCCGCTGACGCAGCATGGTGTTGTAGCCAGCCTCGATCAGACGCTTGGACATGGCCCGCGCCACCGCGGAGCTGGGATCCTGGCCATAGACCACCAAGGCCTCTTTGGCCTCGAGTCTGGGGTCCACCCCGGCCCGAAGATCCACATCATTCGGGCGCAGGTTCACGGCACCACGGATATGGCCTTCGTCAAAAATTACGGAACGACGAGCGTCGATAAAAAGGACTTCTGGATCCGCTCTTTGCGCACGCTCGTGATAGGCAAGCGCTTCCGACAGCGAGATCACATCAATCCGGCGGTCCGACACATCCTTGCGAGCGCACCCGGTGCCGCCCACAAGCCACATCCCCCCGAACAATGCCAAGATCGCCCAAGCCCATAAGGGAAACGCGGGCTGGGGAAATGTACGATCCTTGGTAAGCTGCACTTCGTTCATACCCCCAAAGAATAACACCTCCGCGGGGAGTGTTCCTCCCCGCCTGAACCGAGAGAGGCAGGTTCCCGAATATGCCAACGCACACCGCAACATGCGTTTCCGGAATCATCGTGTCCCTTGGGCTCGCGGCTTTCGTTGCACCCGCGGTCGCCAGCGATGATCTCGTCCGTGTCAGCGTCCTCGCCGAACACCCGGACATCACCCCCGGCGGCACCATCTGGATCGGCATCCGCATGGATATCGAGGAAGGCTGGTACACCTACTGGCCCGGCAAGAACGACAGCGGCTCGATCAGCGTTGTGGAACCCAAAGGCTCCGGAGGAGTCAGCTTCGGCTCCGTCGAGTGGCCCGCTCCCACACGCTACCTCATGCCTGGCGACATCCTCGACCATGTCTATCGGAACTCGGTCACCGCGCTGGTGCCCGTCACTGCGCCCCGGCACGCCGAGGTCGGTTCCACGCTCGAACTGGTCTTCGATGTGTCCTGGATGGTCTGCGAGAGCGTCTGCATCCCTGGCGAACGCACCGTCACGCTCATGCTCCCGGTTGCTCAGGAACTCTCTCCCGCGGATCAGGCCGCCTCCAAGGCCATCTCCGAAGCACGGCTCAGAATCCCCCAGCCGCTCCCCCATGGTGAGCGCATCGCCACGACAACCTGGAACGGCCCCGAAGTGACCGTCCGCGCCCGCGGTGCGCACAAGCTCGCTTTTTATCCAGACACCAAGTGTTCCACCATCTCGAACATTCACAGCAAGGGCGCCGCGGAGAGCGACTTTCTCATCCTGAAAACCGTCGGTGAGCCTCAGATGCTCTCCGGCGTGCTGGAGGTGTTCTCCAGCGACGGCCACTCGCGTGTCTTCCTGCTCCGCTCATCCCCCACCTCGCCCAATGGCTGAACCCCGAGCCTGATACACCGCCCCCTTCCCCCCCCACCACCACACACACCACACCAACGCCGTCCCCGGAATCCATCACCCGCCCAAAGAACGGGCAAGGAGACACCAGATGTTCAACACCGCCAAAAAACTGTTCGCTGTTTCCGCCGCGGTCGTCGTGGGCGGAGCCATGATCGCCGCGAGCGTGCCCGATCCGCTGAAAGCCGAGATCGGCAAGGCCGCCCCCGACTTCACCCTCGTGGACATGGACGGCAAGGAGCACACCCTCAGCTCGTACACCTCCAAGGGCAATGTCGTGGTCCTGGAGTGGTTCAACCACGAGTGCCCATTCGTCAAGAAGCACTACAACCACGAGTCCGACACCATGAACTCCCTGGCCCGCTCGTGGGAGGGCAAGTCGGTCGTCTGGCTCCGCATCAACTCCGCCGCGATCAACACCTCCTCGGGCAAGGCAGAGAATGTCAGGCAGGCCATCGCCGACTGGAACATCTCCACCCCCATGCTCGTTGATGCGAACGGCAAGGTCGGCAAGGCCTACGGCGCGAAACGCACCCCGGAGATGTATGTCATCACCGCCGATGGCATCCTCGCCTACCACGGCGCGATCGACAACGACAACACCGCCCGCGGCCCCGGCTCGACCAACTATGTCAGCCAGGCCGTGGGCGAGGTGCTCGCCGGCAAGCCCGTTTCACAGGCCACCACCCAGGCTTACGGGTGCAGCATCAAGTACGCCGACTAACCCCTCCCACCACTTCACGCCCGATGCCCCCTCCCACGCCCCGGCCCCGCCCGGGGCGTGGCCTTCCCCCCCTTCCACATCCAGCATCCCCTTCGTGACGCCAGCGATGAAATCAAGGGTATCTACTTCCCCAATCCCTGATCCCTGATCCCTGATCCCTGATCCCCAACCCCCACCCCTCACTCCTCTATCATCTTGCCGCGGAACAGGATCGCCCGATCCTTCCGGAAAACCACGGAGGGTTTCCATGTTCAATCTGCCCGGCGTCTTTGGCACGCTGGCCAACCTCGCGGTGATTGTCGTCGGGTTCGGCGGCATCATCTTCATCCATGAGCTTGGTCATTTCCTGGCCGCCAAGTGGGCCGGAATCCGCGTGCTGGCCTTCTCGATGGGTATGGGGCCTGTCGTGTGCAGCTACCGCAAGGGCATGGGCTTCCGAAGGGGCTCCACCGAACCGGAGTATCTCCGCCAGCTCGGGGCCGAGGGGAAGGACACACCACGCGAGGGGAACAGCCCGGGCGTATCCGCCGCTGTCAGCCCCACCGAGTACCGTTTCTCCGCCCTGCCCCTTGGCGGCTATGTCAAGATGCTCGGCCAGGAGGATGCCAACCCCGGCGCGGTCTCCGACGCCCCCGATTCCTACCAGAAATGCCCGGTCTGGAAGCGGATGATCGTCATCTCCGCGGGCGTGGTGATGAACCTCATCTCCGCCGCGGTCCTGTTCATCATCGTCTTCATGGTCGGCCTGCAAGTGCAGCCACCGATCGTGGGTATGGTCGCGCCGGACTCGCCCGCCGCCGTTGCGGTGGCGGTTGATCGGGAGGACATCCCCCCCGGTCTGCTGCCAGAGGACACCATCCTGGAGGTGGATGGACGCATGATGCGTGCCTTCAACGAGGTCGCCACCGAGGTCGCCATGAGCGGTCGCCACCACCCGGTTCGTCTGCTCGTGCAGCGCCCCGGCCACGACCAGCCCATCGCCTTTGAGGCCACCGCCGAGGCCGACCGCACTTCCGGCCTCCTGGACCTGGGCATCGGCCCGACCGTCTCCACCGCCCTGGCGCGGTGGAAGGAGACCGACCTGCGCGACCGCACCGCCCGGCTCGTGGGCCTGGGCGATCTGCAGCCCGGCGACCGCCTGACCGCCGTCGCGGGCACGACCGTCACACGCCCCACCGCCCTGCTCGATGCCGCCCGCGAGTCCGACGGCCACCCGTTTGAGGCGACTTTCCACACGGCGCACGCCGGCGATCGCACCGTCGCCCTCACCCCGCGCCGGGACATCCAAACCGCCCACGCCCTCATCGGCACGCAGCGGATCGCGACCCAACACTTCCTGGGCCTGCGCCCCCTCCTGAGTGTGGACCCCGCCTCCCCTCCCGAGTCGGCCGGGCAGGGACTCCAGCCAGGCGACATCCTGATCCGCATCGGTGATGCCGACGCACCGTCCTTCCATGATGCAATCACCCTAATCCGCGCCCACAAGGGCAAACCGCTGCAACTGGAGGTGCTCCGCGCCAACGAGCGCCTCACGCTGGATGTCCGCGTCAGCCGCAAGGGAACCATCGGCTTCCTCTCCGCGTCCACCGCGTCCGGCAGCGCCATCGTCGCCGCCCCGACCCGACTTGCGCCCCTCCCCGCGCCGGATGCCAAGCCCAAGGATGCCCTCCCCCACTTCGCCCGCACGCCCGCGTCCGACCTGATCGACCGCCCCGGAACCCGCATCACCGCGGTGTCCGACCGGCCCGTCGGCTCGCTGCTCGACCTGCCTGGCGCAATCATCGACGCCACCGCCGCCGCGTTCGAGGCCGGCGACGAGTCGTTCGCGGTCCCCGTCACACTCGAACTCCCGCTGCCGGTCCAGCCGGATGGCGCAATCCCCACCGAGCAGCGCACCTGGACTCTGACCCGCGCCGACATCGAGGCAGTCCGCGCCCTGGAGTGGACTCTGCCCGAGGGAAACCTGATCGTCCACCTCTTCGAGATGGAGCAGACGATCGACAAGGCCGCCACGCCCATCGCCGCCGTCGGACGCGGCATCGCCAAATCGCGTCAGATCATGAACCAGACCTATCTGACCTTCCTCCGCCTCTTCCAGGGTACGGTCAAGGTCAGCCACCTCAAAGGTCCCGTCGGCATCGCCCACCTCGGCACGCAGGTGGCCGACCAGGGATTCATCTGGGTGCTGTTCTTCCTGGGCCTTGTGTCGGTCAATCTCGCCGTCATCAACTTTCTACCCCTGCCCATCGTGGACGGGGGGCAGTTCCTCATGCTCTGCTACGAGGGCATCCGACGCAGGCCCGTGCCCATCGTGTTCCAGAATGTCGCCACGCTCGCGGGCCTGGTCCTGATCGGCGCGGTCTTCCTCATCGTCACATTCCACGACATCAAGGCCCTTCTCGGTGTCTGACGCGGCGTCGCTTGCGGCCCTCTCCCCGCTGCTCGGCCTGATCCAGCTTCTCGTTGCTGGTCTGGTGGCGGCCATCATCGTCTCAACCCTGCACACCGCCAGATCGCTCATCCGTCCGCCGCGCCGCACCTACGCCTGGGCCGTCGCCCGGCGCGTCCCGGGCGATCCGTCCGAACTCGAGCCATCGCGCTCGTACGAGGTGTTCACCTTCCGCGGCACACGCTCGGATCTGCCCGCCTGGCGCATCCCCGGCGACAACCCGCAAGGCCCCACCGTGGTCATGACCCACGGCTGGGGCAGCAGCCGCATCGGTGGGCTCAAACGCCTCGCGGCCGTCCTGCCGCAGGCCCGCGAAGCTGTCCTGTGGGATCTGCCCGGCCACGGCGAATCACCGGGCACGGCCCGCCTGGGCACCGATGAGCACCGCGACCTGGCCGCGCTCCTCGACACGCTTTCGCCAACGGACAACCCAGTCCCGATCGTCCTCTTCGGTTGGTCGCTGGGCGCAGGGGTGAGCATCCGGGCCGCGGCGGAAGACGCCGGACACCACGACATCCGCGCCGTGATCGCCGAAGCGCCGTACATCCACGCCCCCACGCCCGCCCGCGGTGTCATCCGCCTGCGAGGGCTGCCGCACACCGTCAACCTACCCCTGGCCATGATGCTCCTCGGAGCACGCCTCGGTGTCGGCCCACGCTGGGCCGGGTTCGCCCGTGACCGCCACGCCGCACGCCTCGGCACGATCCCCCTGACGGTCATCCACGGGGAGTCCGATCCCGTCTGCCCGATTGCCGATGGACGCGCCATCGCCGACGCTGCCCCCCCCCACGCCCGCCTCGTCACCATCCCCCACGGCGGGCACAACAATCTCTGGACCGATCCGGCCCTTGAGCCCCAGGCCCGCAGCGCCGTTGAAGACACGCTCCGGGCCGCCCCCACCCCCAAATCGGCCCCCTAAACTGACTCATGGCTTTCTGGATCATCGGCGGTTTCATTCTGGCGGTCAGCGCGGCAGTCATCACCCTCGTATGGTGGAAGCTCGGCGATCAGTGGGCCGACGACGAATACAAAAAATTCGGCCACGGCGGCGGCAAACCCCGCCAGGAAGGCCCCGCCCCCACCGTCATCAAGACCACCCACGATGACCAACCCCATTCCTGACCCCTCTCCTCCTCCCCTCTCCCTCTGATCCCGGATGGCTGATCCCGAATCCCTTCCCCAAATGCCCCGCTACAAACTCACCATCGCCTATGACGGGACCGACTTCTGCGGCTGGCAAAAGCAACTGCCCCCAGACGAGACCGCCCCCCCGCCCCCGCCGGGCGAGGACCGTCCCCGCACCGAGCTGCGCACCGTGCAGGGCGTGCTGGAGCGGGCCGTGCGCGAGGCTGTGCGGGAACCGATCACACTGACTGGAGCCAGCCGCACCGATTCCGGCGTCCACGCTTGGGGACAGTGCGCCTCGTTCTTCTCGAACCCAGACCCGGATAAGGGCGTGGGCTGGCCCGCCGAGCGCGGGCTGCACAGCCTGGTCCGCGCCATCAACGGCAAACTGCCGCGCGATGTGCTGGTCCGCGATGCCGCCGTCGTCCACGACGACTTCGACCCCATCTCCGGCGCGATCGAGAAGGAGTACACCTACACCTTCGCCACCGGCTACGACCGCCCGCTGTGGGACCGGCGTTTCGTCTTCCACACCTGGCACGAACTCGACCCTGCCCCGATGGCCGAGGCCGCCCGCCACCTGATCGGTGAGCACGACTTCGCCTCGTTCGCCCAGATCAACCACGGCCGCAAAACCACCGTCCGCCGCATCTACAACTGCGCCGTGGAGGATCTCTCTCTCCATGGGGCCGACTTCCAGTCGGCCTCTCCCCCTTCTGTCTCCACCCCCCCCCCCCTCTTCCCCGGCGACTTCCGCCGCCTGCGCGTCCGTGTCTCCGGCTCGGGCTTCCTCTACAACATGGTCCGCATCCTTGCTGGAACCCTGATGGAAGTCGGCCGCGGCAAAATCGACCCGAACCACATCCCCGCCATCCTCGAATCGAAGGACAGACGCGCCAACCACGGCCCCACCCTGCCCCCGCAGGGATTGAGGTTGGAATGGGTGCGGTACGATGCCACGCCCTGACCCCACGGACTCACCCCGCGGAGGATGCCCATGCGACTTGCCCGCTGGCCGATGCGTGCCGCCCGCAGACCGCTGACCGCCTGGTTGCTGCTGTCTGTGTCGGTTCTGGTGCTGGCGGCCACGATCGTGTCTTCCTTCCACGCCTACGGGGTCGACATCGAGATCTCAACCGAAAAACGGTGGAGCGAGTTCAATCTCGCGGCTGGGGATGGAAAGCTTTGGATCCACGCCGTTCCGGAACGCATGAGTTGCTGGGGTGGGCCTCCGGATCGATCGACGCTCACACTCTGGCAACGCCCCGCCTACACACCCTACTTCGGAGTAAGTGGGACAACCACGCATCCCATCGCGGGCCACCGGGCCATGTGGTCCACCGCGGGCACCGACCACTGGTACTACTTCTCCGGGTGGATACCCACCGGCCTGGCCTTCTGCCTGTTCGCGGTTGTTTACAGACTGTCGCACCGAAAACCCGCCGGAACCTGCCGGGCCTGCGGCTATCCCCTTTTCGGACTGCCCTCATCCCGCTGCCCGGAGTGCGGCCAGGCGGCCGAGATCCTGTGATGGTTTTCCGTGACAAGACAACTCCCCTCTGAAAGCCGACTGAGAATCGGCGGCAGTAAGATCAACCCAAACCGCATCACCCCTGAATCCAAAGGCGAATGGTCTCATTCTCAGCATCGCATGACTGAAGGCTGAAAGCGATTCGGAATGCCCCAAAAACACCGCCGACGGACAAGACGGTTCCGATTGTTTGCGGGGGCGATCGCACTGGTTGTCGCATTCGGATTCGGACTCTCGTTCGCCAAGGGGATGTCCGTTTACCTGATCGGGCGCGAAGACCCCTCCACCCGCACCCACCGGGAACTGGTCTTCACCACGCACCCCGGCGTGATCGGGGTCGAGTACTGGCCGTCCCACCGGAGCCATTGGAGTTCAGAGAGTCGGAAAGGCCCGAAAGTCGATGGATCGCTGGGGTACCCGTACTCATGCCGGAACAGGCTTGCGTGGTTCTTTCCGGTCCGCGTCCAAGGCGGAAGCAGCGATGGCCCGTTCAGAGGCTGGCTCTTGCCGATGAGCTGGCCGCTCATCGCGTCGGCCGGACGGTTTGTCTGGATGCAGGCTCGGTCGCGTCACAACCAACGACCTGGCGGCAGCTCCAACTGCGGCTACTCCCTGCATGATTTGAACCATTCAACCTGCCCCGAGTGCGGCCACAACCCATGACACCCCCACCTGAAACGCTCGTGACGGCCATCATCGCCGGTCTGACCACCGCGCTGATCGCACTCCCGCTCGCGGCGTGGCGGGGACGGGGGAGAGGGAGACGGTGGATCACCTTCGTGCCTGCGATCGTTGCCGTAGTCGTATGGGGCACGCCCGCCGTCTTTCCCGCCCTGCTCGCGACTTGTCTTGCCATGTACATCATGCGTCGCCCACGCCCATCGGACCGGCACCTGCTCGACCGCCACGCTCGATGACTCCATCGCCGGTTTCCCCGCAACCCTCCTTTCATCCCACAGGATGTGCTACGCATCCCGCTTGATTTCCAGGCAGGATCCGCCTTTGCAGGTTGATGCAGGCGCAACCAGGAAGAAATGGGCTTCCCCTCTGTCGGTGTTTTGCCGGACACAACGGCGTGCTGGATCGATCGGCCGCTCCCCGTGCCGTCGCGGCTTGTCGGTCCGGTTACGCATGATTTTCGCAAGGCAATGCTGGATCGGGCCTGATTCCTGATGGAAATCCATGACCGCAAAAAGTGCCTTTTTGCACTGTGAACCCCGATTCACCCAGCCTTCACCACGCAGTCATACCCCGACACCAATATCCCTGCATGTGGGAAGGACAGTGCGTCCACCCGCTCGAAACCTCCAAGAGAAAGACCCACACCATGTCAAGCATGCACACCTCGCAATCCAAATCCGGCCATGCCATGAATGACTCTGATGCCGGCCGCTCGATGACCCATGAGATCAAGCACGACCTCAAAAAGGATGTCGCAGCTGTGAAGGACGACCTTGTCCACCTCAAGGATGACGCGGTCCGTGCCGCCTCTCATACCAAGGACCAGGCGGTCGAAGCCATTCAGCACGGCAAGGAATCCGTCACGGATATGGCCCGCTCCGCCACCGAGTGCTGCAAGGAATACCACCAGAGCATGTGCGATTCCGTCAAGAAGAACCCGACCACCGCCGTCCTGCTCGCCGTGGGCATTGGCGTGATCGCTGGCCGCCTTCTTCCCCGGCGCTAAGCCATGCTGTGGCGCCTTAAAGAACTTCTGGATGGCGGCGGCGAGCTGATCCGGGCGGAGGCCGAACTGGCCATGAACCGGCTCAAACGCGGGATGCTCACCGCCGTCCTCCTTCTCGCCGCCCTCGCGGTGGCCATGCTCGGCTTGGGCGTGCTTCTGGCTGGTCTGACCACGGCCTTGGCCGCGCAAACGGGATGGGTCACCGCTTTGTGCATCGTCGGCGGCGTGCTTTTGGTGCTGGCCCTGCTCGGGGCATGGCCGGCGTTCCAGGCCCTGCGTAATCCATTCTCGCGTGATGAACTCTCCAGGCACCCCCTGATCCGAGCCGCGGAATCGAGGAATCAAATGGCCGATGCCATCAACCCAAGTGTTTCCAAGGAAGAGGCCAAGAGCCTTCCACCGGCGGATCACCGCCCGGACGCCTTCGCACCCGATCTCGAAGGCATGAAGAACGCCGCCGTGGACTTTGTAGCCAAGCACCCCGCCGCCATCGCCAGCGGAGCCTTTCTCGCGCTCTCGATCGTCGGACCGTTCCGTGCCATTCGCCTGATCTCACGAGGCCTGGCCGTCGCCAGCCTCGCCACCACGGTCATCGAAGCCATGCGGGACACCAAAGAGTCCGACCATCCATCCTCCCCGCGACCGACGCCACACCGCCCCGGCCCATCGCGCCCGGAAACGAACAACTCGCACGCCCATGCGTCCTCCATGCAGCACCGCTCCATCACCGAGCCCAAGGCACAACCCGCCGCGGGCCGTTTCATCCCGGATTGACCCCCCCACTCCCCACCCCACCTAGCTCCCCCTTCTCGTCCCCCCAGCCCCAACCCCACCCCCCCCACCCCCCAACGGCGGGCGGAGGCCACTTCGGCCCCGCCCGTTGTTCTTTCCGTCCTTCCTCAACCCCCAGCCACCTGAAAGATGTTTCGACCGCGCCCATCTCCGGCCGATACTTCCACGGCCCCCATGCCCCTGACCATCCTCCACATCTCGACCCGGCTCATCCTCGGCGGTTCCCAGGAGAACACCGTTCTCTCCTGCGAAGGTCAGGCCAACCTCGGGCACACCGTCCACCTCGCCTTCGGCCCCATCTACGGCCCGGAAGGCTCGCTTCTCCAGCGCGCCCAGGACTTCCGCACGCACGACACCCGCCGTATCGAGTGCCATGAGATCCCCCACCTCGTTCGGGAGATCAACCCGCGCGCCGACCGTGCCTGCCTGGGTGAACTGCGCTACCTGATCGAGAAGCTCCGCCCTGACATCGTCCACACCCACTCCTCCAAGGCGGGCATCCTCGGACGCATGGCCGCTTGGAAGGTTTTCCTCGCTTCGACCGCCACCCCCTCCCGCCCCGCCGTGATCCACACCATCCATGGCCCCCCCTTCATGCCCGGCGATGACCTCAAGACCCGGGCGAAGAACTGGGTCTACACCGTGGCCGAGCGCCACGCCGCCAAGCGATGCCACGCCATCGTGTCCGTAGCGGATGCCATGACCGAACAGTTTCTCGCACGCGGCATCGGCCGCCCAGACCAGTACATCACGGTCCGCTCCGGCATGGAGACCCAGCGTTTCCTCAAGCCCGCACCCGGCGAATCCCGCGAGGAGGTCCGCGCCCAACTCGGCATCCCGCGCGAGGCCTTCGTCATCGGAACCGTCGCCCGCCTCGCCGAGCACAAAGGCCACGATACCCTGCTCGACGCCCTCGCCAACGACCTCCGCACCGACCCCCGTTGGCGTCTGCTTTGGGTCGGCGACGGCTGGTGGGCCGATCGCCTGCTCGCCCGCGTCCGCGAACTGGGCCTCGAAAAACAGGTCATCACCACCGGCCTGGTGCCGCAGGACCGCATCCCCGCCATGATGCGGGCGATGGATGTCCTCTGCCACCCCTCCGAACGCGAGGGCCTGCCCCGCACCGTGCCCCAGGCGCTCCTGTGCGCCGTCCCCGTCGTCGCCAGCGACTGCGACGGCACGCCGGAAGTCTGCCTCGACCCCTTTACCGACCCCGCCATTCCCGACGCTCGCATGACCGGTCGCCTGTTCCCGGTCGGCGATGCCGACAAACTCCGTGCCGCCATCCGCTGGATGCACGAACACCCCGAACACCGCAAACGCCTCGGCGAACAAGGCCGCGCCTTGTGCGCGAGAGCCTTCAGCACTGAAACGATGGTGGCGGAGTTGGAGCGTGTCTACGCGGACGCGCTTACGACCGTTCAAGGCAAATCCCATAGGAACGAACCGCAACAGAACGAGCGCGCATGAAGCACGAGATCGCCTTCCTGATGCCCGAGTTTCCCGGCCACACCCACACTTGGCTCTGGCGCGAAATCTGCGGCCTGCGTGAGTTCGGTCTGGCCGTGCATCTCGCCTCGACACGACCGCCCAAACCCGCCGAGAAGGCTTCGCACGCCTTCGCCGCGAAGGTGGAGGGCAAAGTCTTCTACGCATGGCCGCCCAGACCGGCCGACCTGCTGGCGTTCGCGGCCTGGTGCATGGCGCACCCGGGCCGCGCCGCCCGATGCGGCCGGTACGCCCACGCCTTGAAACGTGATGGCGGCAAGCCCGTCCGTCACAACCTGGCTCTCATGCTGCCCGCATGGCGACTGGCCCGCTGGTGCCGAAAACTTGGCGTCCGACATGTCCATGTCGCCACCCCCGCCAACAGCCTGATCATCGCACAGATGGCGTGCATCATGGCGGATCTGAGTTGCGATACGACCATCAACGCCAAGCTGGAATGGTGGGGCGGAGCGATGCGCGAAAAACTCGGTCGGTGCCGCGCCATTTTCCCCGTGGCCGATTGGATGCGGGAGCAGATCGCCCGTGAATATCCCGACCTGGTTTCACGCACCGTCGTCGCCCGTCACGGCGTCGATACCGCGTCATGGGATGCATCCGGCCGCGTCTCGTCCAATCAAAACTCCTTGCGAATTGTCTCCGTCGGACGCCTGCACCCGGCCAAAGGCCATGATGACCTGCTGCGAGCCGTCAGCGTCTTGGTCAACCGCGGGCGGGATGTCCGACTGCAAATCGCCGGCGGCGGGTCGGACCACGCGCGTCTCGAAAATCTGATCCAGGAACTGAACATTACCGAGCACGCGACATTGACCGGCCCATTGCCCGAGACGGATGTGCGCGCCCTGCTTGAATCCTCCGATCTGTTCGTGCTGGCCAGCCACGGGGAGGCCCTCGGCGTGGTGTTCATGGAGGCAATGGCGGTCGGCGTCCCCGTCATCGCAACACGCACAGACGGCGCTCAGGAAGTTGTTGAAGATGGCGTGACCGGCCTGCTCGTCGGCATCCAGAGTCCCGAGGAAATCGCTCTCGCGATCGAAAGCCTCCTTGACGATCCGGCGCGTCGCGCCGAAATAACCGCCCGCGGCCTGCAACGGGTTCGTGAACGGTTCGATAGCCGCGTCGGGGCCCGCATCGTGAGCGACCAGATCAAGCTCATACTCTCTGGATCGGCGCAAGCATAACGGCTGACACACACCCTGCAAGTCACCGCGCTCTGCTGCTCCGCCACCGCCGCACCGTCACCACGGGCCCCACCAACGCCACCAGGTGCAGCAGAACCAGCGCCCCCGTCCGCACTCCCGCCACCAGCCGCACGCTGCCATCCATGCCGGACGCCACCCGCGGCCCCATGCACCCGCAGCCGGACTCCTGCAGAACCGCGTCCGGCACCAGGCTCAGGTAGTAAGCGAAGCCCAGGATCCCCGCCAGCGACAGCCCGAGCACCGCGCGTCCGAACGGTTTGCGCAGCTCCGACCCCGCCACGAACACCAGCACCACCGCGATCAGCAACTCCAGGAAGGGCAGCGCGATGGCCAATCCCTGCCACTCCGGCGCGACCACCCCGTGCGTGGCCACCAAATCCACGAAGGTATCCATCGAGTAGACCTTCGTCACACCCGCCACCACCCACATCAACGCGATCAGCACTACTGCGATCCGCGACACCAGAAACCGCGGTCCCCGCTGCTTCCCGACGGACCCGGCCTCGGACACGGACGCGATTATTTCATTCTCGCTCATCGGAACACCAGCTCCCGTTTTCCGAAGTCCAGCCGCATCGCCTGCTTGGCCCGGTACAGGGTCTCTTCCGCCGCCGAGTTGGCCTTGCGGGTGTGCTCGCGCAGGATCTCCAGCACCTTCGCGTCACCCGCTTCTCCGGCGAGGTCGGCCCGGCGTTCCCGCATCGGGGCCAGCAGCTTGTCAATCCACTCGGCCACCTCAACCTTGATGTGCCCGTCCCCGATGTTGTCGCCCGCGGCGTAGCGTTTTTCCAACTCCGCCACCCGCGCCTCGTCCCTGATGAACGCCCGCACATACTGGAACAGGCTGTTCTGGATGTCCCCCGGCTCGTTCATCTCCACGCGCCCGGTGTACAGCCCGCCCAGCTTCTTCTTGATCTGCTTGAACTCGTCCGTCAGGAAGATCGCGTTGTTCAGGCTCTTGGACATCTTCAGCTTGCCGTCCGTGCCGACCAGCCGGGCCACGCGCCCAACCTTGCCCTCGGGGATCGGGAACAGCCCGCCCGCCTTCTCGTAGTCCGCGTCCTCGGTCTGGGGGTTCACGCCGCAGTACAACTGGTTGAACCGCCGCGCCACCTCGCGGCACGGCTCCATGTGCGCCAGTTGATCCTCTCCGACCGGAACCAGTTCCGGCCGGAAGATCAGGATGTCCGCGCACTGCCCCACCGCGTACATCGGAAAGCCGAAGGAGTAGTTGTCCCCCAGCCCCTTGTCCTCCAGCTCGGTCTTGAGCGTGGGGTTGCGCATCACCCGGTTGAACGGCAGCAGCATCGCCAGATACCAGGTCAGCTCCGCGATCGCCGGGATCTCCGTCTGCAGGACGAAGGTGGACCGCTCCGGGTCAATGCCGCAGGCGATCCAGTCTTTGACGATCTCCAGCGTGGACCGCCGGATCTCGTCCGGCTTGTCCGCCCGCGTGGTGAACGCGTGCATGTTGGCGATCAGGAAGTAGCAGTCATAGGTATCCTGCAGGGCGACCCGGTTCTCCAGAGACCCCACCCAGTGCCCCAGATGGAGCTGCCCGGTGGGTGTGTCGCCCGTCAGAATGCGTGGTTTCTCAGCCATGAGCGGCAATCCTAGGTGCCCGGCCCGCCTCCCAACACCCTCCCACCCCCGGATCGGGTATGGTCCCCCCTCATGCCCCACATGCCCAACCACCTGCCCGTCCCCACCCTCAGCCTCGCCCCGCTTCTGGTGCTCTTCACCCAGCCCGTCCTGGCGCAGCCCATGTTCATCGATGCCACTGAGGCCAGCGGCCTCATCCGCGACGGCATCCCCATCGCCGCCGCACGCGTCGGCGTGGCCGACCTCAATAATGACGGCTACCCGGATCTCATCCTCGACCGCGTCCATGTCTTTCTGAACCGCACGACCCCCGCTGGCCGCCTCCACTTCGAGCCTGTCCTTGTCACCGGGCTTCCCCCAGTTCAGCCGCACGATGTGATGGCCTTTGCCGACCTCGACAACGACGGCATCGCCGATTCCATCCTCGGCCGCGCCTTCGACCCTCAGAACCCCAACGCCGCCCTGCCCCCGGAAGGCCAGCCCCAGCGCTCGGCCTGGCTCAAGGGCAACGGCGACGGCACTTTCGGCAGCCTCGACGAACAGGGCCGACCACTCGGCCGCTTCCATGAACTCCCCGTGCAGCCCGCGTCCGTCGTCGCCATCGCCGTCCACGATGTCAACCGCGACGGCCTGCCCGACATCGCCCTGGGCAACTCCTACACCGCCTACGGCCGCGGCTTCGACGCACCACCCACCGACCTGCTCCTCCAGCAACCCGACGGCTCGTTCGCCCGTGCCGTCATGCCAGACGACGGCATCCCCTTCTCCGAAGACGATACCGGCGGTCGTCCCTCCTACGGCATCATGCTCGCCGACCTCCTCTCCGACGGTCGTGTCGGCGTGCTCGAACTCAACTACGGGCGACGCGCCAACCGCTACATCGTGCCCGTGGACGGCGTCTGGACCGACATCGCCCCGCGACTCGGCATCGATGCCGACGACATCCGCCACGGCGAGTATCCCCAGTGGATGCGTGACCGCGGCCGCACCGACGAACGCCCCTTCCGCGCCAATGGCAACACCTTCGACGCCGCCATCACCGATGTGAACCACGACGGCCTGCCCGATCTCTACTACGCCGAGATCACCCACGCCTGGGCCGGCGACAGCTCCGACCGCTCCCGCCTGCTGATCCGCCGCGGCGAGCGCTTCGTCCACGACCCCGCCTACACCACGGACCGCTTCCCGGCGGACACCCCCAACTGGAATCAGGGTGACATCTTCGCCGCGTTCATCGACGCGAACCTTGACACCTTCCCCGACCTCCTCCTCTCCAGTAGCGACTACCCGGACCCGGAACCGAACGCCCAACGCCTCCGCCTGTTCCGCAACACCGGCTCGGGCTTCATGGACCTGCACGCCACGCCCGAATCCCGTGCCGCCGTCGGCTTCGACCACCGCGGCTCCGCCCAACTCGCCATCGCCGACTTTGACGGCGACGGCGATGAGGACATCCTGGTCGCCCAGTCCTTCAACCGCCTCAACGCCGAACAAAGCGCCGCCATCGCCCACCCCAACGCCCGCGATACCGATGGCAACCCAGCGCCCAGCGTCCGTCTCTACCTCAACCTGGCCATCGAACACGGCGGCCGCTCCATCGCCCTTCGCCTCCAAGGCGCCGGCAACAACACCCACTGGGCCTACGGCGCCACCGTCCGCGCTACGCTCGACCACGACAACGACCGATCCACGCCCGACATCACCACCACCCACTGGCTCAACCCCATCGGCGGCCACGCGGGCAAATCCCACGACCGCACCCTCATCATTCCCTTGGGTCGAGCAACCACCGCCGATGTCACGATCGTGTGGCCCGACGGCATGACCCAACACCTCGGCCGCAAGGAACACGGACGGCACCAGATCACATCCCCCGCGCCTGCGGGGGAGGTGCCCGAGCGAAGCAAGGGCGGAGGGGGCAACCTCAACATCACGAAACCCTGAACACCCCCTCCGACCGGCTGCGCCGGCCACCTCCCCCGCAGGCGCGGGGGAGGAGACGCGCCAAAGATCCCCGAGAAACTTCACGCCGCTTCCCGGAGCCCCCCCATGCCCTCCCCCATCGACGAAACCCACGACCACAAGCTCGAATCCTGGGTTGAATCCGCCAACGACCCCAACACCGACTTTCCGATCCAGAACTTGCCGCTCGTACAGTGGGCTGATCTGCCCCGAGTTCATGGAGATGGTTTCGTTCAACGCACGGGAGTTGTGATCGGAGATTGGGTCCTTGACCTGGGCACCATTGCCGAACAGCTCCTCGGACCAACGCTCGGAGAATCGTTCGGGGATCCCGATCTTGGATCGCTCGATGTGACTTCGCTCATGGCCGAAGGCCGACGCACAACACTCCGTAGAAGACTTGTCTCACTCCTCAGTGCCGAGAATGCTGAGCTCCGCGACGACAAACAACTTCGATCGAATGCACTCGTTCCGCTGTCGCGCATCAACCCCGAGTTCCCCTGTTCAATCCGCGACTATACCGACTTCTACGCCTCCATCTACCACGCAACCAATGTCGGCTCCATGTTCCGCCCCGACAACCCGCTCCTGCCCAACTACAAGCACATCCCCATCGGCTACCACGGCCGTGCTTCCTCCATCGTTCCTTCGGGCACGCCGATCCGCCGTCCCAACGGCCAGCAGGCCCCCGCCGCCGACGGCGGCAACCCCACCTTCGGTCCCTGCAAGATGCTCGACTACGAGATGGAACTCGGCGCGATCATCGCCAACGGCAACGCGCTGGGCGAACCCATCTCCATCGCCGACGCCGAGGACCACATCCTCGGCCTGTGCATCCTCAACGACTGGTCCGCTCGCGACCTCCAGAAGTGGGAGTACCAGCCCCTCGGCCCGTTCCTGGCCAAGAACTTCGCCTCCACCGTCTCGCCCTACATCGTGACGCTGGAGGCCCTCGCCCCCTTCCGCTGCCCCGCCTTCGACCGCCCCACCGGCGACCCGCAGCCCCTGCCCTACATGGACAGCCCGTCCAACCGCGCCGCCGGCGGCTTCGACATCACCCTCGAAGTCCACCTCGCCACGGCCCAGATGCGCGAGAAGAACATCGCCCCCATCCGCATTTCCAAGGGCAACTTCCGCGACATGTACTGGACCCTCGCCCAGATGGTCGCCCACCACACCGTCAACGGCTGCAACCTCCAACCTGGCGACCTGCTCGGCTCCGGCACCGTCTCCGGCACCGCCCGCGATTCACGCGGTTCGCTGCTCGAACTCACCTGGGACGGCGACCCCTTCGCCACCCCGCCCGTCCTCGTCCCCGGCACACAGCGCACCCCCCTGAGAATGCCCACCGGCGAGGAACGCAAGTTCCTCCAGGACGGCGACGAGATCATCATGAAGGCCTATTGCGAACGCGACGGCTTCCGCCGCATCGGCTTCGGCGAATGCCGAGGCATCATTACACCGGCACCCACCCTCAGTTAATCGCGAACGCCAGTCAGGTGATGGTCGCCCCCCTCCCCCCCGGCCCTCCCCCGCTTCCGAGCGAGAGAAGGCCGGGGTGAGGGTTCATACGCCTCCCCGGCCTCCCTCCACCTTCTTCCCCTCCTCTTCCCCCACCCCGAATCCCACTCTCCCCTCCACCGGTACACCCCCCATGCACCGGAGACCCCGCCTCACGCTCGCCCTGCTCATCGCCGCCCTTCTCACCGCAAGCCTCGTGTTGCTCCACACGGCCGCCTCCTGGTCCTTCCGCGCCGACCCGCACCCCCCGCGCGACCTCCGCGCCGAACTCAACGCCCCCTGGGCTGGCATCCCCGACCACGAACGCGCCGCCCCCGTCTACCAGGCCTTGCACGACGCATGGCACGCCATGCCCCCTCTCCCACAATCCAACCATAACCTCAGCACCATTTCACCGTCCGACCCCGCCTTCCCCGGCCTGGCCGGGATCGTCGCCTCGTTCGAGCCGCACTTGGACAAAGCCCGGCGGGCGTCTCGGCTGCCAGTACTCGGGGCGGATTTTCTGCCCGCCGAGCCCGGGGCCGATCCCGCTCCGTTTGCGCCGTATGACGCCGTGATGGCCGAGTCGCTCTACTACCTCCGTACGCCCGCCATGAGCGCGGCCGCCACCACCGCCCGGCTGCTACTCATCGATGCCGAGGCGGCCGCCATCGACCGCGACGGACCCCGCGCCGCTGAAAATATCCACGCCGCTCTGGCCATCACCCGCCAACTCCGCGAGTTGCCGCTCTTCATCGCCGACTACATCGCCATCACAACTGTCTCCGGCACCGCCGACCGCATCCGTCGCATTCTTGTCGAACACCCCGACACCTGGCCTCCGGACACACTGGCCGCGCTGCAAACGGACCTGACCGAAACCGCGGCCCAAACCGCGCTCCGCTTCGACACCGACCGACTTGCTTTCACCGACCTGCTGGACCGCTCGTTCACCCCCGGCCCCGGCGGCCGCATCACCGCTGTCGGAATGCGCCGCTGCGACACCCTCGGCAGCAACGCCATGATGCGTGCCCGCATCCCCGACGAACACGCCCGCATCGCACCGCTGAAATCATGGACCATCGGCACCCGCGCCGAACATCTCGAAGCCTTCGAGAGTCATCTCACTGCAGCCATCGAAGCCCAGCGGACTGGCTTCCGCGGCCTCAACGCCCTGCACGCCGCCGAGAACGAACTCATCTTCAACAACAAGACGATCGAACGCCGCCTCCCCCTCCTGAGGATGACCACTCCGGCCTACGCCTCCGCCGTCCACAACGAACACACGATGCGCCTCGAAGTCGCCGCCACCGCCATCGCACTCGCGCTTCATCAGCACCACGCCCACCACGGCTCATTCCCAGACACCCTCGACGCGCTTGTCCCGGCTTATCTCACCGCCATCCCCACCGACCCCTTCGATCTCGACGGCGGCCCAATCAAATATCTCCGACCCTCCCACGCCCACGCCTTCACCCTCTACTCCAACGGCTCCAACTTCAAGGACGACCTCGCCACCCCGTTCATCCCGGACCCCAACGCCTCTCCCGGAATCATCCGCCGCTACGCCACCGACGCCGCCGGCAACCCCATACCCGACCACACCCACAACGCCGACTGGATCCTCCTCCTTCCCCCTCCCCCTCCCCCTCCCAACTGATCCCCAAATCCCAACCCACCCGCTACCCCACCCCATACTATGTGGTACATACTATGGACAACCAACCCCCCACCCCCTCCACCCCCCCTCCCCCGGAGACACCCATGAAACTCGAACGCGAACTCATGCGGGGAGCAGGCCCCACCGCCGTCCTCCAACTCCTCTCCAACCGCGCCATGTACGGTTACGAGCTGGTCGAGGCCCTGGCCACCCGCACGGAGGGTGTCCTCGCCATGGGCCAGTCCACCCTCTACCCCATGCTCTACAACCTCGAGGCCAAGGGCCTCGTCGAGGCCGAATGGCGTGATGCCGATTCCGGCCGCGAACGCAAGTACTACAGCCTCACCGGCAAGGGCAAACGCAAACTCAAGGCCGACCTCGAGCAGTGGAACAACCTCGCCGGCGCGCTCACCGCCCTCGGCATCCTGAGAGGAGCCACGGCATGAACAAGCCCACCACGCACACCCAACCGTCCGTCCACCCCACCACTCCCTCCGCGACCCCCGACCAACTCCTCGCCGCCAGCGACCTGCCCGCCCCGATCCCCGCCCGCATCGCGGCCATCGTCCGCGCCACCCGCCTCTGGAAGTCCGAACAGACCGACATCGCCCGCGAACTCATCGCCCACGCCCAAGACGCCCTCGCCGCCGGCCAGTCCCCGCAAGAAACCGCGGCCAATCTTGGCGACCCCAAGACCATCGCCCCCCTCCTCCGCCGCGGCGCGCGCCGCAAACGCCCCTGGCACTGGCAAGCCCGCCACCGCGCCCTCCAGGCCATCGGCATCTGCCTGCTCGCCATGATCGGCGTCTACGCCATTCTCTTCATCCGCTTCAACACCGGCCGCCCCGACATCAAGCGCAACTACCTCGCAGAACTTAACGAGCGCAACAGCGGCTATACCCCCGACCAGCACGCTTCCCCGGCATTTGACGCCCTCCGCATCGCCTGGGAGCGAGAGGAGATCGGCTTCAGACGCGAGGAGAGCGAAGCCGCGGCGAAGAGGACCGACAACAACGAACAATACCAGGAATGGGCGTACTCAAAAATCCTGTTCGCGACCCGACACGACACGGGGTACGACCGCGTACTCGCAGCATACCAGCATGTCCGTCCACTCATTGATGCCGCTGTCGAAGCATCCCACCAACCGGTCCTCGGCATCATTTTTTCTGACCGCTACGAGGACTACTTCAACGATGACGGCGTCTACATTTTCAATACCTTTCCCCCCACCGAAGATCCCGCCCAAGGCAGACCAGCCACCGAGATCCTCCTCCCCTGGCTCGGCCACGCCAGACAGAGCGCCAAGCTCATCGCTTTCGATGCCATCCTCGCCGCCCAGAACGATGACGCCGACCGCGCGACTTCATCCCTCATGGCCGCCTTCCACATCGCACGCCTCACCGGAAACGAACATACTGTCATTGCCTCTCGTGTCGCCCTTGCCATCCAGACGGAAGCCGAGCGGGTACTCCTCCATATCCTCCACCACCACCCCGCCCTGCTCACGGAACCGCATCTTACCAAAATCGCGCACACAGCCTCGGCTTCAATCAGCGTCGCACGGCAACTCGACTTCGCCAGCGAACGCCACATGTTTGAAGATGTCCTCCAACGCACCTACACCGACGACGGTCGTGGGGACGGTCGCCTTACTCCACAGGGCATCCGTTCTCTGAGTGAGATAGTTGATTTCTACCCCTTCGATCCCTCGTCCGACCCTCTCCGCATCACCCACAACGCCGCGGGCCGTCTCACCGGCCCCGTCGCCATGGCGACCTACGGCTCGCGAGCCGAACTGCGAGATATGCACGATCGCCTCATCTCCCATGCCGAAGCCATGCTCCTCGAATCCCCTGCTTCCCCCGCACAGCAAAAGCATCGCGTTGAACTCACCAAAGCACTTGAGAACCTGCATGGCTCCCCGCGCTACTGGATGGCCTTCCTCATGGCCCCCGCACTGAGTGCATCCGTCGATTCAGCCCATCGCGCCCAGGCCCACACCAACGCCACCCTCACCACCATCGCCCTGCACATCCACCATCAACGCACCGGCCAATGGCCCGACACCCTGACCGAACTCACCCCCCACCTGCTCCCCACCATCCCCGAAGACCCCTTCGACCCCGGCCGCCCCATCAAGTACCGCCTCATCGACGGCGTGCCCCACATCTACTTCATCGGCAGCGACGCCGAAGACAACCACGCCACCCGCCCCACCGAAGCCACCGAAGGCGATGTCTCCTCCCTCGAACGCCGCTACACCCTACCCCCCACCGATCCCTCCACACTCCCCCCCAACCAAGGCGACTGGATCATCTTTCCGCCCTCTCCCCGGCCCTCTCCCGCCGGGGGGATCAGCGGAAGAGGTCCGGGGTGAGGCTACCTATCTCCTACTCGGCCTCCCTGTCTCTCCTTCCCTCCCCTCCCCTCCCCTCCCCCTGATCTCTGATCCCCAATCCCTTCCCCCGATACACTGCCTCCATGCTCCAGTACCTCGACCTGCTCCGCCGCTGCCTCGCCGAGGGCACACCCTGCGACGACCGCACCGGCGTGGGCACAATCTCCATCTTCGGGCACCAGTCCCGATACCTCCTCCATCCGGACTATCCCGGAGCACGCGAGCACGAGATCGCCACCGGCGAACGCACCGGCTTCCCCCTCGTCACCACCAAAAAGGTCCATACCCGCTCGATCATCCATGAACTCCTCTGGTTCCTCCGGGGTGACACCAACGCCCGCTCACTCAACGCCGTCGGAGTCACCATCTGGGATGAATGGGCCGACCCCCTCACCGGCGACCTCGGCCCCGTCTACGGCCACCAATGGCGCTCCTGGCCCTCCCACAAGGGTGGAACCATTGATCAGATCACCCAACTCGTCCATGATCTGAAGACCAACCCCTGCTCCCGCCGCCACATTGTCACCGCGTGGAACCCCTCGGATATCCACAAGATGGCCCTGCCCCCCTGCCACTGCCTCTTCCAGTTCCACATTGCCCGCGCCACCGACGGCGGCCCGGATTGGCTCTCCTGCCAGCTCTACCAGCGTTCCGCCGACCTCTTTCTCGGTGTGCCCTTCAACATCGCCTCCTACGCGCTGCTCACCCACATGCTCGCCCAGGTCACGGGGTGCCGCCCCGGCCAGTTCATCCACACCCTCGGCGATGCCCACATCTACCTGAACCATCTCCCCCAGGTGAACGAGCAACTCAGCCGCACGCCGAAGGCCTTGCCCACGCTGCGCCTGAACCCCGACATCACCGACCTGTTCGCCTTCCGCTACGAGGACATCGAGATCCTCAACTATGACCCCGCCCCCGCCATCCGCGCTGAGGTCGCGGTGTGACCGATCCAGCCTCACACGCCAACCTCTCCGCCCCCGAGGGCCACGCCCCCGATGCCGTGCGCCGCGTCCGCATCGTCCTCATCGCCGCCGCCAGCGAGAACAACATCATCGGCATCGACGGCGGCCTGCCCTGGCGCCTCCCCGACGACCTCAAACACTTCAAACGCGAGACCATCGGCCGCCCGGTCGTCATGGGCCGCAAGACCTTCGACGAACTCTTCGGCAAGCCCCTGCCCGACCGCGTGAACATCATCGTCTCACGCACGCTGAAGGAAGCGCCCGGCGCGATCGTCAAACCTTCGCTCGACGAGGCCATCGAATACGCCGGCTCCCTTCTCGCTGAATCCCTCTCCGCGCAGGCGGAAAGCCACGCCCACCCGCAGGCCCCGCCCCCCGAAATCTGCATCATCGGCGGCGGCGAGATCTACCGCCAATGCCTCCCCCGCGCTACCCATATCACCCTCACCCGCGTCCACGCCGTGGTCGAGGGCGATACCACCTTCCCCGACTTCGACCGCGCCGAATGGACCCTCGACCGCAGCGAGCACCACGAAGCCGACGCCCGCCACGCCCACGCCTTCACCATCGAGTGGTGGTCCCGCCGCGTTTGATCACTTGGTGCGCACAAAGAACACCCACCAAACCCGGCGGACGCTCTCAAAGATTGGAACCCCAAAGCCACTCAACGCCGCCGACGCCGCCCCGTTGTTACCCCAGCCATCCCCAGCAGTCCCAACGCCGAGGGTGACGGCATGTACAATCGCTGCGAGTGGAACGAATCAAGCCCGAACTCCACCACCGGGTCGGAGAACACCGGCCCCGTCACCGAGAACGGGAACGGAGCGCCCGCGACCACCTCGGCCGTGAAGAAAAACTCCGTCCATGCCTCAACCACCGTGAAATGGATCCGCGTTACCAGGATCGGGTTGGTGTTCACGAAGGGGGGGATCAGCGAGAACTGCGAGGCCTCCAGCCCGTAGATCCGCGAACCCTCGATGGAGGCGGGAGAACCGCTGAACCCCAGCGCCGGGTTATTCCACGCGATCGGGTCAACACTGTCCACGCGGAACGCATCAGTGTTTCCGAGCAGATTCACATTGATCGAAGAGAAGTACGATCCGGTCACGCCGGTCCAGGACGCCGTCACCGTCGCCGTTCCTGATTCACCGATGTGATACATCGTCTGGTCGAAGCTCAGACCCACCACCAAGTCCGTCGAGACATTCTGAGCCATTGCCCCGCTCGCTAGCCCGGCCAACACCACCGCGGAAAGGACACGATTCATGCTCTTCTCCTGTACACGGGTCCGTGACGACGACGCCCGTCGACACCACCAGTATGGGTGAACCCCCGGCCGTATGCAATACCAATCCCCGGTTTTTTCACATCACCATCGTGGAAAGTATGCACCTGAACCACGCAAGCCCCCCCCGCCCGGGCTGGTCAGGCGGAGATCCGGTCATCCGTCGCCGCCGGAGCGGTGGATGTCGGTCAACGACGCCGACGCCCCGCCAGCACCCCCGCCATCCCCAGCAGCCCGACCGCCGAAGGAGAAGGGATCATGAAGCGATCGGAACGGAACGAATCCAACCCGAACTGCACCACCGGATCGTTGAAGACCGGCCCCGTCACCGAGAACGGGAACGGCGCGCCCGCGGCCACCCGCGCCGAGTATTCCAGCACGCTGCCGGTCGACACGAGCGTCACCGTGAAGGTCGTCACCAGGATCGGGTTGATGTTCACGAACGGCGGGATCAGCGAGAACTGCGCCGCCTGCAACCCGATGATGTTGCCGCCCTCGATCGAGGCAGGCGTCCCCGTGAACCCCAGTGCCGGGTTGTTCCACGCGATCGGAGCCAGATTCGACACGACAAGCCCTGGGTTGCTCAACATCAGATCGATGTTGAACGACGAGAGGTACGAGCCGGCCACGCCGTTCCAGCTCGCCGTGATCGTCGCCGTGGCCGTCTCGCCGATCCCAAGGCTGGACTTGTCAAAGGTCAGACTGACGATCAGACCCGTCGAGATGTTCTGCCCCAACGCCCCAGCCGTCAGGCCCGCCAGCGCCGCCGCAACCACAACCCTTCTCATGTTCTTCTCCTTCATCTCTTTTGGGTTTTCCATCCGAGCAAGTCGCCCGAACAATCAAGTATGCGTAATTGGCCCGTAGGGCACAACACCCTTCCTCCACCTTCAACACAAAATTATGGTGTTCTTCCGAAATACACCCCAAAAACAACCCCCGCCCGGCGAACCGGGCGGGGGCTTCAGATTAGATCAATCCCAAAGGATCGAGTCAGGTTCAGCGGCGGCGACGGCCGGCCACCAGACCGCCCAGGCC
>CAZXGL010000001.1:0-201168 GCA_964640595.1 uncultured Phycisphaeraceae bacterium | reverse complement strand
GGAAGGGGGGGGGCGGGGGGGGTGGGGGGGGTGGGGTCGGCGTCTGGATCAGGATCCTCGGGGATGTCGCAGACGAAGATGCGCCAGGACAGCCCGACCTGCGGCCCCGCGAGGCCGATGCCCTCCGCGCTGCGCATGAGTTGCAGCATGCGCTCTCCGACGGCCCGGACCTCGGGGGAAGGCTGCACGGGCTCGGCGGGTCGTCGCAGAACTTCGGCGGGATAGAGCTGGATGCGGAGTTGAGCGGGGTCGAGCGTCATTGGTCGATCGTATGGCCCCCGTGCGGGGGCTGGCAGGGGATTGCGCCCCCGCGACGGGGCTTGGGGGCGTACACTCAGGGTCCACCCTGACTCCACCTTCTTCTCTCAGGAGCGGCATCCCGTGGCGATCTTCGGCAAGAAAACGGCGTCCGCGGGCGGCGAGGGCGATGACAACCAACCCTTGTCGTTCGATCCCAAGAAGGCCAAGGTCTTCTGGGATCGGGCCGGCGTGGTGCATGAGTCGGGCAACTACGAGTACGCCATGCAGCTCTGGCTCAACGGTCTGGCGTGGGATCCCACCAACTTCGAGTCCGTGCGGAGCTTCCTCCGCTCGGCGGATGCTTTCCTTCAGGAGAACCCCAAGGGCAAGCTGGACAAGGGCACCCGCTCCGGCCTGAACGCCAAGGGGGATGTTCGCAAGTTCGTGGACGCACTGCTGGATTTTGGCATCCGGAAGATGGACAGCTCGGCCGCTCTGCGCGTGACGGAGTCGGCGGCCAAAATCGGGGTCAAGCAGGCCGGCACGCTGCTGGGCCAGCACGCCCTGGCCCTGGCCCAGCAGGAGCCCAAGCCGCGAAAGGACACCTTCATCAAGCTGCTCGACGCGTTCGAGCTGCTCGAGGCGTTCAACCTGGCAGCACAGGCGGGCGAGATCGCCCAACGCTTGGACCCCAGCGACGGCGCACTGCAGAACCGGGTCCGCAACATGCTGGCCAAGAACACCATGTCCCAGGGCGGCTTCGAGGACAGCGGGCAGGAGGGCGGTTTCCGACGCAACATCCGCGATGCGGACAAGCAGTTGCAGCTGGAGCAGGAAGACTCCGTCGCCAAGACGGGCACCATCAAGGACCAGATCATCGCTCGCGTCGAGCAGGAGTACAACGAGCGTCCCGGCGACCTGCCGACTGTGACCAAGTATGTCAAGGCCCTGCTCGACCGCGGCAAGCCCGCGGATGAGCTGAAGGCCATGGCCGTGCTGGGCAAGGCATACAAGGAGTCGGGCCAGTTCCGTTTCCGGAAGATGTCGGGCGAGATCCAGGTCAAGCGGGCGCTCAAGAACCTGGAGAAGCTGCGGGCCGCGGCGGAGGCCGGAGACAATCCGGAAGCCACCGAGAAGCTCGCCGGGGCCGAGATCGCGCTGCGCAAGATGCAACTCGAAGAACTGAAGCTCCAGGTCGAGAACTACCCGACCGATCTGCCCCTCAAGTTCGAGCTGGGCAAGGTGCTCGCGGCCATGGGCGACCACGACGGCGCCATCGAGCAGTTCCAGCAGGCGCAGGACGACGCCAAGATCCGGCGGCATGTGCAGCTGGAGATGGGCCGGTCCTTCCTGGCGCTGGGGGGCTGGGACGACGCGGCGGTGGGCACCTATCGCTCTGGTCTGAACGGGATCCCGGACGACACCACTCCGCTGGGCATGGAACTGCGCTATGGGCTCTTGTGCGCCTTGCAGTCCAAGGCGACCAACGACCGCAGCGCGGAGGCTGCTGACGAGGCCGACCGGATCGCCGCAGGCATCGCCATGCAGAAGTTCAACTTCCGCGATGTCCGCGAACGACGCGAGCAGATCAAAGTCCTCCTGACCGAGCTGCGATCCTGACATGAATCCAGCGGTCGCGATCATCCCGGCGCGGCTGGGATCCACCCGGTTCCCCGGCAAGGTGCTGGCCGCCGAGACGGGACGCCCGATGGTGGCGCATGTAGCAGAACGGGCACTGGCGGCCCGCTCGGTCTCGCGGGTGGTGGTGGCGACCGATTCGGCGGAGGTGGGGCAGGCCCTGGCGGGGATTGGGGTCGAGGTGGTGATGACCAGGGAGGGTCATCCCAATGGGACGAGCCGCCTGGCGGAGGCCGCCGGGAAGTTGGGCCTCTCGCCGGACACCTTGGTGGTGAATGTGCAGGGCGACGAGCCAGAGATTGAGCCGGGGCTGATCGACGAGACAGTGGAAGCGACGGCCCGCTCCGGCGAGCCGATGGGGACGCTGGTCTCGCCGTTCCGGGCAGGAGAGGACCCCGCCAATCCCAACATCGTGAAGGTGGTGGTGCGGGACCACCCAGACGGGGTGTTCCGGGCGGTATATTTCAGTCGGGCGTTGATCCCGTTCGACCGGGATGGTGGCGGGGCGGGGGGGGGCGGGGTTGTTTCCCCCCTGAAACACGCCGGGCTGTATGTGTACCGCCGGGCGGCGCTGGATCGCTTTGTGGAAATGCCCGAGTCAGGCTTGGAACGGACGGAAAAGCTCGAGCAACTCCGGGCGGTGGAGGCGGGGTGGTCCATCGCGGTGCTGGTCCGCAGTTTCGAGCATGTGGGGATTGATACCCCCGAGCAGTACGCGGCCTTCGTCGCCCGGTGGCGAGCCAGGTCCGTGAAGTCAGGTTGAGTTCAGGTTTGGTTGCGGTCGGTCCCCGGCATGGTAAGATCAAGGATGCCCCCCCAGAGCAACCAGCCAGACGGGTCGCGAGCCAAACCGCGCGCCGGGATCGAACTTCTTGCCGCCGCGGGTGACACCGCGATGACCAACAGCGAGTACTACTCGCCGGTGCCCGACGGGTACCGCTTCGGTCAGCACAAGTATGTCGTCGTGCTGGGCACGGTGATGTCCGGGCTGGGCAAGGGGATCTTCAGTTCCTCGATGGCCAAGGTGCTCAAGGACAAGGGCCTGACGGTCGCCCCGATCAAGCTCGAGGGCTATCTGAACATCGACTCGGGCACGCTCAACCCGTACCGGCACGGCGAGGTCTTCGTCCTCGATGACGGCACCGAGTGCGATATGGATCTGGGCACCTACGAGCGTCTGCTGGACCAGAACCTGACCAGCCGCAACTTCACCACGGCCGGGCGGATCTACACCGAGATCCTCGACCGTGAGCGTCAGGGCGTGTACCTGGGACGCGATGTGCAGATGATCCCGCATGTGACCGGCGAGGTGAAACGCAAGCTGCGCGAGCTGGCGCTGCGGGGCGACGGCAAGCGTCCGGCGGATGTCGTGTTCGTCGAGGTCGGCGGCACCGTGGGGGATTATGAGAACGGGTTCTACATCGAAGCGCTGCGCGAGCTGGCCTTCGAGGAAGGTCCGGGTAGCGTCTGCTTCGTCGCGCTGACCTATGTGATCGAGCCGCCCGCGCTGGGTGAGCAGAAGTCCAAGGCGGCCCAGCTCGGCATCCAGCGGCTGATGGAGACGGGCATCCAGCCCCACCTGATCGCGTGCCGGGCCGAGAACCCCGTGCTGCCCAAGGTACTCGAGAAGATCGCCATGTTCAGCAATGTGCCGCTGAAGCGCGTCTTCTCAATGCACGACCGCGAGAGCATCTACACCATCCCGGACGAGATGCGTGCCGACGGCCTCGATCGCGAGATTCTCAGCATCCTCGCATTGCACGACCGCGTGGACACCCGCCACGAGGACCGCGCCCGCCAGAGCTGGACCACCTTCGTCCGCGGATTGACCGGTGAGAAGGAGGAGACCGTCCGCGTCGGCATCACGGGCAAGTATGCCGATCTGCGCGATGCCTACGCCTCCATCGACAAGGCGCTGGAACACTGTTCGGCCCATCTTGGCTGCCAGGTGGAGCAGGTCTGGATCGAGACCACCGAGATCAACGACCGCAATGTGGCCAAGCATCTGGCCAACCTAGACGGCGTGATCGTCCCGGGCGGCTTCGGATCACGCGGGGTCGAGGGCAAGATCGCCTGCGTCAAGCACTGCCGCGTCAGCGGCATCCCCTACCTGGGCATCTGCCTGGGCTTCCAGGTGGCGGTCATCGAGTTCGCCCGCAATGTCCTGGGCATCGCCGATGCCAGCAGCACCGAGTTCGACCCCATGTGCGGCTCGCCGGTGATTTCCGAACTGCCCGACCAGAAGAAGATCGAAGGCCTGGGCGGCACCATGCGTCTGGGCGCGCAGGATGTTCAGATCAAGACCGGCACCCTGGCCTCTTTCCTCGCAGGCGGTGCGACCAGCGTCCGCGAGCGGTTCCGCCACCGCTATGAGGTGGACCCCTCCTACATCGAGCGGCTCGAAGCGGGCGGCCTGATCTTCTCCGGACGCCACCCCGAGCAGCCGATCATGCAGGTGCTCGAACTGCCCTCCCGGGCCGAGGCTGAAGAGGGTGTCGCCCCCGCCAAGCCCATCACCCACCCATACTTCATCGGCGCCCAGTGCCACCCCGAACTGACCAGCCGCCCGCTCACCCCGCAACCCCTGTTCATGGGCCTGGTGGCGGCTGCGTTGCAGCACAAGTACGGCATTGACCAGAGCCGCTGGGCCGAACTGGCCCGGTCGCAGAAGCTGCGTCGCTGGCTGCGGGATCCCAACGGGCTGACGCCGAACAAGGTGTGAGGGGTTTGAAGGGGTGCGAGGCAGGCTGCGCCGAAGGTACACCCTCGGGAGCTATTCCTTCCTGAGGCTGTCCCATAACTCATGCTTCCAAGGCCGTTTTCTATAATTCAGGGGTTCTGCGTTCCTGTCCACCCCGAAAGTGGTCGAAGGCGGGAACATACGCCGTGCTTCCGGTGTATACACTTTGTGTGACCCGGTGGAGGTATGTGGCATGGTCAAGTCCCTGACGAAGCACGGCAACAGCTACGCGATGATTATCGACAAGGCGATCCTCGACCTGATCCAGGCCGGGCCGGACACGCCGTTCGAGGTCATCTCCGACGGGCGCTCGCTGGTCCTGACCCCGGTGCGGGATGCCGACACCGAGGAGAAGTTCAACGCCGCCCTGGAGTCCGTCCACGAGCGGTTCGGCCGCGCCATGAAGAAGCTCGCCGAGTAGCCCGTGGCCGATGCCTTCTTTCTGAGTCTGGACCAGGTCGTGCGGATCCATGCCGCGATGATCGAACGCTATGGTGGCCACCCGGGGCTTCGGGACCCTGGGTTGCTCGCGTCGGCCCTCGCTGTGCCGCGGGCATCTTTCGGCGGCCAGTACTTGCACGGGGATGTGTTCGAGATGGCGGCGGCCTATCTCTTTCATATCGTCTCGAATCACCCTTTCTTCGACGGCAACAAACGCGCCGGGGCCGCGTCGGCGGTGGTGTTCCTCGTGATGAACGATGTCGGCATCCTTGCCGATGAGGACGGGCTGGTGGACATCACCATGGCGGTGGCCAGGTCCGAAGCGACGAAGGCCGAGGTCGCCGCGTTTTTTCGTCGCATCGCGGAGTGAAAGTTTGCTTTTATGAACAAGAGGGGCGTTCGAGCGTGCGGGAGGCATCCCAGAGGATGCACGCGCTGAGGCGGTCGGGGCGGCCCTGCTGGACCTGGCAGTTGTGTAGCAGGGTCTGGGCGTGCATCAGGGCCGCGCCGGATTCGGCGGGGTCGGTGGATCCGGACGCCAGCACCACGAAGACATGGATGCCCCAGGGGTGGTTCGTGCCGTTGTCGGGCTGGAGTTCGGCCGCGTGCCAGCGGGCGGCGTCGAGGGCGCGGGCGATCAGGTCCGGGCGGTCGCGGTCCAGGCCCAGGCGGTAGAGGGCGTGCATGGCGGAGAGTTCCGTCTCGGTGCGCGACTCGATCGCGACTTCCGTCAGCGCAGGGTCCAGCGGGCCGATGCCCGGGGTGAAGTCCGTGATCTGGTATTGAGGATCATGGACGGCCCACCACAGCCGATCATCCAGATCAAGAGCCATCGGCCGGGCCGGATCCGGCTCAACTCCCATCACGGCCGCGAGGAACGGTGTCACGACCCTGGCCCGGTTGCCCTGTTCATCGTGGAAGGCATCCAGAAACGCACGCCGAGCGCTCTGGGTTGCCTCAGGATCCGCGATTGGCTCGTGCCCGATGGTCCTGCGGGCAACGGCCTGCAGGCGGTTCGACCACTCGGTGATGAGAGGCGGGTGGGGCACGGGCGATGGTACGGTGGGGTGGTTCGTTCGGGTGGGGCGGGATCGGAATACCGTTTGAGGCTGTGAATCTGCTGGAACGACCCGATCTCGGTGTGACGGAAGGCTGCGTGCTGGTGCCCACGATGGGCGCGTTGCACGAGGGGCACGCCGCGTTGATCCGGCAGGCCCGGGCGATCGCTGATCGGCGCGGCGCGGGATGCCGGGTGGTGGTGACGATCTTTGTGAACCCCACGCAGTTCAACGAGCCGAGCGATTTCGAGAAATATCCCCGCACGCTGGAAGCGGATCTGGCCGTCTGCGAATCGGCGGGGGCGGATGCCGTGTTTACACCGGGGCCGGGTGTGGTGTACCCGCCGGGTGAGCAGGTGGCCGTGCCGGATCTTCCGGCGGTGGCGGACGGGCCGGGGCTGGAGGATGCTTTCCGGCCGGGACACTTCGCGGGGGTGTGTCAGGTGGTCTCGCGGTTGTTCGATCTGACCCGTCCGGCGGTGGGGGTGTTCGGGGAGAAGGACTGGCAGCAGTTGCAGGTCATCCGGGCGATGACGCTTGCCCAGGGCAGGTCTCTCGAGATCGTGCCCGGGACGACGGTGCGCGAGCCGGACGGGCTGGCGATGAGCAGCCGCAACCGGCGGCTGGGGCCGGATGCACGCCAGCAGGCCGTAGGGATCATCTTGGCGATCCGGGCGGCCCAGGCGCAAAGTACGACTCAGGATGCGGAGGCCGCGCTGCGTCTGGCGTTGTCCGAGGGGGGGATTGACCCGGAGTATGCCGTGGTGCGGGATGCCCAGACGCTCACGGCTCCGTGCGTGCGGGGGGGGGGCTGCCGCGTCCTGGTGGCGGCTTGGGTGAGCGGTGTGCGGCTGATCGACAACGATGTGTGGCCGGTCTGAGATCGCCCCCTAGAGTGGTGGGTATGACGACCACCACCCTCGCCCAGACGCCGCTCCGTAACTTTCACCTTGACCATCAGGCCCAGCTCGTGGATTTCGCGGGCTGGGAGATGCCGCTGAAGTACGCGGGTTCGGTGCGCGAGGAGCACGAGCAGTGCCGACGGGCGGGCGCGTTGTTCGATGTGTCGCATATGGGTCGGGTGGCGATCTCGGGCCTGCACGCGCGGCGGTTGCTTGAGCACACCTGCTCGCGTCGGCTCGGGGATATGCAGGACGGCCAGTGTCGGTACGCACTGATCTGCAACGAGCAGGGCGGTGTGAAGGACGATGTGATCGTGTCGAGGATGGAGGCCGACGACTACCTGGTGGTGGTGAACGCCTCCAATCGGCTCAAGATTCTGGACCACTGGCGGGCGGTGGTGGCGGCCCGTGATTTCAAGGTCAAGATCGAGGACCGCACCGAGAAGACGGCCATGGTCGCGCTGCAGGGACCGAAGGTCATGGAGCTGATCTCCGGGGTGTCCAAGGAGATTCCGACGCTGAAGCGGTACCGGTTCACGGTCAAGAACCTGATGATTCTGAAGCTGATCGTCAGCCGCACTGGCTATACGGGCGAGGACGGGGTGGAGGTGATCCTGCCCGCGTCGGCGGTGGGGATGGCGATGAAGCTGCTGCTCAAGGATGTGGACCAGACCCAGGCCGACGCGGTGCTCAAACCCGCGGGTCTGGCCGCCCGCGATTCGCTGCGCCTGGAGGCGGGCATGCCGCTGTACGGGCACGAGCTGGGTGAGGAGATCAACGCGCTGTCCTGCGGCGTGGACTTCGCCATCTCGCTGGATAAGACCGTGGAGAAAGACGGGGAGAACTTCATCGGCCAAGACGCGCTGATGCGCACGCGGGATGCCGGCGGGCCGGAGTCGAGGCTGGTGGGCATCGAGTTCGAGGGCAAGCGCACGGCCCGGCAGGGGATGCCGCTCTTGGTCGGTGGGGTGGCCAGCGGGGCGGTGACTTCCGGTTGTCTCAGCCCGACGCTGGACAAGTCGATCGCGATGGGCTTTGTCAAGAAGGACCACGCGGCGGTGGGCACCGAGGTCACGGCGGATGCCGGGCGGGCCGTGCTGGCCGGGCGGGTGGTGGCGATGCCGTTCTACAAGGCGCCGAAGGGTTGAGGTAGGTCGGCACGGAGTGCCGACCTACCGAGCGGCTACGGGTTGGGCAGCTCGATCCATTCGCCGCTGGTGTGGCGGACGATCTGGCCGGTGGATTCGTAGATGACCTGTTCGGCGATGTTGGTGCAGTGGTCGGCCATGACGACGGCCTGGAAGGCGATGCCGTGGAGTTCGAAGGCGACCTCGACGGACATGCGGCCGTCGGCGACGCGTTCCTCCGCGTCGCGGGTGATGAGTTCCTGGAACTTGAGCACCGCGCCCTCGCTTGCCAGGACGGACTTGGCCAGCACGGGATCGGAAGACCCGAAGGCCTTGACGGCATCGCGGACAATGCCCACGACCGAGTTGGTCATCACCAGGAGCGTTTTAGGGAATGGCGTGGTGCGGTCGCCCAGGCGGATGACGCGCTCGGCGATGCCGGTGGCGGCGTCGGCGATGCGTTCCAGCTCGTTGTTCACCTTCACGCAGGTCAGGACGGAACGCACCGGCCCGGACCCGATCTCGCAGGCGTGATTGGCGGAGCGAACGAGCAGGTCCACGCTGCGGCGTTCGATCTCGACATCGGCCCGGTCGATCTCATCGTCGTGGCTGACGATGGCCGCGGCGGAGGCGGTGTCACGCTGGTAGACCGCCTCGAAGGCCTGTGAGGCCATCTCGGTCACGCGGTTGCCCTGACGGGTCAGGGTGGCCCGGATGGACTCGAGTTCGGCACGGAACTGCTGGGCGGTGATCGACATAAGCCTCGGGCAACCTCTCGCGTCGGGCGGGGGGGGAATGGAGGGCCGGAATCAAGTCTCTTCTTTCCGTGACCCTCGCCGGGGTTCCACAAGCCTATCCTCGCGCCCGGTCCCGTGCCTATCGGCATTCCTGAGCGAATAGATGGAGAACCCCCAGATGGCCTTTGACATCGACCTGATCCACGCCCGCCAGATCCTCGACTCTCGTGGCAATCCGACCGTGGAGGTCGAGGTGGTCCTCACCTCCGGCGTCATCGGGCGGGCCGCGGTGCCGTCCGGGGCTTCGACGGGCGAGCACGAGGCGGTGGAACTGCGCGACGGTGGCTCGGCTTGGATGGGCAAGGGTGTGCTGCAGGCCGTGGACCATGTAAACGAGCGGATCGCGCCGGAGATCGAGGGCCTGGACGCTCGCGATCAGGAGGGCATCGACGCGGCCATGCTGGAGATCGACGGCACGCCCAACAAGGACGAGCTGGGGGCGAACGCGGTCCTGGGCGTTTCGATGGCGGTGGCCAAGGCCGCGGCCGATGCCTCGGGCCTGCCCCTGTACCGGTATCTGGGTGGAACTGGGGCCAAAACCCTGCCTGTGCCCATGCTCAACATCCTCAACGGCGGCAAACACGCGGACAACACCGTGGACTTCCAGGAGTTCATGATCCAGCCGTGGGGCTTTGACGATTTCGGCGAGGCGCTGCGGGCCGGCACGGAGATCTATCACCACCTCAAGAGCGTGCTGAAAAAGCGTGGCATGTCCACGGCGGTGGGGGACGAGGGCGGCTTCGCGCCGGACCTGAAGGACAACGAGGATGCGCTCAAGGTGATCGAGGAGGCCGTGGCCAAGGCCGGGTACAAGTGGGGCGAGCAGATCTTCGTGGCGCTCGACCCGGCGACCAGCGAGCTGTGGAACGAGGCGGAGAAGGACGGCAAGAAGGGCTACAAGTTCTTCAGCTCGTCTCAGGAAATCCTTTCTTCGGACGACATGGTCGGCCTCTGGGCCGGATGGTGCGAGAAGTACCCCATCCGCTCGATCGAGGACGGGCTGGCCGAGAACGACTGGGACGGCTGGGCCAAGCTGACCGCGCGACTGGGCGACAAGGTCCAGATCGTCGGCGACGACCTGTTCGTCACGAACAAGAAGTTCGTGGAGAAGGGCGTGAAGCAGAAGTGCGGCAACGCCGTGCTGGTGAAGGTGAACCAGATCGGCACGCTGTCCGAGACCTTCGACGCGGTGAACTACGCGCACCGCAACCGCTACGCCTGCATCCTGAGCCATCGCTCGGGCGAGACCGAGGACTCGACCATCGCCGACATCGCGGTGGCGACGAACTGCGGGCAGATCAAGACGGGCGCGCCCTGCCGCAGCGACCGCAACGCGAAGTACAACCAGCTGCTGCGGATCGCGGAGGAACTGGGCGATCAGGCGGTGTACGGGTCCAACACCTGGTGGCGGTGATCACGGATCACGCGCGGCCGACGCATGCCGGCGTGGAGATCCACGGAAAAGTTCTTTGAAGCGTGGGGCCGACACCGGGTGGTGTCGGCCCCGTTGTTTGGCACGCACCATACCATGGGACATGACCGATCCCGCCGATGCCGTGCCCGAAACCCGCCCGCGTGTTGTTGGTGAGCGGACGATCCACGCGGGCCGCTCTTACGACTTCGTCGAGTTGTCCGTGGAGCATCCGGACGGGGTGCAGCGCACGAAGCCGATGGTGCGGCACCGGGGGGCGGCGTGCATCGTTCCGATTCTCGACACGCCCGACGGGCCCGCCGTCGTGATGGTCCGCAACAGCCGGGTGACGATCGACGATTTTCTGCTGGAACTGCCCGCGGGTGGGATCGACGCGGGGGAGGACCCTGCGGTGGCTGCGGCGCGGGAGCTGGAAGAGGAGACGGGTTACCGGGCCGCAACCGTCGAGCCGCTGGCCCGGTTCTATACCACGCCGGGCCTGACCGATGAGGTAATGCATGCCTTCGTGGCGCGGGGACTGACCCATGTGGGGCAGAAGCTGGAGCCGTATGAGGTGTTGACCGTCCACCCCGTCCGGGTGGTGGATCTGCTCGACATGATTGACCGTGGCGAACTGGCCGATGGAAAGACGGTGTGCTCCCTGCTGATCGCCCTGCGTCGGGGGCTGCTCGGGACTGAATGAACGGGGGCGAAGCGGGCTAGCGTTCATCATGCCGCGTGATCCGTGGACATCCGGGATGCAGGGGCAGGCCCCATCGGGGTTGCCGCGCGGGCGGATGCCCGGTCTGCCGGGGCGCTACGGAATGCTGGGGCGGGTGCTGGGTGACGGGGAGAACCCGCTGCGGTGGGGACTTCCGCTTGGGCGGGTGGGTGGGTGGATGGGGGGGGGGATCCGGGTTCGGATTCACTGGCTGTTCGTGGTGTTCGTGCTGTCGCAGGTGATCTTCACGCTGCCGCGTCATCAGACCGGGGTGGGGTTCGTGCTGCCGTTGATGGCGGCGTTGCTGGTGCTGGTGCTGCTGCATGAGTTCGGGCACTGCTTCGCGTGCCGGAGGGTGGGGGGGACGGCGGACGAGATTGTGCTGTGGCCGCTGGGAGGACTGGCGGTGTGCCGTCCGCCGCACGACTGGCGGGCGGAGTTGTGGACCACGCTGGGGGGGCCGCTGGTCAATGCGGTGCTGCTGCCGGTGTTCGCTGGGGCGTTGATCGGCGTGAGCGGGTCGTGGCGGGCGGCGTGGCCGAATCCGCTGGACCTTGGAGGGTCAATTCTGGAGCTGGAAGGCGCGTACGGCTCGATGCCGTGGTGGCTGATCGGGCTGTGGTCGCTGCATATCGCCAATCTGGTGCTGCTGGGGTTCAACCTGCTGGTGCCGATGTATCCGATGGACGCGGGGCGGGTGCTGCAGTGCCTGCTGTGGCGGCGGGTGGGGTATCACCGGGCGTTGTGGGTGACGGTGCATGTCGGGCTGGCGGTCGCGACGGGAATGATGCTCGCCGGGCTGGTGCTGGCGGACGGGAAGATGCTGCTGGCGATCGGGCTGTTCGGGGGCGTGGTGTGCTGGCTGGAGCGGCGGCGGGTGCAGTTCCTGGCGGGGGTGGAGCCGGGGCTGGATGTGCCCGCGCGACCGGCCGTGCAGCATCCGGCGGGGTATGTTGAGGTTGATCGGGATGGGGAGCCTGCCGGTGAAGCCTCGGCGGACGCTCGGGGGGTGGCGGGGGAGGATGAAGGGGCGGAGGTGGACCGCATTCTGGAGAAAATTTCCCGATGTGGGATGGACGCTCTAACCACGCGGGAGAATCGGGTGCTCAAGCGGGCGACCGAGCGGAGCCGAGAAACGGAAAGGCCGGGCACGAAAACCGACCAATGATGTCGGTACGCCCGCGGGCTGAAGGAGCGGCATGGGGATCTACGATCGTGACTATGTGAAAGAATCCCCCGGGCGTGGGTGGGGCGGTGGGCCGGGTTCCACCGGCGTGGGCGGCATGATGCGTCGGCGCGGGCCTTGGACGGTCAACACCTGGATCATCGTCAGCAACTGCGTGATCCACCTTTTGGCCGTCACAGTCTTTTCGCAGCATCTGGCGACCGGTCAGGTCTGGTCGATCCTGCATAAGTACGGGCATTGGTCCACCGCCAAGGGCTTCTTTGAGATCATTCCTGGCATCGCTGGCGACAAGTTGCAACTGAATCTTCAGGTGTGGCGACTGGTGACCTTCCAGTTCCTGCACTCGACGGACACCATCTGGCACCTGGTTCTCAACATGTTCGGCCTGTTTATCTTCGGGCCGATGGTGGAGGAAGCGCTGGGACGGCGCAAGTACCTGGCGTTCTACCTCGTCTGCGGCATCATGGGCGGGGTGATGTATGTGTTCCTGAACCTGCTGGGATTGATGGGGATCCCGCTGCCCGGTGTGCTGGAGACCCCGCCCGACACGCCGCTGGTGGGTGCGTCGGCCGGTGTGTTCGGTGTGATCGTGGCGTGTGCGTACATCGCGCCCAACACCGTCATCCAGCTCATCTTCCCGCCGATCCCGCTGAAGATGAAGTGGCTTGCTTACGGCTATGTCGCGATCTCGCTGTTCAACCTGCTGACCAATGGGAACAACGCGGGGGGTGACGCCGCCCATATCGGCGGGGCCATCGCGGGGTACTTCTTCATCCGCAACTCCCACCACCTGCTGGACTTCTTTGACATCCTGGGCAACTCCAAACAGCCCAAACGCCCACCCGGTTCTCCCCGTCCCCCAAAGCCCGGCAAGCCAAAGGCACCGTCCACGGACAAGGTGGATCGCATTCTGGACAAGGTGAGCCAGAAGGGGATCCAGTCTTTGACCGCGCGGGAGAAGAAGGTCCTGGAACGGGCCCGACATATCGGGAACGACCGGTGAACGCCTCCGTTGGGGTCTAGCCTTCTCGCCATGCCTTCGCCCCTTCGATTCACGATCCATGCCCGATCCGGCCAGGCCCGCGCCGGCACGGTGGAGACGCCGCACGGGGCGTTCGAGACGCCGGCATTCATGCCCGTGGGGACGAGGGCGACGGTCAAGGGGGTGCTGCCGCACATGGTCCGGGCGACGGGGGCTCAGATCCTGCTCAACAACACCTACCACCTGATGCTGCGGCCCGGGTCGGAGTTGATCCAGCGTTTCGGGGGGGTCCACAAGTTCATGAACTGGGATGGGCCGATCCTGACCGATTCGGGCGGGTATCAGGCATACTCCATGGCCGATCTGAACGCGGTGGACGATGACGGGGTGACCTTCAAGTCGATTCTCGATGGGTCGATGGTCCGGATGACGCCCGAATCGGCGACCCGTATCCAGAACGAGTTGGGTCCGGACATCATGATGGCCTTCGACGACTGCCCGCCCTCGGTCGATCCGAGGACCGGGACCGTCAACCAGGCCCGGTTGCACGACGCGGCCCGCCGCGACACCGGCAAAAAAAAGCCCTACGACCACCTCGCCCGTTTGGACACGGCCAACGAGCGCACCGTCCGTTGGTTGGAGCGATGCAAGGCGGCCCACACCCGCCCGGACGAGCAGGCTCTCTTCGGGATCATCCAGGGTGGGACGGACCCCGCCCGGCGGGACTGGTGCGTCGAGCGGATCTGCGGGATCGACCTGCCGGGCTACGCGATCGGTGGGGTGGCGGTGGGGGAATCCTCGGAAGACATTGCCAAGGTGGTGCGTCACACGGCCCCGCAGGTGCCCTGGGAAAAACCCCGATATCTCATGGGGGTGGGGTACGAGCGGGACATCACCGCCGCGGTGCTGGCGGGTGTGGACATGTTTGATTGCGTGCTGCCCACCCGGAACGGGCGGAACGCTAATGCCTTCACGGCGGAGGCGGGCGAAGGCGGGCAGTTGCGGTTGAAGAATGCCCGGTTCGCGGAGGATCCCCGGCCGCTGGAGCCGGGCTGCGACTGCCCGGCTTGCGACCCGGCGGGGCAGGGGTGGGGCACCTATCAAGGCGGGGCGTTTTCCCGGGCATACATCCGGCACCTTTTCGCGTCGGACGAGATGCTCGGGCCCATGCTGGTGACCCTGCACAACCTGCGGTTCTTTCAGCGTTTGACGGCGGACCTTCGGGAAGCGATCCGTCGGGACGACTGGACCTGGTTCCTGGGCCAGCGCCCACACCTGCGCGCGGTGGTCGAGACAGGACTGGGGGGACCGGTGGTCGGCCCGGATGCCCGAACATCCGGGTGACATTCCGGCGGTGGAGTTCCTAAGAACAGCCTTACCAATGCGGGTTGGGTGTCCTACCATCCCGGCCCGGCACCTTTTCCAGCCGGGATGGAGCCAATGCCCATGCTCGAAGTGACCGCGGTGAACATCGCCAACTGGACCACGCTGGCTCTTCAGGATGCCCCGGTGCAAGGGGTGCTCGGGGCGGATTCGGCCCAGCCCGGTGCTGGCCCGACCGGTGTGGGTGGGGGGCAGGCGCCCGCCGGGCCGCAGGGTCTCGGCCTGTTCATGCCGCTGATGATCCTGATGCTGGTGTTCCTGTTTGCCAGCACGATCCTGGGTGGGCGGAAGGAAAAGAAGCGTCGCGCTGAAATGCTCGGGGGCTTGAAGAAGCGCGACCGGGTGCAGACGGCGGGCGGCCTCATCGGGACCATCATCGAAATCAAGGGCGACGAATGCCTGCTTGAATCCGACCGTGCCAGCAACACCCGTCTGTGGGTGGCGCGCAACTCCGTCGCTGTCGTGCTCAAGTCGGGCACGGGGGGCGGGGGCGAGACGGCCGAGATCACCGAAAAGAGCACCGAGGCCGCGGGCGTCTGAGGCCTGGGACCGAATCGAGGTTTTTGAACCATGCGGCACCTTGTGCGCAACATCTGTATCGCGATTGCCCTCATTCTGATCGCGATCTGGGCGGCCACGCCCCCGGCGGAAAAGATCAAGCTCGGCAAAGACCTGCGAGGCGGGTCTTCGTTGATCTACACCGTTCAGGTTGACCGGACCGAGAGCCCGGACGAGGTGATCCCCCAGGTCATCGATGTGCTCAAGCGTCGTATTGATCCCAACGGGCTCTTCGAGATCTCGATTGTCCGCCAGGGTCAGGACCGGGTTGAGATTACGATGCCGCTGCCCAACGCCTCGGTCAAGGCGCTGCGGGAAGCCTTCGAGAACGAGCTGGCCTCGGTGGGGCGAGGGACGATCGACCCTGCTGAGTTCGAGCGCGTGATGCGCATGCCCGATGCGGATCGTGCCGAGGCGATCCGTCGGGTGTCGGCCGAGAACGACGGGCTGCGCGAGGAGCTGGGCCGGGCCGCGGCCGCGTATGACGCGGGACGGACATACCGGGACCAGGTCCGCCTTCTGGAGCGGAGCCAGGCACCGGACAGCGTGATCGACGAGATCGTGGTCAAGGCGGTGGCGGCGGAGATCGAGTACGAAATCGCCCGGGATCAGGCGCAGTCGGCGTCGGTGGGACCGGAGCAGATCCGTCGGGCCCTGGAACTGCCCGACGAGGAACGCAAGATCCGCGATGCCTCGACGGGCCAGATTGTGCCCATCGAGAGCGCCCGCAAGCGTGCCCTGGCGCGCATGGTGGAAGAGCACCCCCAGCTGGCGGACTCGATCGACCGCGTCATCGCGGCGTTCAACGCGTACTCGCAGCAGCGCGGCGCACTGGACGATACTTCCGACCTCAAGCGTCTGGTTCAGGCATCCGGCGAGCTGAGCTTCCGCATCACCGTGGATCCGGCCGGCTCGGGCGGCCAGGCCACCCACCCCGAGGAGCAGCGTCTGCGCGAGGAGCTGCGTGAACGCGGCCCGCGTCACTCACGCGCCCCCGACGCCCGCTGGTACAAGATCAACCGTCTGGACGGCTGGTATCAGACCCTGCAGGAGTATGAGGCGATCAACGCCGATCCGGCGGGGTTCTTCCATGCCCGCGGGTATGTGGTCGAGGAGTATGCCGGGTCGCTGTACATGCTGGCGTGGGATACCCGCGCCATGCGGATGACCAACGACGAGGGACGCTGGCGGGTCTCCCGCGCGTATCAGACGCAGGACCAGATCGGCCGTCCCGCGATCGGCTTTGAGATGGACCCGGCCGGCGCGGCCCGTCTGGGTGACCTGACCGGGCAAAATACCGGCAACCGCATGGCGGTGCTGCTTGACGACGAGGTCTATACGGCCCCGAACCTGCGTGCCCGCATCTCCAACCGCGGCGTGATCGAGGGCGAGTTCACCCCGGAAGAGATCAACTATGTCGTCCGGGTGATGACCGCCGGCTCGCTGAGCGCCAAGCTCAGCCCCGAACCGATCTCCGAGTCGACGATCGCCCCGGAACTCGGCCAGGACAACCTCGAGAAGGGCCTGGTGTCCGGTGTCGTGGTGCTCGCCCTGGTGAGCGCGTTCCTGACTTTCTACTACTTCGGCTACGGCCTGATCGCGGTCATCGGCCTGATCGGCAACGCGATCCTGCTGATCGGGGCCTTGTCGCTCTCGCGGGCGGCACTGACCATGCCCGGCATCGCCGGCATCATCCTGACATTCGGCATCGCGGTCGATGCCAATGTGCTGATCTACGAGCGCATCCGTGAAGAAATGCTTCGCGGGCATGACCTGCGCACCTGCGTCCGCCTCGGCTACGAGAAGGCGCTCAGCGCGATCGTGGACAGCAACATCACCAGCCTGATCGTGTGCTTCGTGCTCGCCAATGTCGGCACGCAGGAGATCCGCGGTTTCGCGATCACGCTTGGCATCGGCGTCGCCACGACGCTGATCGGCGCGCTCTTCCTCTCACGCATCCTGCTCGCGTTGCTGGTGGACCGGATGAAGGTCCGCAAGATGCACATGATGTCCACCCTGTTCCCGGTCATCAACAAGCTGCTGCTGCCCAATGTTGACTGGATCGGCCTGCGGTGGGTCTTCTACACCATCTCGATCGCGCTGGCCGGGCTTGGAGCTTTCATGCTCGTGGTCCGCGGCTCGGACATGCTGGACACCGAGTTCCGCGGCGGCACGCAGATCACCATGACCTTCCGCCAGGGTGTCGATGCCGCGCCCCGCCCGGAGGTTGAGCAGATCGTCCGCGGGTTGGGGGAGGCGGCCGGAGAGGCTTCGTCCATCAGCCAGCTCCGCAGCGCCGATGTGATCGCGGTCAATCCCGATGCCAGCGGCCTGCTTGCCCGGACCTTCGTCATCAAGACACTTTCGACGGACCGGGAGGAGTTGACCCGCGTCGTGACGACGGCCTTCATGGACCGTCTGGACGCCCGCCCGCCGCTCGTGTTCGTTGGTTCGGACATCCTTGAGTCACAGGTCGCGCCCGTGTTCCCCATCCTTGGGGGCAATCTCGGCGAGAACCTTGGGCGGCCGGAGTTCCAGGACAGCGTGGCCCCTTTCGTGGGCGGCGTTGCCATTCTGGTCGAAGGGATCAACCCCACGCAGAGCCTGGAGCAGTTGCAGTTCCGCCTCAATCTGATGCGCGCCAAGGAAGACTTCATCGACGCCCTTGGACGCACCGTCGAGGTGCGTGTGCTCGAGGGCACCAACGACGCGGTCGTGTCGGCCGTGGTGCTGGTGGTCGATCCGGCCCTGCTCTACCTGGAGAACCCGGAGGCGTGGCAGGACGAGGTAGCCAACCGTGAGTGGGAACTCGTCCGCGCGGCGCTGACCACCACCACGGACTCACTCTCCGTGCAGAACTTCTCACCGGCCATCGCGGCGAGCTTCCGCGAGAAGGCCGTGGTCTCCGTGGTTCTCTCCTTGCTGCTCATCCTGATCTATATCTGGGTGCGGTTCGGTTCGGTCCGCTGGTCGCTCGCGGTGGTCGTCACGCAGGCGCACGATGTGTTCGTCGCGATCGGGCTGATCGCGATGGCCGAGGTTGTGTACAACTTTGACGCGACCGCTGGCATTGCGCGAGCGTTGCTCATCGAACCGTTCAAGATCGACATGAACCTCGTGGCGGCCCTGCTGACGGTCGTGGGCTATTCGCTCAACGACACCATCGTCATCATGGACCGTATCCGTGAGAACAGGGGCAAGCTGTCCTACGCCTCGCGCGAGATCATCAACAAGTCGGTCAACGAGACGATCAGCCGAACGGTGATGACCGGCGTGACCACGCTGATGGCGGCGCTGGTGCTGTACACCATGGGCGGCTCGGCCGTCCGCGCGTTCAGCTATACGCTGCTGGTCGGTGTGGTCTTCGGCACATACTCCTCGGTGGCGGTGGCCGCTCCGCTGGTCTGGAGCCGCAAGGCGGACAAGTCCGGCGGCTTCGAGCATCTGCCGCGTCCGGAACCGACCGCCTGACCGACCGGACCCGTGTGAGGTGGCGTCATGGGCGTGATGGATGAACGCTCGTCCAGATTGTTCGTGGGCATCTGCCTGCTGGTCCTCCTGTGGATCGGCACCTACTGGCTCTATGAGCCGGGGGGCAGCGCGGGGGCAGGAGGGCGGGGGGGGCGTGGGAAGTCGCTCGCGATCAGCTTCGATGGTCCGGATCCCGCGATGATTGATGCGACGGTTGGCCAGCCCGGACCGCTCGCGGGTGGTGGGGTGCAGCAAGTCAATCCAGGCGGTGGAGCGGGGAGCGATGGGGCGACCACGGGGGCGGTCGCTCCTGTCGATCCATCGCCAGGTTCTGGAACGCAGGGTTCTGATCTGCGTGTTGTTCCGCCCGAGTTTCGGCAGCACACGGTCCGCCAGGGAGAGACCTTCGGGTCCATCGCGCGGCTGTATTTCGGGCCGGAGGCTTCGGATTCGATCATCGCGCGGGCCAATCCGCTGCGAGATCCACGCCGGATCAAGGCGGGTGATGTGGTCGCGGTGCCGATCGATGCCGGGAACATCCAGGGGGTGGTGGTGCGTCCGGATGGCGCGCCCGTCGAGCCGCCGCGGCCCCAGACACCGCCTTCTGTCGAGTACCTTGTCAAGGCGGGCGATTCGCTCAGTCGCATCGCCCAGTCGTACTACGGTTCCACCCGGCACGCGGACTTCATCTTCCAGTCCAACCGCGATGTGCTCTCCAGCCCGGACCGTCTGCGGGTGGGCCAGACCCTCAAACTCCACCCGCTTCCCACCGAGCCGGGCAATCCCTGACGGGCTCTTTTTCCCACCGCTTTCCCCTGGCTCCTCCGGTCCCTCATACCATTCGCCATGCCGAACAAGACACCGGTCTACATCGTCACCGGCGGGGCGGGCTTCATCGGCTCGAACCTCGTCGCGGAGTTGATGCGTCGCCACCCCAAGGCGGATATCTATGTGGTGGACGACTTCCGCACCGGCTCGTACGCCAACATCGTGGAGGCGTGCGAGCGGGCCGGGGTCGGGCCGTTCCGCGGTACGGTGATGCCCGATGACATCGCCGAACTCAACTGGCAGCCCGCGATCGAGGGGCTCCAGCCGCGGGCGGTCTTCCATCTGGCGGCCATCACCGACACGCTCGAGTTTGATGAGAAGAAGATGCTGGCGGCCAACTCCGAGCCGTTCTCCGACATTCTGGATGCGTGTGCCGGCGCGGGAGTTCCGCTTGTGTATGCCTCCAGCGGGGCGACCTACGGCACGCCGGCTCAGGCCGAGACACGCACGCCGTTTCCCGAGTCGGCCGCGGGTGTGCCGCAAAATGTGTACGGCTTCAGCAAGTGGCTGATGGATGTGGAACTGTTCCGCCACTTTGATCGGTGCGAGCGTGATGGTGAACGCCGGCCGCATGTGGTGGGTCTGCGTTACTTCAATGTGTTCGGGCCGGGCGAGGGGCGCAAGGGCAAGATGGCGTCGATGGTGTGGCACCTGACCAATCAGGTTCTGGACGGCAAGCGGCCCCGGCTGTTTCACTCCGGCGAGCACGAACGGGATCAGGTGTTCGTGGATGATGTGGTGGCCTGCACGCTGGCGGCGGCCGAGAAGGGCGTCACGCCCGGGGTGTACAACTGCGGGTCCGGACGGACCACCTCGTTCAATCAGATCGTGGAGGCGATCAACGAGGCGCTGGGCACCTCGGTCGAGCCGGAGTACTTCGACATGCCGGAGGAGATGCTGGCCACCTACCAGCACTACACCTGCGCCGACATGTCCCAGACCGCCCGCGCGGTCCACCACCGGCCCCTGTGGTCGCCCATGGACGCCATGATGAAGTACGCCCGCCAGATCGTGGCGGACCGGCAGCGGCTCGGGCAGCCCATCCGGATCTCGGGTGTTTCACAGGGAGTTTCCTCGTGACAATCAAACGAGTTCTTGTCACGGGCGGAGCGGGCTTTCTTGGTTCCCACCTGTGCGAGCGGCTGATCGCGCAGGGGCACGATGTCATCTGCGTGGACAACTTCTTCACGAGCCAGAAATCCAATGTCCAGCACCTGCTCGACCATCGGAACTTCGAGCTGATCCGTCACGATGTGACGCATCCACTCTGGCTGGAAGTGGACGAAATCTACAACCTCGCCTGCCCGGCCGCGCCCGGGCATTATCAATACAACCCCATCAAGACCATGAAGACCTCGGTGATGGGCGCCATCAACATGCTGGGCATGGCCAAGCGGTGCAATGCCCGCATCCTGCAGGCCTCCACCAGCGAGGTCTATGGCGACCCCGAGGTTCATCCCCAGCCCGAGTCCTACCGGGGCAATGTCAACCCCATCGGCCCGCGCGCCTGCTACGACGAGGGCAAGCGTGCGGCGGAAACACTCTTCATGGACTACCACCGCAAGCACCGGCTTGACATCCGCGTGGCACGCATCTTCAACACATATGGACCGCGGATGCACCCGTTCGACGGGCGGGTGGTCTCCAACTTCATCCGCCAGGCGCTGGCCAACGAGGACATCACCATCTTCGGCGACGGCTCGCAGACGCGATCGTTCTGCTACCGGGACGATCTGGTCGAGGGCTTCATCCGCCTGATGAACACGGAGTGCGAGGGCATCCACCTGCCGATGAACATCGGCAACCCCGGCGAGTTCACCATCCGCCAACTGGCCGAGATCACCATTGAACTGACCGGCTCGTCCAGCAAGCTGATCTTCGAGCCGCTGCCTGAGGACGATCCAACCCAGCGGCAGCCCACCATCGCCCGTGCCCAGCGCATGCTCGGCTGGGAGCCGACCATCCCGCTCCGCCAGGGCTTGCAGGCGACCATCGCCTACTTCAGGTCGATCAACCTCAGCGATTTCCGGGCACCGACCCCCAACTTCTGAATCGAACCGGTCTAGGCGTGCATCACGCCAAGCGGTGGGACAAAACACCTTGGTCGGGAGTTTCATGCGGCTCGGCCGCATGGTCCGATAGACTCTGCGTCATGCTCGTTCCGACCCTGCCCGAGGCCCGGTACCTCATCCTCGATGACGCGGATTTGTCGTCGCTGGTGTGTGTCGCCATGGCCGCGGAGCGGTGGGGGAGTGGCGGGGGCAAGGGCCCGGCCCCGGTGGTGGTGCCGTCGTGGTGGCGTGAACACGCCGACGCGGCCATGCCTCTGGTTCATGGGTGCGTGGAACGCCACGGATTGGTCTATGCCCATCGGCCGCTCGGTGAGGAGCTGGTGGTCGAGCCCGCGGAGCCGGATGGCTGCTTCCCCGAGCTGTCGGCCCTGTTGCTGGCCGCGACACGACTGGCGGGTCGGCTGGGGTGCGATGCGGTTCTGTTCCCCATACGGGCCGCGGATCTGGACCCCCAGCGTCGGGTGGTGCTGGAGACGGTGGCCCGTGAGGTGGACCGGGCGGCCCTGGTGGCCCGGCTTGGCTCGTTGGATGGCGCGCCCTGCTCGGTGGTGACCCCGCTGGTGGACTTTGACGATGAGCAACTGATTGATCTGGCCCGTGATCTGGCCGTGCCGACCGAGACCTGCTGGTGGTCCGGGGTGGGGGGGGTTGGGGGGGGCGGCGATCCGCTGGCCGCGGAGGCGGGCGCGCGTTGGAGCGCGGTGCGGGCGATGCCGGCCGGGCCTGCGCCATCGCGGGGCCTGACGCGGACCGCCTGAGCGGGGTTTTTTCGGTCGGCTCGCGTACGATCCGCGACCATGACCACCGCCAGCCAGCCGTCGATCTCCCACGCCCGCATCTCCCGCACGGGTGATGTCCATTTCTGGTCCCGAACTCTGATCCCCACCACCCGCGAGGCCCCGAACGACGCGGAGATCCCCAGTCATGTTCTGCTGCACCGGGCGGGATTTATCCGGCAGGTCGGGGCGGGCATCTATGACTACCTCCCCCTGGCCTGGCGGTCGTTGCAGCGGATCTCGGACATCGTGCGGTCCGAACTCAACGGGGCGGATGCGAGTGAGCTGCTCATGCCCGCGTTGGAGCCGTTCGAACTTTTCAACGAGACCCGGCGGCACGAGACCTACGGCGACAACCTCTTCCGCGTGACCGACCGCAAGGGCCGGCTCAACGCCCTGGCACCGACGCACGAGGAGGTCATCACCCAGCTCATGATCGGGTGCATCTCCAGCTACAAGCAGCTCCCGCTGAACCTGTACCAGATCCAGACCAAGTTCCGCGACGAGGCCCGCCCGCGTGCCGGTCTGCTGCGCTGCCGCGAGTTCATCATGAAGGATGCGTATTCCTTCCATATGAACCTTGAGGGCGCGGGCGGTCTCAACGAGACCTACGACAAGATGTTCACGGCCTACTCGAACATCTTCCGGCGGTGCGGGCTGGACTTCACCGCGGTGGAGGCCGAGTCCGGCCCAATCGGCGGCTCGGCCTCGCACGAGTTCATGGTCAACTGTGATTCCGGCGAGGACACGGTGCTCAGGTGTCCGGTCTCGGGCTACGCGGCCAATGTCGAGAAGTGCGAGATCGGCCCCCGTCCGACCGGCACGCTGACCGAGGCCCCCTCGGGCGATCTGACGGAGGTCCACACGCCGGATCTGCCGGGCATCGACGAGGTCGGCAAGTTCATGAAGGTCAAGCCGGAGCGGATGCTCAAGACGATCGTGTTCTCCGCCCCCCCCTCATCGGAGAGTGAGGGCGGCCCGGCCCGGTGGATCGTGGCCGTCGTGCGCGGCGACCACGAGGTCAACGAGGGCAAGGTCAAGGCTCTGGCCGGGGTTTCCTCGGTGGAACTCGCGTCGATCGAGGCCGCGAAGGCGGCCGGGTTCGCTGTCGGCTATGTGTCGCCCCGTGTCGTCAACACCGTGGCCAATGTCACGCTTCTGATCGACGCCGACGCCAGCGGCGGGGGTTTCTGGGCTTCCGGCGCGGACAAGCCCGACCACCATGTCAAGCACTTCAACTGGCGGCGCGAGGTCGGCGCGGTGCTGGACGATGGCACGAAGGTCAAGGTCGGCGATGTCCGCAACGCGATCGAGGGCGATCCGTCACCACGGGCGGATGCCAGGCTCATCACCGGGCGCGGGATCGAGGTGGGCCACATCTTCAAGCTGGGCACGAAGTATTCGGATGCGATGGGGCTGAGCATTCTCAACGCGGCGCAGCAGAAGCAGTCGGTCATCATGGGGTGCTACGGCGTGGGCGTGAGCCGCACGATGGCCGCGGCGGTGGAGCAGAACCACGATGAGAACGGCGTCCTGTGGCCGGCCGCCATCGCGCCGTACCACATCCATCTGGTGACCATCAAGCCCGAGGAGGACGGCGTGCTGGACCGCGCCAAGGCGCTGGCCGCCGAGCTGGCCGCCCGGGGGCTGGATGTCCTGATCGACGACCGCGACGAACGCCCCGGCCCCAAGTTCAAGGACGCCGACCTGGTGGGCATCCCGCTGCGGCTGACGGTGTCACCCAAGTCACTCGGCGAGGGCGCGGCGGAGTACAAGCTCCGGGCCGACCCCGGCAAGGGAGAACTGGTCCCGCTGGCGGAAGTTGCGGACAAGGCGACGGCGGCGGTGCTGGCCATGATGGGATATTGATTGCTGTACCGAACGGAATGTCCTTGAGAGGTGCTTGAGTGACGACTGTCCGCAGTTCCAAAGCACTGAGACGGTACGCCTTGACCTCCGGAGAGGTTGTGTGCAAGTTCCCGCGTATTCGCCACCGAGGTGAACTATGCGTGACAAAGACAGAAAAAAGACCGTGTCGACGCATTTATCGAAGAGTTGCTCTCCGCAGGCCGTCGAGACACTGGGGCCGTGCAGTTGCAAAGTAGAATAAACAACTGAAACGAAAGCCATCACAGAAAATTTGGAAAATTCCAGCAGGAAGCGCAGTATTCTGATGCATAAGTATACAGAAGTTTCTTTCGCATTGACGATCTTGGCCGCTCTTGCTTTAGCCGGCTGCTACCAAGCGGGAGGCCGCTGTGTGCATGAAAACCAGGTGGATTGCTGTTCGGGCCAGACTCGTGATCGCCAGGCGGCAGACTACTCAGTGGATAAGCCATCCATACTTTTTAGGTTTATCGCGGACAGGAGTGTTGATTTTGAATCAAAAATGACAGTCATCCGCTATATGGAATCCAATGGCGATATTAATGAAATTGGGCAGGCTCTTTTACTGACCAATTCGTTAGAGTCGGCGGATCTCGGAGCTGCGTATGAGTTGATTCGATCGATTGGTCGAATAGGTGATGTGTCGCATCTGCATTACCTTGAGCGATATGACAGAGAGCACTCTCATGGCTGGATGCCTGGGGAGTTTGGAACGACTCTTTACGATACCAAAAAAATTCTTCAGTTTAAACCTGTAAAAACCAAGTCGCATCCTGTGCAAGATTCGGGTTTGGAAGCGGGGATGTAGCATCGGAATTCGAACCGGCGGCGTGTAAAATCTTGTCCCGCCCCGTTTTCAAGCTGTCCGCCGCCGTTCGTCGTGCCGCAGCACCCCGCCCAGCCGGACGCGGCAGACTACCTCGGCCTCTTCATCCCTTGGCGGGTCGTGCCCGATGAGCAATCTGTTGCCCAAGCCCTGATCCTGGTGCGGCCTTTCAGCAGGCGGATGCCTGCCGGGACGGTTCTCTTTTCGCGATTTGCTCTGGTCCCGGCATATCCTTGGGGGCATGACCAACCGGATCTCATTGCCGATCCTCGACGACCGTCCCAAGGACAAGTGCGGCGTGATCGGCGTGTGGGGGGATCCGGACGCTGTCCGCTTGGTCTACCTCGGGCTGTATGCCCAGCAGCACCGCGGGCAGGAGTCCGCTGGCATCGCCGTCTCGAACGGGGTGGATCTGGATGCCCACACGGGGATGGGGTTGGTTCCAGAGGTGTTCTCCCCTCGCGTCATAGAGGCGTTGGAGCGGGCGAGACAGGTATCGGAGGGAGAACGCCCCGCCACCGCCACGGGGGGGGCGATCGGGCATAACCGGTACTCCACGGCGGGGGGTTCCAAGAGCTGCAACGCCCAACCACTGCTGGAGACCACGGTCAACGGGCCGGTGGCCATCGGTCACAACGGCAACCTGGTCAATGCCGAGGCGTGGAAGCGGGTGTTCGCCGAGCAGGGGCGTCTCTTCCACACCACTTCGGACACCGAGGTGATCGTCCATCTGCTGGCCTCGCCGGAGCAGCGGGCCACGCCGGATCCACTGGCCTCGACGCTTCGGAAGCTTCAGGGGGCTTTCTCGCTGGTGGTGCTGCTGCCGGATCGGATCGAGGCGGCCCGGGATCCGTGGGGCTGGCGGCCGCTGGTGCTGGGCAAGCTGCCCGGCGGGCGGGCCTGCGTGGCCTCCGAAACGGTGGCGCTGGATGTGATGGGGGCCGAGTTCGTCCGCGAGGTCGAGCCGGGGGAGATCGTGACGCTGTCCGACGCGGGGGTGGAGTCCCGGCGGTTCGCGCCGCCCGCGGAGCGGCTGGCGATGTGCGTGTTCGAGCATGTGTACTTCGCGTCGCCCGCGAGCAGCGTGTTCGGTCAGTCGGTGCAGGTTTCACGCGAGAACTTCGGGGCCGCGCTGGCCCGTGAGGCCCCGGTGGCGGCGGACTTCGTGATGCCCATGCCCGACTCGGGGCGTTCGGCGGCCAACGGGTTCGCCCGGGCGTCCGGCCTGCCGTACCGCGAGGGGATCGTGCCGAACCGGTATGTCGGGCGGACCTTCATCAAGCCCACCCAGCATGAGCGCCGGGCCGCGGTGCGTTTGAAGCTGAATGTAGTGGCCGAGATCGTGGCAGGCCAGCGCGTGGTGGTGGTGGACGATTCGATCGTCCGCGGCACGACGACCCGGGAGAAGATGAAGCAGATCCGCGATGCCGGCGCCAAGGAGATCCATCTGCGGATCTCATGCCCGCCCATCCGGCACCCGTGCCACTTCGGCGTGGACTTTGCCACGCGGGATCAGTTGATCGCCCATGAACGCACGGTGGAGGAGATCCGCAGGTTCCTGGGGGTTGATTCGCTGGCCTTCCTGTCGATGGAGGGCATGCTCGGCGTGATGAAGCACGAGGCGGGGTCATACTGCACGGCGTGCTTCTCGGGCGACTATCGGATCGATGTGGAGCATCCGGTGGCCGACGAGTTCGTCGCGAAGAACCAGTTGCCGATGTTCACAGGAATGGGAGAGGCGGCGGCGACGGGGTGAGGACGGGCAGGGGGGAAGGCTGGAAATGCCAAAGCGGTACACGGTGAATCAAGAGGCGACTGGGATGTCCGCCTTCCTGATTTGCCGTGTACCGCTTTGGCATTTGGACTTTTGACTGCCCCGTCAGCCGTTGTTGTCGGTGTCGGAGACTTGCAGGCCGAACCGTTCGCGGAGGGAATCGAACGAGAACGGGTCCGCACCACCCGCGGCGTCGATGCCACGGCGCATCATGAGGCCGCCAAGCTGGTCGATGGCCGCGGGCATCGCGGAACGGAAGTCCTCATCGGTCAGCGGACGCGGGGCGAGGAGGCGGGCCAGGGCGATCGAGCGGGACGCGGGCAGGGCCACGGCGACGACCCGTGGGTTGGCCTCCAGCGTTTCGGGGCTGGTGTGCGGATCAAGCCCCTCGGCGGACTGCAGCACCGCGTCACGGAAGGTCTCCGTGTTCAGGCGCGGGTCGATGAAACGGGCCTGGAAGCTGGGGGTGATCTGCTCAGCGCTGACACGGATGCCGGCCAGCACGCCGGGACGCACCACGCGGCTGAGATCGACATCGGCCATCAGGGACTCGATGGCTCCGGCCACGCCGTTCTCCTGGGTGGCCTCGGCGCGGAGGGTCTCCAGACGCTCGGTCAGCAGTCTGAAGCCCTCGGCGGACTTGTAGTCCGCCAGCACGCGGTCGCGTCCGGCGTCGTCGATGGAGAGCGCGGGCCCGGCGGGGCGGTGCTCGAGCACCAGGAGGTAGTAGCGGTTGCCCAGAGTGTCCTGGGCGGCGGGATCGACCTGCGGAACGCCGACATGGAGGCCCATGGACTCGATCAGGCCGCGATCGTCGATCAGGGTGGGCAGTTCGCGCGTCATGATGGTGCGTGAACCGACGCGGTAGAACGAACGACCGATGCCCGGCAGGGGGTCGATGTCCGTGCTGCGCAGCCAGGTGTTGTCGCGGATCTCAACGGCGGGGGTGCGCATCGGAGCACCCTGGTCGCGCATCCGCTCGACGATGGCTTCGGCGATGGCATCCAGGCGAGGACGGCGATCGTTCCAGTCGGCGGGCAGCACCAGGCGGTTGTTCTCGCGTTCGAGGGTGCGGGTGGCGCGGAGCACTTCGCCGCGGATCACACGGTCGGCCTCGCCCATGAGCTGATCAGTGCGGGCGGCGCGGTGGTCGCGTTCGATGTTGGCACGCTCTGAGTTGAAATCACCCGGATAGAGGCGCTGGCCCTCGGGCTTGCGGCTGTCGAGTTCCCAGATCTTGCGCATCTCGACGCGATCGGTGGGCACGGCGGCCGCGATGGCCTCACGGTCGAGCACAAGCCAGCCGAGACGCATCCGGCCGGGCTGGACATATCCCAGGCCCTCGGGGTGCTCGGCGGGGTTCACACCGGCGAGGGGCTCGAAGAAGGCTTGCAGTTGCTCCTCGGTCGGGTCTGGCAGGCCGGTGCCCAGAAGGGTGCCTGGGATGATGGCGGCGTTGACGGCCACCGAGTCGTACAGGTCCTTCAGCCCTGCCTTGGCGCCGTCGGGGGAGAAGGCCGGGGCGGTCAGGTAGAGCTGCATCAGGCGGTATGCGCCGGTGAATCGGGCCAGGGCGCGCCAGAGGTCGTCCTCGGTGGTGTTGCGCGAGCCGGCGGCGGCCATGGCCACCTCCCGGTCAAGCTGGACACGGCGGCTTGCTTCGTACTGGCCAAGCTGGCTCATGGCCTCCTCAGGAGAGATCGCGCCCTGCTGCACCTGGAATGACAATGCCTGGATCGCCTCAGTCAGTTCGGCCCGCAGTTCCAGCTCGATCAGGGCTCGGCCGTCCTCGGCCCCGCCGACCAGCCCGGCCTGCTCGGCCATGCGGGCGAGCAGGAGCCAGTGGTACACATGGTCATCGCTGTCGGTGGTTCCGCCAGGCGAGAGACCCAGGCCCTGCTGCTGCTTCGGAAGGAATACGGCGGGTGCGACCCGTCGGGCCAGTTCCAGCTCACCCCGCGCCCGGTCCAGTTCGAACTGCGTGATCTTGGAGCCGTCGGCCAGACGGGCGACGGTGCGGTTCATCTGTGATCGCTGGAAGGAGGTCAGCACCGGCTCGAGCAGAAACACCACCATCAGCAGTGAGCCGCCGATGGCGAGGATGATCAGCTGGTACTTGCGGATGAACTTGAGCATGGTCGCTCCGGTGGTCGCGGCCGGTTGCGTGGCCACGAGGGGGGCGGGGGGCGGGTGAGTGGAGGGAGGAGGAGGAAGGGCGGGGGGGGGGGAAAGAAGACGGGCCGCGGACATCGCCGTCCACGGCCCGGTGGTCTTCATCCTCGCCGTCTGGGGTGACGGGCGCGGCGGGCCGTCACGATCAGCGATAGAACTCGATGATCAGGTTCATGTTGATGTCGAGCGGGACCTGGTCGGCGGTGGGCAGGGCCACGACGCGGGCGGACAGCTCGGAGGGGTTGAAGGCGATCCAGCCCGGGACTTCGTGCCCACCGAGGGACTCGAGGTTCTCGCGGGCGTTCTTCTGGATCTTGTCCTTGAAGGTGACGACATCGCCGACCTTGAGGCGGTAGGAGGGGATGTCCACCTTCTTGCCGTTGACGAGGACATGGCCGTGGGAGACGAGCTGGCGGGCCGACCAGATGGTACGGGCCGCGCCGACGCGGCGGACGACATTGTCCAGGCGGCGCTCCAGAAGCTGGAGCAGCACATCGCCGGAGTTGCCCTGCATGCGCTTGGCGTCGTCCACGGTGCGGGCGAACTGCTTCTCAAGGATGTTGTAGTGGTAGCGGAGCTTCTGCTTCTCGACGAGGCGGATGCCGTAGTCGCGCAGGCGGCGGCCGCGGAAGCCGTGCATGCCGTTGCCGATGAGCTGGCGCTTGCTGGTGTGCTTGGGGATGTCCGCGATCGGCACGCCGACGCGACGGGACAGCTTGACCTTGGGGCCGGTGTAGGTGGCCATGGGGCGAATCCTTTATCTTCCGTCCGCAGGGCGGGGGCCGATCAGGATCCGGCAAATGCCGGAGGCCCGATGGGGGTCGCCTGCGGTGCTGGGGGTGCCAGCGACCTGCCGGGGGGCCGAGTCTTCGGTCCGGCTTGATGGCCCGGGCACAGCGCCCGAGGGTATGTATTGAAGGGGGGGAGGTGGGCGGGGTCAAATGGGCTAAGTTTGACCCGTAGAGTCTGGGTTTGGTTCGCTCAACCACCTCGTCGGAATGGCATCCGGCAATGAAAACCCCCCGGCATGGGCCCGGGCGGTGGTGTGCTGATGCGGCGTCTGCTTAAGGGCAACCCGCGTTGAACGCCTGGAGGAAGGTGCTGACATCGAAGAAGTCGAAGTTTCCGTCGCCGTTGAAATCACCGATCGGACCTTGGGTGTTGAAGGCGATCAGGAAGGCTGAGACATCGAAGAAGTTCAGGTCGCCGTCCCCATTGAGATCGGCCGGACAAGAACTGCAGTCAACATCGGCAAGCAGGATACTGACGGTGTGTGAATCAACATTCGCCACAACCAGATCGAGGCCGCCGTCCCCGTTGAGGTCGTCGATTGCAACGGACCAAGGATAACGGCCCGTGGCGAACTCTCGGTTGGGTTGGAAGGTTACGTCGCCATTTCCTAGCAGAATACTGACTGAGTCGGAGAATGGATTCGCAACAGCGAGGTCTGGGATTGCATCCATGTTGAAGTTTCCGATTGCCACTGCGGCAGTAAAAAAGCCGGTTTCAAAGTGTCGGCGTGATTGAAAACTACCATCCCCATTTCCGAGAAATATGCTTATGGAGTTTCTGTCTGGAGAAAAACCGGCCACTGCGAGGTCGGGGACCCCATCAGAGTTGAGATCGCCGATCGCTACGGATCTCGCGGGAACCCCGGCAGTGAGTTCCAGGCGGGGAGCAAAGGTTCCGTCACCGATGCCGAGCAGAACGCTGACGGTACCGTGGTATGGGCTGGTGTGGTTCGCGATCGCGATATCAGCGATTCCATCGGCATTCAGATCGCCGACCGCCATGGACTGTGTATCGGATCCAAAGCCGAACTCTTGATATGTTTGGAATGTGCCGTCGCCGACGCCGAGCAGCACGCTTCCGTTGCCGCCCGCGACCGTGAGATCGAGTATCCCGTCGCCATTCATGTCGTGTATGACCACTGAGGTGGGCTGGGCGTAGTATCCGGCAGGAAAGGTCTGGCGTGTTTGGAATGTGCCGTCGCCGTTCGAGAGCAATACGCTGACGGTGCCGTCGATAGCAAGGTTGTTCGCGACGGCGAGATCGGGGAAGCCGTCGGCATTCAGGTCGCCGATCGCCACGCAAATGGGAAGAGGTCCGGCGGCAAACGATTGGAGGCTCTGAAAGGTGCCGTCGCCATTGCCCAGAAGCACACCGACCATGCCGTCTATGTCCGTGTGCGCGTTCCGATTCGCGACGGCCAAATCAAGGATTCCGTCGTTGTTGAGGTCGCCGATCGCCACGGAACGGGGATGGTCGACGCCAGTGACGAGGTCCAGGCGGGCCTGAAAGGTGCCGTCGCCGTTGCCTAATATCGCGCTGACTGTCATGGACCCGTAGTTTGCTACGGCAAGGTCCGGCACGCCGTCGGTGTTCAGGTCGACAATCGCCACGGAGTACGGCGCTGGCCCGGTGGTGAAATCCTGACGGAACGGGAAGGCCCCGTCGCCATCGCCGAGGAGCACGCTGACAGAGTAGGAAAGAGCGTTGACGACGACAAGATCGGTGATGCCGTCGGCGTTGAGGTCGCCGATAGTCACATGCCGCGGATTGAATCCGGTCGCAAACTCTTGGTCTGGTTGGAAGGTTCCGTCTCCCAGACCCAGCAGCACGCTGACGGTGCCGCTCACGGAAACTGAGTTGGGGCCATTGACGACAACAAGGTCGCGCACCCCGTCGGCGTTGAGGTCGCCGACGGACACGGAGACCGGGCTCCTGCCGGTGGCAAACGCCTGGGGTGACTGGAATGAACCGTCACCGTTGCCGAGCAGCACGCTCACAGTATCGGAGTCGTAGTTCACTACGGCGAGGTCGAGCAGGCCGTCGGCGTTGAAATCGCCGGTTGCGACTGAAACGGCACCAGTGCCGGCGGCAAAGCTCAGTTCCATTTGGAAGGAACCGTCCCCATTTCCCAGGAGCAGGCTGACGGTTCCGTCGGCCATGTTCGTGACGGCAAGATCCGGCGTACCGTCGCCGTTGAAATCACCGATCGCCACGGATCGGGGATTGGAACCGGTGGCGAAGTCCTGGCGGGGCTGGAAGGTCGCGTCCCCGTTGCCAAGCAGCACGCTGACCGTGTTTGAAGTGAAGCTCGCAGCGACGACATCGGGGATGCCATCGGCGTTGAGATCACCTACTGCCAGGGAGTTTGGGCCGCCACCGCCGGAGAAGCTCTGGTAGGGCTGGAACGAGCCGTCGCCATTGCCAACCAGCACGCTGATGGTGCTGGAAGCGTTCCCGATGATGAGGTCCGGGTTGCCATCGTTGTTCAGATCGGCAGTCACCACGGACTGCGAAGGGCCGCCCGTTTCGAAGTCCCGACTTGCCCGGAACATGCCGTTGCCTTCACAAGTGAGGCCGGTTGGGTCCGTGCCCACTGGGGGGCGCAGATCGATGCCGTCGGACCCGTTGGGGCGGAGAAGTTGGGCTGATGCCCCGGCAGCCATACTGCACATGACCGCCGAGAACAGCACCGTCTTGAACTGCCTATCCCGCATATCGGAATACCTCAGGAGAGAGAGAAAGCTGGATGAAAAACGCGAGCCGCCTAGCTTGTCAGCCAGCGGAAAAACAGACGAGCAAAGCCATTTGCCCGGAACTCTTAGTGTAAGCTAAATTACACCCCAAAACAACCCAAATATTGCAAGTTTCAGCTAAGAACGGGCCAAGGAGAGACTTGAAAGCAGGTCAAAGTCATTTTCGGTGGTCCTAGGGGGATGCCCGTGCCGCCACGCTGGAAGTGCCCAAGGATTCTGCCATTTCTAAACCACTCCCCGCTTCCGCCACCAGCGCGGCATTGCCGTGCAGGCCCTCCCCTCCGGTCCTCTGCCCATCCGCATGATCCTCTGGGCATGGGGCGGAACTATGCCGAGCACGGTCGGGGGTGGGGGGGGTGGCAGGTGGAATCACGGGCTTTGAGGACGAGTCGGGGTGGTTCCGGAAGCGGTCATCTTCTCTCAGAATCGTGATGTGAAAATCCGACGGGCGGCTGAAGAGCCGCCCGTCGGTCGGGAAGGGGGAAATGGGGAGGATGGGAGGACAGATTTTGTCAGCGGCGGCGTCTTGCGAGCAGGAGGCCCGCGGGCAGGACGAGCATGGCGGTGGAGGGAGCGGGGACCACCGCGTTCATGGATGCGGATGAGTGCCCCAGCCTGATATCTCCGTTGAGGAGCCCGAGGCCCGCGACAACATTCGTAAATGAAATGCGGATCGCGTTCATTTCGATCCCGGCTGAGTTGATGCCATCGCCGGACATCAACTGCTCATTCAGGATCACGCGGACGCCCAGGGCATCGAAGAGAACCGTGTTGGCCGCGGCGTTCGCGTCCACATCCAGCGTTACGCCCAGAACGCTGAGCGAAACATCCGCCAGGGTGGATGTTCCCATGGCCGACAGGGAGCCGAAATCTCCATGAATCATGGAGTCGGATCGGATGGTGGTCGCCTGGAGATTCAGGACGCTCCCGAGCAGGACCGAGGCGGACAGGTTGGTCACGGAACCGCTGGATGAGGTCAGTCTGGAGCCGTAGAAGCCGTTGACATTGGAGTCGGCTTCGCCCTGCAGAATTCCTGCTTGGATTCGCGCCAGGCCGATGACATTGGCGTCGAGGCTGAGGACCGCGTTGCTTACGCTGAAGGCATCCGGCGCGCTGCCTCCCGCGTATGCCTGTGGAGCAAGATTCAGGTTGAGCAGCAGCAGCGAAAGGCTGGTGTCAAGACCGAATCCGGAAGCGTTGGAGGTCACGACATCCGCGTGTGCGGCCGGTCCACACCATGCAACGGCGGCGGAAAACGCTGCGATCACGGCCATTTTCTTCGGAAGCATCTCTCTCTCCTTTTTCTTCAACTTGCAGTTCTCTCTTGACCAACGGCACATGGTCGGTCACCTGAGAAACTATCAAATGTCATCACAAATCAAAAGATCCGATTGCACTTTTTGATTCGAATTGTGATTTTCTGGTTCGAGAACAAAGAAACATTTTCAGATCTTTGGGAACCGCGGGGCGCGATCCAAGAATGTGTGTAATTTGGATGAAATCGTGCGTTTTTCTCGTGCCGTGGATTGATCCCGCGAACTGATAGGCCTAGCGGTTTTGTGAAGAAATCATGACAAGGACATGCCATTTTCTGCTGTGACCGATCTGCTTCGCCGCCGGCATCGTCTTGGCGCCAAATGCAGATCTCCGCTGATTGTGTGTGCGCCGGCTGACAACGCATTGGCCGGGCCGAGGCATGGTCGGGCGGGGCGGCTTTGGAACCGGATGGATCTGCCGCAGTCTTTGGGGGTTTGTGGAGTGGGTTCGGCATGGTGCCGGTGGGTCGCCAAGGATGGGGACATGCACGCGAGTTCTCCCCTGCTGAGTTTTGTCCGCCATCAGAGCGGCATCGCCGTTCAAACTCCTTCGGGCCCTCTCCCCATCCGCACGATCCTGGGTATCGGGCGGAACTACGCCGAGCACGCCCGGGAGCAGGGGGCGGCGTTGCCCGAACGGCCCATGGTGTTCACCAAGAACCTGGTAAGTCTGTGTTTGTCGGGCGAGGACATCGTGGTGCCGCCGGTGGCGCGGGATGCGGCCTGTGGTGGGAATCAGACGGACTTTGAGGGCGAGTTGGGAGTGATCCTGGGGCGGGCGGTGCGGGATATCTCGGAGTCCGAGGCGTTGTCGGCGGTGCTGGGGTACTGCTGCGCGAACGATGTGTCGGCCCGGTGGTGGCAGAAGCAAGGGTCGGGCGGGCAGTTCTGGCGGGGGAAGTCGTTTGACACTTTTTGTCCGATCGGGCCGGTGGTGGTGCCGGCGGCGTCTGTGCCGGATCCCCAGGCCCTCCGCCTGCGTTGCCGCGTGAACGGGCAGATCATGCAGGACGGGACGACGGCGGACATGATCTTCCCGGTGGCCGCTTTGATCGCGGATCTGTCGCGGGGGATGACGCTGGAGGCGGGGACGATCATCCTGACGGGCACGCCCTCGGGGGTGGGCATGGCCCGTACGCCCCCGGTGTGGTTGCAGGATGGCGACACGGTGGAGGTTGAGATCGACGGGCTGGGGACACTGACCAATCGGGTGCGATTCGGGTGAGTGGTATAAGCCGTCAGGTTTGGACGCGGCTGCTGATCCTGCTGGCGTTGGCGGCGGGGGCGGGGCTGCTGCGTCTGCTGGTGGGGGGCGGGAGTTGGGGGGGGTGGGGGGGGCTGGCGTGGCCGGAGTCGGGGGCCATCCTGGAGTTGCGTCTGGCGCGTCTGGCGACCGGCGCGGCGGTGGGGGCGGGCCTGGGGGTGGCGGGGGTGCTGTTGCAGTCGCTGCTGCGGAATCCGCTGGCAGCGCCGGATCTGCTGGGGCTGAGCGCGGGAGCGGGGCTTGCGGTGACGGTGTGGTCGCTGGTGACGGGGGCGGCGATTGGGGTGGCCGCGTCGGGGCTGCCCGCGCTGGCGGGGGCGATGGGGGTGCTGGGGTTCGTGTGGCTGTTGGCGCAGCGGCGCGGGCTGATCGACCCGGTGACGATGATCCTGGTGGGCGTGATCGTGGCGGTGCTGCTCGGTTCGGTGACGATGCTGGTGCGGACCTTGTTGCCGGATCAGGGGCAGTCCGCGTCGCGATGGATGATGGGGGTGATCTCCGACGATGCTTCCCGCCCGGTGGTGGTGGGGGTTTGGGGGATCACGCTGGCGGTCGCGGGGGTTTCGGTATGGATGGGCCGCCTGTTTGATGCGGCCAGCCTGGGCGAGGACGAGGCCCGTTCGTCCGGCGTACACCTGGGCGCGGTGCGAGCGGTGCAGTTGATCGGGGCGGGCGTGCTGACCGCCGGGGCCATTGTGTTGGCCGGGCCGGTGGGGTTTGTTGGTCTGGTGTGCCCGCACGCGGCCCGGCTGTTGCTCGGGCCTGGGCATCGGATGTTGATTGTTGGGGCGGCATTGGCCGGGATCGCGTTGGTGGTGGGGGCGGATGCGGCGGTCAAGGCCTTCCCCGGTCCGGCCGGGCGGGTCCCGGTGGGGGTGGTGACCTCGCTGATCGGGGGGCCGGTGTTTCTGGTGATGTTGCTGCGGGCGAGGCGGGGAGAGGGGTAGAGGGGGGTAGGGCGGCCTGCAGGAGACGAGTTGACCGACTGAAAGTCGGCCCCACGCGGGGGATTTCGTTCGAGCGGGGGTGGGAGACAGCCCGATAAGTCTTGACCAGGGCTGCCCGCGTGGGGCGGTCGTGCTTGTCTGTCGGAGATCTCTGCATGCGGCTGAGCGTTGTCATTCCGACCAGGGGTGGGGGAAGGGCGGTGGGCAGCCCGGCGGTGCGGTGCGTGGAATCGTTGCGGGGGCAGCTGGGGCCGGCGGAGGAGGTGATCGTGTCGGTGGATGGGCCGGAGGCCGATCCGCGGGTGGATGGTCTCAGCGGCGTGCGGGTGGTGTGCGGTGAGCGGGGAGGGCCGGGGCTGGCACGCAACCGGGGGTTGGATATCGCGCGGGGTGGGATCGTGCTGTTCCTGAACGATGATGTGGTGGCCCAGCCCGGGCTGGTGGAGGCGCACCTCGCGGCGCATGCATCGGGTGGCCCAGCGATGGTGCTGGGGGCCGCGTCGTGGGGTGTTGCGGCGGACGACCGAGTGATCGACCGTTTGGTGCGCGAGACCTCGTGGATCTTCTTCTATGACCGGATGACCAACACCGATCCGGGGCGTGACTGGGGTTTCCGGCACGCGTGGACGCTGAATCTGTCCGTGCCGCGGGCGTGTTGCGTGCCGTTCGAGCCGCGGCTGAGGCATCCGATGCTTGATGACCTGGAGTGGGCGTGGCGGGTGAATCTGCCGGTGCTGTACCGTCCTGCGGCGGAGGTGGTCCACGAGCACCGCTACACGGCGCGGGCATTGCTGCGTCGGGAGGCGTTGCTCGGGCACCAGGCGGCGTGCCTGCATGGGATCAATCCGTTGTGCGCGCGGGAGGTCTTCGGTCAGCGGTTTCTGACAGAGGATTCGCGGGTGCGTGGGGCGCTGGAGGCGATGCCGTCGGTGATAGACCCGGCCGCGGAGGAGTATCGAGATTTTGAACGAATCGCGGGGATGCGTGCGGATTCATTCGCGGGGATCTCGGATCTGTTTGATGCGTGCCGGGGGTGGCGTGAAGCCGCCAGATTGATCGGAAGCGTTCATGCCGCGGAAAGGCGCTCGGCCGAGGAAGCCATGCGGGATGCGGAGCGGTACCTGGCGGGTGATGGAGCGTGCGTCGTCGTTGGAGATGCCGCATGACCCAGCATGAGCCAGCGGCGATCTTTCAGCGAAACCTGGCCGCGTTGAACGAGCACCGGCCCGCGGTCGCTGCCTTGCTGCGCGATCGGAAGCCGCTCGATGCCGGCTATCGGATTTCGACAGCGCCGGACGGGCGATTGGTGGTGGTGCATCCGGATGCCGCCCGCACGCCCGGTGGTCCGACTGCGGAGCAGGCGTTACGGGAGGCGTTCTCCAAGCCCTCGGCCGCGGTCGTGGGAGGTGTGGGGGACGGGCGGGTGCTGGGGCTGGTCGCGGCCCGTCCGCGCGGGCTGCACGGCGCGGCTTCTGTGGTCTATCTGTGTGAGCCGGATCTGGATCGTCTGGCGAGCGCGCTTGGCACGGCGGACCTCACAGGGGCGGCAGGACCGATCGAGCAGTCGGCTGTGCGCTGGTTCGTTGGTGCTGACTGGCAGGAGGCGTATCACAACGAACTCGCAGAGGAACCCTTGCTCCCCCTGCCCGACATCCACGCCAGGCTCGGCGTGGGTGAGGAGGCCGAACATGCATGGAAGGCGGTTGCCGCGGATCGGCGGTGCGCCGATGCCACCGCCGCGGAGTCGGCGCGCGCGTGGGCAAGGTCAGACGAGATCGAAGGCCTGGCGGCCATGGCTGGTGGCGCGGACCGGGTGCCGCGCGTGCTCCTGATCGCGTCCCGCTTCACACAGGTGATCCGCCACAGCATCGCGGGGGCGGCCCGTGGTTTCGCCGCACTGGGGTGGGAAGCACGAATCTGCACCGAACGGGCCGACCATGAACGGCTGACGCCCGAGGCGGTTCTTCACGCTGTGGGTGCGTTCAGGCCGGACCTGATCGTGACGGTGAACTATCACCGCCATCACTTCGCGGGCCTGCCGGGCGGCATCCCATTTGTGTGCTGGATTCAGGACGACATGCCGCACCTGATCGAGCCCGGCGCGGGCGATCGGTTGGGCGAACGCGACTTTGTGATGGGCACATGGGTGCAGCGATACTGCAAGGAGTGGGGATACCGGAAGGATCGGTGCGTGGTTGTGCCGCGTATGACGGATGCTGCCTGTCAATCAGTACCGTCTGGTGCGACTTCCGGCGACGACCTTGTCTATGTGTCAAACCATTCGGGGATGCCGCGGGAGATTTTGGACCGGCTCCGGCAGGCCACGGGTGCGGACACCGTCAGCGCACGCACGGCCTTGCGCGCGGGCGAGGCGCTGATCGCGATCTATGAAGACGGCGGCGCGGTGGCCAACCCGCATGATCTGCGGCGCATCGCGGCCCGCGTGGCCGAGGCTGAGGGCATGGAGACTCCGGACCCGGCCTGGCTGACGCGCGTGAGCGAGATGCTCGCCCTGCATCTGAACAACCCGCTGTACCGGCAGCAAGGGTTGGACTGGGCGGTCGGCGCGGCGCGGGACCGCGGATTGTCGCTGGCGGTGTACGGATCGGGCTGGGATCGGCACCCGCGTTTCGCGTCCTATGCGCGCGGCGTGCTGGCGTACGGTGAAGATCTTGATCGAGTGACGCGATCCGCCCGATTCAACCTGCGGCTGGAGCCCTACCCCGCGATGTGCCACCAGCGGCTGATCGATTCGCTGGCGGCCGGAGGCATGGTGCTCAGCCGGCGTTACTCCGAGGCTGAGGAGCCTGAGGCGATCTTCGTTGACATCTTCCTGCGTCGGCTGGCCCATCGAGCGCGATCGGTCGGAGAGGCCGTGGCGCTGCTCGATGGTCCGGAACGCGACGGCTTCATTCCGCTGTGCGATCGGCTGCATCGGGCCGTGCCCCGGCTGGCCGGGAAGGACCTCGTGGCATACTACCATGAGCGGCTTCAAGAGGGTTCGCTCGGAGATTATATTCACTCCCGGCATCCGCCCGGTTTTTTCGACATCGTGTTCGGGTCGGAAGCGGAACTTGGTGCCGTGATCGATCGCTCGCTGGCCGAGCCGGATTCTCGCGAGGATCTGGTCCGACGGCAGCGGGCGTTCATTGTCGAGCGGCATTCCTACCCGGCCGGGCTTGGGCGTCTGCTGTCGGAGATTCGCGTCTCACTCCTTGAACCGGTCACGCCGGGTCTCGCATCCGGGAGTGTCGCATGACCAAGTCGTCCGCCGGAACCGGGGTGTGTTCCGCTGTGGCGTCGTGCATCGGTGAACGCCCCGTGGAGCGTCTGCTGCTGCTGGACCCCGGCTTGTTCTACGAGGGCGGTCATCACGCACCGCTGGCGCGTCTGGTACGCGACGAGGCGGCCCGGAGAGGCATCGAAACAATCATTCACGGAGCTCGCCGTGTGGATCATCCGCCGAGCGATCTGCGGATCCGGAACACATTCCGAGACTCGGCGTATGCACGCCTCGATCCGGCATCTCCCGCGGAGTCATTGCTGGGATGCAACCGACGGATCAAGGAAGATCTTCTGGACCGCGTCACACCAGAACTTTTGCCGGGGACAGTCGCGTTCGCCCCGACAGTGACATCCCGGCTCGCGCTGGCTCTGGCGGAGTGGGCGGCGTCCCTCGATCACACGGGTGTGCCGATGGCCATGGTGCTCATGTTCCCGCCGGGCCGGTCGGGCGATGAGGCCATGCGTCGTGCGGAGACGGAGCTGTATGCCATGGCGATGGGAGAGCTGGCAAGGTTACCGCCAGGGCGCGTGGCACTCTTCGCGGAAACAGAGCCGATCGCGGCGGCATTCGAACGGCTCGGCGCTCCGCGGATTCACGCATTGCCCTGGCCGGTTTCGTCGATGCAAGGCACGATCGGTGCGATAACACGCTCGGACTCACTTCACATCGTGCATCTCGGCCACACCAAAGCGGATCGCGGCATCGGCCTGCTGGCCGAGAGCCTGCCCGGGCTGCTGGAAGCATGTCCGGATGCGCATTGCACGATCCAGGCGAACTACTGGGATCCGGTCGGTGTCGAGGACGCCGTCCGTGCCCTTGAGTCGATGGGACCGCGTGTTCAGGTTCTTCGCGGCCCGCTGGAGCCACGGCGCTATGCGGCCCTGATCGCCGATGCCGATATCGTGGCGTTGCCGTACGACCCCGCTCACTATCGAGACCTGGGATCCGGCGTCTTTGCGGAAGCCGCCGCTGCGGGCAGGATCGTGGTCGCACCAGACCATACTTGGCTTGCCGAGCAGTCACGAAAGTGGGGTCTTGGCGTGGTTCTGTTCGATCGGCACGAGCCATCATCATTCGGGGCCGCGTTGCGACAAGCCGTCGCGGGGCGTGACATGCTGATGGATCGCGCCGAACATGCCCGGCCGGCATGGACGCGTGATCGAAGCGTGAGCATGTTCCTTGATCGGATCTTCGAGGCACTTGCCAGGGAAGGTGCCCGGGGCCATCCTGAGGTTTGCCGATCGGTTCGCGTGAAACCTGATCTGGCGACCGCCTCCGTCGGTCCAGCCCCAGGAATCGACCGGCTGTGTGCATCGCCCGTTCGCATTCCCGAACCACCGAACGCGGAGGTCTTCCCATGAATCATCCGGACCAGCTCTCCTCCACAATCGACACCGATTGTCCGGTCAACATTGTCATCTCGGGGACCACGCTCTGGAATCCGGGCGATGATTTCGTTCGCGAGGGCGTCATCGCCATTCTTCGTGCCCACTATCATCCGCGGCTGCTCAATCTGTTTTTCTACAACTTCAGCGCGGACACGCTCCCGCCGCACGGGAAGCAGGGTGGGATCGGGAACTGTGTCGGTCCCGGCGATCTCGTGCGTCTGGGCGCGGCTTGCGACGCCGTGGTGATTGCGGGGCTTTCCGCAGGCCACGAGATCAAGCCGCTGTATGAATGGGTAATCGAGGCAGGCCTGACTGACCGCGTGGTCATGATTGGCGCAGGCTACGAGAACGAGTATGTGGAGAAGCACTGCACCCAGGAGCCGGAAGCGACGATCTTCGCAAATGCCCGATTGATTACAGGCCGGACTGAGAAGAAGCCTTGGTTTCTGGAATCGTTGGGAACGCCGTATGTCCACCTGCCATGCCCGTCGATTCTCGGCGCGAATGGCGTCAAGGAGGTTGCGCCGGGTGCCGAGGTCCGCCGCATCGGGTTCTCGATTCAGCTCCCTCACGAGCGTGGCATCGTGAACCAGGCGACCGGGGCTACCGAGGTCGAACTGGCCACGGAAACCATGCTTCATCTCGCCGAACGCTACGACATTACGCTGATCGCTCACCATAAAACGGAGTATCTGGATCACCTCGCCCGATTCAGACATCCCAGAATTCAAATAGTGTTCCAGAGCTTTGTTCAGGATCTTGCGCGCACCTACCGCTCGCTGGACCTCATGCTCACGACCCGTCTGCACGCTGGGCTTGGGGCCAATGCATATGGAATCCCAGCTCTGATCATCAACAACACGGATCGTCATACACACGCGCTCGATGGATTCCACCACGCTTTCTGGGCAGCAGATCGGGCCGGGGTCGATGGCCATCTGGGGTCTCTGCTCAACGCGGATCTGCACGCCGTTTCGGTCGAACTGCGGAACGAGCGGCGTGATCTCATGACCCGCTATCTTGGGGTGCTGGGCGGGGCGCTTTCTGGCCCACGGGTCGTCGATCAGGATCGCGTGAGCCGGGAATCGGTCGCGCGGCGACTGATGGCCGCATGTGGGTCCGTGCCGGTCAAGCACCGTGTGCTGTCCGTTCTTCGTACTCTGACGGAGGATGTGCGCGTCAGGCAAAGCCTGGCGGAATTCGCTGCGGCCTGTCGGAAAGAGGAAGGTTGGTCCGATGCGCTGAGCGTGCTCAGCTGGTGGGCCAGGGCCATGCGGCCGCGGACCTATCTTGAGATCGGCGTGCGTCGTGCCGGATTGCTGGCGCAGGTTCTCACTGAATCACCCGCCACTCACGCCTGGGGCTTCGATCTTGGTCCTGCTGAATGCGGTTCGATCCCGGAACAGTGCATCCACGCCGAGCATACAGATCCGGATTTCGTTCGGCGTGAGTTGAGGCGCGCCGGTGTACCCGATCCCATCGCGCTTCTGACGGGTTGTTCGCGTACAACGCTCCCCGCCTTTCTTGCTTCAACCGATGCGCCGGATCAGTTTGACCTGATCTTCGTGGACGCTGACCGCGCCGCCGATGGCGTGCATCACGATCTCAGATATGCTTTTGCTCAAGTCGCCCCCGGGGGAGCCGTCTTGTTCGGTGACATCTCACGCCCCGTCCAACCCGAGCTGACTGAGGTGTGGGAGTCATTTAAGGATGGTCGGTCGGATTGGATGTTCATTGAGGACCGGTCTCGGAATGGAATCATGGTCGCAGTTCGACCCCCATTCGGGCGGTTGCTTACAAGGTTGGATGCGTGGTCTCGTGAACGATGTCAAGCATTGCTTGAAGCCGAGCCCATCGGAAGCGAGCCAGGGGCCGAGCGATTGATGCGGCGTTTGCTCAGGCCCGGCATGACGGCGGTAGATGTCGGCGCTCACGCCGGTCGTTACACCCGAACGATGTCTCTGCTGGTCGGTCCGCAAGGACGGGTTCTTAGTCTTGAACCAAATCCGACGACGGCGTCCAGATTGCGAGACATGGTCCGATCCCGCGGCCTTGATAATGTTGCGGTCGAGCAAGTCGCCGCCTCGGATGCCGACTGCATCGTCGTACTGAATGAGTACGGCGATCCACGGTCCTCATGGAGCACAATGGGCAATCCGGAGCACCGGCTGCGTTTTCATGATCCTTCAACCGTTATTCCCATCGAATCTTCGTGCGAGGTGCGTGCGCAGCGCCTTGCTTCTCTCCTCGAGCGGCACGGCATTGACAAAGTTGATTACCTCAAGATCGACGCGGAGGGGGCCGAGCCGCTTGTGCTGAAAGGGCTGGGCGAACTGCTGGATCGTTCTGGCGCGGTTTACATTCAGTTCGAGATTTCACGGGCGACGATAGTTGGAATGGGGCAGATTGCGAAGACTGCGTTCGATGAACTGACATCACGGGGGTATCGTGTGCATGCCATCACCGAGTGCGGGGGAGTGGGTGATGAGGTTCGAGACACAGACGCCGTACATCAGCAGTTCATCGCGATCGCTTCGGGCCGATCCGTGCGGCCTTGCGGCGCGGATCGCAAGACACCGATTCATTTTTTTACCATCGTGCTCAACGGCGTGCCATTCTTGGAACGCCACATCGAGCAGTTCCGCCTTGTAGAGGGGCCGTGGCACTGGCACATCATCGAAGGGGTTTCCGAACTCGTGCGCGATACCGCCTGGAGTCTCGGGCATGGTGGCCGCATCCCGCACGACCTTCATCATGCTGGCCGGAGCATTGACGGTACAACCGAGTATCTCGATCGAATTGCCTCCGAGTTTCCCGAGTATGTTTCGGTTTATCGCAAGCCACCCGGCCGCTTCTGGGATGGAAAACTCGAGATGGTCAATGCCGCACTGGCGAGCATCCACGAGCCATGTCTGCTTTGGCAGATCGATGCTGACGAGATGTGGACCACGGAGCAGATTCATGAGGCACGCCGCATGTTTGCCGAGCGGCCGGAGGCGACAGCGGCATTCTACCGCTGCCACTACTTTGTCGGTCCGGACAAGGTGATCACCAGCGAGAACACTTACGGAAATCACACCGATTCGGAGTGGGTCCGCACCTGGCGATTCACGCCGGGCTGCCGCTGGGAAGCCCATGAACCGCCGCGGCTCATGAAGCCCACCGAAAACGGTTGGCGAGACCTGGCACGGATCCGTCCTCTCATGCATCATGAGACACTGTGCCGTGGATTAGTTTTTCAGCATTATGCCTATGCCACCGAGGCCCAGCTCCGTTTTAAGGAATCTTACTACGGATATGCCGGTGCCGTTGAGCAGTGGCGTCGTCTACAGCGGGCTGATTCGTTTCCGGTGATGCTTCGTGACTATTTCAGCTGGGTCCGTGATGAAACTACGGTTGATCTGGCATCCGCCATAGGCGTCAAGCCCATGATGGACATCGGCACGACGGACGCTACGAAGAAGGGGTCTCCGGCGTGCACCGCCTCTTGATTGTTCGTACCGATGCAATCGGAGACGCCATCCTCTGGAATGGCGCGCTGTCTGGGCTGCGCCGGGCGTTTCCGGACGCACGCGTTGCCGTCGCCTGTCGTGAGGCGGCGGCGGCGATCTACGAGACCGCGCCGGAAGTGGATGAGATCATCCCGCTTGATTTTGCAGCCATCTCCGGCGATCCCAGGGATGCCGCCGCGCAGCTTTCCGCTTGGGAGGCCGATCTCCTACTGCATCCCACCCGCAGCCGAGAGCGGCATACGGAGGGTTTGATCGCGCGCGTCCGCGCCGGACGCAAGGTGGCCCTTGCTTCCGATCTCGCCAATGCAACGGGTGAAGAGCTGGCGACCTTCGATGCAGGCTACGACGAGCTGATACAGACCCAAAGGGAGGAAGCGTGCGAGCTTGACCGGCACGCCGATGTTCTGCGTCACTTCGGGGTTCGGGCCATCGTCCGTCCCCGCGTACTCCTGACCGATCCGGATCGTCAGGCGGCGGAAGCTCTGCTGGCGGGCAAGTTCAGTTATGCTGTGCTCGCACCTTCCGCCCGTTGGCCAATAAAGCATTACCCGGCATGGGCCGAGGCGCTCATTGGAGCCTGGTCTGACTCATCACACCCGTCGGCACTCGTGGCGGTGGGGGGGACGGACGCGGCAGGCCCTGCGGCCGCTATCCTCTCCAAAATCGGTGCGGCCATCCCGGGGCTACGGACGATCAACCTGACTGATGGTCCCAATCTGCGGACTACCTGCGCTGTGATCGCTGGAGCGACGCTCTGCATCGGCAATGACACATTCACGGCCCATGCGGCCGCGGCGCTGGGTGTTGCTTCCGTGACCATCGTGGGCGGGGGCCACTTCGGTCGCTTCCTGCCGTATGACCCCAGCGCGGTCGTCGCCACAATGCCCCTTTCGTGCGGTGGCTGTCACTGGCGATGCCATCACGCACGAGCGTACTGCATCAAGGATCTGCCCCCAGACATCGTCGCGCACGCGATCCGGCTGGCGGGCCTTGCTCCGGCGAAGCGGCCGAGGGTGGTGATTCCCGCGTCCACGCCCGTGTTTGCGGGCGGCTCGGTCGGGGCGGTGCTACCTGCCTGGATCCGCTCGCGTGTGGAGATCGTACCGGTTCAATCGTCCGTTCTTCCCACGGTCACGCGTTGAAGTACCGCGCCTCCGGGTGATGCACGACGATCGCGCTGGTGGATTGTTCCGGCACGATCTGGTGGTTCTCGGTCAGGGTGCAGCCGATGCGGGTGGGATCGATCAGACGCCAGATGGTTTCGTGGCCGGCCATGTCCGGGCAGGCGGGGTAGCCGAATGAGTATCGGGATCCGCGGTAGCCCTGCTTGAACAGGCCGGCGGGCGTCGGGTCGTCCTGGCCGGCGATGCCCAGTTCCTGACGCATCCGCTTGTGCCAGAGTTCGGCGAGACCCTCGGCGGCTTCCACGCCCAGCCCGTGCCAGTACAGGTAGTCCTGATATGCGCCGGTGTCGAAAAGTTGCTTGCAGTGCTCGCTGATGCGTTCACCCATTGTCACGCAGGACATACCGATGACATCGAGTGATCCGGCCCGTTCGCATTCCTCGGCATCTCGGAAGAAGTCCGCGATGCACAAACGCCTTCCCTGGGGCTGTCGCGGGAACACCAGGCGTTCGATCTCCTGGGATGGGTCCCGCGGATCAAACATCACCACGGCGTTGCCTTCCGAGCGGCACGGGAAGTACCCGTACGCTACCCTTGGTGTGAGGATCCGTTCCCGCTCTGCTTCAGCGCAGAGCCGCTTGAAGACCGGTCGGGCGACTTCATCGAGTTGGGCTTCATACTCCGCCTTCGACTTGGCACCGCGTTTGATCTGCCACTGGACCGCGTACAGGGCGGTCGGATTGATGAGCGAGAAGACCTCTTTGAGCGAGACGGATTCGACGATCCTCGACCCCAGGAACGGCGCGACGGGGGCATCGATCCCGCGTTGCACATCCGACCGGACGCTGTCGTCTTCGCTTGCTCCGGGGGTGTCTGGCACCACACCACTGACGCAGCCCGCGGCGACACGCTCCAGGGCGGCCGCTCGTTTCGCCTGACGCTCGGCCACCTGAGCGTCGATCTCGGCGGCTCTCCCCGATCGCAGCCGGTCCATGATGGCCAGCCCCTCGAACGCGTCCTTGCCGTAATAGAGCGGGCCGTGGTACACACCCTTCAGGTGGCCTTCCGCGTAGGTCCGCGTCAACGCCGCACCGCCCAGCAGGACGGGCACTTGAATCCCGCGTGCGTTCAGCTCGTTGAGATTCTCCTCCATTACATGCACGCTCTTGACGAGCAGGCCGCTCAGCCCCACGGCGTCCGCCCCGGTGCGCTCCAACGCGCTGAGGATGTCCACGATGGGCTGCTTGATGCCGATGTTGTGAACGGTGTAGCCGTTGTTGGTCAGGATGATGTCCACGAGGTTCTTGCCGATGTCGTGGACATCGCCCTTGACCGTGGCCAGCACGATCGAGCCGCGTGTCTGGCCCTCGATCTTTTCCATGTGAGGCTCAAGGTGAGCCACGGCCTTCTTCATCACCTCCGCGGAGCGCAGCACGAACGGGAGCTGCATCTGTCCGCTGGCGAACTGCTCGCCCACCACCTTCATGCCTTCAAGCAGGTGGTCATTGACAATGTCCAGCGGTTTCCAGACGCCCAGCGCCTCATCCAGTGATGCCGCGAGTCCGTCGTTTTCACCCTCGATGATGTGGCGTTGCAGACGCTCGGGCAGCGGCAGGTCGGCCATGGAAGGTCCGGTCTCTTTGACCGTTTCGACCCCCGCAAACAGGTCGATCAGGGCTTGCAACGGGTCGAATGCTTCATCGGTGACACCATCCGGAAGCCCCGTCCCCCCCAGTGCGGCGGCCCGCTTGTCGTAGATCACCGCAAGGCACGCATCGAGCTGATCCTGTGGGATCTTCGCCAGCGGCAGGACCGAGCCCGCGTGCAGGATCGCGCTGGTCAGCCCGGCCTCGGTGAGTTCATGCATCAGCACCGAGTTCAGCACCGTGCGGGCGGCCGGTTTCAGACCGAACGATGCGTTGGACAGCCCACAGGTGATCTGCACATCCGGGAACGCCCGTGAGATCAGACGCACGCCCTCGATGAGTTCCATGGCGCTGCGCCGGTCCTGGTCCATGCCGGTGGAGACGGGCAGCACGAGCGGGTCGATGAAGATGTCGGCCGTGCGCAGGCCGTGGGTGCGGTTGGCCCGTTCGATCGCCCGGGTCGCGATGGCCAGCTTGCGCTCGCGCGTGCGGGCCATAGCCTCGGCCGGGTCCTCGTCGATCGTGCCGATCACCAATGCCGCGCCGTAGTCCTTTGCCAGGCGGCAGAGCAGGTCGAACTTCTCTTCGCCGTCCTCGAAGTTGGCGGAGTTGATGATGCACCGGCCCGCCGCCGCCCGCAGCCCGGCCTCGATCGTGCCGGCCTGGGTCGAGTCGATCATCAGCGGGGCATCCACCTCGCGGGACAGACGCGAGACCACGGCGTGCATGTCCTGCTTGTTGTCCCGCCCCGCGACATCGACATTCACATCCAGCAGGTGTGACCCACTCTTGACTTGGGCGCGGGCCAGTGAGATCACGCCGTCCCAGTCCTCGGATTCCAGCAGCCGCTTGAAGGCCCGTGAGCCGGACGCGTTGCATCGCTCGCCGATCAGCAGGGCACTCGAGTCCTGGCGGTGCTCAACCACGGAGAAAAGGGATCCGGTGGCCGCGGGGGGGGGGGCTTGAACGGCACGCAGCGTCGGTGCAGTTCGAGTTTGCAAGGCCTCCCGCAGGCGGCGGATGTGCTCCGGTGTCGTCCCGCAGCACCCGCCAACCGCCGAGATGACGCCCAGGTCCAGCAGGCGTGCCATGGCCTCAACGAATCCGGCGGGTTGCAGCGGGTACACGGTCTGACCGTCCTGCAGGACCGGGAGGCCCGCGTTGGGCATCACGGTGATCGGGCGGTCCCAGAGCTGTCCCAGCACCCGCACCGGCTCGATCATCTCGACCGGCCCGGTGGCACAGTTCAGGCCAAGCCCGTCGATCGGAAGCGGACGCAGCGCTTCGATGGCCGCCTCGATCGAACTGCCCACCAGCATCGTTCCCGTGAGTTCGATCGTCACCGACACCAGCAGCGGCACCGCGTGCGGATCTCCCTTGCGTCTGCGGATCGCCTCTCGGGCGGCCTGGACCGCGCACTTGACCTGAAGGAGATCCTGGCAGGTTTCCAGCAGCACCGCATCGACCCCGCCCTCGACCAAACCCTCGGCGGCCTCGCGGTAAGCGTCAAAGAGCTTGTCCCATCCGATCTGGCCCAGCGTGATGAGCTTGGTGCCCGGCCCGAGTGAGCCAAGCACGAACCGAGGACGATCGGGCGTGCTCAACGCATCGGCTTCCACACGGGCGATTTCCGCCGCCCGCCGGTTCAGTTCAAAGGTTCGCCCCTCGAGTCCAAACTCTTCCAGGACATGCCGCGCGCCACCGAAGCTGTTGGTCGTGACGGCGTCAGCCCCGGCCTCCAAGTAGGCCCGGTGAATCGCCCCAATAGCCTCCGGGCGGGACAGGCAGAGCACATCGGTGCAGTTCTCGCAGCCGAGGTAGTCCCGCTCGATGTCCAAGTCGAGTTTGTGGACTTGGGTACCCATGCCGCCATCGAGGACCATCAGGCGTTGCTGCAGCAGTTCGAGGAATGGCTGGGTCATGGGGAGGCTCCGGTCCCATTTATTCGCTTGTGCGGATATACGGATGAAGAGTAGGCAGGGATCAAAGAAAAAGCCGGATCCCAAGGGATCCGGCTTGAAGGGTATTTCCCGAGTCTGGGAGCCTTATGGACAGCCCTCATTGAAGGTGGCGAGGTAGGCCGAGAGGTCGAAGAAGTTGAGCGTTCCGAACGGGGCGGCCAGATCGGCGGCGGGATCACCAGCGTTGAACAGGCCCAGGTAGGTGGACAGGTCGAAGAAGTTGAGCACGCCGAAGGGCTCGGCCAGGTCGGCCGCGGAGCAGCCGGCGGGGCCGGGATCCTTGCAGACGACGCCGGTGACACGGAAGGCGTCCACGCCGGCCTCGATCACGGAGCCGGGGGTCATGTCATCTGCCAGGAAACGGACACGCATCTGGCTGGTGGGGGTGATGATGTCCGCGATGCGGAAGGAGACCTCGTACCAGCCGCCGGAGGACTGGGCGCTGTTGGGGCCGACGGTTTCGAGCGGGACAAAGGTATTACCGTTGTCGTTGGAGATGGTGATCTTGAAAGTATCGAGATTGGGGGATGCGCCAGTGCCCGAGCCGGTGTTGTCGTACCAACGGGCGTAAGTCAGGACGGCGTCGTTGACGGCGGTCGCGTCGAAGGCGGCTGAGGTGAGGATGGTCGGGTTGTCGTCCACATCGGTGTTGGAACCCGGGCCGCCGTTGCCGGTGATATAGCAGCGTCCGGACCCGTCAAAGTCCGTGGATGGATCACCGCGGCTGCCGTTGCCGGCCGGCACGGCGCGTTCCCAGCGTCCCTGGGCGGCGTTGGCGGCCGTGCCGCTCACGACCCAGCCGGTGTGGGTCTCGAAATTGTCTTCGAAGACAGTGACGAGTTCACCGACGATGGGCGCGGCGGCGGCCGATGCCCCGGCGGCGGGCAGCGTCACCGTGCCAGCGGTCTGGCCTTGGGCGGACAGATAGAACTGCGGAGCATCGGCACACTCGGTCGCGGGGAGTGTGGCGGTGTACGAGGTTCCGCCCAGGCTGGTCAGCGGGACGGATTGGAAGCTTCCGACGTTGAGCCGGTAGAACAGGCTCGGTGTTCCGACCACCACATCTTCGCGAGGGTCGATGGTGACCGGGATCACGGTCGCCACGCCGGGCTGGAGTTGCTCGGGCAGATCCGCGACGATCGCGGGCCCCTGGAAGGGCAACTGGGCCACGAAGCCGGTCATGGCATACCGCTGCACATTGTCCGCGCCAGTTGCGGAAACCCGGATCAGGTAGTCGCCCGGTTCCGTCGCGTTGTAGGTCACCAGTTCCGAACCGCCCAGCCCGGAATCGTTCGCCGTGGCGAGGGGAGCGAAGGGGTTGCTCGGAGAGAAGATGTCCAGGCGCAGATCGCGGATGGCGTTGTAGTTGGTGTTGGTGCCGGTGTTGCAGGCCTGGGTCTGAGTGCCCTGCTGGTAGGTCGCGGCATCTGGGATGACCGTGACCTGGAGCTGGGAGGACTGAGTGAGGGTGACGCGGTAGAAGTCGACATCACCCGAGCCGTCGATCGACACATTGGCTTGGGTGAACATGCCGCCCAGGCCGAACGATCCCATGGAAGGCGCGGTTTCGGGGCTATCGGTCATGGGTTCGAGCGGGTCGCCATAGTGACGATGCCCGTTGAGGATGTCATCAAGCTGAGGACCGCTGTACGCCGTCGAGACGAACGGCTCCATCAGCTTGGTTCCCACCGCCGGGCAGACATGCAACATGCCCAGCCCGTGTCCGTGCTCATGCGCGGCCACATTGCGGAATCGCAGCGAGTTGGAGCCGGTGTTGTTGTAGAAGTTGTCGGCGGAGTCGAACACCATATCGCCGTCGTTGGGGAAGTTGTTGTACGCCAGGGTGCCGCTGTTTCCGTCGATCGCGATGGCCGCGATACGCACATCGCCGCGCACGCCGGAGATGCCCCAGCCCGCGGAGTTGGTCTGGTTCAGGCGTACGCCGTCGTCGTTCGGCTCGTAGACATAGGTCGTGCCGATCAGCTCGGACCAGCGGTCAAAGACCTGCTCGAAGAGCGGCTGCCAGTTCGCGGGGCTGCCGTAGATCCCGTTCATCCAGGCGAAGAGGTTGGAGGTGCCGCTCACGCCGATCAGGTCGGGGACCTGCGTGCCGTCCGGCACGAACGAGTAGGTGATGATGGTGGGCGTGCCCTGCGTGAGGCCGGAGCCGCTCTGGGCGGTGCGCGTCCACCGGCTCGTCTGCTGGAAACGCATCTGGAGTGGGAACTCGATCAGCTGGTTGATGGCGTAGGCGTACTCCGGGTCCGTGTCCGGGTGGAAGCACAGTGCGGGGGGCTGTTCTCCCCGCTCAAGAGTCGCGACCACGCCACGAACCATCTGCCACTGGATGTCGGTCATCCGCTCGGCCAGTTCCTTGGAGATGATCTTCTCCATGTACTCCGTCGGCGAGATGTCCGAGGGCAGGCCCATGCAGGCCGGGCCGTGGACATGCCCGATCTCCTCGGAGCCGATCCCCCCGGCGGCGATGATGGCATCGCGGTCGTCCTTGGGCATCAAGGGGAGCAGGCGCTTGGCGATTTCTCGTTGCACCAGCTCATCCGGATGCACCAAGGCCTCGGGCACGGCATGGTTGGCCGTGCATCCCTGCGTGGCGCAGTCCGCGCCCGCCGCCAATCCCACGACGCCGACGAGGACCGCCGCGCCACCGATCACGGAGTTTCGAGTCTTCATCTCATTCCTTCCTGTTCCAGGCCCCGGGCACGAGGCCGGGTCCGCTCTCTCTCGACTTCCCAGAACGGGAGGTCTTTTTCAAACACAACGCAACAAAGGACCAGCCCGGCCGACCGGGTGATCCCCCCTGTTCCTTGGATGAACTTCGACCCGGCCGAACCGGGCCAATCCATGCGAACAAACAGCCCGCCGCGTGGATGCAAAGACATCTGACATACGCATCATGCCGCAGGGTTGATCCAACGGCCGCTGAATTTCTGAATAGAAGCGTCTCGAGCAGGGGAAGCGGGGGGAGGCAGCGGGGGGTGAACGAAAAACCCGCCTGGCGGGTGCCTGGCGGGTCCGGATAAAACCTGATCGGTCCGGGGGCTTACTTCTTCTTGTCCTTGCTGAAGTAGTTGCCCTGGAACTTCTTCTGGAACTTCTCCACGCGACCGGCGGCATCCACGAAGGCGCTCTTGCCCGTGAAGAAGGGGTGCGAGCCGGACCAGACTTCCACACGCAGCTCCGGCACGGTGGCACCGACGGTCATGACGACCTCGCCGTTGTGGATGACCTGGCAGGAGGGATAGTACTTGGGGTGCGTGTCGCTCTTCATGGCTCGCTCCGGGCACATCACCACCCGGCGGACTCGGCCGGAAGGGCCCCAACGATACCCCCGCGCAGGGGCAACTTCCAGTCCATGCCGCGGATGCATCGGGCTGGTGGTAGCCCAAGCAGCCTTTGATCACAAACTCAGGTTTTTTACCTATCTGTGCGGTTCAGCTTGTTTCGCACCATCCGGTCGAACAGTTCGATCGGAGCGGAGTGTCCTGTCCACAGCTCGAACTGGGCCGCGGCCTGGCGGACGAACATCTGCACGCCGTCGATGGTGCGATAGCCGCGTTCCTTGGCGGCCTTGAGCATGGGAGTCTCGACAGGGTTGTAGACGGTGTCGAAGAACACGGTCTCCGGCGGCAGGGCGGGCATGTCGGGGATGGGGATGGACAGGGCGTGGGGATCGGGGCCGCCGGTCATGCCGACGGGGGTGCAGTTGATGTAGAGGTCGCAGGAAGAAGATGCCAGATCATGGAGCAAGTGTGTCTGGATTGGGTGCGTGTGCTTCCAGTCGATGCTGGCGATCGCCTTTGCTGATTCGAGGTTTCTGGTGTAGATGTGGATTTCGGCGTCGAGTGCGATTGAAGCACGCACCGCCGCATCGGCGACACCGCCCGATCCGATGACGGCAACGCGCAACGGATCGCCCCGGGTCGGTACCGATCTGACCAACTCATAGATTGCGTTGCTGTCGGTCGAATCCGACTCGGCCAGAGGTACATCCCCCGCCCAACCATCGATTATGATCGTGTTCTGTGGAACATTTCCCTCGCTAGCGACCGACACCGTGTGCGCGTCCTGATGCCGGGCGCTGAACTCGACGGAGAATCGTCCGAGATTGCCCTTGTGCGGGATCGTGACGCTGGCACCCACAAAGCTGAGCCCTTGGTACTCGATCAACGCGATCATCGTCGCCTTGAACGACTCGTAACTTCCTTCCACCGGCATCGGCACATACACCCCGTCCCACCCGATCTCTGCGAACCCCGCGTTGTGGATCAGGGGCGACATCGACTGCGTGACGGGCCATCCGATCACCCCGTAGACCTTGGTGTCCCTACCGATCGAGCGGAAGCGGTACACGCCCAGCAGGTCATCGATGGTCGGTTGGCCGGGGGCCGTGGCCGATTCGTCGCGCAACGCGGCGAAAGTGAGGAAGCCGCCGAACTTGGGCGCCAGCACGCGGCTCATCAGGCCGAACTCGCCCATGCCCAGCGCGATCGTGGGCTTCTGCCGCTCGGTCAGAATGTCGAACAGCTCCAGGTTGTCGCGGATGGACCGGGCGCGGTAGGCGATCTTGACCACCGCGCACGCAGGCTCGGCCTGCATCGCCAGGATCTTCCGCGTCAGGTCCGCGGGCCTGCCCTGGAAGTCGTGGCTGGACAGGATCAGACGCGTGCGGACATGGCGTTCCTGCTTGGGATGGTCCACGGCCAGGTTGATCTTCTGGCGGATGTTGGCCGAGGCGGTGTAGGCCTTCAGTTCAACATCGATGTACGCGGGCGGGCTGTCGGCCGTGCCGACTGCCTCGAACATCGACACGCGTTCGTCCTCGCCGCCTGCGTACAGCCCGCCCTCCCATTCAGGGCGGCAGGTGATGATGCAGGGCAGGGGTGATCCGGCGACGAGGTCCTTGATCTGGGCGATCCGGGCCTCGAGCGGCAGGTCCGCCTCCATCAGCAGGTCCACGCGGAACTCGACGATGTCCGCGCCCTTCTCGGCCGCGAGGATCGCGTCCCGCTTGGCGATCACTGGGTCATCCGCCAAGATGGGCACGCCGAGCATGGTCACGGCTTATACGCTCGCTGCGGGGGCCAACCGCGCGGGGCGCAGCACGAACCGGCCCGAGCAGGCCACCGGCAACTCGCCCCCGGTGTCCACTCCCGGCTCGATCAGGTGGACTTCCCCCTTCAGATCGAACGCTCCGCTTTCCAGGTTTTTCTGTTTGACCACCGACACTCGGATCGTCGCCCCGGGTTTGACGAACCGGCCGTACTTGAGGGCTTTGACGCGGCCGAGGACCAGCGGCGGGCTGGCCGTGTCTTGCGGGTCCACCAAGGCCCGTCCGGCCTGCACCATCGCTTCGAGCATCATCACGCCGGGGAGAACCGGGAAACCGGGGAAGTGGTCCCGCAGGTACTCCTCCGCGTTGGAGACGAGCTTGATCGTTACCACGCGGTCGTCGGTGCGTTCCAGAATCCGATCCACCAGGCAGAAATGCATGGCTCAGGGTAGGTCGGCAGTCCGTGCCGACTCTCTTCTCGCCGAACAAATCGGAAGACCCGGCTCGGCAAGCCGGGCCACCGAAGAGTGTCGGCACGGAGTTCCGACCGACCTAAAGTCGGTACGGAGTGCCGACCTACCACGACGAAGGCATCTGCGTCCGCCACTGGGACTGGTCCGAGACCAGCCAGACGGTCACGCTGCTGACCCGGGACCACGGCCTGCTCCGCTGCCTGGCCAAAGGTTCCAAGCGTGAGAAGGCCCCGTTTTCCGGCGGTGTCGAACTGCTGACCCGCGCCCATCTGACCACCATCATCAAGCCCAGCGCCGAACTGGCCCAACTGACCTCCTGGGACCTGATCGAGCCCATGCACCACGCCCGGCGGGATCATGCCCGCTATCTCGCGGCGATGTATTGCGTGGACCTGATCCCCCGCATCGTCCACGATCAGGATCCCCACCCCGGGCTGTTTGATGCCTTGGCAGCGACCCTGGCCGCGATCGCGGGATCCGATCCCTGCGATCCGGGGCGGGGGCTTGCCGCCTGGCTGACCTGGTTCCAGTGGACTCTGTTGGATGAGACGGGCTCAAAGCCCGAGATCGGGGTGGATGTGCAGACTGGGGAGGCGTTGGCACCGGCGCAGGCCGTCGGCTTTGCCTGGGATCTTGGGGGTCTTGTGGCCCTGACTTCCCCGCCTTCCCCTCCGAGGGGGGAGGGAAGAGGGGAGGGCGGGGTTGGTCGGATCCGGCCGGGGACGGTTGGGGTGCTGCGAGGGCTGGATGCTGGGGCGGAACCCGGGGATCTGCCGGGCACGACGGATGAAATTACCCGGGCAGGCCGGGTCCTGGCGGCTCGGATACGGGCGGTCATCGGCGGGGAACCCCCTGCTTTGGCGTGGGTGTATCCCGAGATTTCGTTCGGCAAGTCCGAGTAGATCCGGCGGGCCTCACGAACGGGGGGGATCGTGCCGATGCTCTGGGAAGCAGCCCGAAAGCGTGCGCTGGCAACGGGTTGCCTCCCAGTCCTCACTCAGACGCAGAAGAAGATCCAAGGATGGACTCCGAGCTGCTCCAAAAGATTCTGAGTTGCCCCAGCCTGCCCACGCTGCCGGGCGTGGCGGTGCGGGTGCTGGAACTGACGAGCGATCCGGATGTCCGCATGGACGAGTTGGCTGGCTTGATCCAGGCCGACCAGGCCCTGACCACGAAAATTCTCCGGACGGTCAACTCAAGTTTCTACGGCCTGCGCAAGCGGTGCACCTCGATCGACAAGGCCCTGGTCCTGTTGGGTCTGGGCCCGGTCAAGAGTCTGGTGCTTGGGTTCTCGCTCGTCATGTCGGTCGGCAAGGAGAAGGACTCGGGATTTGACTATGTGGGCTACTGGCGTCGCGGGCTCGAGACGGCCGTCGCCGGCAAGCTGATTGCTGACGGTTGCGGGTTTGCGTGCGCGGACGAGGCGTTCCTCACCGGGCTGCTTCAGGACATCGGCATGGTGGCCATGTTCCGGGCGATGGGCGATCAGTACGCCGAGGTGATGGCGAACGCCGGGAATCACGGGGATCTGGCAAGACTCGAGATCAAGGCGTTCGAGACCCACCATGCCGAGGTCGGGGCGGTGCTCGGCGCCTCCTGGAAGCTGCCGGCCGAGCTGATCGTTCCGCTCAAGTTCCACGATCGTCCGACCGCGTGCCCGACGGAATACTCCAAGCCGGCCCGTTGCGTGGCGTTGGGCAACTTGATTCATGCGGTGCTGATCGCCAGGGACCCCACCGATGCGCTGCGGGAACTGTACCGGCGCGGCGAACAATGGCTGGGCCTGACCGAAGAGGCTCTGGACGATCTGATCCGCGAGACCGGGGAGGCCGCGCGGGAGCTGGGATCACTCTTCGAGTTGGATACCAGCACGATGCCCAATCCCAAGGATGTGCTGGCCCGTGCCGACCGCCAGATGATCCAGATGGCCCGCGAGAACCAGCTCGAGAGCTACGCCATCCGCGAGCTGTCAGGGGTTCTGTCCGGCGATCAGGGACGCGATCCGCTGACGGGGGTGATGAACCGCGATGCCTTCGGCCAGGCGGTGCGGGCCGCGCACCCCGCGGCCCGCGCGGGCGAGATCGAGCTTTCCATCGCCCAGTTCGCCATCGACGGCCTCAAGTCCATGCTCGACCAGCACGGGCAGCAGGCGCAGGACGAGGTGGTGCTCGGGACGACCATCATGCTGCTGCGTGCATTCGAGCCCATGGGCGGGATCGTGGCCCGGGTGAACCACACGGATTTCGCGGTGGTGCTGCCCCGCACCGCAAGACGGGCCGCTAGTGACGCGGCCCAGACCGTGTGTGATCAGTTCCCCGCGAGTGTTCAACGGTGGTTGCCGAACGCAAGCGACGCCGACCGCATCGTGCGGATCAACGCTGGTGTGGCAAGCATTGATGAGGACACCCGTGGCCTGTTCGTTTCGCCGGAGCTGCTGGTCGAGGCGACAAGCCGGGCCGTGCAGGCCGCCCGGGGCGCGGGCGGAAGCGTCGTACGGGTATTCGTGCCGCGGGCGAAGGCCGCGTGAGCCGGATCAGGCCGGCTTCATGGTGCCCAGCAGCCAGTTGTCGAACGGGAACTCGTCGCACACACGCTTGAGATCGTCGGCGGTGACCTTGGACAGCGCGGAAAGCTCCTCGTCCAGCGTGGTGTACTTGTCCAGCATGGTCCACACGCGCCCGAGGCGCATCATGCGCCCGGAGGGGCGTTCGGACGCGAGGGTCAGTGCGGTCAGGGCTTTGGACCGCAGCTTGGCAAGGTCGTCCTCCTCAATGGAATCGCGCAGGCCGCGGATCTCTTTGCGGATGACCTCCTCGATGTCGCCCAGCGACTCGGGATCGCCCGACGCGTAGACGAAGAACTCCCCGTGGCGGTCCATGCCGTCGTAGGCGGCCTGAGCTTCTTCCGCCAGGCCGGTCTCGATCAACGCCCAGTGCAGGCGGGAGTTATCCGCCCCGCCGAGGACCTGGGCCAGCAGCGACGCGGCATAACGCCGGTCGTCCTCGACGCCCGGCGCGTCGGCCACGCCGATCAGGTAGCCACGGCTGACCTTGGGGTCGGTCAGCTCGAAACGGCCGGTGGCCCGCTCGGGCACGGCGGGATCGCGTGTCGCGCCGGTCGCGGGCCACGCCGCGCAGCGTTGGGTGATGAGGTCCACGCAGTGATCGAAGTCCAGATGCCCGGCCAACGCCACAACCATGCTGTCCGGTGCGTACCGGTCATTGAAATAGGCGTTCATCTGATCCCGGGACATCGCGGCCACGGATTCCTTGGTGCCCAGCACGCGATGGCCCAGTGCGCCGCGGTTGTACCGCCGGTCGATGGCCTCCTCGTACAGCACCCAGAACGGGTTGTCCGCGTACATGGCGATCTCTTCGAGGATCACCTGCTTCTCGGTATCGAAGTCCGTGTTCCGCAACGCGGGACGCATCATCTGGGCGATCAGGTCGGTCGCCCTGTCCATGCCCTCGGGCAGGGTGTGGGCGTAGAAGCAGGTCATCTCCCGCGAGGTGAAGGCATTGTTGGAGGCACCCAGGTCGTCAAAGGCCTGGTTGATCGCGTCGGCCGCCAGGTCTTCGGTCCCCTTGAACATCATGTGTTCAAGGAAGTGCGAGACACCCATCACGGGCGTCGGCTCGTCGCGGGCGCCGGTTCGGACGAAGAATCCCACGGCCGCGGAATGGGCACCGGGGGCGATCTCGGCTGCGATTCGCAGGCCATTGGGAAGCACGGTTTCCTTGTAGGTCACGCTCATGCGTCGATCGTAGCGTCCGGCGGTCGCACGGCCCGGGCGATGGCCCGGCACACGCCGCGGGGATCCTCCGCTCCGCAGACCGCGCTGCTGACGGCCACACCCCGGCACCCGGCCGCCGTCAGCAGACCGATGTTTTTCGGGGTGATTCCGCTGATCGCCAGGTGGGGCAGCCGGGCGGTCGCCGGATCAGCGAGCACGACGCGGATCAGGTCAGGCCCAGCCAGCCCGGGTTTGGGCTTCGTGGTGCTGGTGAACATCGGCCCCAACCCGATCGAGTCCACCCCGTCGGTCGCGGCCCGACGGGCGTGATCCAGTGTCGAACACGACACACCGATCCAGCACCCCGCCCCAAGGATCCGTCGCGCGGCCTTCACCGGCAGATCGGTCTGCCCGAGATGCACCCCGTCGGCCCCGGCGAGGCGGGCCAGGTCCGGTCGGTCGTTGAGGACGGCGTGGATGCCCGCCGTGTGACACGCCTCGACCAGCCGGGCGGCGTGGTCCAGACGCTCGGCATCCCCGTCAGTCGTGTCCTTCTCACGGATCTGGATGCAATCCGCGCCGCCCTCGGCGGCAAGCCGCACGATCTCCACGGGCGCGTGGTGGACGCACAAAGACCGCGTGACCAGCACGCACAGGGTCCACTGCGGGCACGGCGGGGCCAGACGCGAAAGCAGCGTCCGCTCAAGGTCGTACACCCGATACCGCGCCGTCTCGAACCCTTTGCCGTCCCGGCCCAAGGATTTTGCGGACTCTTCCAGCGATCGGAGGGCCTCCTGGGTGCGTTTTGCGGCGGCCGTGGCAATGTCCGGTAGGGCGTCGGGGCGGGAGAGTTCCTCGGGCGTGCTGATCGCGGTGCCGACATCGCCGGGGGTGTCCCGTGCCGCGAGCAGGTCAGCACCACGCAGGGGGAGGGCCGCGACCAGTGGCCGCAGATCGTGTCGAGCCTTTTTGAGCGAGCCGGTCAGTTCGGCATCGTCGAGCACGAAGCGTGCAATGTCCTCCATGACCCGCAGACCCTCGCGGGCGCGGTTGGCGGAGGCGTCGATCATGCGGTACAGGGCTTCCATCGCGGTTTTCGCTTCCCGTGTGGCGTGGGTGGCGCGGGCACGCCACAATACACACCCATGGATCAATCCTACGAGATCGCGGGAGAGATTGAGCAGCCCCGGCTTCCGGGCCGGGTGGTCCTGCGTCCTTCGCTGGATGATGCGCTGGAGGCCGCCGCCGCGGACCTGTTCCTGCAAGCGAGCGCCTGCGTGCGGGCGTTCGGGGATTTTCATCTGGGCATGGGGTATGGCCCTGAGGAACACCGCCTGCTGCTGCGTCTGATGACGGACCCGCACTACCGGGATCTGCCGTGGTCACGCACGCATCTCTGGTCCGTGGCGGAGCCGCGCGTCATGGTGGGGGATGATCGGCACAGTCACACCCACCTGGCGGAGATGGTGCTCGATGCGACGGACATGCCCGAGGATCAGGCCCACCCGCTGCACGCCCACCTCCACGACGCGGAGACCCGGTTCGAGAACGAGATCCGCGCCTACCTGGGACAGCGGCCGGCCGGGCAAGATCGGTTCGATTGCGTGCTGCTGCCCCTGGCTGAGCCTGTCCTGCGCGGCACGGTTGATCCTCTGAATCGGCTGGTCGGACCGAGCGAGGATGGCACGATGGTCGGGCTGACGGCGCGGACCCTTCGCGGGTCACGCCTGCTCATGGTCCTCGGCACGGGTCGAGAGTCGGAGCCCGTCGTCCGGCTGATCGAATCCGATCCCACCATCGTCGGCATCCTGCCGGTGGGGGGTGGTGGGGGGGAGCTTCGTTGGTACCTGGACCATCGCGCCTGCGGCGGGGACAACCTGGAGGACCTGCCATGAGTGAGATGGGAACCCACATCGAACCGAACCCGCGCGTGACCTATCGCGTGCTGCACGCCGACGATCACCTGATGATCGTCGAGAAGCCGGCGGGGGTCGTCACCGCCCCAGGCGTGGGCCACCAGCACGACACGCTGCTCAATGGTTTGTATGCCACGCACGGGGACCGCCTGCGTCAGCTCGGCGTGGCGCGGGACCACGGGCTGGTGCATCGGCTGGATCAGGGCACCAGCGGGGTGCTGGCCGTCGCGTTGTCGCGTGATGCTTACGACGGGCTGCGTGCTCAGTTCGAGACACGCGCGGTCCGCAAGTTTTATTGGGCCGTCACCATGAAGGCCCCGCGAGATCCGGAGGGTGTCATCCGCCAGCCGATCGACGAAGTGCTCACCCGCAAGGACAAGTACACATCCGAACGCACGGCCCGCCCGAGTTCATCCGGAAAACCCGCCCTGACGGCCTACCGCGTGCTGGCCGAGTCCGAGCTGGGCGCGTTGATCGAGGCACGCCCGGTCACCGGGCGGTTGCACCAGATCCGCGTCCACCTGAGCATGATCGGAGCGCCCGTGCTGGGTGATCCCGTGTACGGCTCCCACCGGTCCCGCGGGGCCTCGGCGCGGCTGGCCCTGCACGCCCACCGGCTCGCCCTGACGCACCCGGTGACGGGTGATGAGCTGGACCTGCGCACGCTATTCCCGCGCGATCTCCGAGGCCTGCTCAAGCGCCTCGGCCTGCCCCGCCCGGATCTGGAACCGCAACCGGGTTCCTCAGCGGGCGACCGCGCCGATCAGCTCGGCGGCGACACGGTCGGCGAAGAGGAAACCGGCATCGCTGAGTGACCAGCGGCCTTCACGGATGACCAGCCAGCCTTCCTTGCGGCAGAACTCGGCGGCGGCCGCCAGATCTTCCGCCGCGTTCAGGGCATGCGCGTTCGCCAGTGCCAGGGACGAATCAAGCCCTTCCCGCAGGCGCACCCCGGTCATGAGGCGGTCCATCAGGGAACGGCGTGGATCAGGCTCTTCGAGTTCGCACACGGGCGAGAAGCCGTCCTCTCCGGCGTGCAGGTAGTCGTCGAGTCGGGGGGTGTTCTTCCAGCGCCAGCCTCCCACATGGGCGCTCGCGCTCGGGCCGGCGGCGAGCCAGCCTTCCTGCCGCCAGTACGCCAGGTTATGGCGGCACTCTGCCCCGGGCCGGGCGTGGTTGGACACCTCATAGCGGTCCAGCCCGGCCGCCCGCAGCGTGGCCACCGTGTGCTCGTACATGTCCGCCTCAAGGTCGTCATCCGTCTTGGCGAACTCACCTTTAAGCAGACGGGCCGTCATGGCGGTGCCGGGCTCGTAAGTGAGTGTGTAAGCGGAGAGGTGCTCGGTCCCCAGCCCGAGCGCGGCGTGCAGGTCGGCATCCCACTGTTCGAGCGTCTGGTCCGGCACGCCGGAGATCAGGTCCACCGAAAGCCGAGCGATGCCCGCGCGTCGCACGGTTTCGGCGGCGATCGGCAGGCGTTCCGGGTCGTGCCTGCGTTCCAGCGTGGCCAGGTGTTTGCGATCGAAGGATTGTGCGCCCATGCTGACACGGTTGACGCCCCCCCCCGCGAGCACGCCCATCAGATCGTCGGTGACGGTTTCCGGGTTGCATTCCACGGTGAACTCATGCCCCGGTGCCAGGGTAAAGAGTGTGTGAAAGCGATTTAGTAGTTCTTCCCACAGGTCGGGTCGGAGGAGGCTGGGGGTTCCACCACCCACAAAGACGGTCTCCAGCGGGCTGGCCAGCGGTGCCAGGGCAGTCAGTTCCCGGACCAGCCGGGCGGTGAATGCGGCCTGCCGGTCCCTTGTGTCCACGATCGAGTAGAAATCGCAGTAATGGCATTTGTGGGTGCAGAAGGGGATATGGAGGTACAAGGAGCGGGGTTTTTGCTCCGGTTCGGCTTGCAAACGAGGGCCGAGCGCCTCGCCCGGAATGCGGGCCGAGGCGATAGACCATTGCATGGGAAGCCGGATGACGGTATCGTCGTGCAAGGGAACTCCGGCCCAAGCGGGCCACGATCGGGGGGTTGGCCGAACCGGGCCAGCGGCCCGAGCGTCGGAAGAAAGGATAGAACGCGGTGGAAGTGGCGCTTGTACGGGTAACGGCGGAGGGGGAGACGCAGCGCGTGGTCTTGGGCAAAGACCGAACCGTGATCGGCCGGCAGGAAGGCTGCCAGCTCCGGATCCCCATTGCCGGGGTGTCCAGAACCCATTGTGAAATTCAGATCGAAGGCGGATCCATCACCGTCAAAGATTTGGGATCGAGCAATGGGACCTATGTGAATCAGGAGCGGGTGACCCAGCAGCCGCTGGCTCCCGGTGATCTGATCAGTCTCGGCGGGCAGGTCTTCCTGGTGCAGGTCAACGGCGAGCCCGACGAGATCGATGCCGAGTTCCTGTTCGAGGACGGCCTGCCGGAGGAAGAATCCAAGACCAGCATCCCCACGCCCAAGGCGTCCGTCCCGGCGGCATCCACCGCCAAGAAGGCCGATCTCGATGACTCGAGCCTGATGGACTTTGACTTTGAGGACGAGGACGACGCCCAGCCCCCGCTGTGAGGCGTGCGGCCGGACTCGGTCACTCGTTCGGTGCGGCCTGTTCCGATTTGGTGGCCGTTTTCTTCGCTTCGGGCACCCGGATGTTGGTTCCGCATGTGCGGCAGCGGACCGTTTTGCCGCGGGCGATGGGGGGCACCGCCAGCACCTTCCGGCAGGTCAGATTCGGGCACATGATGCGGATCGTGCTCTCGCCCATGGCGGATCTCCTGCTCGTGGATCGGCGATCTGAGGGGATGGGGGGGGCGGATTCCCATGACAGGGTTTGATCCGTCGAGAATCGCGCCGGATCAGACGGTTTGTCCGGATTGACCCTCCTGAAACGAACACGATCGGAAGCCCGCGCGTATCGTTGCGGGCCCGCCGACCCTGTTCAGGAGACCGCCGTGACCGATTTCTCGGACCATGCCTATCCGCCCGCTTCACATGTCGGGAAGCATTCGGCGGTCGTCGGGCTGCAGTGGGGGGACGAGGGCAAGGGAAAGCTTGTTGATCGGCTCGCGGGCGGGTTCGACGCCGTGGTCCGCTACAACGGGGGGGCCAACGCGGGCCACTCGGTGGTGGTGGGGGGTGTCCGCTATGCCCTGCACCTGGTCCCGTCGGGCATTCTGGCCCCCGGCGTGCTGGCGGTGGTCGGCAACGGGGTGGTGGTCGATCCCGAACGACTGATGGAAGAACTGGATGGTCTGGGCGCGCGTGGGGTGGATGTTTCGTCGCTGGTGCTTTCCGATCGTGCCCATGTGGTGCTCCCGTACCACAAGGCGGAGGATGCGCTGCGGGAGGAACTTCTGACCGCGGCCCCGGTCGATTCGGCCAGCGGTCCGAAGAACGCGGTCTCGGCCATCGGCACCACCCGGCGCGGCATCGGCCCCGCCTACGCCGACAAGGTGCAGCGGGCGACCGCCATCCGTGTGGGTGACCTGCTTCGCCCGGAACTGCTGCGCAGCAAGCTCGAACTGATCTGCTCGATGAAGAACGCGATCATCCGGGGCCTGCACCCCGCCGAGCCGACTCCCTTCGACGCGGGCGAGATCGCCGAGCGGATGATCCGCATCGGTGAGCGTCTCCGCCCGCTGGTGAAGGACACCACCTACCTGCTGCACGATCTGGACCGGGCGGGCAAGTCGATCCTCTTCGAGGGTGCGAACGCCACCATGCTCGATGTCGATCACGGTACCTTCCCGTATGTGACCAGCTCGAACGCATCCAGCCTGGGCATCGGGCCCGGCTCCGGACTACCGGCGCAGAAGGTTGGTCAGATCATCGGTGTCGTCAAGGCGTATTCGACCCGGGTCGGGGGCGGGCCGATGCCCACCGAACTCACGGACGAGACGGCCCACCGCATTCGCGAGCGCGGGCGTGAGTACGGCACCACCACGGGGCGTCCCCGGCGCGTGGGATGGATCGATCTGGTGGCCCTGCGTTACGCCGCGATGGTGTCCGGGGTGACTGAAATCGGTCTGACCCTGCTGGATGTGCTCGCTGGGTTTGATGAACTCAGGCTCTGCGTGGCATACGACACCCCCGATGGTCGTACCGACCGATTCCTCCCCGACGGCTTCGCGCTGGCCGAGGCGGTGCCGGTCTATCAGACCGTGCCCGGATTCGGTGACGAGATCAGCGATGTCCGTTCCTTCGACGAACTCCCGGAAGCGGCCCGGCGGTATGTGGAACTGATTGAGGCGTTCGTCGGTGTTCCGATCCGCACGATCGGTGTCGGGCCGGACCGCGTCCAGACCATCGAGCGCGACGCGGTTCTGGCCGCGGGCGGGGGGGGCGCGTGACCGCGTTCTCCGCTTTGAACAAGGCCGATGCGGCCGCGCTGAGCCGTATCCATGCACGGTTTCCCGACGCGGACCCGTCCGGCCTGCTGCCGGATGTCCCGCCGAGCCGGATCCCCCGCCACATCGCGGTCATCATGGACGGCAACGGACGATGGGCGGAGGAACGCGGCTTTCCCCGTGTTTTCGGCCACCGCGCTGGCGCGTCGGCGGTGCGTGAAGCGATCCGCGGCTGCGCCAAAGTCGGGGTTGAGGTGCTCACCCTGTACTCCTTCAGTAGCGAGAACTGGCGCCGTCCGGGTGACGAGATCGAGGCGCTCATGCGCCTCTGCGTGGCTTACTGCGAGGGCGAGAAGGAAGAACTGTTGCGCCACAACATCCGGGTCCGGGTGATCGGGCGGCGCGATGGGCTCCCGCTGGATGTGCTCGCCGCGCTGGACGCTCTGACCGGCGCGACCGCGGACTGCACGGGGTTGACGCTGTGCCTGGCGATCAACTACGGGTCGCGGGACGAGATCGTGGACGCGGTACGGGCGATCGCGACCGAGATCGCCGCGGGTCGGCGCCGCCCCGGGGACATCGACGAGGCGTTGATCGCTGATCACCTGGACACCGCCGGTCTGCCGGATCCAGATCTGCTGGTCCGAACCGGCGGGGAGATGCGTCTGAGTAACTACCTGCTGTGGCAGCTCAGTTATGCCGAGCTGTACCTGACCGATGAGCACTGGCCGGACTTCACCGAGCAGAGTCTCTTCACGGCCGTACGGGCCTATGCCACCCGCAACCGTCGCTTCGGCGGGCTGAACTCCGAGGACAAGTCGGGGGCATCGGCCTGAGTGTGATATTCTTCCCGCCGTGCTGAAACACCGACTCATCCTGGGATCCCTGCTCATCCTGGCCATGGCCGCGATTGCATTCGGCGATCAGTGGCTCCAGGGACGCCCCGCTTCATGGTGGCCGGGCCGGACCACCCTTCCGCCGGCCGTCCTTTTGATGCCGGCGTTGATGTTTTTCGTGGTGATGGGGGCCCTGGAGGTCGCCCGGATCCTGCGCGCCAAGGGGGTGGCGATCCAATCTTGGGCCGCCGTGCTCTCCGCCCTGCTCGGGCTGAGCGTGATGTCGTTCGGGGCAGAGGGGATGAACGGCGTATCCGGGCTCGGGCTGGGTGCCGGGGCGGCCGTGCTGAGCTGGTCGCTCGGTCTGGTGTACGCCGTGCGGAACCGGTCTACGAACGGGGCCATCGCCGTCGCGGGCTCAGTCCTGCTGGTGCATGTGTATATGGGGTTGATGCCGGGGTTCCTGGTGCTGATCCGACGCGAGCACCCGATATGGATGCTCGTCTGGGTGCTGGCGTGCGTGAAGAGCTGCGACATCGGGGCGTACTTCACCGGTACCACCATCGGCAGGAACAAGATGATTCCGTGGCTGAGCCCCGGCAAGACCTGGGAGGGTCTGGCTGGTGGGCTGATCACCGCTGGGGCGGCGGGGGCCCTGGGGGCATGGCTCCTGACCCGAGGCGGCATGATCGCTCCAATGCCCCTGATCGGCGCGGCCATGGGAGTGTTTTTTGGTGGGTTGGGCCAGATCGGGGATCTCTCGGCCAGCCTCCTCAAACGGGATGCCGGTCTGAAAGATTCGGGGCGTTCCATGCCCGGCTTCGGGGGGGTGCTGGATCTGATCGACTCGCCGATCCTGGTCGCTCCGTTCGCGTTCTGGCTGCTGCACGGCCTCGGTCGGGCGTCCGGCGCGGCCTGAGCCGGGTTCAAGCGTGACGCAAAGGCTTGCGGCTGCTAATATCAAGCCGATGCCGGTTGTTCCGATCGGCGGGAGGCCTTGATGACGGTGACCAAAAAGCTGCTCGCGTTGTTCCGTGTGGACAAGGAGATCCGAGGCCTGAGCACGCGTCTGAACGCCGCGGAGCGATTCCTCGGTGAACAGACCCGGCAGTTGGCCGACATCTCCACCCAGGTCTCATCCCTGGAAGCCCAGCTTCGCCAGTTGCAGGCCTCGGCCAACAACGCGGAAGGCGAAAGCAAGCGGCTGGAAGCCAAGATCAACGAACTCCGCGAGAAGATGAACGCGGCCCAGACGAACAAGGAATACAAAGCGCTGCTCAGCGAGGTCAACAACCTCAAAGAGCAGCGTTCTTCGTTTGAGGACGAAGCGCTCGGCCACATGGAGAAGATCGAGACCATCCGCAAGAAGCTGGGCGAGTTTGAGACCGCCCGGACGGAGCGGGAGAAGGTCCGTATCGTCGCCGAGAATCAGCGTCAGGAACGCTCCGATGAGATCGCCGGCAAGCTGGCCGAGCTGCGTGCCAAACGCGATCAACTCGCCGCCGATGTCCCGAAGGATGCCCTGCGCATCTACGACGAGCTCGTCCGCCAGCGCGGTGACGATGCCATGGCCCCGCTGGAGATCATCGACCGCAAGCGCCACGAGTATGTGTGCGGCTCCTCAATGATGTCCGTGCCCGTCGAGGTCGCCGCCTCGCTGGTGCAGGGCAAGCTGACGCTCTCCCCCAACGACGGCTGCATCCTCTATCTGACCGAGCAGGCCGAGGAGATCCTGGTTGCTTCGTTCGTCCGCAAGTGACCGGTGGGAGGGGGGGCGGACTGAATGTCCGCCCCGTGGGGATAGTCTCGTTGAACCTATTCCTCGGCCTCGGGGCGCGGGGCGGGCATGCCCAGCAGGTCGAAGGCCCGCGCGGTGAGCTGGCGGCCGCGCCGGGTGCGGGCCAGAAAGCCGATCTGGAGCAGGTAGGGCTCGACCACATCCTCCAAGGTGCCCGCGTCCTCGTTCATCGTGGCGGCCACAGCCTCCAAGCCGACAGGTCCGCCCTGATAGACCGTGGCGATGGCCTTGAGGTAGGCCCGGTCGAGGTTGTCCAGGCCGAGATCGTCCACGCCTTCCAGACGCAGCGCATCGTCGACGATGCCGGCGGAGAGGCGCCCGTCGGCGCGGACATCGGCGAAATCGCGGACCCGCCGCAGCAGCCGGTTGGCGATGCGCGGCGTGCCTCGCGACCGTGCGGCGATCCGGGGCAGGGATTCGGGATCCACATCGGTCACGCCCAGGAGTGCGCACGAGCGTCCCAGGATGCGGACCAGCTCCTTGTCGTCGTAGTAGCGGAGGTGGTGGGTGATCCCGAACCGCGAACGCAGCGGCGAGCTGAGCAGCCCGGCTCGGGTTGTTGCCCCGATCAGCGTGAACGGGGCGCACTTGATCTGCACCGTCCGGGCGTTCAGGCCCGTGTCCAGGCACACATCAATCCGGAAGTCCTCCATCGCCGGGTAGATGAACTCCTCGACCGCCACCGGCAGCCGGTGGATCTCGTCGATGAACAGCACATCGCCGGGCTGAAGCCGCGTCAGCACGGCCACCAGGTCCGTGCCCCGGGCCAGGGCCGGGCCGGAGGTTGTGTGGACCCTCGTGCCCAGCTCCGCGCCGATCACATGGGCGATGGTGGTCTTGCCCAGGCCGGGCGGGCCGTGGAGCAGGATGTGCTCCAGGTGCTCGCGCGAGCCGTCGGTCCTGGCCTTGGAGCGGGTGTGGACGGCCTCGACCGCGATGAGAATGCGCTCGACCAGCTCGGCCTGGCCGACATACTCATCCAGCGACCGCGGACGCAGCGCCCAGTTGGCGTGCTCTTCCTCCGGTGACTGGGTGGGCGAGATCAGGCGTTCGGTGGCCATGTCCGCACAGTGTATCAGTTGGGGATCTGTCCGGACATGACCGGGCGACGCTTTGATGCGAAATGTCTTACTCGCCCTGTCCCTGACGCTGGCGTTGTCCGCCGCCGCGTGGGGCGCTGGGCTCTGGCGGGGCCGACCGCGGCAGCAGCGAGGGCGCGTTGGCCAGGTTGTACGCCGTGATCGCCGAGTTCGTGGCGGATTGCACGAGGTATTCCTCGATGGCCTGGTCCAGGCGGTCCTTCTGGGTGTGCCAGCCGTACGAGTAGTTCGCCCGGCCGATCTCATCCCAGAAGAACCCCGGAATGCCCAGGGCGTTGAACGCGGCGTGGTCGGACCCGCCGTGCGTCTCGATCCGCGGCCCGGTGGGGCGGATGTTGACGACCATGTCCTTGCCGTCCACGGCCGAGTAGAAGTGCCCGTTCGTCCAGCTTGTCGCGGCGGCGAGGTAATCGACCATGTTGTCGGCCACCGGGATGCCGCCCTGGTGGTTGGTGCCCCCGTCATCGACGAACACGGCGGAGATCTTGGACCGCTGCTCGTCGGTCAGATCCCGCGCGTATGCGCGGGCACCCAGCAGGCCCTGCTCCTCGCCAGACCACAGGGCGAAGCGAATGGTGCGTTTCGGTTTCGCACCCGCGGCCATGAGGATGCGGGCGGTCTCCATGGTCACCGCCGTGCCGGTGCCGTTGTCGATCGTGCCCTGCGACCCGGGGCCGTCCCATGAGTCCTGGTGGGCGGAGACGATCACGACCTCGTCGGGGAACTCGGTACCGCGGATCTCGGCGATCACATTGAACACCGGGATCGGACCCGCCACGAGGGTGTGGGATAGATCGAAATCCAACTCGACCGGCACGCCCATGGACAGGCGGGCCGTGATGAAGTCGTAGTCGCTCTCCCTGACATTGACCTCCAGATCGCTGGGGTAGTCCTTGATCTCGCGTTCGCGCCATCCGTTGCTGCTGGTCGTCCAGACCCGTTCGTCCTTGGAGCTTGAGACGAAGCCCGCCGGGTTCTCGGAGAGCACCCGGGCCAGGATGGGATCCTCAAAGTCGGTCGCATCGGCGGGGACGGCCGAGGGCTGGCTGGCACGAACCAGCTCGACAGGGAAGGCGGTGCCGCTGGCTCCGGTGGAAGTTCCGGTCGCCTTGTCACCGGAGAGGGTCAGGATGACCTCGGAAACCCCCATCGCGTGGTTATAACGGAAGCGGAGCGAGTTGCCCTCGAGCCGTGCATCGTGGATCGGACCGGTGTGGAAGTTGCGGATCGAGACCGTGCCCTCGGGGGACTCACCGAGTTTGGTCAGTGTCAGCTCCATCGGCACGCCTGAGCCGTGATAGTCCATGTTGCCCGACCACGACTGACCATCGCCGGCTGCTTGTGCGGCGGGGGTGGCCTGTGCGATCGGCTTGCCGCCGAGCTGGTCCCGGGTACGGTGACGCAGTTCCTGGTGTTCACGCATCAGAAAGCCCACGGAGCGGATGCCGCGGCGTCCGGAGTAGTCGGGCACGAGGAGCACCCACGCGCCGGCATAGCTGCCCGCGTTGGCCTCGTACTCCTCGATGGTCTGGGGCATCATCACAGCCTTGCCTCGGACCGGCCCGTCGGTTCCGCTGCTCCACGAAAGGGTTGTGAACTCCAGGTCGCGCATTTTGTCGCCGCCCGCACGATGCACGCTGCCGGTGCTCGGTCCACGGTCGAACCGGGTGGCGATGGTGCCCCAGTTGTGGAGGTGGGGGTTGGAGAGGCCCCAGGACTCGAAGTTCGCCTTGGACCACTTCTGTGCCGCTTCATTGGCCGCGGATCCCGTCAGGCGCGGCCCGAAGGTCTCGCACATCTCCGTGAGCAGGGCCATGACCTGCGAGTTGCCCTTGCCCTCGGCGAGGATGGCCGCGATCACGGCGGGATCGCCCATCTCGATATCCGGCGGCGTGACACGCTCGCCGCTGATCACGGCAAACCGCTCGAAGCCGTCGTTGGGCTGGGCTGTCGTGGTGGGCGTGGACTGGCAACCGGCAAGCAGGCCCGCGATCGAAGTGAGGACGAGCAGGTCCGAGGGACGAAGACGAAGCATCAGGCAACCTCCGAAACTGACAAGCAGGAAACCCACGCCCGAGCGGACGCGTCCCGGATGAACCAACGCCCGTGCGTCCGGTTGCATGCGAGGTGGGTGGCACCGACCCGAACGGGCGACACCGACACGCCAGTTTATCAGAGATCACCGCCCGACGCGCTCACTCGAGCGGCAGGCCCTTGCGGCGCCAGAGCGAGACCAGGCGATCCAGCTCGATGGGTTCCCAGATGCGTCCGCTGTGCAACTCCGAACGCATCAGCTTACCCTGGGCGTTGAAGACATGGCTTGTTGTTGGGGTATTGTCATCAGGACGAGAGCGCACGATCCATAAGCCGGGCTTGTCGGCGGGTTGCTCGACGGTGTCCCAGCGCATCGTCACGGTGTTGGAAGTCGGGTTGTAGGCGTAGCTGGCAAACTCCCCGGTCTGGGCCCGCCGCGCGAGCAAGGGAGAGAGCAGGTGCGTGATGGCCTGCGGCACATAACCCTCGCCCTGGATCATGGGCCGCGTGACCGTGGGCATCATGTTCTTCTGATCGAGCTGCACGGTCATGCTGGTGCCGGTGCGGGCGCCGGTCACGCTGGATTCGCTGGTCACGGTCCCCTGACGCAGGGCCATGCGGACGGTCCATGCTTCCTCGGTGAGATCCTCGGAGACAAAGTAGACGGCCCGTGTATCGATGCGAAGGTCGGTCTCAAGGGCCATCGCATCAAGGCGCACGATCAGGCCGGGGGTCTTTTCCTGGGCACGCCAGGTCCGTTCGGCCTTGCCCGAGACCTCGCCGCGGAAACCCTTGCTGACCCGGATCCGCCGGTAGCCGTGCTCGGAGGCGTCCATGTCGTCGCCGGTGCGGCCTGGGGTGAACATGCGCTCCCAGCGTTCCGGCTGGTCGGCCATGGCCTTCAGTTCATCCGGTGTCAGTGAGGCCAGAACCGCCTTGGTGCGCTCCAGAGCCGCCCCCCGTCGGGCGGCGAGGGCATCCCGGTCCGTCACATCCATGGTCCCGACGATCGTTTCATACACCCGGCGCGACTCGTCGGCCTGTGGCGCCTCCGCCATCAGATCGAAGACGATGAAGCGGCCCGGTTCAGTCTGAAACACACTGACGCCGCGGAGCAGTGCCGGGCCGGTTTCGCCCGCGGGAAACCGCATGTAGAAACGCTCGCCCGAGAGCCCCGAGAGCCGAAGGGCGGTGCGGCTCTCCAGCTCCGTCTTGACGAAGACACGCCCCGTCGGGGTGTCCTTGACATACGAACCGGTCGCGTTGAACTGCTCGATCATCGAGTCAATGACCTGCGCCACCGTGAGTTCGGTGTTGGTCGAACGCTGCCCCTTGATGACCACCACGCCGAGGTTGCGGGGCAACTCGACACCCACGGTGGCGGTGGCACCAAAGCTGGTTGTTTCCGCGACGGATCCTTCCGGCAGAAAGAAGGAGAGTTCGAGCGCATCAATCCGAGTCGGGGTCGACTGAAGTTTGACCCCAGTGGGATCCGCCTGCCGTGGAGTCTGCGAAGGGGTGGGGCGGGGCAGGTTCTGGGGTTGGGTCTGGGTTTGTGTCTGGGTCTGGGCTTGGGCCAAGGCATCGGTCTGAGCCCAGCAGAGCAGCAGGGGGGCCACCAGAGCCAGGAGGGTCGGTCGCATGGGGGAACTCCGGAGGGAGAAGATGCGGGGGAGCGAGGAAATGGGGTGGGGGGGCTGACTCTATGGTTCGGCGGAACACGGTCCAAAGGTGGAGGAATCCGGGGAGCGATCGGAGAAGAGGCCAAAAAAGGGTGGTGCCGGCGGGTGGTCGATTGACTCGGGGTGATGGGGGTCTACGCTACTCGGCTCGACCGGGATCGTTTTGATTCCCGGTCGCGTTGTCCCGCCGCGGCATCGCGGCGTTTTCCCAACACGATCTGCAGCCGATCGCGTTCTCCGGAAGCCCGGATCAGCGGTCGGCCCGAACCTGCGGCTGGGCCGCATGAGGACGGACTTCGATGAACGGCGGCAGGATTCGCATTCGGATGGAGGCCTACGACCATATCGCGCTCGACGCGTCGGCGCGGGAAATCGTGGACCACGCCAAGCGCACCAACGCCAAGGTCAAGGGTCCCGTGCCCCTGCCCACGCGGATCGAGCGCTACACGGTGCTCCGCGGACCCTTCATCGACAAGAAGTCCCGCGAGCAGTTCGAGATCCGCACCCATAAGCGGATCATCGATATCCTCGAGCCGAACGCCCGCACTGTCGAGGCCCTCAACCGCCTCGTCGTCCCCGCTGGTGTGTTCGTCAAGATCAAGGCCTGATTTTCAAGATTCCCCGCCGCCAACGCGACGGGGTTTTTTTACGCAAATCTTCCTCTGCCGCGGCCTCCAGTGGGCCGGAGGCACGAAGCGGAGCCCGGCCGATCCGGGGCTGAAAGGTTTTCGACATGACCCTCCCGTCTTCCGGCGCTCATCTCATCGGCCAGAAAATCGGCATGACCCGCGTGTTTGACGACAAGGGGGTTTCGATCCCCGTGACCGTCATCCAGATCGGCACCAATGTGGTGACCCAGGTCCGCACGACCGAGGTCGATGGCTATGCCGGCGTCCAAATCGGCGCGGGCGAGATCAAGGCCCGCAACTCGACCATGCCCCTGATCGGGCACGATGCCAAGGCCGGTTCCGCCCCGCTCCGCCATCACAGCGAGTTCCGCGTTCACGACAAGGATCTGGGTGGCTATTCCCTGGGCCAGGAGCTGACGGTCGCCGCGCTCGATGGCGTCAAGTTCGTCGATGTGATCGGCACCAGCAAGGGCAAAGGCTTTCAGGGCACCATGAAGCGTCACAACTTCAAGGGCCAGCAGGCCAGCCACGGTGTCGAACGCAAGCACCGTTCGCCCGGCTCCATCGGTGGCCACGCCACCAACCGCGGCCACTCCGGCAAGCTCAAGAAGGGCAAGCGGATGTCCGGCCAGATGGGCAACGAGCAGGTCACGGTGCGGAGTCTGGATATTGTTCGGGTTGATGCCGAGAACGGACTGTTGCTGGTCAAGGGTCCCGTGCCCGGCCACAACAAATCCTGGCTGGAAGTTCGCCCGGCCATCCGGCTGTACAAGAGCAAGGCCAAGCAGGCCTGACTCTTGGCCTGAATCTTCGGGAAGTTCGCTTCCCAAGGCTCTTGTCGATTGATTTCCGTCAGGGTCGTGTCAATGATCTCGACCCTGCATGGCCCGGAAGGTCTGGTTTGAAGAAACCACCGGGCGGCGACAAGTAAATCAAACGCCCGTCCATGTGACGGGCTGAATGCCGAGTCGACCCCGCGTTGTCGGCGCTCCCGAGTGATCGGGGGTGCGAAAGCGACAGCCGAGAACCGGGTGAAGGCAAAGCGAACTCCGAGGGCACGGTGCCCACGGAGATCCGAGGCGTCAGGCGAGGTAAAGACTCATGGAAGTCCCCGTCTACGACATTCAAGGCAAGCCGGCCGGCACGATGTCGGTCGATGAAATCGCCTTGGGTGAGACCGTGAATGCTGATCTGCTGAAGCAGGCGTTCGTGATGTATCACGCGAACCTGCGTCAGGGCTCCGCCCGGACCAAGAGCCGGTCCGAGATCGCCTTCACCCGCAAGAAGATGTACAAGCAGAAGGGCACCGGCAACGCTCGCCACGGCGACAAGAAGGTGCCCAGCATGCGCAAGGGCGGTCACTGGAAGACCAAGCTTCGCACCCGCGAAGACTTCCGCAAGGACATGCCCAAAAAGATGCGCCGCAAGGCCAATCGCAATGCCCTGCTCGCCAAGCTCCTTGACCAGGAGGTCAAGGTGATCAGCGGCCTGCAGTTCAGCGAGCCCAAGACCAAGGCCTTCAAGGATCTGCTGGCCGCCCTCGGCGTCAGCCAGTCCGCCCTGGTCGCCCTCTCCGGCGATGCCGAGAAGAGCAAGAACGCTCGCCTCAGCGCCCGCAACATCGAAGAGGTCGAGCTGTGCCGGGCCGATCAGCTCACGGCGTTCAACCTGCTGAGCAACCGGTTCCTGGTGATCGACAAGGCCGAACTCGAGGCGTGGCTGAGCGGCCCGACCTCCCAGATCGGTAAGGACGCGAAGGTCGCCCCCATGGGGCGGGTCGCTGAGGAGGTGGCGTGATGCATGGTCCGCACTACATCCTCCGCCGTCCGCTGTTGACCGAGAAGAGCACTCGCGCGATGGAAGACGCGAATGTGTACGCCTTCGAGGTTGACCGTCGTGCGTCGAAGATTGATATCAAGAATGCCGTCGAGGAACTCTTCGGCGTCAAAGTCGTCAAGGTGAACACGCAGACCCGCAAGGGTGGGTCGCGTCGCTTGCGCTACGGCACCGTGGATGCGGGCGAGTGGAAGCGTGCAACCGTCCGCGTGGCCGATGGCCAGGCGATCGAACTGTTCTGAGGCCCTGGTAGGAAGGAACGCAAGACATGGGCATCCGCGTCTACAAGCCGACCAGCGCCGGGCGTCGCAACGCCTCCGTGCTCACGCACGAAGAGGTGACCAAGAAGACCCCCGAGAAATCGCTGCTCGCCCCCCTCAATAAGAAGGGCGGTCGCAACTCCCAAGGTTTCATCACGGTCCGCGGTCGCGGCGGCGGCGTCAAGCGCATGTACCGTATGGTGGACTTCAAGCGTCGTGACCGCGACGGCATTGAGGGCAAGGTCGTCGGGATCGAGTACGATCCCAACCGCACCTGCCACATCGCCCTCGTCGAGTACACCGACGGCGTGAAGCGCTACATTCTCGCCCCCAAGGGCCTGAAGGACGGCGACACCGTGCTCAGCTCCGCGGACGAGGCCATCGAGCCGTCCGTCGGCAACTGCATGCCCCTGCGGCACATCCCCGCCGGCATGGATGTTCACGCGGTCGAACTGCACCCCGGTGCCGGCGCCAAGATGTGCCGCTCCGCCGGTGTCTACGCCCGCCTGACCAACAAGGAAGGCCGCTATGCCACCTTGGTCATGCCCTCCGGTGAGACCCGCCGCGTGCTGATCGACTGCCGGGCCACCATCGGCATGGTCGGCAACAGCGACCACCAGAACCGCGTGGTCGGCAAGGCCGGTCTGAGCCGCAAGATGGGGCGTCGCCCCAAGACCCGCGGCGTGGCCATGTCCCACCACACCCACCCGCTGGGTGGTGGTGAGGGCCGGTCCAAGAGCGGTCGCCCCCCGGTCAGCGCCTCGGGCGTGCCGGCCAAGGGCGGACGCACCCGCAACCGCAACAAGGCCTCGACCCAGCTCATCATCCGCCGGCGCAAGAGCAAGCGCTACGGGCAGCTGAAGTAAACGGGAAGGAAACGATCCGATGTCACGCAGCCTGAGCAAAGGCCCGAATGTCGACGAAAAGCTCTACCGCAAGGTCGAGCGTCAGAACAATGATGGCGAGCGCTCGCCCATCAAGACCTGGGCCCGCGCCTGCACGATCGTGCCGGAGTTCGTCGGCCACACCTTCAAGGTGCACAACGGTCGAGTGTTTATGGATGTTTTCGTGACCGAGGACATGGTCGGTCACAAGCTCGGAGAGTTCGCCAACTCGCGCACCTTCCGAGGCCACACGAACAAGAAGGAAGGCATCAAGGCGGGCTGATCCCCGGCTTGCAAGGGTCTTTGAAAGGGCTATGCAGTGCGACTTCGAGCCGAAGAACTGAAGAAGCGTGCCGCCGAGGCCGGGGTCACCCCCGAGCAGCTCGCCGACGCGGTCTCCCGCGACGGGCTGACCGGGCCTTCCGCCCTCTCCGCCGTCCGCAACTGGATGGCCGGGCGTGACCATCCCCGTTGCCGCCGCACCGACATCGAGAGCATGGCCACCGCCGTCGGTTGCCTGCCCCGTGACATCGCCAAGTTCACCAGCATGGTCCGCGGCCATCGCGGCTCGCCCAAGAAGGCCAAGCTGGTCGCCGACCTGATCCGCGGCAAGAGCGCGGTCGATGCGGACAACATGCTCCGCTTCTCGACCAAGCGAGCCGCGGTCAACTTCCGCAAGGCCCTCCAGGCCGCCATGGCCGATGCCGATCAGCTCGGCGCGGACGAGAGCAACCTGGTCGTCAGCGAGGCCAAGGTGGACGGCGCCATGCACATCAAGCGCTTCAAGGCCAAGGACCGCGGCCGGGCTCACCAGATCCTCAAGCGCACCAGCCACATCACTCTTTCGGTTCAGGAGCGCAACTGATATGGGACAGAAGACGCATCCTTTCGGATTCCGCCTCGGCGTGACCGAAGCCCACCGCTCCCGGTGGTATGCACCCAAGGCGCTCTACGGCGAACTGCTGGTCGAGGACGAGCAGATCCGCAAGCACCTTGACAAGCGCCTCAATCGCACCCCCCCGAACGCGGCCGTCTCGGATATCCACATCGAGCGGACCCGGGAGGAACTGAAGATCATCATCCGCACCGCCCGCCCCGGGCTGGTCATCGGCCCCAAGGGTGCCGAGGTCGAGCGGATGACCGAAGAACTCCAGTACATGACCGGCCGCAAGGTATCGATCTCCATCATCGAGATCCGCGAGCCCGACCTGGAGGCCCAGCTGGTCGCCGAGAGCGTGGCCGAGCAGCTCAAGAAGCGCATGGGCTTCCGCCGCGTCGTCAAGATGCGGGCCGAGGGTGTCATGCAGGCGGGTGCCAAGGGTGTCAAGATTCAGATTTCCGGCCGCCTCGGCGGTGCGGAAATGAGCCGCACGCTGGATGTGCGTCTGGGTTCGCTGCCGCTGAGCACGCTGCAGGCGAATGTCAACTACGGGTTCGCGGAGGCCTTCACCACCTATGGCGCCATCGGCGTCAAGACCTGGATCTACAAGGGTGAGTACGCCGCGAACGAAGAAGAAGAGAACCAGTCCAACGCCGCCGGTGCACGAGCCCGGGCGCGCGGTCGCCGGTGAGTCCGGAAGGGGTTTGACCAATGCCTCCCTATAAGATTCCCAAGCGAGTCAAGCACCGCAAGGAGTTCCGTCGCGTCCGCGATCGGAAGGCCACCAAGGGCAACTATGTCGCCTTCGGTGACTACGGCCTCCAGGCCCTCGATGGCTGCTGGCTCAAGAGCAACTGCATCGAGGCCGGGCGTATCGCGTGCCAGCACTACCTCAAGCGTGAGGGCAAGCTGTTCATCCGCGTGTTCCCGGACAAGCCAGTCTCCAAGAAGCCGCTCGAAACCCGAATGGGTAAGGGCAAGGCCGATGTGGACTACTGGGCAGCACGCATCCGCCCCGGCACGATCCTGTTCGAGCTGGCCGGCGTGAGCGAAACCCGCGCACGGGAGGCGTTCTTCCGTGTGGCCATGAAGATGCCGATCCGCTGCCGCATGATCGGCCGCCGGGTCGAGGCGTAAAGGAGGACCGGCATGAACGGCGCTGAGGTCAAAGCGATGAAGACCGAGGAGATCGCCGAGGAGCTGGGCCGCCTGCGGGCCAAGCTCTTCGCCCTCCGCAACAAGCGTGTTTCGGAGAAGATCGAGGACACCACGCAGTTCGGGAAGCTCCGGCGAGACATCGCCCGCCTCCTGACCGAGCAGACCGCCCGGGCCAAGGCCTGAGCACACGGAGCAGACCATGAGCGAAGCAACAACCCAGGGCGCTCAGATCGGCGTGGTGCAGACCGACGCACGGGATAAAACCCGCAAGGTCGTGATCGAGTACCGCACGAAGCACCCGAAGTACGGCAAGTTCGTCAGCAAGCGGACCGTCCTGCACTGCCACGATGAGAACAACGAGTCCCACAACGGTGACATCGTCGAGATCGTTCAGTGCCGCCCGATCAGCAAGACCAAGACTTGGAAGATCAACCGGATCGTCGAAAAGCGCGGCTGACCCCGCCGCCCGTCTTCCACCGAAGCCGGCGAGAAAGCCCAGCGAGAAAGCAAGGCCACCATGCTCCAGCAAGAATCCAGGTGCGAAGTCGCGGATAACTCGGGCGCCAAAATCGCCTATGTCATCCGCGTCTACGGCGGCTCGACCAGCCGCGGCTCCTTCAGCCGCAAGACCGCCGGTGTCGGCGACCGCGTGCTCGTCAGCATCAAGAAGGCTCTCCCAGGCGGCGATGTCAAGGAGGGCGACAAGTCCAAGGCCGTCATCGTCCGCACCGCAAAGAACACCCGTCGCAAGGACGGTTCCTATGTGCGGTTCGATACCTCGGCGGTCGTCCTCATCAACGATGACGGCAACCCGAAGGGCACCCGCATCTTCGGCCCCGTCGCCCGCGAGCTGCGTGAGCGCAACTACATGAAGATTATTTCCCTCGCTCCGGAGGTGGTGTGATGGCAAGGCATATCCGCAAGGGCGACCAGGTCATCGTGACCTCCGGTGACTACAAGGGTCAGACCGGCGAAGTTCTCGAGGTCGTCACCAAGTCCGACCGTGTCTTGGTCAAGGGTGTCAACATCCGGACCAAGCATGTCCGCCCCACCCAGCTCAACCCCCAGGGCGGGATCGTCACCAAGGAGATGCCCATCCACATCTCCAATGTCTCCCCCGTCGTCGATGGCAAGCCCAGCCGGGTTCGCTTCGAGTCCAAGCCCGACGGCAGCAAGCACCGTGTCGCCGTCCGCGGCGGCAAGTCGCTGGGCGAGATCCGCGGAGCCAAGAACAAGTAACCGACCGCGACGCCCCCCGCAACGGACCAGGGCGCAGGGAACCGACCAATGGCCAAGAAGCAGCAAGCAAGCCAGGCGACGCTCGAACAGGCAAGCAAGCCCAACAAGCCCCGCATGCGCCAACAGTACGACGCCGAGATCCGCCCCAAGATCGCGGAAAAGTTCGGCATCTCCAACCCCATGGCACAGCCTGATCTTGAGAAGATCACGATCAATGTGAACATGGGTCGCCACCTCGACGGAACCAAGGTTCCGGCGAATGTGAAGGAGGCCGTGCTGCACACCCTGACCGTGATCTCGGGCCAGAAGCCCATCATGATCGCGGCCAAGAAGTCCGTGTCGAACTTCAAGGTCCGTGCCGGCTATGAGACCTCCGCCATGGTTACCCTGCGACGCGACCGCATGTGGTACTTCATGGACCGCCTCATCAACCTGACCACGCCCCGTATCAAGGACTTCCGAGGCCTCAACGACAAGGCCTTCGACCGTCAGGGCAACTACTCCATGGGCCTGACCGAGCAGGGCGTGTTCCCCGAGATCAACATGACCGAGCAGAACTTCACGCACGGCATGAACATCAACTTCTCGTTCAGCAACTCGAGCCCGGAGCTGAGCAAGTTCGTCCTCGACGAGCTGGGCATGCCCTTCCGCAAGCCCGTCGTCAAGAAGGCGAAGAAGTAACGCTTCCCAGGAGCCCGTCCAATGACCACCAAAGCCCAGATGGCCAAGAGCAACAGAACCCCGAAGTACTCCAGCCGCACCGTCCGTCGGTGCCAGCTGACCGGGCGCTCCCGGGGCGTGTATCGCAAGTTCAGAATCTCCCGAATCATGCTGCGCAAGCTCGCCCTCGAGGGCAAGATCCCCGGCATGCGGAAGGCGAGCTGGTAATCGGCAAAGCCGGACTCAACCCCCGGCGGCAGCAAGGAAAAGGCTACACCCATGTCCATGAGTGATCCCATCGCCGACATGCTCACCCGCATCCGCAACACCGTGCGGAACCGTGGCAAGAGCGTGGTCGTCCTGAACAGCAAGGTCTGCCGCGGTATCGCGGATGTTCTCAAGGCCGAAGGCTACATCAACGGCTACGAGGTCATCGACGACGGTCGCCAGGGGAAGATCCAGATCTCCCTCAAGTACGGCCCCCGCGGCGAGACCCTCATCCACGCCCTTGATCGGGCCTCCAGCCCCGGCCGTCGCCTCTACAAGAAGGTCGATGAGATCCCCTCCCCCGTCCAGGGCCTGGGCATCTCCATCGTCTCGACTTCCCGAGGCGTCCTCTCCGACCGCATGTGCCGCGACCAGAAGGTCGGTGGCGAACTGCTCTGCACCGTCAGCTAACCCTTCGTCGAACACCCGTCTGGAATCCCTGCCACGCCAACAGGCAGAAGACGACGACAGACAAGGAAAGAACCATGTCCCGAATCGGCCGCAAATCAGTCGCAGTCCCCAAGAATGTTAAGATCGGCGTGTCCGGTCGCACCGTCACCGTCGAGGGGCCGAAGGGCACCCTCACGATGGAGCACCGCCCAGAGCTGCAGGTCAGCTTTGATGACTCCGCCAAGACCGTCACCGTCACCGCCGATGAGGCGAAGATCGCCGACGATCGCCAGCTGCGAGCCTACTGGGGAACCACCCGCGCCCTGATCAACAACATGGTCGAGGGCGTGACCAAGGGCTATGAGAAGAAGCTTGAGATCATCGGTGTCGGCTGGAGCGGCACCCTCCAGGGCCAGAACCTCTCCCTGAAGGTCGGCTACGCCAACCGCATCGAGGTTCCGATCCCCGCCGGCCTGAAGGTCACCGTGGACAAGCAGCTCGTCACCATCACCGGCCCGGACAAGCAGCAGGTCGGCCACTTCGCCGCCACCGTCCGTTCCAAGCGCAAGCCCGAGCCCTACAACGGCAAGGGGATCAAGTATTCGGACGAGGTCATCCAGCGCAAGCAGGGCAAGGCGTTCGGCAAGTAATCCATCACCGTCCCACCGCAAGCACGGGCCGGGACGGAGGAGTTCAGAGTCATGAACAAGAACAAGCAAAAAGCCGTCCGCCGCAGCCGGCGTCGAATCGGGATCCGCAAGCGGATCTCCGGCACCCCCCAGCGTCCGCGGCTGACCATCTACCGCTCGCTGAACCACATCTACGCCCAGGTCATCGACGACCTGGCCGGCACCACCCTCGCCAGCGCGTCCACGCGCGACAAGGCCGTGTCCGTCTCCGGCGCCACCGGCAACGCCAACGCGGCCGAGGTGGTCGGAACGACCATCGCCGAGCGTGCGAAGAAAGCCGGCGTGACCTCGGTCGTGTTTGACCGTGGTGGATTCAAGTATCACGGGCGCGTCAAGGCCCTGGCAGATGCGGCCCGCAAGGCCGGCCTCGAGTTCTGAAAAGAGTAAACGATGCCTGAGATCCTCGACGAATCAACCAATCTCGAATCCCACACGGTCGGTATCTACCGCACCAGTGCCACCGTCAAGGGCGGCCGCCGCTTCCAGTTCGGCGCACTGGTCGTCGTCGGTGACCGGCGTGGCCGCGTCGGCTACGGCTACGCCAAGAGCCCCGAAGTGCCCACCGCCATCGAGAAGGCCCAGAAGGTCGCCAAGCGCTCGATGACCACGATCCCCATGTCCGGCACCACCCTGCCGCACGAGGTCGAGGGACGCTTCTGCTCCAGCAAGGTCCGCCTGCTCCCCGCTTCGCCCGGAACCGGCGTGGTGGCCGGCGGCACGGTCCGCGCCGTCCTCGAGATGGCCGGCATCACCGACTGCCTCTCCAAGTGCTACGGCTCCACCGGCAAGCTCAATACCGTCAAGGCTATGTTCGCCGGTTTCGAGCAGATCCGCACCCGTGAGCAGATCGCTGATCTCCGCGGCGTCGAGATCACCACCACCGATATCGAGCAGCGCATCGAGCGCGGCAAGCGATTCATGCCCGCCCGCACCGAGGGCGAGAAGATGAAGGCCCCCGTGAACACCATCGGCCAGGAGCGTCGTGGCGGCCGGGGTGGCCGCGGCGGCCCCCGCGGTGGTGGTGGGGGAGGTCAGGGTGGAGGTCGCGACCGCGGCAATGCTCCCCAGGCTGATGCCGCTCCCGCGACTGATGCCCAGTCTTGATCCGCTCCTGATGCCTTCCGTCGTCCTATCCTCCTGACCCAGTTCTGAACCCTGTCCCTTACAAGTTTCCCGGGAGTGCCCCGAGATGATGATCCACGAAGTCACCGCGATCGCCGGTAAGTACAAGAAGCGCAGACGCGTCGGTCGCGGCGTCGGCTCGGGCTGTGGCAAGACCTCCGGTCGTGGCCAGAAGGGCGCATCCGCCCGCTCCGGCCACTCCACCCGCTTCCAGTTCGAAGGCGGCCAGATGCCCTTCTTCCGGCGCATGCCGAAGTTCGGCTTCTCCAACGCCAAGTTCCGCACCGAGTTTTGGGCCGTCAACCTGGGCAAGATCCTTGCCCACGACGACTTCAAGAAGGGTGGCGTGGTCAACGCCGAGACCCTGGCCAAGGCCGGCATCATCCGTGACGCCTCCCGCGACCTCAAGGTCCTGGGTGGTCTCTCCGAGGGTGAGACCGCTGTCAAGGTCAAGCTCGACATCACCGCCAACCGCGTCTCCGCCGCGGCCCGCAAGCTCGTCGAGGATGCCGGCGGCAAGGTCTCCGAGACCGGCACCCGCAAGGACCGCGTCCGCGGCATCGACCGAAATGCCGAGGACCAGACTCCCAAGAACCTCACCAAGAAGCTCAAGAAGCAGGCCTGGCACAAGGCCCGCGACGAGGCCTTCGCTCGCGGCGAAGTTCTCAAGCCCAAGAACTGATCCTTCCCGTCCCCTTCCTTCCGGACGGGCGATCAAGGATCGACAACCCTGACCATCGCCGGACGCCGAGCCGAGCGGGCCGTACGATCGGGTCATCAAGCCCGCCTCGCCCCGTCCAGCCCGGCGTCCAGCGTTGACGGACCGACGACCACGCCGCGGAACACGAGAGAACCCATGCTCTTTCAGACCATCGCCAATGTGTTCCGGATCCCGGAGCTGCGGAGCAAGATCCTCTTTACTCTCGGCATGTTGGCCGTCTACCGCATCGGCTTCTGGATCCCGCTCCCCGGTGTGAACCAGGGTGCGCTCTCCACCTTCTTCGAGGCCCAGGTCTCGACCGGCTCGGCCGCGGGTCGGCTCTCGCAGTATGTCGCCATTTTCTCCGGCGGCTCCTTCGGGCAATCAACCATCTTCGGCCTGGGCATCATGCCCTACATCACCGCGTCCATCATCTTCCAGCTTTTCGGTTCCGTCTCTCCCCGCCTCAAGGCGCTCAAGGAGGAAGGCCCGACCGGCAACCAGAAGATCATGGAGTGGACCCGCTACACCACCGTGGCCCTCTGTATCGTGCAGGCCCTCGGCTGGCTCAAGTTCATCACTTCGCAGGGTCTCGTCTACGAGGGCTGGGCCAACAACCCGGTCTGGTGGATCATGGCCACCGGTGCCCTGACCGCCGGCACCGTCTTCCTGATGTGGCTCGGTGAGCAGATCGACAAGCACGGCATCGGCAACGGTGTCTCGCTCATCATCATGGCCGGCATCCTCACCGGCATGCCCGCCGCCATCATGTCCGTCCAGGCCGGCTTCGAGCCGGGCGATCCCAACAAGATGGGCTGGATGGGCCTGATGCTGCTCCTCGGCGGCTTCATCCTTGTCGTCGCAGGCTCGGTGCTCCTGACCGTCGCCCAGCGTCGCATCCCGGTCCAGCAGGCCAAGCACTCCCGCGGCAAGCGCACCTTCGGCGGCCAGCGCAGCTACCTGCCCCTCAAGGTCAACCACGGCGGCGTGATGCCCATCATCTTCGCCTCCTCCCTCATGGTGCTCCCCACCGTCATCTTCGGCTACCTGTCCGAGACGGCCCGCGCCACCGGCGCCAGCCCCATGACCGTCACCGTCGTGGACTGGCTGAACAACAACCTCCAGATGGGCGCGTTCCCCTACCTGCTGATCTATGTGATGATGGTCTACTTCTTCAGCTACTTCTGGATCACCATCCAGTTCAATCCGGAGGACATGTCCAAGCAGCTCCGCGACCACGGCTCCTTCATCCCCGGCCTGCGCCCCGGTCCCCGCACCGCGGAGTACCTGGAGGCCGTCATGGAACGCATCACCTATGTCGGTGCCGCCTTCCTGGCCGTCATCGCCGTGCTGCCCATGACCGTCAACCAGTGGCTGCGGGTCGATTTCATCGTCACCCAGTTCCTGGGGGGCACGGGCTTGCTGATCGTGGTCTCGGTCGCTCTGGACTTCCTCCAGCGCGTCGAAGCCCACCTCCTGATGCGCAACTACGAAGGCTTCCTCGGCGACAAGGCCGATGATTCGCCCCGCGCCACCGGCAGGTGAGCCCCGAACTCGCCGCTTTTCTTGGGGTCGCTCGCGCGGGCCGAATCGCGGATTCGGTCCTCCGCGCGGTGGTGCATGCCGCCCGACCGGGTGTCCGGGTGACGGACTTGGACCGCCTGGCCCGGATGGAACTGGCCGGGTTCGGTGCCCGCCCCGCTATGCTGGGATACGCCGACACCACCGCCCCGGCTCCGTTTCCACTGGCCCTGAGCCTCTGCCTCAACGGCGAGATCTCTGGCGCGTGCGACCCGCAACGCATCCTGATGCCGGGTGATCTCGCCACCGCCGACCTGGTGGTGGAGTACCGCGGCTGGCACGCCGACGCCGCCGTCTCCTGGGTGGTGCCGGGCCGCGCCGATGAGCGACGCGCCGCCCTGGCCGAAGCATCCCGAGCAGTCACGGCGGCCGGCGTCCGTGCCATCCGTCCCGGGGAGTGGGGGAGGGGGGGACAAGGCGATTGGTCATCGGTTGTCCACGCCATGTCCGGCGAGGCATCTCGCCTGGGGGTGACCATCCTCAAGGGGTTCGATGCCCACGCCATCGGCCGGACCATGCACGCCCCGCCCCGCTTGCCTGCCCACCCGGATGAGCTGGACGGTTTTCCGGATGTCACCCTCCGCCCGGGGATGGTGTTCACGATCGAGCCCGTGGTAGCGTGGCATGATCCGGGCTTTGTTCGGAATGGCTGGCTGGAGCGCACCGTCGATGGTTCCGATGCCTGTTTCACTGAGGTGACGGTGGGGGTGACGAGGGGGGTGGGGGGGAGAAAAGGGAGGGTCGGGGTGCTCGCCGGCTTTCTCGATGGCACATTTTGCATGACTTGACGCTGGGGGCTGCCTACCATCCCTTCCCGCTGGATGGTTTGGAGCCGTCCGGGGCTGTTGTACCGCCGTGCTTGCCGCCCTTTTGAGGCGACGAAACCGCGGGAAAGTCTTTGGAACCGGACGGACAGGAGTCTGCCATGAAGGTCCAGTCGAGTGTGAAGCGTCGGTCCAAGGACTGCCAGATTGTCCGGCGCAAGGGCAAAGTGTTCGTGATCAACAAGAAAAACCCGCGGTTCAAGCAGCGTCAGGGCTGATCCGCAATCAGGCACACAACACCCGCCGAGCGGGTGAGCAAGGAGCCGAACCGTGCCGCGTATCGCAGGTATCGATGTTCCGGATCGCAAGAAGATTTACTACGCGCTGCAGTATGTGCACGGTATCGGTCCCAAGTTCGCCAAGGACATCCTTGTCGAAGCCGGGATCGACCCCGACCGCCGCGCCAACGAGCTGTCCGAGAGCGATATCTCCCGCATCAACGGGATTATCGACAACGGCTTCCTCGTTGAAGGTGCCCTCCGTCGCCAGGTTCAGCAGAACATCGGCCGCCTCCGCGAGATCCGCTGCTACCGCGGCGACCGCCACCGCGCCTCCCTGCCCGTCCGCGGCCAGCGCACCAAGTGCAACGCCCGCACCCGCAAGGGCCGCAAGAAGACCGTGGCCGGCAAGAAGGGCATCAAGGGCTAAGTAGCGGGCGAAAGCCCATCGTTCATCACCGTCCGCGTCGGCCGTCCGGCGCGGGCGACATCCAGACACTCGCCAGGTTCCAGCCCGCGTCCTTCTCCGAAGGCCGGGAACCCAAAGTGGAACCGCCAGGAGCGAACCATGGCCAAGAAGGTCAAAAAGATCCGCAAGAATGTCGTCCGTGGCATTGCCCACATCAAGGCGACGCACAACAACACCCTGGTGACCATCACCGACACCAACGGCGAGACCCTCGCCTGGGATTCGGCCGGCACCATCGGCTTCAAGGGCGCCCGCAAGTCCACCCCGTTCGCCGCCACCCGCGCCGGTGAGCAGTGCGGCCAGAAGGTCCGCAAGATGGGCATGACCGAGATCGAGGTCCGCATCACCGGCACCGGTGCCGGCCGCGAGAACGCTGTCTCGGGCATGGTCTCCACCGGCCTGCGCGTCACCGCCGTCGAGGACCGCACCCCCGTTCCTCACAACGGCTGCCGCCCCCGCAAGAAGCGGCGCGTGTAATCAGATCACCGACGCACGCCCGTTGACGCGGGCGTGATGTCGTTCCGCAGAATCACCGTTTTCGGCCGTGGTGACAGATGGGGCGTCCGTGTTCGGCAGCACGACCGCATCCGAGAGCACCCGGCCCGGGATCAAGACCCGCTGCCGAGGAGAAGTGAATCATGAGAGTCCGCTGGCGTGGCCTTGAGCTGCCCACCAAAGTCGTTTCCGATGCCCGCTTCCAGGATAAAACCTTCGGGCGCTTCACCGTGGAGCCGTTCGAGCGCGGCATGGGCACCACCATCGGCAACAGCCTCCGGCGCATCCTGCTCTCCTCGCTCGAGGGCGCATCCGTCACCGCGATCAAGATCAAGGGTGCCGAGCACGAGTTCACCTCCATCCCCGGCGTCCTCGAGGACACCACCGACATCGTTCTGAACATCAAGAACCTCATCGTCCAGCTCGAGGGCGACGAGCCCCGCGTGATGCGTCTGGCCGCCCAGGGCCCCGGCGAGGTCACGGCCGAGCTGATCGAGGCCGACACCTCCGTCACCATCCACAACAAGGAACTCGTCATCGCCACCCTGACGGCCGAGGTCCCCTTCGAGATGGAGATCCATGTCGGCAAGGGTCGCGGCTATGTGCCCGCCTCCGAGCAGTACGGCCGCACCGAGGAGCAGGACATCGGCCTGATCCCCGTCGACGCGATCTACTCCCCGGTCCAGCGCGTCCGCTACAAGGTCGAGAACACCCGCGTCGGTCAGCGGACCAACTACGACAAGCTCATGATGGAGATCTGGACCGACGGCACCGTCACCCCCGAGATGGCGCTCGTTGAGGCCGGCAAGATCCTCCGCAAGCACATCAACCCCTTCGTCCAGTACTTCGAGGTCGGCGAGGAGACCGTCTCCGCCGAGGCCGCCGCGGCCGCCGGCGTGGACGAGGAACTCATCCGCAAGCTCGACATGCCGCTCGAGCAGCTCGACCTCTCGGTCCGCGCCAGCAACTGCCTGGAGTCGGCCCGCATCAACACCGTCGCGCAACTGGTCGTCATGAACGAGCCCGAGCTGCTCAAGCTCCGCTCGTTCGGCCGCACCTCGCTGCGTGAAGTGAAGCGCAAGCTCCAGGAAATCGGGCTCGATCTCGGCGTCGAGCTGCCCGAGGGTTACACCATCCACGCCGACTGAGTCCCAGAAACCCCACGCCCCGGAATCACCCTGGGCGAGATTTGATCAGGGCCAACGCCCGTTCGGAGAACAGCCATGCGTCACCGCAAAGCAGGCTACAAGCTCAACCGCACCACCGCCCACCGTCAGGCCATGCTCCGCAACATGGCGGCCAGCCTCTTTGAGCACGGTCAGATCACCACGACCGTGCCCAAGGCCAAGGCCCTCCAGCCCTTCGTGGAGAAGATCGTCACCAAGGCCAAGAAGGGCGACCTGCACGCCCGCCGCCAGGTGATCGCCATGCTCGGCAACGACCGCACCGCCTTCGCCTGGTCACACCTGCCCAAGGGTGCCACCGAGGAGGAGCAGAACAAGGTCCAGGCCCAGCGTGAGTTCACCCAGGGCTTCTTCGACATCCCCGAGGCCGACCAGGTCGAGCGCAACCGCTACGGTGAGCTTCGCAAGGCGCCCCGTCTCGTCAAGCACATCTTCGACAATGTCGCGCCCCGCTTCGCGGACCGCGCTGGCGGCTACACCCGCATCGTCAAGCTCGGCCGCCACCGCCTCGGTGACGCCGCCGAACTCTGCGTCATCCAGTTCGTCGGCAACGAGGAAGGCCCCGAGATCGGCGGTCGTCCCTCCACCCGCCGCCGTCAGGCCGACCGACGCACCGCCTACGCCGCCAAGCTCCGCAAGGACGGCGCGAAGGCCGAGAACGCCTGATCTCAAGAGTGATACTGCTTCTCCCACACCCCGGCCCCGTGCCGGGGTGTTTTTTCAAAGTCCCCAACCACCCGCCCAAGAACTATCATCCGCCATGCTCGAAGACCTCAGCACCATCCAGGCCGAAGGCCTCGCCGAACTCGACACCGCCCAAGGCCCAGAAGCTCTGGAAGCCTGGCGTATCGCCTACATCGGTCCCAAGGGCCGCCTGCGCGCCCTCATGCCCCGCATGAAGGATGTTCCGGCCGATCAGAAGGCCGCCGTCGGCCAGCGCCTCAACGAGGTCAAGACGGCCTTGGAGTCCGCGTTCACCGGGCGTCAGTCGGCCTCCGGCCCCGTGCAGGCCGAGGCCGGTCCCGCCATCGACATGACCGAGCCGGGCCTGATCGACGCCCGCCATCTGGGCCGTCGTCACATCATCCCCCGTGTTCGCGCCGAGCTGGTCGAGGTCTTCGCCCGCATGGGCTTCGATGTGGCGCAGGGGCCGGAACTCGAGGACGACGAGCACAACTTCGTCAAGCTTAACATCCCCGCGGCCCACCCCGCCCGCGACCCGATCGACAACTTCTATGTCGATAATCCGAACGAGGTGGATGCCCCGCGCATGCTCCGCAGCCAGACCTCCACCGTGCAGATCCGCACGATGGAGCGCATCCTGGCGGAAGGCTCCGGTCCGCCGATCAAGATCGTCTCCCCCGGCCGCGTCTACCGCCCGGACACGGTCGATGCCACGCACTCGTTCATGTTCCACCAGATCGAGGGGCTCTACCTCGATCGGCATGTGACCATGGCCGACCTGAAGACCACACTGCTCCAGTTCGCGCGGGCCTACTTCGGGGCCGATGCCGAGATCCGCCTGCGCCCCAGCTTCTTCCCCTTCACCGAACCCAGCGCCGAGTTCGACATGATGATCGCCCTCAAGCCGGGCGAACCTCCCCGCTGGATCGAACTCGGCGGCTGCGGCATGGTCGATCCAAATGTCCTGAAAGCCTGCGGCATCGACCCCGAAGAATGGACGGGTTTCGCCTTCGGGTTCGGTATCGAACGCATCGCCATGGGCAAGTACGGCATCCCCGACATCCGGATGCTCTTTGAGAACGATGTCCGCTTCCTTGAACGGGTCTGAGCCAGTCATCCCTCTCCATCCACACGCACGGGAGGTTCCATGTCCGACGACGATTTTGCAATCCAGCACACGGAAGACGACTTCATCCCCAAGCCCAAGTGGCCTCTCCCGTTCGGGATCGTGAGCATCGCCCTCGGCGGGCTTGGCCTTGTCTGCGGCGGGCTGGGCGCGATCTTCATGCCCTTCGCCGGGAAGATGGTGTCGGGCCAGCTCAATGGCGCGCCGCTGCCGCCGAGCATGGACTTCGGGCCGCTGGACTACACGCTGGCCGGCGTCGGATTGGCGTTGTCGATCCTGCTGCTCATCGCGGGCATCCTGCTGTTGGGCCGTGCCCCGCTTTCCCGGTGGCTTTACCTGTTCTACTCGGTGGCGGCCATCCCGCTGTCGATCCTGAACCTGATGCAGCAGTCCGCCAAGCAGGCCGCGACGGTCCAGTGGGCCGCCGACTATCCGGACAACCAGATGGCCCAGGCCATCGCCAATGGCGGGCCGGCCCAGGAGGCCGGGCAGCTGGTCGGCATGGCGTTCGTCGTGCTGCTGGGCATCGTGTTCCCGCTGTTCGTGTTCCTCTGGTTCATGCTGGTCAAGCCCAAGGCCGAGCACATCACCGGCACACAGACCGGCGTGTACTGAATCAAGGGGATCTGGACGATGCGACCGGTCGAGAGCATCCTGGCGGCCCAGGTTCTCGCCTCCGGCGCGCTGTGCGGTCTTGTGTGGTTCCTGCAGGCCGTTCACTATCCGATGCTCGCGCGGGTGGTGGGGGAGCACGCCCGCAAGTTCGTGCAGGAGCACCAGCAGCGGACCCTGCTGGTGATGGGTCCGCTGATGCTGGTGGAGATGGCCGCGGCGTTGCTGATCGCCGTCAACCCGCCGCCGGGGGTCGGTCGGGGGGTGGCCCTGATCGGGCTGATGCTGGTGCTTGCCGTCTGGGTTTCCACGGCCCTGGTGCAGATGCCGCTGCACGCCCGGCTGATCCGCGACGGGCACGATCCCGGCGTGGTCGAGGCCTTGGTCAAAACCAACTGGGCCAGGACGGCGTTGTGGTCCGTCCGGGCCTTGCTATCTGTCTGGATGTTCCACACAGCCCTGATAGCGGGCTGAGATTCAGGGGCAGCCGGCGTTGTAAAGGCTCATGAACGCGGCCAGGTCGAAGAAGTTCCACACCCCGAACGGTTCGGCGATGTCCGCGGCCGGATCCTGGGTGTTAAACGCGGCCAGGTAGGCCGAGATGTCGAAGAAGTTCAGGATGCCGTCGTTATTGAAATCGGCCTCGCAGCGGTTCACGAAGATGGATTCCCGCAGCACCGTGTGGTTGCCGGAGTCCTCGAAGGCGACCACGGTGACCTCGTGGAAGCCGTGCGAGAGGTTGGGGTCAAAGGTGCGTCGCCACTCGCGGCGGTCGTAGTTGGGCACCTGGTTCGTGGTGTTGACCAGCGCGACCGGGTCGGAGCCGGCGGGCAGGTTGAGGAACATGTGGATCCGGCGTGCGGTCGAATCAAGGGCCCGCACGCTGAACACTGGGCGGGCGTCGGTCAGGGTCTGCCCGGCCTGGACCAGCTCGATCTCCGGGGGGAAGCGGTCGATGTAGACCACCTTGCGGACCTCGCGGAACAGCGGGGTCGTCCCGGCGGGCCGCTTGCGGAAAGCGATCACGCTGAGGTAGTGGAAGCCCTCGTCCATCCGCGTGGCATCGATGACCTGCTGGTACCGCCCATTGATGCTGGCGCTGTTGTAGAGGGGGCTGTTGAGGGTGAGGAACTGCTCGTAGCCGCCGATGACGGAGGATGTGTACGAGATGTCCAGCACGCCGTTGCCGTTCCAGTCGCGGTTGCGCTGGTTCCAGCCGAAGAGGGCGTTGTCGTCGGTGTTGGGGTCCAGCGGGTCGCCGGCCTGGGTGACGACATCGATAGTGAACGAGTCGCCGGTCAGGACGGTGATGGGGTTGAGCCGCTGGATGCTGTCGGGGAAGGAGACCGGGTCCGGCTCGATGACCGACTGCGTCCCGAGGAAGGACACGGCGACATCGGGCAGGGCCTCGGCGTAGATCACATAGCCCCTGCCGTGATCGAGGCTGGCGGTGCGGTTGTTGGGCACGGTCAGGGTGACCTGCCCGCCGGGGCCGACGGTGATGGTCTGAGGAATGTTGCCGGGATTGATGCTGGCATCCGCGGCGTTGCCGGTCATCTCGTGCAGGCGGGTGCCCTGGGGATAGGCCGTGTTGACGGTGACATTGACGGTGCCGGAATCCCAGCGGTCGTTCACGGCGACCAGGCAGTTGGCCATGCCGTTGAAGGCACGCTGGTAGACCAGCACATCCGCGATGTTGGAGTTGAGCTGGAAGTACTGGCCGAAACCGATCTGGTTGCGGAGCTGGACGAGGGTGGTCAGGGTGCTGTCGAGCTGCTGGGTGACCGGATTCCAGCCGAGCGCCTTGGGCGAGCCCTCCCGGGGGAAGAAGCCGCCGGTGCGGGGGATGCCGCGTCCGTGGTGATAGACGATGGCGCGGCCTGGGCGCATCAGCATGTAGGCGTGCATCTGGTGGCCCTGCTGACGCTCGGTGGGGATCGCCGGGAGGGAGTTGCCATTGCCGACGGAGCCGTTGTCGTGGCTGAAGACATGGTTCACGCCCATCGAGCCGTTGACCATGCCGTCGTCGGAGACATCGAGGTGGCCGGAATCCCCGTTGGCCTGGATGCTGGCCCATGTGCCGAGGCCCCCGGCGTTGAGCAGGTCACGCAGGCGGCCCGCGCCCTGCAAGTCCAGCGCGTCACGGTTTGCAAACGAATCCTTGCGGATGTAGTTTGCCAGGTTGTCCCCATTGCCGGTGACATTCTCACCGAAGGTGAACGGGTTGACCCGGCGTCCGTCGGGCGTGATGCGGGTCATGTGGATGGAACTATCGAAGAAGCGGTCCCAGAACCAGCTTGGTGCGTGCTTGCCGGCGTCCAGCCGGAAGGCATCCACGCCCATCTCCTGAACCATCCACTGCGACCAGCGCATAAGCAGGCCTGTGGCGTTGTCGGGCACGGCATCACCCGCCCCGGGTTCGGAGGTATTGAACGGGTGGCGTGTGAAGGTTTGCGCGCCCGGGTTGCGGCTGGTGCCGGGGTTGGTGAAGGCGTCCGGGGTCAGCGACAGGTCCGGGTAGAACCGTGCGTTGGCGGGGTCGGGACGGTTCCAGATGGTGCCGCCCGGGATGTTGAGCGGGTTGCCGGTCTCGACCGGCTGGCGGATGAAGGCGTGATTGGACTGGTGGGCGATGTCGATCAGGGCGACAAGGTCGCCGTTGACCAGGTGGTAGTTGGGGCCTCCGGGGTCCTCGGATTGGTAGTAGCCGTTGGCGTTGCCGTTGTTGAAGTCACCCCAGTTGTCGGTGGGCTGCTTGTTGCGCGGTGGGCTTTCGCGGGGGATCCAGAAGCCGGGCCAGCCGCCCTGGGAGAGGAAGAAGTCCGACTCGGTGCGGCCGGAGTTGTGGTTGAGGATGGCGTCGATGGCAACTTCGGTGTTGGCCCGCTGGAGTTCATGGACCATGGCGCGGAAGGTGGCCTCGGTGCCGTAGGTGGTGCGGGCGCGGTTGGTGGCGGTGGTGAACAGTGGGGGCTTGCCCAGATCGAAGCGGTCGAAGGGGTCATAGCCGGGGCTGTGGAAGGCGGAGGTTTTGGAGGGCGGGGGCAGCCAGACGGCGTTATAGCCAGCCAGGAAGAAGTCAGGCACGCGCCGTTCGATGCGGTCCCATTCGGTCTCGAACCACTGGAGGTAGTTCTGGTTGTTCTGGGCCTGCGCCGGAAGGGACATGCCCGCAACCAAGGCCATGCCCAGTGACAGACCGACACGGGTGCATCGTGTATTCAAACGCATCATGGCTCCCTCATGGACCGACCGCGCTGTGGAAGGGTGGCGGGATCAACTTGATTATGACCCAGCTTTGATGGGCTGTGAACCCAGTTTCGCGGGTTTCTGGGCAAAAGCAGGTGGATTCCCTTTGATGGGATCCGCCCGCCCGGGAACCGCGTGCGCGGGAGGCCCGAAAACCGGATACAGTCCGCGAAAGTACATCCCCCGGACAGGATACGGGGTGGCTTGAGGGAGCCTGACATGCTGGATCATGCGAAGATCGTCCCGGCCACGGTGCTGGCCATGACTGTGATGAGCTGGACCATGCCCGCTGACGCACAGATCGTGTCGGATCGGATCGACGACGGGATCGTCCGGTTTGATGCCTCGCGCGAGGCGGCGGAGAACCGGCGGCCGTCCTTCGCGTTCCGCGAGGCGTTCAAGTCCAAGGGGACGGTGCGACCTGTCACCCAGCGGGTCCGGCCGGAGTTTTCAAGGGACGAGTCTACCGGTCGGTTCGTGGCCACGATCGCGACCGAGTCGGGCACCAGCCTGTACGGGACGGGCCAGGCGGCGGGTGCTCTGCTGCGCAACGGGCAGGTGACGGAGACCTGGAACTACGACGCCTTCGGCTACGGCCTGGGTGATCCGAACCTGTATACAGCGCACCCGTGGGTGCTGGCGGTGCGGGCGGACGGGACCGCGTTCGGGGTCCTGGCCGATACGACCGAGCGGACGGAGATCGACCTGCGTGGCGGTATCGCTTTCCGGGCTGTGAACTATCAGTTTCCGGTGGTCGTGATCGAGGGGGACTCGCCGCAGGAGGTGATGAAGGGGCTGGGGCGGCTGACGGGCACCATCGAGATGCCGCCGAAGTGGGCGGTGGGGTATCACCAGTGCCGCTACTCGTACAACCCGGACGCGCGGGTGCGCGAGGTGGCGCAGGAGTTCCGTGATCGCAAACTGCCCGCCGATGTCATCTGGATGGACATCGACTACATGGATGGCTACCGGGTGTTCACCTTTGATGACAAGCAGTTCCCAGACCCCGCCGGGCTGAACGCGTGGCTGCGGGAGAACGGCTGGTCGAATGTGTGGATGATCGATCCGGGCGTGAAGAAGGAGGAAGGCTACGGCGTCTATGACTCGGGCACCGAGGCGGATATGTGGGTGCGCAACGCGAAGGGCGATGTGTACAACGGCGAGGTGTGGCCTGGCGTGTGCGTGTTTCCCGACTATCTGCGCTCGGATGTGCGGAGCTGGTGGGCGGGGCTGTACGAGGACTTCATGAATCTGGGCATCGACGGCGTGTGGAACGACATGAATGAGCCGGCGGTGTTCAATGTGACCAGCAAGACCATGCCCGAGGACAACCGGCACGAGGCCGACGCGGAGTTGGGCGGGCCGGGCGACCACGCCCGCTACCACAATGTCTACGGGATGATGATGCTCAAGGCGACGCGCGACGGCGTGCTGAAGGCCAACCCGGACAAGCGGCCGTTCGTGCTCAGCCGGGCCAACTACATCGGCGGGCACCGCTACGGGGCGACCTGGACCGGCGACAACAGCGCCAACTGGGAGCACCTGGAGATGTCGATCCCGATGACGCTGAACCTGGCTCTGTCGGGCCAGCCGTTCGCCGGGCCGGACATCGGCGGGTTCGCGTATAACGGGGACGGGGAGCTGTTCGCGCGGTGGATGGGGTACGGGGCGTTGCTGCCGTTCAGCCGCGGGCACACGGCCAAGGGCAACATCGACAAGGAGCCGTGGTCATTCGGACCGGAGGTGGAGGCGACGAGCAGGCGGGCGCTGGAACGACGCTACAGGCTGATGCCGTACATCTACACGCAGTTCTGGGTCAGCCATACCACGGGCCTGCCGATCGCAGCACCGGCCTTCTTCGCCGACCCGACCGATCCGGCGCTTCGCAGCGAGGATGACTCGTTCCTGATCGGCGACAGCCTGCTCGTCGCGGCCCGGGTGACGCCCGAGGCCGATCGGCAGGTGGTGCTGCCGCGTCCGGTGGACGGGGTGGCGTGGGCGAGGTTCGACTTTCCATCGTTCGACGGCGGGCGGGACAGCAAGGACATCCACCAGCCCGATCTGTACATCCGGCCGGGGTCGATCATCACGGCCGCGCCGGTGACGCAGCACTTTGGCGACCGCCCCGATTCACGGGATGAGCTGCACCTGATCGTCCACCTGGACGCGGACGGCAACGCGGTGGGCGTGCTCTATGAGGACGCCGGCGAGGGGTGGGGCTTCAAGGACGGCGAGTATCTGCTGACGACCTATCAGGCACGCACACGGCGGGACGGGTCGGTGGCGATCAGCATCAAGTCCGCCGAGGGGAAGATGGAGCGGCCGGACCGGATGGTGCATGTGCGCCTGATCGACCGGGACGGCGAGCGGGAGATCTGGGGCACGGACGGGCAGGAGATTGTCATCCTGCGGCCGTGATGAGCGGCCCGTGGTGCCTGCGTTTCAATGGATCACTTCAATGCGGTAGACCTGACCCCTCGGCACCCAGACCGTGAATCCCCCCTTGGGCTGCCTGAAGGCGATCCAATGTTCATCGGCGTGTTCGAGTGTTCCGTTGTCGGATCTCAAGTCCTTGCCATTCGGCTCGGTATGCATAATCAACATCGGTCGTCCGACCAGGCCCGCAAGCGATGTGTCAGCCTGACGGCTGGCGGAGGCTTGTTGCTGCGAAGCGGGCGGGGAGAGCGACATCGCGATGGCTGCGATCAGTGGGCGTGACGAGCGGTTTTGATCGGGGGTCATACCCCGATTGTACAGGGTGACCGCCTTGGGATGGCAGATAATCAGCGAATCGAAGCCGCTGATTTACCGGTTTCTCGGGTCGCCAAGGTCAAGATGTTCTTCTGGGTCATGTCAGGGCCGGACAGTTCGCCTTGGACGCGGCCTTCGGACATGACCAGGATGCGGTCGGAGAGGGCGAGGAGTTCGGGCATTTCGCTGGAGACGAGCAGGACGGCCAGGCCGGCGGCGGCGGCCTGCTGGACGAGGCGGTAGACCTCGGCTTTGGTGCCGATGTCGATGCCTCGGGTGGGTTCGTCGAGCAGGAGCACCTTGGTGCCGTCACGCATCCAGCGTGCGATGAGGAGCTTCTGCTGGTTGCCGCCGGAGAGTTCGCTGGGCACGGTCTGGCGGACGGTGGCGGTTTTGATCTGGAAGCGCACGACACGGGCGAGGACCTCGGCCAGTTCGGCCTTCAGATCTCGGATGCCGGCGTGGGCGATGTCCGGCATGATGGGGGCGAGGATGTTCTCGTCGATGGCCAAGTTGAAGAACAGGCCCTGCTGGCGGCGGTCTTCGGGCACATAACCCATGCCGGCGGTGATGGCGGCGCGGGGGCCGGAGCGGGGGACGGTCTTGCCGTTTACTTCGACGACCCCGGTGGCGTGGGGGTCGAGGCCGAAGACGGCGTCGAGCAGTTCGGAGCGGCCCGCACCCACGAGGCCGCCGATGCCGAGGATTTCGCCGGAGCGGATCTGGAAGGAGGCGCTCTCGATACGGCCGGGGCTGGCGAGGTCTTGGACGCGGAGGTAGACGGGGGCATCGGCGCGGACTTTTCGGCCGGGACCGGCGATGTCGGTCAGGGCTTCCTCGGCCTTCGCGCCCGGGGTGGACAAGCGGCGACCGATCATCTGCTCGACCAGAGTTGGTTCGTCGATGTCGCGGACGACGGATGTGGCGACGAACTTGCCGTCGCGCAGCACGCTGACGCGGTCGCAGCAGGCGAAGATCTCGCTCATGCGGTGGGAGACATAGATGATCGTGACACCGGAGGCGGCCAGGTCACGGGCGATGGACAGGAGACGGTCGGTTTCGTGGATGGAGAGCGAGCTGGTGGGCTCGTCGAAGACGATGACCTTGGCCCCGCCGTGGGGGCCGTCCTCATCGAGGGCGGCGGCGATCTGGCATATCTGGCGGTGGCCGGGGCTGAGCAGGCCGAGGGGCTTGCGGACATCGATCGATGGATCGATGCGATGGACGAGGCGGGCAGCGCGTTCTTCCATGGCACGGAAATCGACCGTCAGGCCCTTGCGCGGCAGGGCGTGCAGGCAGAGGTTCTCAGCCACGGAGAGGTTCGGGCACTGAGCCAGTTCCTGGTGAACGATGCGAATGCCGGCGGCGAAGGCGGTGTCCAGGCACCCTGGGGTGAGAGTCTGGCCGTCGATGGTGACGGTGCCGTGGTCCTGCTTGTGCAGGCCGGCGATGACCTTGCCCAAGGTGCTCTTGCCCGCGCCGTTCTCGCCCATCAGGGCGTGGACCTCGCCCTTACGGAACTCCACGGTGACATCGTCGAGCGCCTGGGTGATGCCGAAGCGTTTGGAGATGTTCTCGGCGCGGAGGAACACAGGATCTGGGATGGGATCAGCCATCAGCCACCAGCCATCAGTTGGTCAGGATGAACAATGAACGACATGGTTTCTTTGCCCTTTCCTGATCCCTGATGGCTGATCCCTGATGCCTGCTCAGTTGCTTCCCAGCCAGAGTTTCCAGTTTTCGCCGAAGGCATCGACATTGTCTGGGGTGACGACATCGAAGGTGGCGTAGACGAACTCGGCCTCGGGGTTGCGGTCGAAGTGGAGCTTGTTGACGATCATCTCGACGGACTTCTCACCCCAGCCGAAGTAGGGCTGGCCGACGAGGACCTGGACCTGGCCCTTCTTCACATACTCGAGCGGGAGTGGGAGGGGGTCCATCGAGACGACCTTGGCGTGCTGGTGGATGCCGTCGAGGGCGTTGTCGGTGTAGAGGGGCCAGCCGCCGACGAGCGCCCAGCCGGTGATATCGGGGTTGGCGGTCTGGACCTGCTGCATCCTGGCGGCGGCCTCGGTGGCGGTCTCGGGGGTGAAGTTGTAGACATTCTTGATGGTGATGCCGGGGAACTCGGCGGCGGCCTGCTGCACGCCGCGGACGCGGTTACTCAGGTTGGCGGCGGCGGGGTTGCCGGTGAGGACGGCGACGGTGCCTTGGCCGCCCATGACGCCGGCGAGCTGACGCATGACTTCCTTGCCGGCCTCGGTGTCGTCCACGCCGTAGTAGGCCATGCGGCCGGAGGCGGGGGCGTCGGAGTCAAAGGTCACGACGACGACACCCTTCTCGACGGCGGCCTTGAGGGCGTTGTTGATGATGTTGGCGTCGGTGACGGAGATCGCGATGCCGTCCACGCCGGAGGCGACGAGCTGCTCAACATACTGGGCCTGAAGCTGGGCGTCTTCCTGCGGGGGAGTGTTCCAAAGGACACGGACATTCACGCCGAGTTCATCGCTGAGGCGCTTGCCCGCGGCCTCGGCCCCGGTGCGGGCGGCCTGGAACACGGGCTGCGCGGTGCTCTTGGCGATCACGCCGATGGTGTAGGTCGGAGCGGCCGACTGGGTGCCCGCGGCCGGGGTGGGCGCGGGGGCCGGGGGTTCGTTCTTCTTGCAGCCGTTGGTGGCGAGGGCCGCGGCGAGCAGGAGGGCGGGGGTCAGGCGGAGGGTGGTGGTGTGCATGGTGTTCTCCGGGGAGAGGTGGGGCGGGAGGGGGTGGGGGGGGGGCGGGGGGTTAGCCCTTGCGGGTGCCGAGTCTTTGTTTGGTCTGGTCAACGACGACGGCCACGATGATGGCGGTTCCCATCACGATCTGGTTGTAGTTGGGGTCCACATTCAGGAGGATCATGGCGTTGTTGATGAGCTGGATGACGATGGCACCCAGAACGGCTCCGATGGCCGTGCCGCGGCCGCCGGTGAGGGAGGCTCCGCCGATGACGGTGGCGGCGATGACCTGGAGTTCGTATGCGTTGCCGGCGTTGGTCTCAGCCGCGCCGTAATAGCCGAGGTAGACGCAGGCGGCCAGTCCCGCCATCGCGCCCATCATGGTGTAGACGATGATCTTGATCTTGCCGACGGGGATGCCTGCGTAGCGGGCGGCGGTCTCGTTGCCGCCGATGGCGAAGACGCGGCGGCCGAACACGGTGCGGGAGAGGGTGAACCAGCCCGCACCCGCGATGAGGAGCATGAAGATGACCGGCACCGGCTGGACACCGAGGATATCGGCCTTGAAGAAGCCGCCGGTGAAAGAGGCGGGGAAGCCGCCGATGGACTGGGCGTTGAAGAAGGTGTTGGGCAGCACGATGGTCAGGCCGCGGAGGGCGGCCATCATGCCCAGGGTGATGACGAAGGGGTGGACACGCAGGCCGACGGTCATGGAGCCGTTGGCAAGGCCGCAGAGGGCGCCCACGCCGATACATACCGCCAGGGTGATGGGCACGGCGAGGAGCCAGCCGGTATCGGGGGGCAGGGCGGAGAGCGTCATGGCCCCGACGATGGCGCTGAGGCCGTAGATGGAGCCGACGGAGAGATCAATGCCCGCGAGGATGATGACGGCGGTCATGCCGACGGCCATGATGGCGAAATAGGTCGCGTTATTGGCGACGAGGACAAGGTTCTGCTTGTTGAAAAAGGCGTTGGTGGACTGCTGGCCGAAGAGGGTGCGGCGGTCGGACTCGTAGCGCCAGCCGTCGGCGGCGTGGTAGGTGGTGGTGCTCCCACCGGGCTGGGTGACCTGGAAGCCGCTGATCTGGGTGCGTGCGAGGCTGCCGGGGGGGTGGGGCTGGCCCTCAAGATCCAGGAGGGCGATGGTGGCATCGGGGGCGATGGGGAGCGGGATGGGGCGTTTGATCGGCGAGATCGCGCCGAAGATGGTCAGGCCCAGGCCCATCAGCAGGATGACGATGACCAGACCGGACTCCTGCCCACCGAAGAGGCCGCCGAGCCAGCGGCGTTTGGGAGCCGAGTTTCCTGGGCGCGCGGTGGGGAGATCGGTCACGGTGCCGTCCTAGGTTGGGCAGGGAGAATTTAGATGGTACTCGCTGAAGTAGGCTCAGTTGTCAAAGTATCAATCGATCGTGCGAATGAACCGACTGCGGTTTGGATCGATCAGATTGATGCTTTTTCCTTCTGTCCGAGCAATGTCACGCTCAGCTTGGGAAACGACATCTTGGCCGATTACATTGCCATTTCCGTCATAGCGGTTGACGGTCGGACTGGCCCGTGCGAAAAAAGTCCGTTGTGGATTCTTTTCGACAAACTCGACATGGCCGTCTGAGAAAACAAAATTGCCGCCCTTGTCGCCGTGATTATCGCGTGCGCTGTACCCTGTGGCTGCATTGAAGCGGACGAGATCGAGCGTGCTTTGGGGTTCGCTGCCTGGAGTATTGGTGACCCAGCCGAATCCAAAGAAGGCGTTCATCGCAATGTCGTTTGTGACAGTTTCATCACCCATAAGGGGGATGGCGTTGAGGACGCGATCGTTCTGCTTCAGACCGGCGAAGTAGAGATAGCTGACATTGTACGAGATGACATCGCGTGTGCTCATGGGGGCGGTTGGCGTCTTGGCGACGCGGATTGGGCTGGCAAACCGAGCGTTCTCAATCTGATTGTTGTTTCGACCGAAGTAGCTGTCTTCCTTGTCGCGCGGGCAGTACAGAGGTTCGACACTGTCCATGTAGTTTGCCATGAGCGGAGTATTGGAGCGGTTCGGGTAGTAACCGAGACCTGCCGCTCCCATCGAAGGGTTTCCCGTAAAACCGACATCGCCGCTAATGCCGGATTCGGTGAAGGTGCCGTCTCCGATCTGAAGTGTGCTGAACACGCCAGCAACGCCTCCGAGTTTGTGCTGGGTATCGATAATCTCGATTCGGGAGGGCGTGGATCCGTCGGTCGGCCAGCCGCCGTGGGAGGTGGGCAGCACGGGAAACCAGTCCCTGTTGTCGTTCGCGTACAGGATCATACCGACCCCAATCCCGCGGAGGTTCGCCTTGCACTTGACATCCTGGGCGGTTTGGCGTGCTTTTCCGATGGCCGGGAGCAGGATGCCGATGAGCAGTGCGATGATCGCGATGACGACCAGGAGTTCAATCAGCGTGAAAGCGCCTTGGCGGCGTCCCGCGCGGTACCGTATCGACATAGTTCCCTCGATGCCGGTCAGGCCGGCCTCATGCTTACCGGCCGCCGGTGGGCGGCCCTGTCCCTCAACTCAGAGTCTAACAGAAAGCCCCGCCCGAGGTCAACCGAATGTGCTTTCGTTCTTCTGTCATTGTTTCGCTCGTCGTCGTCTCGCTCATTGTTCTGCCAGTTTTTCAGGCATGGGGTGTTGTGCCGGGTCTTGCCGGGCCGTCGGAGGCGGAGGTGCGGCTGATCTCTCGAGACCCGGGTGTTCTGGAGGTGCGTTTTCTGAGTGGAGAGATGCCCCATGGGGTCGGGGTGCGGCTGGCGGGATCGGGTGGTGGGTCGGTTCCGTTCCGTGCGGACGGGTCCGGCGCGTGGGTTGCACGGCTGGTCGTGCCCGGCGGGTTGGCGGAGGGCAGGACAGTTCGGCTGGAGATTGGCGTAACCAGACCCGGCTCGGCCCCCCTGAGCCGGGCCACCGGGGAGGGGGAGGTTCGCACTCTGTTTTTCACGCCGGGGCCGGTGACGCGGGCGGAGGTGCCGGACTGGTCCAAGGGCATCGTGTGGTACCAGGTCTTCCCGGAGCGGTTCCGCAACGGCAATCCGGAGAACGATCCGCGCGATTGGGATTCGACCACGGTGGGATGGGATCAGCCGATCGATGAGGTGACGATCGAGGAGATCGAGCTGCACTGGAATCGGCGGATCGCACGGCCGTGGTTTTTCTCGAATGATCCGGATCGGTGGTGGGGGGCCGCCGGGCAGGTGATCTTCCAGAAGCGGTACGGCGGCGACCTGGAAGGGGTGGTCGAGGAGTTGGATGAACTGGCCTCGTTGGGGGTGACGGGGTTGTACTTGTGCCCGGTGTTCGAGGCGCGGTCGCTGCACAAGTACGAGGCCAGTGACCATCGGCATGTGGACCCGACGCTGGGCCATCCCGGTGTTCCGGAGTTGGTCGACCGGAGTGGTGAGGATCCGTTGGACGAGACGACCTGGGGGTGGGAACCCGCGGACCGGTATCTCATTGAGGTGCTGCTGCCAGAAGCCCGCAAACGCGGGATGCGGGTGATTCTGGACGGCGTGTGGAACCATGTGGGCACGGACCACTTCGCGTTCCTGGATGCGCTGGAGAAGGGGCGGAGTTCGGTGTACGCGGACTGGTTCTGGGTCCACTTTGACGAGGGCGGGTGATGTCATACGAGGCGTGGGACCGGCCCAACGGGGGGCTGCCGGAGTTCCGGCAGACGCCCGATGGTGATCTCACGCCGGGGCCGAAGGCCCACATCGAAGCGGTGACGCGCCGCTGGATGGACCCGAACGGGGACGGTGATCCGAGCGACGGGATCGACGGCTGGCGGCTGGATGTCGCGCCGGACATCGGGCGGCGGTTCTGGTCGGACTGGCGGGGGCTGGTGCGGTCGATCAACCCGGACGCGTTGTTGGTCGGGGAGATCTGGGCGGACGCGGAGCTGTGGTTCAACGGTGTGGCGTTCGACGCGCAGATGAACTATCCGCTGACTTATCCGATCGCGGACTGGCTGTCCCAGGCGCGGGAGGAAACCGACGCGCCGCGTTTCGCGGCCCGTGTTCACGGGGCGTTGAACCATCACCCCGCGCATGATCTGGCGCAGATGACGCTGATCGCCTCGCACGACACGGAGCGGGGAGCGTCGCTGATGCAGAACGATTTTTCGAGGCAGTTCGACAGCGGGGCCGCGCCCAGTTCGGGGCGGTATGACCGCGACACCGTGAGCGAGGACGCGAAGCGGCGGCTGCTGGCGGCGTTCGCGCTGCTGACCGTGCTGCCGGGCTCCCCCATGATCTACAACGGGGACGAGTTCGCGATGACGGGGGCGGACGATCCGGACAACCGGCGGCCGATCCCGTGGGGGGGAGCGGAGTTGGATGTCGCGTTCCGGGAGGAGGTGGCGGCGTTAATGCGGTTGCGGTCCGACCCGGAGGTGGGCCAGGTGCTGCGATTCGGGCTGGTGGAGGTGGTCCCGGGTGGGGATGAGATGCTGGACGGGGTCGTGGTCCGCCGGTGGTTGGGGGGGATGGGAGGGTTGGGGGAGAGTGGGGTGATGGTGGAGGTGGCGGTTGCCAGAAGCGGGGAACCCGCTTTCGGGAGTGTGCCCCAGGGCTGGGGTATTGGGAAGGAACTGGCCCGAAAGGGGCCGGTTCGGGTTCGGACATTGCGGGCGGAGAGGGACTGATAAGCTCGGAGTTGGTTTTTGGGCGGGAGTCAAAAACGCCAGATTACTCTGGCTTGCGGAAACGAGTTTCGCTATGCTGAAAATCCTGTGGCATACTCCGATTGTGGCGTGTGCCATGAATGGGCAGTTCGGTGGGAAGCCGCCGGTGTGTTTCAGATGAGGGAGTACTAAATGAAGATCCGCAGCATGGTTTCCGCGGCGTCATTGTGCGCTGCGGCGGGGATGGCTCTCGCGCAGCCGACGACGGATGGCCGGTTCAACCCGGCGACCGAGGGCGCGTACTACAGCGACATCATCTGGTTCAACAATGTCCCGACGGGCTTTGGAGACAACAAGGCCGGTGATTTCACTGGGGGCAACTTCGGCAATCCCCAGGAGGTGGACCGGGGTGTGGAGATCCGTGTGCCGCTGGCGGCGCTGGGCCTGAGCGGAAACGAGACCATCCGGATTGCCGGCTGGGTGAACTCTGGGGACCGGAGCTTCAAGAGCAACCAGATCATCGGCGCGCTGCCGATCGACACGCTGAATCTGGGCGGGCCGCAGGATTTTAACGCGGGGAATCTGGCGGGCACGACGCAGCATGTGCAGGTGAACCTGGGCGCGATCGCGTCGGGCAGCCGCACGCTGGACGGCGTGCTGGACGGCGGGGTGGCCGGTTCGTCGTACACGCGGGTGTTTCTGACCCAGAACTACACGGGGTTCGGCAACGAGACCGATGGCACGGTGGACGGCACCGGCCCGAACGGCGGTGGTTCGGAGATCAACGCGGTTTACATGGCCAAGGACGCGACCAACCTGTACATCTTCGTCGCGGGCAATCTGGAAGTGAACGGCAACGGGCTCGACATCTACCTGGATACCGGCGCGGGCGGCATGGGCACGCTGTCCGGCGTGGGCGGGTCCGGTGGGTTCATCCCGAGCGGGCAGTCGGGCCTGGTGTTCGACACGGGCTTCACTGCGAACCATGTGCTCTCGGTTGACACCTTCGACCACGATGGCAACGGTGATACCGTGAATGTGCCGCGTGCGTGGTTCGGCAGCCTGGTCAGCGGGTCGGTGGCCCTGGCCGGCAACATCACCGGCTATGGCGCGGCCGGGGCCGGCACGGTGGCCGGGGGCGACTCGGGCGCTCCGGCGATCGGGCTGGCGATCGACAACTCCAACACCCAGGGCGTCGAGGGCAATCCCGCCTCGCCGACCCCCGTCGCCCCGGACGCCGACTGGGCGTACGGCTCGGAACTGAACAATGTCCGTGCGTACATCGACACCGCGAACAACCGTTTGCATGTCTTTATCGCGGCGAACATGGAGGTCAACTACAACAAGCTGCAGTTGTTCTTCGATGTCGCTCCGGGTGGCCAGAACGAGCTCCGCGGCGACAATGTGGATATCTCGTACAACGGCCTGAACAGCAACGCCGGGATCAAGTTCGATGCCGGCTTTGAGGCGGACTACTGGCTGAATGTGAACACGGGCGTCGATGGCGGGAGTGGCGCGGTCGTCCGCTACTCGGACGCCGCGACGCTGCGCACCAACGGTGCCGCCCTCGATCCGTTCTTCGGCGTGATCACGGACTACGGCGCGTACGACGGTGGATCGATCGCCACGGTTCCGATGATGCTGTTCGATGGACCTCGCGTGGACATCCAGGACGGCTCGCTGGGCGGGCTTTACACCGAGTATGCCCCGCGTCTGACGGGTGCGAATCCGTTCGCCCCAATCTCCGAGCTGATCCGCGTGGGGTTCAACAACTCCAATGTGGGCGGTGTGACGGGCACCACGGCCGACCCGGCGGCGGTCAAGGCCGTCAACTCCGGCATCGAGATCTCGATCGACCTGGACGAGTTGGGATGGGACGGGCAGCAGGACATCCTGATGGCCGGCTGGATCTCCAACGCCGGGTTCGATTACCTGTCCAACCAGGTCATCGGCGGCCTGCCGGACGGGTCGGCCAACATCGGGCCGCGTGATGCCGACGGCGACGGGTTCAACGATCTGGACTTCAGCGCCATCGCTGGCACCCAGCACATCAACCTGAGCGCCCCGCCCGTGCAGCCCTGCCTGGCGGACTTCAACGGCGATGGTGCGGTGAACTTCTTCGACATCTCCGCCTTCATCGCGGCTTTCAACGCCCAGAACCCCAGCGCCGATATCGCAGCTCCGTTCGGTGTCTGGAACTTCTTCGACATTTCGAGCTTCATGGCCGCGTACAACGCCGGTTGCCCGTAAGACCTGACCAGTTCGTCCTTTGGTTAGGACACCACTTCGAGAGCCGCCCGCGCCCACAGCGCGGGCGGCTTGTTCTTTGGCTGGGTATCATGCATCACACGGAGAATCCAGATGCGAAACTTCTTGTCCCGCGTGCTCGTCGCCTCGCTTGCTCCCGTCCTGCTCGCGGCCACGGTCGCCGCCGAAGTGATCTCGGAGCCTGACATGGTCCAGCCTGAACTGCTGCCGCAGGGGTTCGTGCTCGTGGTGGAGGACGCGTCCCGCATCGCGACGCCCGACCAGCCGATTTACTTTGCTTCGAGCATCAACGGATGGAATCCGGCGGATCCGGAGTTCGTGCTCTCGCCGCGGTCGGACACGCGGTGGCAGATCGTGATCGACAAGATCCCGGCGAACACCACCATCGCGTACAAGGTGACGATGGGGGGGTGGGACCGTGAAGAGTTGGACGACGCGGGCAACCCGGTGGAGAACCGCTCGCTGCCAAAGGTGGATCGATCGAAGCTGGCTCCCGGCGAGCGGCCGGTGATTGAAATCACGGTGCCGCAGTTTCGGATTCCGGCCGCGCTCGCGGATGTGGTGCGTCAGTCCGGGCCGTATCGGCGGCTGGAAGTGACGGGCGATGTCCGCCGCCTGCCCGTCCAGGGAGGGCCCGGAGCGGCTGAAGCTCTGACGCGGGATCTGCTGGTGTGGCTGCCGCCGGGTTACCACGCGCCGGAGAACGCGGGGCGTTCGTACCCGGTGCTGTATTTGATGGATGGTCAGAATGTGTTCGAGGCCCTGCCCGGTCTGCCCGGCGAGTGGGGCGTGGATGAGACGGCGACGGAGTTGATCGAGGCGGGCGTGATCCGTCCGCTCATCATCGTGGGCGTGCCCCACGCGGGCGAGCACCGCCTGACGGAGTATCTGCCGTTCGGGTCGATCCGTGGCAACGAAGCGGCGGGTCCGGAGTTCGTGGAGTGGATGCGCCGCGAGGTGATGCCGCGCGTGGAGCGGGCGTTCCGCGTCGCGGACGGGCCGGAAAATACCGGGATCGGTGGCGCGTCGCTTGGCGGTGCCATCTCGCTGTACGCCGCGACCACGCACCCGGATGTGTTCGGGCGGGTGATCGTGGAATCGCTGCCGCTGCTGCCGGACAATGGTGACGCGGCCCGGGCGTACCTTGATTCGGTGAAGTCGTGGCCGCAGCGCGTCTTCGTCGGGATGGGCGGGCGCGAAGTGAGCAACAGCGACCGTGATGCCGAGCGCAACGGGATGTATCGGGCGTGGGCCAAGGAGATCGATGCACGGCTTGCCAAGGCAGGGCTTAAGGATACCGATCGTCGTCTGCGGATCGACGATGAGGCGAACCACAATGAGCTGGCCTGGGCGGCGCGGTTCCCGGAGGCGGTGAAGTTCCTGTTCCCAGCCGAGTGAGCGAGGGGTATTGATTGACTGAGCGACCGCGTCCGGGATCCGGACGCGGTTGTCGTGTTTCAACCTGGCAGTGGTCGTTCAGTTAGCGCAAGGACCAGCAGATCCATCGCGGATTGCCGGGGGCGGGGGAGGACGCCCCGATGGCCATCGATCAGGACTTCCGCGTGGAGGGGCTGGTCGTTGTCGGTGCGGGCCATGGTCATGCCGTATCCGCCCGTGGTGAAGATGGCCCGGTGGTCGCCGCGTTGGACCTCGGGCAGATGAACTCCGGGGCGAGGAAGTCGCCTGAGGGCATCGGCCAGTGTGTCTGTGGCGATACCCTCCGCGTGGAGGCGACCCGAGGTGAAGCGGAAATGGTCCATGGGGTCGAGGAGGATTATTATAGAAGATTCTCTGTTCCGTGGAGCCACGCATGAAGGCTGATGCCCAAATCTTCCGTCGTCGGTTCGAGACGCTCTGTCGGGAGGTCATCGCACCGGCGATCCATCCCGATTCCGAGCCGCTGGAAGTGGGCAAGTGGGTGACGGACCGACGGTTTGCGATCGGGGAAACGCGGGCGGCACGGTTTGAGGCGGTGGGGCTGCCGCACGCGTGGGGACCGGTGTGGTCGACGGCATGGTTCCGGTTGCGTGGGCGGGTGCCGGAACGCTTTGCGGGCAAGGCGGTCCGGCTTCGGTTTGATGCGGGGACGGAGGCAACGGTCTGGGTTGGGGGGGATCCGGTGCGGGGGTTGGATGAGCACCGGGACGCGGTGGATCTGCGGCTGCTGGGCGTGGATGCGTCGGATGTGAACCGGTCTGTCGAGGTGCTGGTGGAGGCGGCGTGCAACCACCCGTTCGGTGACCAGGTGTTCACCTGGGACAGCCGCGAGCGGGGAGAGCGGTGGAGGTCCGCCACGCCCGGTCTGGTGACGCGTGCGGAGCTGGCGGTGTTTGACGAGACGGTGTGGCGGCTGCACCAGCGGATGCTGTTCGCAACACAGTTGCTGGCCGAACTGGAGCCCGAGTCGGTGCGCGGGCAGGACCTGTATGCCTGCCTGCGGCGGGGGGCGGATGCGTTGGAGGACACGGATGTGGCGGGTTCCGCCTCGGGCGTGCTGGCGATTCTGGATGAAGGGTTGCGGCGGTCGGCCGGGGGCTCGGCTCCGCGGCTGATCTGCGTGGGGCACGCGCACATCGACACGGCGTGGTTGTGGACATTGGCGGAGACCCGCCGGAAGGTGGTCCGTTCGTGGACCAATACGCTGGATCTGATGGACCGCGATCCGGCGTTGCATTTCATATGCTCGCAGCCGCAGCAGTACAGGTGGCTGGAGACGGATGCGACGGCGGTGTTCGAGCGGATCAAGGCACGGGTGGCCGAAGGGCGATGGGAGCCGGTGGGCGCGATGTGGGTCGAGCCGGACGCGCTGGTGCCGTCGGGCGAGTCGCTGGTCCGGCAGATGCTGTACGGCGTGCGGTACTTCGAGTCTCGGTTCGGTATGAAACGGGGTGAGCAGCGGGTCGTGTACCTGCCGGATACATTCGGGTTTCCGGCGTGCCTGCCGACCGTGATGCGAGCGTGCGGGGCGGATGTGTTCATCACGAACAAGCTGTCGTGGAACCAGTGCAACACTTTCCCGCACACCTCGTTCCGTTGGCGGGGACTGGACGGGTCGGAGGTGCTCGGGCACAACACACCCGGGGGGGATTATAACGCCACGCTGACACCGAAGGAACTTCGGCGTGCGACGGCGAATGTGCGCGGGCGTGACATCGCGGGATTGAGCGGAGCGGCGGTGGCGTTGCAGCCGTTCGGATTCGGCGATGGTGGCGGCGGTCCCACCGCGGACATGCTCGAACGGGCCCATGCCGCGGCGGACTGTGAGGGGTTGCCTCGAACGGAGTTGGGATCGGTGCGTGGATTCGTGGAAGCGTTGGAAGAAGAGGATCGGCGTGCGGGGGAAGAAGGCTGTGGGGGGCTGCCGGTGTGGGTTGGTGCGTTGGATCTGGAACTGCACCGTGGCGTGCTGACGACGCACGCATGGCTCAAGAGGGCGAACCGTGCGGCGGAGCGGGAACTGCGGGCGGCGGAGCTGTTGGTATATGGCGGGGGGCGGGAAGAAACCAGCGCGGCCTCGTCGGAGGCTGCGATCGGGGAGGTCCAGGCCCGGCTTGATGAAGCCTGGGAGCGGACGCTGCTCAATCAGTTCCATGACATCCTGCCGGGATCGTCGATCGGGCCGGTGTATGCGGATGCACGCCGAGACCATGCCGAGATCGCGGCGATTGCCGAGGAAGTTCAGGGTGCGGCGGTTGGCCCGGGTGATGAACCGTTCATCCTGAATACGGCATCCGCTCCGCGGCGGGTGGTGGTTGCGTGTGGCGTGCAGGATGAAGGACTGTGCCTGGTGGAAGCGGGGGCCTTTGGGCTTCATGCGATGCGGGAAGTGATCCCGGCCCACCCGGTGCGGATGGAGGGGAAGCGGGTTTCGAACGGGCTGGTTTCGTTTGAGATCGACGAGACTGGGCGCATCGGGCATCTGGCGTGCGCTGGCGGTGTGGATCTGGCGGCAGATCGGGCGTTGAACGAGTTGCGGCTGTATCGGGATCGGCCGATGAGCTGGGATGCCTGGGACATCGACCTGGATTATGAGCGGGATCTGGTCTGGACGAATGACAGCCCCGCAGCCGTTGAAGTGATCCGTGCCGACGGGCTGCGTGCGGAGGTGCGGGTGACGCACAGGGCGGGTTCCTCCGCGTATACACAGATTTTTCGGTTGGATGCGGACTCGCCCGTGGTCGAGGTGCTGACGGAGATTGACTGGCGTGAGCGGCACCGGTTGCTTCGCGTGGAAAGCACGGTGCCGATCGCGTGCGAGCGGGTGACGGTGGGCACGCAGTTCGGTTTCGTCACACGCCCGACCCATCGGAACACGAGCTGGGACCGCTTCGCGTTCGAGTTCGCGTGCCATCGCTGGATGGATGCGTCCGAGCCCGGACGCGGGTTGGCGGTTCTGGCGGACGCGATCTACGGCCGTTCGGCCCACGGGCGCACGATGGGGATGTCGCTGCTGCGATCACCAACATTCCCGGACGCGGAGGCGGATCAGGGTGTGAACACGCTGAGGTATGGCTACCTGCCACACGGCGGGGACTGGCGGGCGGCCGGGGTGGATGCGCACGCGGAAGCGTTCGGGGAAGTGCCGCGGGTCATTCGCACGGGGGCCGCCATCGCACCGGTCGAGGTGCGGCCCACGCCGGGGGCGTGCGTGGAGATCGCGGCATTCAAGCGTGCGGCGGACGGCCCAGGGCGGGTGCTGCGGTTGGTCGAGACACGCGGGATGCACGCGGGTGTGGAGATCGGGTTCTCGCACGGATCGCGTGTTCGGCGGGTGGATGGACTGGAGCGGGCCATGGATGGAGAAGGTTGGCGTGAGGGGTCGACGGTGCGATTGGAACTGCGACCGTTTGAGATGGTGACACTGCTCTCGGAATGACCCCGCGAGTGGGGCTGGTGCGGTGATGGGTCAGAATGGGATAGGTCAGGAATCCCAAGGCCATCTGGTGGGTATGGCCTGGCTCTCGGCGGCGGCGCGGACAGCGGCGGTGGCCTTCGGATCGTCGCATACCGCGTGCGGTTCAGTGGAGTTGATCACGCACCACGCGGCGGCCAGGCCCGCGGCTTCTCCCGCGGCCCATTCCACGGGATGCAGTCGAGTGCAGCCGTTGGCGACATGCGAGACGCCGAGCGCCTTGCCCGCGCTGAGCAGATTTCGCACGCGAACCGGAACGAGTGATCCCAGCGGGATCTGGAACGGGCAGGCCGGGACATAGACATTGTTCCGCCCGGCGCAGGAGGGGTGCAGGTCGATGGGATAGTGGCCGATGGCGATGGAATCCGCGAAGGATTCGCCCACGCCCCAGCGGGTTGCGCTCTGGTTTGGGCGGTTGTCCAATCTGCGTTGTTCGGTTCCGACATGCGTTTCGGTCAGCATGACGCGGGCCTTGAGCCTGCGTGGTTCTCGGATGTACGCGGCCATCGCGAGACCGTCGGGCGTGCCCAGCTCATCGCCCCGGAGCCTGAGCCCGGGATATCCCGTGCCGCCGTCGTGGCGTGGGGCATCGGTCTGCATCCAGTAGACGAGGCAGCGGGACTGGGCACGGGCCGCGTCATAGGCCAGATCCCGTTCGGCGCGGGAAACGCCGAGGAGTGGGTGCAACCAGTGGTCCATCTGGACCCAGTTGACGAGGCAGGTATCCGGGAACTGGGCGGCGTTGGATTCCATGCAGGCCGCGCGGTCCACGATGCGGCGGTAACGCCACAACTCCCATTGCTCCTGCTCGGGTTTGTCCGGCCAGGGAACCATCGGCAGGTGGCGTCCCTCGGTGCCGGTGTGCGTGGGCACCGTCCAGCTGAACAGCGGGCCGGTCCAGGGGGGGGTCATGTCAGGGACGAATGACCGCCAGAAGTCATAGTTCGACGGGCGGTCGATGGTGTGGTTCTCGCCGGGGCGGTGTTCAAGGGCGAAGCACCAGGAGAATGCCTGCTGATCGAGGGGGTCGGAATCAGCCCCGGCGGGCAGGTCGGTCCGTGCGTGGAGTTCGCCGAAGACATGCCGGGCCTCGGCCCCGATGAGGGATTCGATGCCGCCGAGTTCGAGGACATCACCCAGATCCGTCGCATCGAGCACGAAGTCAGCCTCGACGGTGAGTTCCTCGCCGGTGCTGGGACGGATGAAGGTGGCGGCGGTTATGCGGTCCGCGTGGGTCTGGACGCTGTGGGGATGCCACCCGGTGCGGAGGTCGATCATGCCCCGGGCGGGCGGCTCAGAGATCATGTCACGGAGAACCCGCTCGATGACGCGTGGTTCTGCGCAGAGGCGGCTGACCCAGCCTCGGCCGGGGTTCATCAGCGGGTCCTCGCGCATCTTGGGGATGAGGGGGCGATTGGCGCGGTACCACGCGCGGACGCGTTGTCGCATGTCGGCGTAGGAGCCGGTGCAGCCCCGGAAGTCCCGGGGGGCGTCGGGGCCGTTGCCTTCTACCCATGGATTCTCATCGGGTGGGACGGCTTGGGCGGTGAGCTGGCCGCCGACCCAGGGGTTTGGTTCGACCACGATGCAGCGGACTCCGTTGCGGGCGCAGGCAAGGGCGGCGGGGACCCCCCCGCAGGTAGCTCCGACGATCAGGACCGGGGTGCGGATGGTGTCCAAGGGATCAGCCTTTCACCGCGCCGCCGAAGAGTTCGGGCTTAAGCCAGCGCTGGACCGCGAGGAAGAAGACGATGATGGGGATGATGGCGAGAACGGAGGCGGCGTACGCCACGCGCGGGTTGGTGGCGAAAACGCCAAGCATTCTGTTGATGGCGACGGGGAGGGTGAACTTATGCTCGCTCTGGAGAATGATCAGAGGCCAGAGCAGATCAGACCATGCGCCGATGACGCTGAAGAGGGCGAGCAATGCGAGCGATGGCACCGCCAGCGGGAGCATGACGGACCACCAGATGCGCAGCGAGCCCGCGCCGTCGATCCAGGCGGCCTCCTCAAGATCCCGTGGGATCGCCAGAAAGGCCTGACGGCAGAGGAAGATGCCGAAGGCGGAGACCGAGAACGGAATGACCGCGCCCGCGAGCGAGTCGTACAGACCCAGCCCGGCCGCGATCTTGAACATGGGCACCACGATGACCTGCTCGGGGATCATGGTGGTGGCCAGCACGAGGATGAAGACGAAATCCCGACCCCGGAAGCTGAGGCGTGCCAGCGGGTATGCCGCCAAAGCGGCCAGCAGCACATTTAACCCGGCCCGGGCGAGTGTGACGATGACCGAGTTGATGGCAGCCAGACCGAGGCCACCCTCGCCGACGGCCTCTTTGAAGTTGCGGGTGGTCCACGGGCCGCTGAGCGTATTGAGCTCGGCCTCGGTGGATTGGAACGCTCCGACGACGAGCCAGATGGCCGGTCCGACCGCCAGGATGACAAAGAGTGCCGCCGCGCTCCATGCGGAGAGGGTCCATCCGGAAGGGCGGGTGGTGGAGTGGGTCATGAGGCCCCCTTGCCACCGGAGGACAGACGGAGATTGATCAGGCTGAAGAGCAGGATGATCGCAAAGAGGATCACGCCCGCAGCGCAGGCCGCGCCGAAGGCACCCTGCTCAAACGCCAGGTCATAGATGTACGGGACCGCGGTCTGCTGATCGATGGGCACGCCGCGGACGGTGACAAAGAGTTCGTCGAAGACCTTGAGCGCGGAGATCGAGGAGATCACGGCCACGAGGGCGATAGTGGGACGCAGGCTCGGGAGCGTGACATGCACGAATGTGCCCCAGGGGCCGGCGCCGTCGATCGCGGCGGCTTCCTTGGTCGAGGATGGAACCTGCATCAGCCCGGCCAGGAAGATCATCATGTAGAACCCGAAACCCTTCCAGGCGGTGACCATCATCGCGCTAAAGAGCGTGTACGGGTGCTCGGTGAGCCAGCGGATGTCGGTGAGGCCCGTCCAGCCGAACAGGCCGTTGATTGCCTGGTTGAGCAGGCCGTTGTCCTCACTTAGCACCAGCCGCCAGGCGATGGCGGCGACGATCGTGGGGGTGACAACGGGCAGAAACAGAAGAATCCGGAGCGGCTTGCCGGCACGGATTCCCGAGTCGATGACCAGCGCCGCGGTCAGCGAGAGGGCGATCAGCACCGGTGTGACAAGCAGATAGATGAACGAGTTGGCGATCGCCCGCCAGAAAACGCGGTCCGAGAGCAGGGCGGCGTAGTTCTCGAGGGCGACAAACTCGGGTGGCGAGAACGCGGAGTAACGCGTGAAGGAATACACAACCACCTGGGCCGCCGAACCGACGAAGAACACCCCGAGCACGAGCAGGGCGGGGGCCAGGAACAGCCAGGGGGTCAAAGGTCTGTGAGCACGCAGGCCGCTCATCGGGCGGGCTCCGAGGCGATCGGCTCAGGACGGGGGATGGCATCGAGGGACATGCGCGGCGTGCCGGATCGTTCGCGGGCACGATCGGTATCCTCGAGGATGCGGTTCCAGTCACGCTCGATGTCGGCGAGAACACGATCGACCGGGGTGTCCGAGAGCAGCGCCCGCTTGATGTGCTCATTGAAGGATCGACGCAGGGTGGGCCAGCATTCGAGTGCGGGAGTAAAGGCGACCCCGTCCGTGAGGGCATCGGTCACGATGGCCCGGGCCATGCCGACTTTTTCGATGCCTCGTTCGGTTTCGTCCTTGGTCGGTCCGTTGAAGAAGGGGTCATTCAGGGATGCGGGGGTGCTGGGGAGGATGGGGGCCAGTCGGCAGAAGGCAAGCTGGTTTTCTGGGCTGGTAAGGAACCACGCGAGCTTGGCGGCCAGCTGCGGGTGACGGCTGCCCGCAGTGACGCACACGGGCATGACCGCGATGTGGGCGCGTCCGAGGGCACCCACTATGGGTTCCGCCACAGTGGTGCGCTCGTAGACGCGGGGTGAAGCGTCTTTGACCCGTCCGAGGAAGTTGGCGCCGGTGTTCAGGACGGCCACACGCTCATCCTGATAGACCTCGATGAGATGCTCGAATCCGTTCGTCGCGGCCTGGCGTGGCATCGCACCGCTGCGGTAGAGGTCCACCCATTGGCCCGTCCACTCAATGACCTCGTGGCTGGAGAGCCGGGCCCGCAGACGGCCGTCGGCATCAGTGGTAAAGGGGATGATTCCGTCGGCCAGCATCATGACGGGCAGTTGAGAATCCTGGCCGAGCGGCTGCGTGAAAAGGATGGATCCGGTCCGTGCGAAGTGAGCCTTAGCCTGGGTTCTCAGCGTGGGCCAATCGGACGCGATGGCTGCCGGGTCCGCACCGAGATCACCGAGCAGCCCCTCGTTGACGATCCGTGATTGTGTGGTGAGATACCAGGGCAGGCCAAAGAGGCCGTCGGCCAGCCTGCCGACGGCGAGGGCTCCATCGTGGTATCTGGATTCCGGCGGCCCTTCGAGGATCTCGCTTAACTCAAGGAACGCGCCCGCCCCGGCGAAGCGGGCGAACATCAGGTCGGAGAGGTTGACCACATCCGGCGCTCGACCGGCCGCCGCGGCGGCGATGAGCTTGCGTTCGACCGCGCTGAACGGGACATCGACCCAGAGCACACGCACGCCGGGGTGCTGTGCCTCGAAGGCATCGATCAGATCTTCCATGTATGTCGTAAAGGTGGGACGCAGCGACAGTGTCCAGAGTTCCAGCGTGATGCCCTTGCCACCCGCGCGGTGGTCGGAACAGGAGCCCGCGAGGGTTGAAAGGATCAGCACCACGCCGATCATCGCACGCTGGAGCGGGGTCGTCATAAGGTCGGCATCCCCGGGAACGGGCTGGGTTCGAGCCATCAACCGCCGTTGCTGCTGTTCTCGGCATCCAGACGGCGGTCGGCGTTGGACCAGAGGGCCTTGAAGGTGCTCCGCCCGGTGCTGGAATCAAAGAGTTCCTGGGCGTCAATGGACTCGACATGGTTGTCGATAAAGACGAAGTTCGCACGCCCCTTGAGGCCGAATGGTTCAGAACTGCGCCGGGGGTGACGGTAGTAGGGCAGGTAGGACTGTGGGGTTGGCCTGGCACCGCCGCCGCGATCGTAGGATCCGCCTTCGGGCGCCCGTGGCTCGCGTGTCCCGAAGGCATTGCCCGGGAAATCATTGATGCCGGCGGCACCGCCGAACCGTTCACCGGGGCGGCCCTGCATCCCGATGGCGGAGTTGGTGAACCAACGCCATTCGCTCTGGATCTGCATGCCTGAAACCCCCCAGGCTTCGCTGAGCAGGAATGTCTTGCCGGGTTCGTTGGCGCTGGTATCCGTGAAACTGACACCGCCGGTCCCGGTGTTGTAGTTGGCATTGTTGATGCGGTTGTACCGGTGAGTCTGGTAGTTGCTGGCGACGCTTCCGGGCGCGAGCGAGATACCGGCGGATGCGTAATAGTTCATGGTGTACGAGCGTTGGCCGTCCGGATGATTCGGGCAGATGAACACACCCCCGCCGCTGGTGGAGGAGATGGGGCTGTTCACATCATCGGCTTCATTGCCGCCGAAGTCGGGCAGGTAGTTGCCGATCCGCTGACGCTGATACCAGTAAATGCCGGGATTTCCGTTCTCGTCGAGCCCTTCGTTGACATTGGGCGGGTAGCGTCCGTTCGAGTCGTTCGCGTACATGATCAGGGCCTGTCCGATGGAGCGGACATTGGTCTGACAGATGATGTCACGGGCAGTGTCGCGGGCGCGTCCGATGGCGGGCAGCAAGATGCCGATCAGTAGCGCGATGATGGCGATGACAACCAGCAGTTCGATCAGGGTGAAGGCGCGTCGGCGGCAGTGACAGTGGGGGTGGTCTGCGTGGGGTGGGTGGGCGGGGGTCATGATTTGACTCCTGCGGCGCGACGGGTGGTGACACGGTTCCCCTCTTCCGTGGCACGAGCCGTCGACTCGCGTGTGATGAGTTCGGCGTCGAGTGTCCGACGCGCGGGCGGATTGCTGGTCTTGACCTGAGAGAGCAGTTCACGGATGGCGGCTTTGCCGACTTCCACCAGCGGCTGACGCATGGTTGTCAACGCGGGCGAAAGGTGGACCGCGCTGGGCGGATCGTCCACGCCGACGATCGACACATCACCGGGAATGGTCAGGCCAGCGCGGTTGGCCGCGGTATACATGTTCAGCGCGAAGTAGTAACCGGCGGCGAACACCGCGGTCGGCGCGTCCGGCGCGGTCAGCATGGCCACGGCCCTGGCGAGGCCGGGCTCATCGAGCTGCCAACCGGGTGCGGACAACTCCGGGCACGCGGGGGTGGGCATGCCGAGACGCCGGCACGCCTGGCGGTAGCCGGCGAGGCGGTCGATGTTGTTGGTCAGATCGGCTTGGCCGCCGACGAACGCGATGCGGCGGTGGCCGAGGTCGAACAGGTGCTGCACGGCTGATTCGGCCAGGGCGATGTTGTCGGTGTCGAGACATCCGACGGTGGGAACCTCGGTTCGGGCCCCGACGACCATGGTCGGTTGGCGCGTGCCTTCGTTGACGGCGGAGCGTCGTCCGAATCGTGGCGAATGATCGAGCTGGGCTTTGTAGGGGTTGACATACAGATACCCCTGGCACTCGTTGCGCCAATCTTCGCCGTAGCGAAGCAGGACGATGTCGGCGCCGATCTCTTCGGCCCCGCGTCGCACACCTTCCATGATCTGCCCGTGATAGGAATCGGCCAGAGAGGCTTCGGTGTGGAACACGATGCCGACCCGCATGGTCGAGGTGCGGTGGGATGGCTGGGCGTACGCCTCGTGGACGAAAGTGCCCCGTCCCTGGCCGCGGCGGAGAACGCCCGCGGCGACCAGTTCCTGAAGAGCCCGGTGTACCGTGACGAGGGAAACCTCAAGGGTGTCGGACAGGGCCTTGGTACTGGGGATGCGTTCACCCGGATCGAACACGCCGCGCTCAACCGCGTCCCGCACCGCGTCGCGGACGAGTTCATAGAGCGGGCGTCCAGGCTCACTCCGAACGGGTTGTAGCGTGGGTCTTGTCGTCATGAATCCCGGATCGGGCGGTCAGGCCCGATCCGGCGAAAACTCAGGAAAAATCAGCGGCGACGGCGGGCGGCGATCAGCCCGGCCATCCCCAGCAGCCCGGCGGCACCGGGGGCGGGAACCGCGAAGATGTGGACATTGCGGTTGGTGTAGTCCAGCACGGCGAGAGTGCCCGAGGCGGCATCCCAAGAGAAATCGTACCAGCCGTTGCCGTCGGCCAGCGTGCCGCCGCCGATGAGGTCCAGCGAGAGCGTCAGGCTGTTGCCGTTGAGATCCGTGACGCGGATGGTGTTGTCAGCGGACTGGCCGGAGCTGGTGACGCTCCGGTCGTTCCAGATGACGAAGTCGCCATAGGCGGAGTTGTCAACATAGGCCACATTCTGTCCGGCGACGGACGCGCCGTTGGCCCCGTTGTTCGCGAGATAGCTGGCCGAACCGGAGTTCTCACCCGTGCGGGTGTAGAGGGTCAGGTCGTTCGCCACGCGGGCGACCATGTTGCCGTTGGCGGCAAAGTCCATGCTGCGCCAAAAGGTGCTGGAGCCCGGGTTGATGATCATGCCGTTGGCGGTGGTGAAGATATCCGCGCCGGTTTCGGTGTCCTGCAGCGCCCGGCGGCCGGAGCCGAAGGTGGTCCAGGCCACGCCCGCGCCAGCCCCGTTGAAGCCGGGGTCGAAAGCGGTGCCGGAGCCGCCGCGGATGTTCTTGGCCCACAGCACGCTGTTGGTATCGGTATCAAAGACCTGGAGACCCTGAGCATCGGCCGCGCCGTCGTCATAGGCGGCGGCGAGGCGGTTGCCGCTGACATCCAGACCGGAGAACCCGCGGGCACCGGGTGTGCCCGAGATGAACTGCATGAGCTGGAAGCTCCCTCCCGAATAGCGGGCGATGCCGGTTCCGGAAGCGGCAGCGCCGTTGAAACCGGCGGCGAAGAGATCCGTGCCGTTCCACGCAATGGCGGACACATTCGTGCCGATGAAGACGGAACTCTGGTCGTTGTTCAGTGCAAACAGGTCGATCCGCTGGACTTCGCGCATCTGGATCTGGGCGTTGGCGGTTCCGGCGATTGCCGCCGCCAGGAGCGTGGCGATCATGGTGCTCTTCATCTCATCTCCCTCTCTGTCGATTTTCGAGACACTGTTCTCTCACGGGACCGAGCCGGGCCCGGTCTCGGCGGGTTGGCCCGTGCCTCCATACGCAGGCGTCCGTTGCGGATGCCAGGGGGCGATCAATATTCTATAACAATCCGAAGGTGTTGCACAAGGGGCAGCGGTCGCATCGGGCCGGATTTTGATGATCGGACTTGAGAAAGCGTTTTCTTTGATGAAACTTCCCAAGGTCAGGCCACGCGATTGTGTGGGTAAAGCGTGCGGTCAGACAATCGCAGGAACCTCGATCCATGCCCCATTCTGCTCGATGGACCGGTTTCCCGCTTCCATGACGGCCACATTCTCAACAATGTCTCTGAGCGCGGCGGGGGCCTCGCCGCCCTCGAAGAAACGCACCATGCCGGCGACCAGGCGGGTGTAGACCGGTGCAAAATCAACGACAAACTGCTGAACGCCCTTCTCGCCGTGGACCGTGGCGCCGAAGGCCCACGATGCTTTCCGGTCCATTCGGATCCGGACATACCGGCCGTCGCGGTACTCCATGTCGAGCAGGTGGCGGTCGGCCATTGCGAGAGCGGATACGCGGGCGACACCGCCACCCTGTCCGGAACGCTTGAAGATGGCATCGACCAGCTCGATGGAATGGCAGCCGTAGTGCCAGAGGTGGGGCATCATCTCCAGCAGTTCACCGTTGCCGAAGGCATCGATCGCAACGACCGGACCCGTAGCGTTGAAATCGAGTTTCTCGATCTCCTCGACGAATCGAAGGGAAGAAGCGCTGTAGGCGCGGGCCATGGATGATCTGGCCTTGTCGAGCAGGAGCCGGGCCTGATCGAGCGAGCAGGTCATGGGCTTGTCGATATAGGTCGGCATGCCCCGATCCAGCGCGGGGCTCGCGAGTTCGAGGTGGCGGTGCCCGTTGATGTTCAGCACCATGACGCCGTCCACCGCATCGAGCAGTTCGGTCATCGATCCGACCTGACACGCGCCGAGTTCCTCGGCGCGGAGTTTCCACGATTCAACATCCTTGCGGCTCTGCTCCGGTCCGTCCGGGTGCTGCCACTCGTGCGTGCCCGGGTCGAAGAAATGCGTGACACGGCACGCGGTCGCGCCCGCATCGTGCATCTCCCTGATGCGACGGGTGAACTCGGGGAGATGGGAGGAATCGATGCCGATGGCGCCGATGTTCATACTGCAAGCTCCTGGTATCTGGGGCAATACGGTGTGTGGTGGTGGGATGGGGAGGTGGGGGGGGTCAGAGGTTGGTGGTCACCGGCTGGCCGGTGGCGGCACTCTGACGCTCGGCTTCGATCAACCGGGTGACGGCCAGTGCATCCTCGATCGTGGGCAGGCTGGCGCGCCCGGTGCCCGTGGCGATCGCCGCGATCACAGCGCGGGCCTGCATGTCATATCCGGTCAGGGTGGGCAGGCTGACTGGTGTGGCGGTGCCTTCGGTGTGGATGGTCATGGCGGGATCACGCGATGAATCGAAGGTCACCACCGCCCGTTCGAACTCAACGGTGTAGGCCATACGGAAGGGAAAGGAGCGGTCGTTCAGCCATCCGCCCTCGGTGGCGACGGCCGGACCGTCCGGGTATCGCATCTGGGTGCTGATGTGGTGCGCATCCCCGATCGAGCTGACCGAGTCGGGCTGGCCGAACAGGCTCATGGCGAAGTCGGCGTCATGGACATGCAGATCAAAGATTGCTCCGCCGCTGCGGGTGGAGTCCGCGTAGAAATCGCCCGCCCAAGCTGGTGGTGCGCCAAGCCGTTCGAACCGCGCATGGACCGCACGCCCGAAGCGGGCTTCGGCGATCATCCCGTATAGATCCACCCAGCCGGGCCAGTGGCGGATGCACATGGCTGGGACACACAGCCGATCCGAGGCGGCGGCTCGCGCCGCCAGCCGCTGGATCTCGAGGAGCGTGACGGCCACCGGCTTCTCGACCAGCACATGCTTGCCCGCGTCCAACGCCCGGACGGCCAGATCCACATGGGTGTCGGTATGCGTGCAGATGCTGACGAGGTGGACGGACTCATCGGCGAGAAGTTCGGCCGGATCGGCATAGCCGCGCACCTCGGCGGGGTCGAAGAGCCGTTCGCCCGCCTGGGCGGCGCCGATGTTGCCCGTCCCGGTGATGACACCCGCGCGGCGATCCGCGTCGCGATCACACACCGCTCGCAGCAGGCACGGCGAGCCGTCCGCGGCGGCCGCGAGGTAGGCACGGGTGTGGGTCTGTCCCATGAAGCCCATGCCGATGACACCGATTCCGATGGGCGTGGTCATGGCTGTTCGATCCATTCCGCGCCTTTGCGGACCAGAGCGGCCGCGGTGCGAACATCCCGGACACGCTGATCCCCGGCCTCACGCTCGATGACGAGATCGCAGTCGCTCAGGTGCTCGCGGACGAGGCCGAAGAATGCTCCCCAGTCAACTGCGCCCGTTCCCGCGGGGACTTCCTCGCCCCAGCTTCCAGGCATCCTGGTGAAGACGGCATCCTTGATATGCACCTGTTCGACGCGCGGCCACAGTCTGGACAGGGCGTCAACCGGATCGCCCATGTTGTACAGAATCATGTTCGCGGGGTCGAAGTTGATCCCGGCGTCGGGGCGGTCCAACGCATCCATCGCCGCGAGAAGCGTGGCGGCATCCTCCTGGCCGGTCTCGAAGGCGACGCGAACACCGCAGCCGTGGAAGACATCGACCAGATCGCGGAGCCGATGGATCAGCTTGGTCCACTCGGGGTCACCGTGATCGTGCGGGATGAAGCCCGCGTGGAATGTCACGAGGTTGATCCCGATCCGGGCGGCCAGTTCGGCGTTGCGCCGGGCCGCGGCCAGATTCTCCGGCCAGGTGTGGTCGGGCCGGACACCGCCGGTCTCACGGATGGTGTCGAGGGTGGAATAGTCCTCGCTGACGGTGGCCATCATGCCCGAGATGATCTCGATGCCCGCGCCGTCCAGCATGGAGACGGTCTCGATCTCGTCCCAGGCACCCGTGCGGACCGGATCGAGCGCAAGCTGCACCGCGGACACGCCGCACTCCCTGATCTTCGCCACGAGGTCGCCCGGCGATGTCGGACGCAGCGACCACGAGCACACGCCCAGCGCGGCGCTCAAAGGCCCGCTCCCGTCTGTGCAAGCGGCTTGATCTCCGCCGCGGAAGCGGCCTCGTCGAGCGAGCCGTCCGCGGCGCTGGGTTTCCAGGTCACGAAGCCCTCGATGGCCTGGTACTCGGGCAGCCCGAGCGTGTCATACAGCTCGGCGGTGGCCCGGTTGCGGTCCTCGGCCCGCTCCCAGAACTCGCGCGGGTCGTTGGGGCCGGGGAACAGGGCGCGGTCCTTCTGGCTCTGGTGCTTGAAGATCGCCATGCGTTTGCGTTCGACTTCCTCGGGCGAGAGCGGGACGGCCATCTCGATGTCCTCGGCCCCCCATTCCTGCCATGCGCCGCGATACAGCCACACGGTGCAATCCTTCATCCAGGCCTCGTTCTGAAGACGGTGCAGCGCGGTGGTGATGGCGGCCAGACACACGCGGTGCGTGCCGTGCGGGTCCGACAGATCGCCCGCCGCGTACACCAACTGCGGTCTGACGCTTTGGAGCAGGTCCATCACAATGCGGATGTCGTCCTCGCCCAAGGGCTTCTTCTTGACCTTGCCGGTCTCATAAAAGGGCATGTCAAGGAAGTGGATGTTCTGAGCTTTCACGCCGGAATACTTGGCGCCCGCGCGGGCCTCGGCCCGGCGGATGAGGCCCTTGATGGTCTGGATCTCTTCCGAATCGACCTCGGCGGGTTTCTTGTTGCGGATGAAATCCTGCACACGACCGGTCAGCGTGGAGATCTGCTCGGTCGCGATGCCAAGGGCGCTCGACAGTTCCTGCGTGAAATCAGCGAACTTGGCTGCCTCATCATCGAACACGGCGATGTTGCCCGAAGTCTGGTACGCGACATGCACTTCGTGCCCCTGGTCGCACAGCCGGATGAAGGTGCCGCCCATCGAGATCACATCGTCGTCCGGGTGCGGGCTGAACACGATCACCCGCTTGGGGAAGGTATCGTCCGGTTTCGAGTCGTCAACCCCCCTGCCAGGGACGAACGCCGGGCGGCCGGGTTTGCCGCCGGGCCAGCCGGTGATGGTCTTCTGCAGGTTCTTGAACACCTCGATGTTGACCTTGTACGCCCCGCCGCGGGTGGCCACCAGTTCCTGAAGCCCGTGCTCGTTGTAGTCCTCGTTGGTCAGCTTGAGGATCGGCTTCCCGAGGCTGCGGGCCAGCCAGATCACCGCCCGTTTCACGAGCCGGGCATCGTCCCACGAGTGCCCGAACCGCTTGACCGGACCCAGCAGCCACGGCGTCTTGAAACGCGTCAGCTCGGCCGCCGCGGCCTCGTCGAGCACGAAGCGGGCGTTCGCGTGTTCCTGCAGAAATGAAGCCGCCACCGTGTTGGTGATCTCGCCCTCGACCGCCCGTCGCACGATCGGGGCCTTGTGCTCCCCGAACCCCATCAGCACCACCCGTTTGGCATCCAGGATCGAACCGACGCCCATGGTGATGGCCTGGTGCGGCACATTCCATTCGCCGAAGAAATCGCTGGCCGCGTCCATCCGCGTGACCTTATCCAGCGTGATCAGGCGCGTGCGGCTGTCCTTGGGTGAGCCAGGTTCGTTGAAACCCACATGCCCGGTCCGGCCGATGCCAAGGAGCTGCAGATCGACGCCGCCCGCCTCCGCGATGGCACGCTCGTAGCGTTCGCAATACCCCCCGACATCATCACGCGAGATGGTGCCGTCGGGCACATGCGTGTTGGTCGGGTCGATGTCCACATGGTCGAACAGGTGCTCGCGCATGAATCGCCGGTAGCTCTGCAGTTCCTCCGGACCCATCGGCCAGTACTCGTCCAGATTGAAACTGACCACATCGCGGAAAGACAGCCCCTCCTCGCGGTGGAGTCGCACGAGTTCGTCGTACACGGCCTGGGGGGTTGAGCCGGTCGCCAGACCCAGCACGGTCTTCTCCCCCCGCGCGGACTTGGCGCGGATCAACTCCGCGATCTCACGGGCCACCGCCCGAGAGGCCGAGCTGGATGAGGCATAGACCGTGACAGGAACCCGCTCCGGTGTCGGCGCGGGTGGGGGCTGGGGGGGGTGGTCTGGGCGGTTTGATCCGATCACGGGTCTCTCCCTCGGAGACGGTGTCAGAACCCGACGGGCGCATTGCCCTGGGCGAAATCCCCGTATCCAATTTCTTGGTCACGGGGCTCTTTTTGATCGGGGAGGGATGGCACCGATCGCCGAAAGATTATATAACATTACTGGCTCGGGCGGCATTGTCAACCGCCTCAGCCGCGCCGAGGCCGTCCCGTGCGTCGGCCAGGTCACCTCGCGGGGCCTTGCCTTGGGCGGCACGGGCGAAGTGGGCAAGCTGACGGGAGAAGCGGACCTCGTGAGACTCGACCGGAATCACCTCGGGCTGCCCAATGCCGGGCCGGTACACCAACTCGGTGGGTTTCATGTAGTCGTAGTGCAGGGACCCGCTGGTGCCGATCAGGTCAATGGTGAACCGCTCAGGCTCCAGCCAACCCGCCAGGATCACGCCCGCCACGCCGGTGTGTTGGCCCTCGGTCGCTTTGACCAGCACGGTGGCGCTGGACTCGCCGCGGCCGTTCCAGTCATAGTCGTAGACCGATCCGACCACCTCGGCCGGGCCGACCAAGTAGCGGAACAGGTCGAGCGAGTGGCAGCCGGTATCGATGAACGAGCCACCGCCCGACACGGCCGGATCGGACATCCACCGTTCCGCCATGGGCGGATGATGGAAGGCGAAGGCGTTCTCGAACCGGGACAGGCGTCCGATTTTGCCCGATGCAACCAGATTCTTCATAGTGATCACGGGCGGCGCGAAGCGGTGGCAGTAGGCGAGACCGAAAAGGGTGCCGGGCTGGGCATCGGTGATCTCAACAATGCGGGCCGCGTCCTCGGGGTTCGAGGCGAGCGGCTTCTCCGCGAGCACGGCGATCCCGCGTTGCAGGGCGGCACGGATCGGATCCACGCGCACCGTGGGGGGCGTGCAGAGCACCACGCCATCGAGCCGGATCGTGCCCGAATCCACGGCATCGAACAGGGCATCGATCGATCCGAAGACCTTGGAGCCGTGCTGATCGGCGAGCTTTGTGGCGGCTTCCGCGTTCGGATCGACCACCGCGACGATCTGAACGAGCCCGCCCGCGTCCTTGGCGGCCGCGGAATGGGCGTTGGAAATGCCGCCGGCGCCGATGATTCCGAGGGCGAAAGATCCGTTTTCACTCATGTCATTCACCATCCGGGCGATGCCCGGTTCCAATGCTTCTCCGCGAGCGGCCGCTGCCCTCGCCGTGCTCGAAGGGTAGACGCGTGCTGAACCACTTCGTCAAGTCGGTGCTCTTTGGAATGTTTTTCGGAGCCGTCGCGGGGTGTGTTTCCGCCGCGAATGGAGGCGCACCGCAGGCTCGGACAGCCTCCTCACCGGAAGTCCGCGGTGTCTGGCTGACGACCACGGGGAACGATCACATCGCATCCCATGCGGACACCGCGGAAACGATGCGTCGGTTGCGAGCGATCGGGCTGAACACCGTGTATGTCGAGGCGTGGAAGAACGGGTATACCCAGTATCCGTCGAAGGTGCTTGAACGCGTGGTCGGGGTTGATCGACGCCCCGCGTTGATCAAGCAGGACCCGGGTGATCCGGACCGCGCGGTCGAGGCTCGCGATCTGCTAGGCGAGACCGTGCTGGAAGCCCACCGCAACGGCCTGATGATCATCGGCTGGTTTGAGTACGGCTTCATGGCCGCCCACAAGGACACACGCAACCACCTGCGGGAGATGTACCCGCACTGGCTCAGCCGCGACAGCGACGGCAGCGAGGTCGCCCCGAACGGCTTCGTCTGGATGAACCCATTGCACCCGGAAACACGCCGTTTTTTGCTGGATCTGGTGCTCGAAGCGGTCGATCGCTACGACCTTGACGGCGTGCAGCTCGATGATCGGATCGTCTGGCCGTACTACACCATGGGATACGACGATTTTACGGTCGCATGGTATCGCAACGAGCACTCGGGGGCCGCGCCGCCGGATGATCCGAAGGACCCGCACTGGATGCGTTGGCGGGCCGAGAAGGTCAACGAGTACGCCCAGCAGTTCGTGCGTGAGCTGCGCGAGGCACGCCCTAGTCTGATCGTTTCACTGAGCCCGGCCCCCTACCCGTGGTGCTGGGAGAACTATCTGCTCGAATGGCCGGGCTGGGCGGCGTGGGAACCGGGGAATGCGGAGGGGACATGGTGGGATGAGTTCATCCCGCAGTGTTATCGGTACACCTGGCCCGGGTTCAAGGCGACCTGGGATGAGCAGATCGCCAATCTGCACGATGCCGGAGCCGGAGCTCGGGTCAGCGATATGCTCGCCGGTATTCTCATCACCGGCAGCCAGCCGGACCCCGTGCCGTGGGATGATCTCCGGCAGTCCGTCGAGCATGTGCGTGCGACGGGCGGTGGCGGGCATGTTTGGTGGTTCAGCCGGGGCGTGCTCGATGCGTACCCGGACCAACTGACCGAGTTTTACGATGTTGCGGGAAGAGGTGAGGCGCCACATCCTTTGCGCCCGGCAGGCTGGCGCCCGCTGCCCATCTTGATCCAGGGCCGTCCCGACGGTGATTCGGTGGTTTTCTCGATGCTCGGTGTTCCGTCGGGTCAATACCAGGTGCTGTTGCATCCCGAGGACGGGTCCAAGCCGGAGCCCGCTCGGGTCGTGCATATCACGGAGAGCCTCGGGGAGATTCGCCTCCCCCGGTCCGTGCTGGGCAGCGCACGCATGGAGCTGATCGCGGATCGACGCCCGGCCATGATGCGTTATCCGCCGGATCCGTGAGTTTTTTTCGATTGTGGGTCACAATGCACCGCTCTCATGCGTATTTCGGGGTTGATATGTTTGCCAAGATCTGTTCAATGCTTGTGTTGGTCGTGGCCCTCTGCGTGGTGCCCGCGATCGCGGATCCGGTTGTTCTGACCCAGATCGAGCGCAGCTTGCAGGGGCGGCAGGTCCGCGGCTGGGTCGCCGCGGTGGATCTGCGTGATCCCACGGTTGAGATCGTCGTGACCGCGCCCGCTCCGGCCGGAACGGGGGCCGAGGCGGTTCTGACTCGCACCGATCTGTGGCAGCAGGCCAATAGTCTTCGTTTGGCGGTCAATGCCAACTTCTTCGCCACATTGCCCGGAGGGAAGGCGGACATCATCGGACTGAGCGTGTCCGATGGCGTGATTGTCTCCGGGGCACGCCGGTATGAATCCAACCCGTATGACCCGGCACTGATGTTCAAGACTGACGGGGTGGCCGTGGTCGGTGCATTCTCGAACACCGATGCGCAGCAGGCACGGAACGCCGTGGCCGGGGTTGGTCCGTCGAACACCGATTCTGTGCCGGGCACCCAACTGGTCACGGACGGTGAGAACACTGGATCCACGGCGCGGGTTGACCCGGGCAGCCGTGCGCCGCGCACCGCAGCGGGGGTCTCGCAGGACGGAGCAACCCTCATCCTCATGGTCATCGACGGGCGTCAGCCCGGTTGGTCCGATGGGGTCACCCTGCCCCAACTGGCGGAGTTGATGATGGAGTTCGGTGCGTGGGACGCGATCAACCTGGATGGTGGGGGATCCAGCGCATTCATCCATGATGACGGTGCGCAGCGGGTGACCAACCGTCCATCCGACGGGCAGTTCCGTGCGGTGGCCAATCATCTCGGCGTTCGCGTGAATGCCCCGCTTTCGCCGGACGCGCAGACCCGCAGGAAGATCCGCGGAGTGTGGATGCGCCCCCCCGCATCGGTCTCGGACCTGGATCCCATGTTCCAGACTCTGGCGGCGTGCGGCATCCGCGATGTTTTTCTCGAAACATTCTATTGGGGTCTCGCGACGAACAGCTCGTCCGTGTTCCAGAGCCGTTTTTCCCACGACTACCTCGCGGATGCGATCCGCATCGGCGCTTCACGGGGTCTTCGCATCCATGCGTGGCTGGAGACGGCCTACTGGTCATTCCAGGGTTCGGGCGATTACATCCTGAATCAGCACCCGGAGTGGAAGGTGGTCGATCACAACGAGAACACCGACATGGGTGACATCGCTGGCCAGGTGTTCGTGAACATCGGCTTGCCAGGGGTGCAGGCCAAGCTGGCGGCGTATTGCCGAGAACTGGCGGCGTACCCGGGTTTGTGGGGCATCCAGAGTGATTACCACCGGTTCCCGCTGGACAGCAACACCACGGACGGTCAGCCCGCTCCTTACTCGTACGACTTTGAGTCGCGTCTGGCGTTCTTCGGTCAGCACGGCGTGGATCCGCTCGTGGCCGTTCGCGGACCGACCGCGCCGCTCTGGGGCCAGTGGGTTGCTTTTCGTCGTGACCGCATCGCCCTCGCCGCGAAGGCGATGAATGACGCGATCAACGAGGTGTCGCCGTCCGTTCTGTTCTCCGGGGCGGTCTTCGCCCAGGCGATAACGAACTCGTCCCAGCTAGTCAAGATGCAGGACTGGCCCACCATGGCCGCGAACGGCTGGTTTGAGCAGATCGTGCCGATGGCCTACGCGACCAGCGCCCTCGGCATCCGCAATGACCTCCAGTCCGCCCTGGACCAGGCAGGGCCGGCACGGGTGGTCGCGGGTCTGGCCATCCTCACGAATCAGAGTCGTCCGGTCCTTGCACAGCAGTTGGGGGCGGCCAAGGGCGTTGGCATCGAGGATTTCATCCTGTTTGACGCGGCGACGCTTCTCGCGAACCAGTCCATGCGGACCGAACTGCGGAACTTTCTGCTCACCCAGGCGACCTTTCAGACCGCGGATTTCAACCGCGACTTCGACATCGATGCGCGGGACTGGCAGTTCTTTGAGTATGCCATGGGCTTTGCGCCGGGACCACCACCGCCAGGGTTCGAGGCCGCGGAGCTGAACGGAAACGGCATCATGGACCCGGAGGATCGGGTGATCTTCCGCGATCAGTTCCGTAAGCACCGCTTCAACGCGCGGGGGGTGGTAGGGGAGCGTGAACTCCAGGCGTTTCTCAACGCATACACCGGGCCCGGACCGGGCGGGATCGACTTCGGCATCCACCACCTGTATGACCTGGACGGGGACGGGGATGTGGACTACAACGACCAGCTGATTCTGCACGCCCTGCTCACCGAGCCGGTTCCGTTCGATCTCGACCTGGACGGCAGCAGCGTGGTCGACATCGACGATCTGCACGAATGGTACCGCCGGCCCCGGGATATCAACCGGGACGGCGTGATGAACCAGGCGGATCGGGACCTGCTCGAAAGCGTGATCCGAGAGGGCGAACTTGATTCGATCCCACGCCCCTGACCGTTCTTGAGGCAAGAATCCACGGTGACCACACTCGGCATTGATATCGGAGGCACCGCGGTGAAGGCGGCCCTGCTCCACCCGGATGGATCCTCACGGACCGGGGTCAGCGCCGGCTACGCACGCCCGGACCGTGACCGACTCCGATTGGCCATCGCGGAGGCAGTGGGTGCGCTCGGGGGAGGAGGCGGGGGAGCGTCTGCGGAGGGTTCAGCCATCCGAGCGGTCGGTCTGTGCGTGCCGGGCCGACGGGCCGCGTCGGGTGATTGCATCGAACTGGCGGTCAATGTCCCCGGTCTGGAGGGATATGCGTTTGATCGCATCGTGGCCGAGGCCCTCGGTCGCCCAAGGCCAGTCTGTGTGTGCAGCGATGCCGAGGCCGCGACCATCGATGCCGCAAGCGACCACCCGACGGCGCGCCGCGTGCTTGGGATTGCGATCGGTACCGGTGTGGGGGCAAGTCTCGTCGAGGGCGGGCACCCGCTCCGCATCGGTGCGGGCACCATCGGGCATCTGGGGCAGGTGGATATTGGTTCCTTCCCCGCCGGGGCGGCGGGGAATCCGGGGGGTGATGAACCGATCGGCCCGGACGGTGGGCGCAACTCGCTGGAGGCATACTTGGGCGTGGCCGCTCTGCGCGGCCGCCTGGGAGACGACTTCGCATCCCGGCTCGCGTCCCTGCCCGCGACTGACCCGGCCTTGCTCGCTCTGGTTCGGGCGGTCCGCATCGGTCTGGCGATTTACACGCCTGATCTCATTCTGATCCTCGGCGGCCTTGGACTCGCGTTGAAACCGCACCATCAGACCCTCGACCGGGCGATCCGGACCGACCTGAGCCGCATCGCCCCGACAGGCTGGCGGCTGGATTTTGGGCGTTCCCGCTTCCATGCCGCCCTCGGGGCCTGCCGACTGGCTGTGGATTTCTCGGACACGAACCGGGAATAGAAAGGCCTTTCGTTCTGCCGGGTTTCTCCCGAAACATCGTGCCCGGGCCACCAATCGAGAAGTTCTTCTTTCGGAATGGGGCTCAAGGTTATATAATCATCGCGAGAGTGCCCGGAGTGATCCGGAGCCATCATGAGTTCCAGAGGGAGAACGGACACATGAACCGCAGCCGCTTGGCTCTATTTGTCATCGCAGGGGCGATGGGTATTTCGCCCGCCATGGCCCAGGACTATACCTTTCAGCTCGTCCAGGTTGAGGATGTGGATCTCCTGAGTGACACCACCAGCCCCACCTTCTTCATCGGCAACAACCCCAGTTCGATCGCCTTTGACGGCACGGATGCCTACATCGGGGGATTCGCCAACTTCTCGAACCCGATTCCCGGTCTTCAGATCGTTCAGGTCCAGAATTTCCTGCTCGGACCGGATGGACGCCAGTTCGCGGTGGTCGAAGGCTCCTTCGCCGCCGCACCCAACCCCGTGGCCAACTTCCGCGGCTGGACAGGTCTGGACTGGGATGCCGAGCGCGGCTTGCTGGGCACCGTGGACTTCGGCAACTCCGGCCTGTCCAATCAGGTGAAGATCTTCAACTACAAGCCCTCGACTTCGGGTGGGTTTCTCCGCTCGCTGAGTCTCAAAGCCCAGTCCATTGATCTGCGCGGTGTCGCTGGCCCGAGCTGGGACCGTGGATACAACGGGAAGGGCTTCGGCGCCGACGGGCCCGTCGTGGCCTCCGTACTCGATCCATTCACCGGCCCCGCGGAAGAGAAGAATGGCCCGTTCGGCCACCTCCTGCCCGATGAGCCCGGCCTGGGTGATCCCGTTCCCGACCTGGACAGCATCTTCGCGGTCGCGTACGCCCCGCCGTCCGGCCCGGCCCTCATCCAGCCCGACACCAGCACGCTGTGGCGTGACCTCGACATTGATCCCAACACCGGTGATATGGCGGCCCGGGCCGCCAATGTGCTGGTTCTGGCAACCCGCGATGCGAACGGCCAGACCACAAGCCGCGTCTCGGTCGGGACCGACAACGCTCCGTTTATCTCGGGCCAGAATGTGGCGATCCTGCACGGTCTGACGGGCGGCGATCTGGTGATCTACAACGATCGTGCGATCGCTTCCGGCGGCCAGCCCTTCGCGGATGTGGTCAAGCTCGTCACCAAGTCCGGCGAGTCAGTCGCGATGAACATCGTGGACGGCTCGGGTTCGCCCGTCTCGCTGCCCGCCGGTGTCGGCTATTACGACTTTGCCTGGGATGAAGGGAGCCAGACTCTTCTGATCCTCGATTTCGCGGCCCGCGATGTCTATGTCCTCCGCCCGTTCAGCGTTCCGACCTGCGCCTGCGACAGCCAGGCCAACATCAACTGCGACGGCCAGTTGAACTTCTTCGATGTGTCGGCCTTCATCCAGCTCTTCAATGCCCAGAATCCCACCGCGGATTTCAACAACGACGGCCTGTTCAACTTCTTCGATGTTTCGGCCTTCATCGCCGTGTTCAACCAGGGCTGCCCGTAACGCGGCGGTCCGGTCTGATGACCCGAGAGGCTGATGAGCCAAAAGGAACGCCCCGGACATGTGCCCGGGGCGTTCCCGTTTTTGGTGCTCAGGAGCCGACCTCATGCCGCGTCAGCAGCCACACCGCCATGCCCGTCAGCCATGCGACCAGGCTCGCCACGGTCAGTTTCCACACAAAGGCCATGTCGAGCAGCACGAGCAGGAACGGGCGAGAAGCGATCGGATCGACGGCACGATCCGCTTGGAACGCGTCGCGCATGGTTCCCAGATCAACCAGCCGGACCCAGACAATATCCTGCATGCCGAGCACCACGACGAAACCGGTCACCAGCATGGTGATGACGCCTGCGGTGTTGCCGCGGCGCGTGAGCAGCGCGGTGAGAAACACCGGGATCATGCCCGCGTAGGCGAAGGTCATCACCGAGAGCGCGAAGGTTAGCAGCGTGCTTTCTTCCTTCAGCCGTCCCTCCTCGGTCTGCCAGAACACACAGACCATCGCAAAGGCTCCCATGATGACCCCCCAGGCCACCACGGCGCACCGGCCCACCATGAGGTAGTGCCGCTCGTCCCTGCCGGGTCGTGCACGCAGGTAGAAGTCGTTGACGAAAGTGGAGGCCATCGCGTTGTTGCTGCTGTTGATGCTGGAGAGGCCCGCCGCAAAGAGGCCCGCCATCATCAGCCCGCTCATGCCCACGGGCATGTGGTCGAGAATGAAGTCGAGAAACACGCGGCGAGAATCTTCCGGCATGGCCGGGGCCGCCAGCCCTTGGGCGGTCCAGGCGTCCGGGTGGCGGTAGAACAGCCAGAGCAGCAGGCCCACGGTCAGGAACATGGCCACCGACGGCACGCCCAGCAGGATCCCGCCTACGACCGAGCGGGCCGCGGATTTTTCGTCCTTGCAGGTGAGCATCCGCTGCGTCAGGTCCTGGTCCATGCCGTAGGAGGCGATGCCCATCAGCGTGAAGCCGACGAGGATGGCGGGCAGGGAGAATGGCTTGGTCCACCAGGCATCGGGCGTGGACAGGGGCTGGAGCAGGGCGAGTTTGCTGGTTTCAGGGGTCGCGCTCCCCGGCTCGGCCAGCAGCGACCAGGCCTCCCCTGCTGACATGGGCAGTTGCCAGGCGATCAGTCCGATGGCGACGGCGCACGAACCGAGCATCACCGCCATCTGGATCACATCCGTCCAGATGATGCTGGCGATGCCGCCGACCAGCGTGTAGATGATCCCCACCACGCTCAGAATGCCGATCGCAAGACACAGGTTGCCCGGTTCGAGCCCAGCCTTGCCGAAGAGGATGATCGAGGCCGGGATGGCCCCGATGAAGATTCGCACCCCGCTGGCCATGACGCGCCCGGCCATGTACGCGCCGCTGGTGGCCTGCATGGCCGCTTTACCGTATCGCTGGTCGAGCAGTTCATAGATGGTCCGCACCCGCCGGCGGTAGAAGGCCGGGATGAACAGGAAGGCGATCACGAACGCGGCGATGACCATCCCGATGTTCGTGCTCAGGTACGACATGTCCGAGGTGTATCCCTGCTGCGGCACCCCGATGAAGGTCGCCGCCGACAGGCTGGTGGCCACAATCGACACACCCACGGCCCAGGCCGGCATCTTTCGCCCGCCCAGGAAGTAGTCGTCCGTGTTCTTCTGTTCCCGCCGGGCGTACCAGATCCCGGTGAAGGCCAGCAGGACAAAGTATCCTCCGAGCACCACCCAGTCGAGGCCGTTGAGATCAGATGAGAACCGCGTGAGCATGGCGAGCACGATACCCTCTCCCGAACCGTTCTGCACGGAGGGCCGCGATGCGTTGGATGGGCATGATTCTGCCGATGATGGTCTTGATTCTGACAGGGTGCCGAGCGCAGGCGCCCCAGGCGGGTGATCGCCTCGAACGCCGTGGCGACGAGATCGTCATCGCCGGTCAGTACTTCCACACGGGCACCCCGGTCATCCTTTGGACCGACCCCGGCGGCTACGACGCCTACCGAGTCGAACGCCGGTTCGCCCGCGCGGATGAGTCGTCCTGGAACGCCATCAAGGACGCGCTCGACACGCCAAACCGGTACGGCCAGCGCCGCACCGACGACCCGGATCTGAACGAGCGGGTGAGGGGGGGTGGCTGGTCGCTCGAGGAGCTGCGCGGCGTCGTGGATCAGTTTGTCCTTCATTATGATGTGTGCGGCACCAGCCGCACCTGCTTCCGGGTGCTTCACGACATGCGCGGCCTATCCGTCCACTTCATGCTCGACATCGATGGCACCATCTACCAGACGCTGGATGTCAAGGAGCGGGCCTGGCACGCCACCATCGCCAATGACCGTTCCGTGGGCATCGAGATCGCCCACATCGGGGCCTACGCCTCTCCGGACGCGCGTCCGTTCGCCGAGTGGTACGGGCCGGATGCAACCGGACGGACCCGCATCACCATCCCGTCCCGACTCGGGGATGGCGGCATCCGCACCCCGGACTTCATCGGCTACCCGGCCCGCTCGGAACCCCTGCCCGGAACCATCAACGGCTCCGATCTCGTGATGTGGGACTTCACCCCCGAGCAGTACGACGCCCTCATCAAACTCACCGCCGCGCTGCATCGGGCGTTGCCCGGCATCGAGCTGAAGTATCCCGAAGGTCCGGACGGACAGGTGCTTGATCGCGTTCTGGAACCGGACGAGTTCCGTTCCTTCCGCGGCGTGCTTGGGCACTCGCATGTCCAGCGCAACAAGATCGATCCCGGCCCGGCGATGGATTGGGATCGGGTTGTGGAAGGTGCGCGGGAGCATGTCCGGCGGGCCGAACGCAAGGGGCGGTGAGGCTGAGAAAGTGCAAATGGCAGAGCGATAAGGAACAAATCCGGAGACATGTCGGGCACCCGACCCTCTCCTGATTTGGTACTCATCGCTCTGCCGTTTGGAGCTTTGGCCCCCCCACCCCGTTCCGGTTCACCCCAGGTCCACATCCGGGTCCAGGTAGGTGTACCCGTTCAGGCCGCTGTCGTAGAAGTTGATGAGGATGCGGCTTTCCTGGACGGACATGCTGCCGGTGCGCACGGCCTTTTCGCATTCCTTCTCCAGGTGACGGCTGAGCGAGTCCGGTTCGTACTGGACATAGCTGAGCACCTCGCGGATCGAGTCGCCCTTGACCACCTCGCCGATGACCCACTGGCCGTCCTCGACATCGATGTGCACCGCGTGGGCGTCGCCGAACAGGTTGTGCAGGTCGCCCAGCGTTTCCTGGTACGCGCCGACGAGGAACACGCCGAGGTAGTACGGGTCGTTGCGGAGATCATGGACGGCCATCGTCTTCTCCGGCGTGCCTTGGACACCGATGAACCCATCGATCTTGCCGTCCGAGTCGCAGGTGATGTCCGCCAGCACCGCCCGCTCGGTCGGCTCTTCGCCCAATCGGTGGATCGGCATGATCGGAAACAACTGGTCGATCGCCCAGGTGTCCGGCAGCGACTGGAACAGCGAGAAGTTGCAGAAGTAGTTCTCGCACATCAGGTCATCAATGCCGGCCAGGGAGTCGGGGATCTCGTCCCGCTTGTGGACCGCCTCCTGGATCAGCGAGCAGGTGGTCCAGTACAACCGCTCCGAGAGCGCCCGCTCCTGAAGACTCAGGTATCCCAGGCTGAAGAGCGTCAGGGCCTCCTCGCGGGCGCGTTCCGCGTCATGGAAGCACTCGACCAGGCGCCCGTTGCCCTTGGCGGCCACGCTGATCGCGGCTCGCAGGTCGCGGATCGGCTGGGGCTCGTCCTCATGCGAGGGGGCGTCGATCAGGTTGCGGTCCACCAGTTCGGAAGGCCCTGTCGATCCGAGCACATCGAACACCAGCACGGAGCTGTGGGCGACCATGGCCCGGCCACACTCGGTCACGATGGTGGGGTGCTCGACCTCGGCCGCGTCGCACACCGAGCCGATGCGGTACACCACATCGGAGGCATACTCGTCGAGCGAGTAGTTCATCGACGACGGGCGGTTGGTCTGGCTGCCCTGATAGTCCACGGCCAGCCCGCCGCCAATGTCGATCATGGTCAGGCCCGCGCCCTCCCGCTTGAGCTGCACGAAGACATGGGCCAGCTCGGTGATGCACCGCTTGACCTGCGCGATGTCCTGGAGCTGGCTTCCCGAGTGGCAGTGGAGGAGCTTGAGCCCGTCGAGCAGGTCGTGGCGGCGCAGGGTGGACACCGCCTCAAGCAGCTCGGCGATGGTCAGGCCGAACTTGCTCTTCACACCCACCGAGTCGGCCCATCGCCCGGACCCGCCCGAGGCGAGCTTGACACGCACGCCGATGGTCGGACGCACCTTGTGCTTCTCGGCAAAGTGGATGATCAGGCGCAGTTCCTTGACATTCTCCACCACGGGGATGATCCGGCGTCCGAGCTTGGTCGCCAGGATCACGGCCTCGATGTAGCGGGCGTCCTTGAAGCCGTTGCACACGATCGGCTGGTTGGGCGTGCCCACCGTCATGCCCAGCACCGCCAGCAGCTCGGGCTTGGAGCCCACTTCCAGCCCAAAGCCCAGCCGGTGCCCGTAGTCGCGCACCTCGTCCACCACCTGACGCTGCTGGTTCACCTTGACCGGGTATACCGCCAGGTAGTCGCCCTTGTAGTTGTTTTCCTTAATCGAGGTCTCGAAGGCCTGGCGCAGCGAACGCAGGCGGTGGTCGAGGATGCCGGAGAAACGCAGCAGCACCGGCGTGTCGATCCCGCGGGCGGAAAGCCCCCGGATCACCTCGTGCAGGTCGATCTGCGGCCCGTTCGGCCCCGTCGGGGTCGCCTCGACCTGCCCCAGGTCGTTGACACGAAAATACCCGCCGCCCCAGTTGGCGATGCGGTACAGGTCGGCCGAGTCCTGGGGACTCCAGGCGGCACCCTGGTTGACGGCGGACGGGCGGCTTGGGGGCGTGGCGGTGGTCATGTCATGAGTTTAGAAGCCTCCCGCCCGACGGCGAGGCCCGGCCTACCGTCCGGGTCGCTGTTTTTCGCATTCGGTTTTTTTCATCCACCACCCCCTGCCCCTAGCACGCCCCGGCATCCCGCCGGTGTGCCGGAGACACATCGATGACGATCCGAGCTTTCATGGAGGAGCACTACCGGCATTTCAACGCCGCCGCCACCTTGGATGCCGCCAAGGGCTACGAGGCCCACCTGGCCAAGGGAGGCAAGATGATGGTCACGCTCGCCGGTGCCATGAGCACGGCCGAACTGGGACGCTCGCTGGCCGAGATGATCCGCCAGGGCAAAGTCCACGCCATCACCTGTACCGGGGCCAATCTGGAGGAGGATGTTTTTAACCTGGTCGCCCACGACCACTATGTCCGCATCCCCGACTGGCGGAACCTCAACGATGCCGACGAGCAGGCCCTGCTCAACCGCCACCTCAACCGGGTAACGGATACCTGCATCCCCGAGGAAGAGGCTATTCGCCGCATTGAGCATGTCCTGCTCAAGCGCTGGCAGGAGGCCGACCGGACGGGCAACCCCAAGTTCCCCCATGAGTTTTTCATGGACGCTCTGCTTTCGGGCGAGCTGGAGGCGTCGTACCAGGCGGACCCCAAGAACTCGTGGCTGCTGGCCGCCGCCCGTGCCGGGATCCCGGTGTATGTCCCCGGCTGGGAGGACTCAACCCTGGGCAACATCGCCGCCGCTCGGGTGATCGACGGCACCCTGTCCAGTCCCCGCTGCATCAAGTCCGGCCTGGACTACATGGTCCACCTGGCGGATTTCTACACCAGTACGGTCTCGACCGGCACCACGATCGGCTTCTTCCAGATCGCGGGCGGCATCGCGGGCGACTTCCCGATCTGCGTGGTCCCCATGATGCGGCAGGATCTGGAGCGGGATATCCCCCTGTGGGGCTACTTCTGCCAGATCTCCGACTCGACCACCAGCTATGGGTCGTACTCCGGAGCCATCCCGGCCGAGAAGATCACTTGGGAAAAGATCGCCCCGGACACCCCCCGGTTCATGGTCGAATCCGATGCCACCATCGTGGCCCCGCTCATCTTCGGATACCTGCTCGGCTGGTAAAGCCCGGGCGGTCTCCAGCCCCTTTCCGAACGCCCGGATCCGGGCTACCATGCGGACCCATTCACCCGGAGAGGTGGCTGAGTGGTTGAAGGCGCACGGCTGGAATCCGTGTTTACGGGGTAACTCGTAACGGGGGTTCGAATCCCCCCCTCTCCGCTTGTTCAGAGAAAAGCCCCCCACAACCGTGGGGGGCTTTTTGCATGGTTACTTTGAATCCCCTCCGACCGATGGTGGTTCGCCGGCTGTGTGGAAGCGAATGCGGGGGGCGGTGGGCGGGAGGGGGGTGGGGGGAAGGGGGGAAGGGGGGGAGGGGGGGAGGCTGGTGTTCAGGATGGACTAGACTGGCAGTGTCATGGAAGACCACCGCTTCATTGTGCATCGTGGGATCATCGCACTCTTGGCCGCGGCCTTTGGGCTGGGTCTGGTCATGGGGGGAATCGGGTGCGCCTCCTCGAAGCAGTTCACACCGTCGGGCAATCCGTTGCTCGATGTCCGGAATCCCGAGTTGCTGGATCGCGATCGGGTCGCGGCCGCGGAGAAGGCATGGGCCGAGGTCGAGGCCGGTGTCCGGGTGAGAGACCGGACCCGTGAGGCGTTCAAGAGTCTGGCGTGGTCCAACTCTACCGGGGAAAATGTTCGTATCACCCTGATCCGGTTGTTGATGAGCGATCGCAGCGAAGAAGGGCTCGCGGACTCGCTGAACATGGCACGGCTGATGCTCCCGACAGAGCGGTCGCCGGCCGTTGTGCGGCTGCTCGCCGAAGCGGGCGTGGAGCGCGGATGGGTGGAACTGACACCCGCCCTGGTCCGCAGCTTCGCACGCACCAGCCCCAATGTGCCCGATTCGGCCCGGCCCGAGCGGGCGGCGATCGATCGGCTCAATCCGGGTGTTGGTGTGGAGGAGGCGGTCTACGCCGTGTTCCTCCGTCCGAGCCGCTGGGTGTCCGGCGAGCAGCAAGGGGCGGTCCTGCGTGCGGAAGATCGCACCCGGGATGATGCGTGGGCGTTGCTGTCGCGTCTGGATACGAGCGGGCGGTTGCGGGCGCGTCTGATCGGCGAGCCGGTGCCCCCGGATGCGGAACCGGGGTCGGCGGCCGATGTCGAGATGCTCCGGGCCGCGCTCCGTGATCTGGGCGCGATCCCGAGGACCGGGTCTGAACTGGCATGGCTCCGACGCTTGTACCGGAATGAGGACGGTGATCTGCGGAACCGGAATGCGGCATGGTGGGCCGAGGCCACGGCGGCGGTGGCCCGCCTTTCCGCCGAGCAGCGGCGCGGGCTGGAGTTGCGTCATGCCGAATCGGTCCGCTGGGTCGCCGCCCACCGGCCCGCATGGTTGACACAAGACCGACAGGGCCTGATCCGTGACCTAGGGGCGCGCCTTGAAGATCGGCCGCGTCAGACCCGCGAGGCCGCACGCGGGCAGCGTCGCCGTTCCGAGCGGCTCGCCGATCGTGCCGATCAGATGTCATGGGGTGATGTGTTGACCGTGCTGGTCATGGACGATGCCCTGCGACAGGAGGGTGTGCGTGCGGGCCTGATCGAGCAGGCCGCCCTGGATCGTCAGGACACGAGCACGGAGTACGGCGGGATTCTGGAGGCCGCGGAGGGCGACCAGTTCCGGGTGGTCCTCTTCCGGCCGCGGGCACGCGACCGCCTGGGCGATGACAAGTTCGTGGCCAGCGGCGACATGATCCGGTTCAGCGATCGGGCGATCGCCCATTATCATTTGCAGGTCCAGAAGCCACGCATGGGGCGTCAAGCGGGCCCGAGCGACGGCGATCTTTTGTACGCCGCGGATTCCGGGCGGAACTGCCTGGTTTTGACCAGCGTGGCCAGCGACCTGCTCAACGCGGACATCTTCATGCCGAACGGGGTGATTCTGGATCTGGGCATGCTTCCCGGGCGATGAATCGGGCTTTTGACAGGGCAAGGGCTAAACTCTCCCGTGGCGATTTCCGGTCTTGAACAGAGGATCATGCGGGCCGTGACAGCACGGGAATCCGCGTTGCTTGAAGACCTCCGGCTGCATGTGGAGATCCCCACTGGTGGCTCCAACCAGGATGGGATCGAGCTGACCCGTCAACTGCTGGCCGGTCGCCTGGAGGTGCTCGGGGCTACTCACAGGCAGATTCCGGGGAATCCCAAGCCCGCCTGGCTTCGCGGGGGGACGGATGGCGGTGGAGGGGGGGGGTATATTCCATCCACATCGATCTGCGCTCGGCTTCGCGGAGCGACCGACGGGCGGGTGCTGGTCGCCGGTCATATGGACACGGTGCATGACCCCAAAGGCCCCTTTCGGGAACTGAGCATCGCGCCGGGTGGCAAGACGGCGACCGGCCCGGGGTGCGTGGACATGAAGGGCGGTCTTGTCATCGCGGTGGCGGCCCTGGAAGTGCTCGAAGAACTGGGGATTCCGGCTTCGTGGACCTTCCTGCTGAACGGGGATGAGGAGACCGGGACCTACCACTCCGAGGCGGCGATCCGGGATCAGGCAGCCGGGCACGATTTCGGGCTGGCGTTAGAGCCGGCGCTGCCTGGCGGGGCGTTGGCCATCGAGCGGGTGGGGTCCGGCCAGTTCATGATCGAGAGCTGGGGGCGGGCGGCCCACGCCGGGCGGGAGTTCTCGAAGGGTGTTTCGGCCGTGAACAAACTGGCCGAGTGCATCCTGGCGGTCGCCAGGATGCCACGCCCGGAGGCGGGAATTATTGCGAATATCGGGCCTCTGCGGGGTGGGGTGGCGACGAACGCGGTGCCGGATTCGGCGGCGGCATGGGGGAATGTACGCTTCCCGGATCCCGTATCGGCCGATGAACTGGGCATGTTGCTCGACAACCTCCAAACCGAGTCCGACGCGATGCCGGGGGTGATGGTGCGTCGCAGCTTCAACCGGCCGGCCAAGCCGCTGACCCCCGGGACGCAGGCCCTGGCCCTGCGGGCGCGTGGCGTGGCCGAGGACCTGGGGATGACCCTCCCGTTCGAGAAGACGGGCGGGGTGTGCGACGGGAACATCATGCAGGATGCCGGCCTGCCAACAATCGATACCTTGGGCGTGCGCGGCGGCGGGCTGCACACCCCGGACGAATGGATCGACCTGACCAGCCTCGTCGAACGCTGTCAGATGCTCGCGATTCTTGTCGCGCGCCTCTCTGCGGGCGGTTCCGCGGCCTTGGATGAGCCAGTGACGAGGAGTTGATACCCATATGACCAGCCAGACCATGACAGCGACCGTTGGAGACCAGATCCGCCAGGACCCCGCGATCTCCTCGGCGATCGAGACGATCGTCGAGCGGGTGCGCGCCCACTCGGAACGGATCACCGACATCCGCCCCGGGAACCCGGATCTCAAGGTGTCGTACGACGAGATGCTGGACCGTTCGGCCAAGGTGAAGGGCAAGCCCCTGCTGTACCCGACCCTCGCCAGCGGGGTGGGCAACGGCGCTCTGGTCGAGATGGCCGATGGCTCGGTCAAATGGGACATGATCACGGGGATCGGAGTTCACTTCCTGGGGCACTCGCACCCGGCGGTGATCCGGGCGCAGGCGGCCGCCGCCCTGGACGACACGACCAAGCACGGCAACCTCCAGAGCGGGTTCGCGGCCTACGAGTTCGGAGAGAAGCTGGTGAAGCTGGCATCGCGGAACTCGCGGCTGCGCCACGCGTTCATGACCACCTCCGGCGCGATGGCCAATGAGAGCGCGTTGAAGGTGTGCTATCAGAAGCACTTCCCGGCCAGCCGTGTGCTGGCGTTCGAGCACTGCTTCATGGGGCGGTCGGTGACGATGGCCCAGATCGGTGATTCGCACGCGGGGCGTGAGGGAATCCCTCTGAGCACCCAGGTTGATTACATGCCTTTCTGGAACGACGCGGCGGTGGAGCAGGCAGGCGGGGCGACCAAGTTCATCGACCACTGCGTGCGACGGTTGCAGCAGTTGATCGACCGCTACCCGAAGAACTACGCGTGCTTCATCTTCGAGCTGGTGCAGGGCGAGGGCGGGTTCAACACGGCCAACCGCGATTTCTTCCGCGTGCTGATGGAGATGTGCAAGGCCAACAACATCGCGGTTTGGGACGACGAGATCCAGGGATTTGGTCGCACGGAGCGGATGTTCGCCTACGAGATGTACGACCTGGGCGAGTTCGTGGATGTGTTCTGCGTCGGCAAGATGACGCAGGCGTGCGCCACGATGTTCACCGAGGAGTACAACCCCAAGGCGGGGCTGCTCAGCGGCACCTTCACCGGGGCTTCCGTGGATTTTTCGGTCGGGTCGGCCCTGCTCGATCTGCTGAGCACGGGCGATTACTACGGCCCGTCCGGCCAGTTCGCCCGGCACCACGCCGCCTTCCGCGAGCAGGTCAGCAGCCTGATGGCCCGGCATCCGGACTGGTTTCCCCAGGCTCCCTTCACCCTGGAGCATGTGGGCGGCGTGGGCGGCATGATGCGCTTCACGCCGTTCGGCGGGGAGAAGGCCAAGGTCATGAAGTTGTGCCGCGTTGCCTATGAGGAAGGCGTGATGCTGTTCTACTGCGGGCACGGGCCGTACCACCTCCGCATGCTGCCCCCGCTGCCGGCGATGCGGATGGAGGACTGGCCGCGGGTCTTCCAGGTGATCGAGCGGGCGATGGCCCGCATTGCGAACGAGGGCTGAGCGGCCCGGTTTCACCGGCCGGGTCGGGCGTGTCCCCGGGACGACGCGCCGCTTTGACCGAGGGATGTGAACCGTGTTCGTGATTCGCCGAGCCAGGATGGACGATGCGACGACGCTGCTGAAGCTGGCCAAGATGGTCCACTTCATCAACCTCCCCGCCGACCAGGAGATCATCACCGAGAAGATCATCAACTCGCGCGCCAGCTTCGAGCGGGCCGCGGGTGTGAACCGCAAGCAACTCACGCCCAAGCGGCACTCGGGCTCAGGTGGCATCAGCGAGAAGACTGCTCTGGCCGAGCTGTTCATGTTCGTGCTGGACGACACCCGCAGCCCCGGCTGCCTGGGCACCAGCCAGATCGTCAGTCAGATGGGCGGGCCGAACAACCCCAATGTGTGCTTCAAGTTGGAGACGCGCGAGAAGTACTCGGAGACGCTCAAGTTCGGCACCAAGACGATCGTCGCCCGGATTCACCTGGACGAGAGCGGGCCGACCGAGATCGGAGGATTGATCCTCCAGCCGTCGTTCCGCGGCCACCCGGACAAGCTGGGCCGGTTCATCAGCAGCGTGCGGTTCCACTTCATCGGGCTGCACCGTCGGGTGTTCCGTCCCACGGTGCTGGCCGAGATGATGGCGCCCATCACCAGCGACGGCGAGAACATGATCTGGAACGCCCTGGGCCGGCGCTTCATCCCGCTGAGCTACACCGAGGCGGACCGTTTCTGCCAGTATTCCCGCGAGTTCATGACCGCCTTGCTGCCCATCGGCGACATCCAGCTCTCCATCCTGCCGCCGGAGGTGCGGATGCAGTTCGGCGAGGTGGGCAAGGAGACCGTCCCCGCGCGCCGCATGCTCGAGAAGCTGGGGTTCAAGTACGAGAACTTCGTTGATCCTTTCGACGGCGGGCCGTACCTGTTCGCCAAGACGGATGAAATCTCCATCGTGCGTGATACGCGCCGGCTGGAGCTGGGTGATCCCGTCGCCCCCGCCGACGCGGTGGGCCAGGCGATCGTGTCGGTGCTGGACAAGGACGGCGAGTTCTTCGCGGTGCAGAGTCCGTATCACCTCGACCGCCAGGGCCGGGTGTGCGTGCCGCGCGAGGCGTACGAGGCGTTGGGCGCGACCACGGGGGCGACGGCGGGCTTCACGCCGCTGGACGGTTCCCTTCCGCCGGACCCTAAAGCGGGTCGTGCGGCGGAACGCGGGGCCGCGTCGAAGGGCAAGAAGACAAGCAAGAAGAGCAACGCCAAAGCAGGGAAGAAGGCATGACCACATCCGCAAACGGTTTGTCTCGCTCGCCCAGTCATCTGATCGGCGGCGTGTGGTCGCCCATCAACGGTGCGGACATCGTGTCCCGGAATCCAGCGCACCCGTCTCGCGTCGTGTGGTCCGGCGGTTCCCGGCCCAGCGATGTTGATGCCGCGGTCGGCGCCGCCCGCGCTGCCCTGCCCGCATGGTCGCGTTGGCCGATCGAGCGCCGCGCCGAGGTGCTCCGACGCTTCGCGGAACTGGCCAAAGCCCGCAAGGACCGCATCGCCGACCTGATCTGCGAAGAGACGGGCAAGGCGATGTGGGAGTCCCAGGCGGAGGCCGGCCTGATCTCCGCCAAGGTTGATATCACGCTGGAGGAGGGCGTGCGGTCAGGGCGGCACCGTGTCGAGACCTTTGAGTTCTCGATGGGGGGCGCGAAGACAGCGCGGTGCCATTTTCGTCCGCACGGCGTGATGGCGGTGGTGGGGCCGTACAACTTCCCCGCGCACCTGCCCAACGGGCACATCGTGCCCGCCCTGCTGACCGGCAACACCGTAGTCTTCAAGCCGTCGGACAAGGCCCCGGCGGTCGGGCAACTGCTGGCGGAACTGCTCGACGAGGCCCTGCGCGTGTCGGACGCTCCCCCAGGTGTGATGAATCTGGTGCAGGGCAAGGCCGACACCGCGAGCGCCTTGGTCAACCACGACGGGATCGACGGCATCCTGTTCACGGGTTCTTGGCCCGTGGGGCGGCGGATCATGGAGGCCAACCTGGATCGCCCAGGCCGCATCGTGGCGTTGGAGATGGGCGGCAACAACCCGGCCGTCATCATGCCAGACGCGGAGCTGTATCAGGCGGTGGTCGAGGTGGTCCGTTGCGCGTTCAACACCACGGGCCAGCGTTGCACCAGCACCCGACGCCTCATCGTTCACGAGGCGGTGGCGGACCGGGTGATCCCCGCGATCGTGAAGGCCGCGTCAAGCTTGATCATCGGCGATCCGCGTTCCGGTGAGCCCGTATTCATGGGGCCGATCATTTCAGAGGAGGCTCGTAACGCGGTCTTCGCCGCCGAACGGCGTTTCGCGCAGCACGGCGGGCGGGTGATCCTCGAATCCACAGCGGTACCCGGCCTTGATGGCTGGTATCTGACGCCCTCCATCGTCCTGGTGGATCGGTTCGCCCTGGATGTGGACGACTGCGGCTGCGACGAGGAAGTCTTCGGGCCGATGCTCCGCATCGCCGTGGTGAAGTCACTGGACGACGCGGTCGAGCAGGCCAACGCCACGCGCTACGGCCTGGCGGCCTCCATCTTCACCGCCGATGCCGCCGCCCAGGAGCGGTTCCTCGCGGAGGTCCGCGCAGGCTGCATCAACATCAACTGCGGCACGGCGGGTGCCAGCTCCAAGCTGCCCTTCGGCGGGCTGGGCCTGTCCGGCAACCACCGTCCGGCGGGCGCGTTCAGCCTTGACTACTGCGCCTATCCGGTGGCGACCATGATCGAGGGCTCGGATGCCTCGACACTGGCGCAGGGGATGCGGGTGGAGCGGGCGTGGATCGTCTGATCACCCCGACTTGCGCAGGTTGAGAATCAGTTCGACCTGGCCCACGGGCTGGTTGAGTGAACGGGCGATATCCAGCGGTGGCATGCCGTCGTCGGCCAAGGCCCACACGCGCCGATGCACGGGGTCTGCGGGGTAGTTGGGGACGGCGGAGATCGCGGGAGCGGTCTGAGAGGCCGGGGTGCTTGCGCTGCCGTTGGATCCACTGGAGAGGGTGAGTTCATGGGAACCGTTGCGTTCAGCGCGGTCCTGCTCCACCCGGGCACGGTCGAGAAGCGCGGGGTCGATGGTGCGCACGGCCCGACCGTTGCGGTCCGCGACCGGGGCGGCTCGGGAAACCTGGGCCACGGCTCGGTTGAGTTCTTCCAGCTTGCGATCGGCTTCCTCGATCAGCAGTTCCAGACGAGCGGCCTTGTTCTCCATGGTGGCCGCCATCCGGCGCGTGAGTTCTTCTGCGTCGGACATGGCCCGTTCGATGGGGTTGGCCGAGGCGTTTGCCCGCTCGTGGATGGCCGCGATGCGGTCTTGCGGCGAGGGGATGAAGGGCTGCTCGGCGTGCCTGCGGCGCAGGCGTCGCATCAGCACGAACACCACCGCCAGCACCGCCACGGCCAGCAGCAGGCCGGGGAACGCATCCCGGGAGTCCGCGGTCTCTCTGGCGAAGGAGAGTAGCGATTCCGCCGTCATGCGGGGCTCTTGCGATTCCATCCGGGCCAGATCCTCCAGCGTCATCGGTTGCGGGTCGGTGATGATGGCGTCCGAGTCCGTCCGCGGCTGGGTGGCGGCGGTGGTGGGTGTCAGGGAACGGATGGTCTGATCGCCGGTTGGGGTGCCGGGGGCAGCCTGGGGAGGGGCAGACGGCGAAGCGACCTGGGGCTCGGTTTCCGCCTGTGGAGCGGGATGGGTAGCGGGCGGTGGGGTAGGTTGGGAGGCGGGGGGCAGCGGGCCGAAGGGGGTGGACATCATCGGGGCGATCCTTGCTCCGGGACGGGGTCCGAGGCGGTCGGATGAACGCCCGCGCGGGCCGGGCTTGATCTACACAATATCATCCGAGCGTGTCCGGTGCATCATCTCAACCCCAATCCGGCAACCATCGGCCAGCGAACTCCCCGGAATCGGGCGGGCGACCGTCGCGGGGGCACCCCGTCGTGCGCAAGATTGTCACCGCTTGGAGACGGCTCGCCGGTGGTCGGGATGTGGCCGACCGTGATCGGCCGACGCTGGTCGCGTGCTCGGCCGGCGTGGATTCGATCGCTCTAGCCATCGCATTGTCCGTGGTCAAGCCCGAGCCGGTGATCGGGCATGTGGTTCACGATCTAAGGGACCGGGCGGACGCGCTGGCCGACCGGGACGCGGCCCGCACGCTGGCCGAGCGTCTGGGTCTCGCTTTCACCGAGTTTGAGGCACCCGTCCGGGCCCAGAAGGGCAATCTGGAAGCCCTTGCCCGGCGGACCCGCTACACCGCCCTGGCCGAGATGGCCCACTCGCACGGCTGTCGGTACATCGTGACCGCCCATCATGCGGACGACCAGCTGGAAACGGTGCTCATGCGGCTGATCCGCGGGGCTGGGCCACGGGGGATGGGTGGTATTCGGGCCGTGCGTTCGCTGGGCAAGGCCGGGCATGGCATCAAGGTGGTTCGCCCGATGCTGGGCATGTCGCGGGACGAGGCCGTGCGGATCTGTCAGGAAACCGGGTGGGCCTGGAAAGAGGATGCGTCCAACCGGGATGAATCGTTCCTGCGGAACGCCATCCGCGCGCGGGTGATCCCGGAGATCAAGGCCATCCGACCCGATGCCGCCGAGCGGGCATCGGTGACCGCCGGTATCTGTATGCTGGCGGCGGAGGTCATCGAACGGGAAGCCCGGTTGGCCCTCAACGCGGCGACCCGCAAAGCCGAGGGCGGCCGGGGTGTCGTGCTTGGACGCAAGCACTTGGCCGGCATGCCTCTGGCGGTGCGGTGTGAGGCGTTGCGGATGGTGCTGCGCGACGCGGGCGGCGTTGGCATGGATCGGGCCGGGTGGCGGGTGGTGGAGCCCGCCGCTCAAGCGGTGGGGGATCACCGGACGGAGCCCCGGTCGTTCCGGTTGGGGTCTATCGTGATGGAGGTTCGAGCGCACGAAGTTCGCGTTTCGATTGTGGACCGTGGTGGGGATGAGGAGTCGGATGGCTGAGATCACGGTGTTGCTGGTGGGCCACTGCGGCCCGGACGCATCGATGCTGACCCGTGCGGTTCGGGATGCCGCGCCGGGAGCTTCGGTGGAACTGAACACGGACGAATCACAACTCTGGAAATCCACGCCGGATCTTCTGCTGGTCAACCGAGTTCTGGATGGCTGGTATACGGACGAGTCGGGCCTGCGTTTGATCGCCGAGGCCGCATCGCGGGGCGTGCCCGCGATGCTCATCAGCAACTATGCGGATGCGCAGGCCGCGGCGATCGCCGCTGGCGGCCGTCCGGGGTTTGGCAAGACCGAGCTGCGATCGGAGAAGGCCACGCGGGCCATCCGATCGGCGTTGGGGCTGGATTGAAAGTGGATTGAACCGGCCCGGATCGGGCCGAACGGAGAGGGACACACATGCGGATGCTCGACGGGATCGCGTTGTCGGAGTACGCCAAGCGGCGTGAAGCGGTGCTCAAGTCGCTCAAGGGATCGGTCGGGATCGTCATGGCGGGCGAGCACGGGCCGCCGTTGCGGGGGGATTGGGACCCCAACTTCCATTTCCTGTATCTGACCGGCATTCTGGACGAAGTGGGGGGGATGGTCTTCTTTGACCCGAGCGCCCCCGACCCGGACAAGCGTGTGGTCCTGATGCTCCGACCGACCAACACGGAGCACGAGATCTGGGACGGGTTCCGCGAGCCGCTCGGCCAGGGGCTGCGCGAGCAGACCGGATTCAAGACCGTCGTGCGGACCACCCTGCTGCCCAGACTGCTCACCGAAGCGGCTCGGCGGACCAGGAAGCTGTCTTTGCTTCATCCCATCGCGTCGTACAACCAGCCGATCGGGCCGGACTATGAACTGTTCCAGAAGGTCGCGGCCCGCATCCCCGGCTGCGGGATCGAGGATCGTTCGGATCTGATCGTCGGCATGAGGATGGTTAAGAGTCCAGCGGAGATCCGACAGATCGAGGCGGCCGTCGCGGCCACCAAGTCCGGCATCGAGCGACTGTGGAAGAGCGTCAAGCCCGGCGTTTCCGAGCGCACGCTGCACCAGGAACTCGTCCGCGGCTTCGAGGATGCGGGCTCCAAGCGTGTGGCGTTCGACCCCATCGTCGGCGCGGGCGCCAACGGCGTGGTGCTGCACTACAAGCAGAACGATCAGGCATCCAGGGATGGCGATCTTCTGACGCTGGACTGCGGCGCATCGATCAACGGTTATGCCGCGGACATCACCCGCACCTTCCCGCTCAACGGCAAGTTCACGGAAGAGCAGCGGAGCGTCTACAACGCCGTCCTGAAGGCGCACCAGGCCGCGATCAAGGCTGTCAAGCCCGGTGCGACGATGGTCGATGCCGACAAGGCCGCCCGCGCGGTGCTGGAGAAGGCCGGTTACGGCGACTTCATGCCCCACGGCATCGGCCACCACCTCGGCCTGGAAGTCCACGACCCCGGCCTCTCTCACGAAGAACTCAAGCCCGGCATGGTGGTCACCATCGAGCCTGGCGTTTATCTCCAGGACAAGGGCATCGGCATCCGCATCGAGGACGACATCCTGGTGACGAAGGAAGGCAACCGCAATCTCTCGTCGTCCGTGCCCACATCAGCCGCGGAGATGGAACGGGTGGCCAAGGCGTAGCGAGCACCAGGCCTATCCCCGGTGTCCGCCGACAGGCATTGGCACGGAATGCTCAAAGCATCCTGCAAACAGAAACTCCGCCCAGAGAGGCGGGGTTTCTTGTCAATCAGGCTTTGATCAGAAAGCGGGTGATCGGGATCGAACCGACGACATTCAGCTTGGGAAGCGGAGCGCCGCCGCCCGAAGATGCTGATCCGACAGCGGTTTATGAGGCCGACCCCGATGGGCTCCGCATTCACCACAGCAGTTCCTCAAGCGCCCGCACTCCCCACAGCAGTTCGGGGGCAGAAGCGGAGGGTGCGGAGCCGCCCGATGCCCGTCTGGGGGCCGTCATCGACGCCTGGGGTCGGCTGCCGGAAGCGGTTCGGGCGGGCATCGCGGCGATGGTGGTCGCGGCCTCATCGGAGTAGCCACCACCGTGCGGGCATTGGCAACTTCAGCTGAGCGAGCTGACATCGGACACCCCCCAAACTGGGGGGCAATGTGGGGTGTCGCCGCCTCGGGCAGGGGGTGGGGGGCTTTGGGTCCTCCCGGAGGGGGGTGCCCCCCGTGACCCCCGAATGCCGCATCACAGTGTGCGGTTGTGTTTGTTTGCGCGTTGCCGCTCTGGCCACTACCCTCTCCGCACCTGGGCCCGCGTCGGCTGATCCCCGACCCGGCAACGCGGGCGAGCGGTGTCCCCTTCCAACCCGGGGGACACCCTCGCCCGGTCCAGCGGAGGGTTGGACATTGGCCGAGAATCTCTCGCATAGATTGGCGGTGGAGCTGTGCAGTGCATGGCGTGCCGCCGACCAGCTTTGCGACACGCTGAAGAATCTGCGTTGCGCAATGCAGATCAGCCCCGTAAGCGACCCGCGCACACCTTTCGAGGTAGTGCGTGCGTCGTTGCTGGTCCCATGGCGACGCGAATTGGAACCGATGCTGAAAGACCTGGGGAAGGCGACCGAGGCCGCGGCTGGCCTTCTGCGGGACGGTGCCGGTCGCATAGCGGACGGCGAGAGCTGGCGGGGAGCAGATGCGTGGTCGGCCCGGCTGTTCCGCCGCATCGAATCCGTCCCGCTGTCCCTGGCGGCGTTGGACGCCTGGTCTGCTGCCTTGGTGGAGGAGGGAACCACATACGGGTTTATGGCAGGCTTCCCCAATACGCTCGCCAACTCGCGGCTTGACGCGGAAGCTGAGGCTGCGGCTGACCTGACTGCGGCACTGCAGGAAGCGTTTGACACGCTGTATGCCTGCATCGAAACCAGCCCGCCACCTCTGAGTTTTCCAACAGAAGCACCCGCCGGGAGCAACACCGCGCTGCACGCAGCCGAGCCCAAAACTCCACCCTTCCGCTCGGCGAAGTGGTTCGACAAGGCCACAGGCGGCCAGCTTTACAGCGACCTGCTCATCAAGGCGCGCTTGAGCGGTCGGTTGCAGGGTGAGAAGGTCAAGGGGCGGTGGCACTATCCCATGCCACAAGTCCGGAAGTGCTGGCCGCATCTGGCGGCGATGATCGACCAGGCCCTTTCCAGAGAGGAAGAGGCCGGAAGGAAGCGGAACAAGCCGGAAATCTGACCGGAAACCGATGCCGTGCCCCGCGAACCCGTGCGATGCTCGGGGGATGACGAGCACTCGGCCCCAGTTCCTGGCACTCGGCCCGACCGCCCACCGGCTCGGCGTTCCCCGCGCATGGCTTCAGCGTGAAGCCGACGCGGGGCGCATCCCCTGCCTGCGGGTCGGGCGGCGCCGCATGTTCAACCTGGAAGCCGTCCGCGAGACTCTGGAGTACCGCTCCGGCGCGGGCTTGTCCGTCCCCCAACAGGAGGCCCGCGCATGAGCACGGCCGCTCAGATCCCCCACGCCGGCACGACGCCGGTCCCCGCCCTCGCCCTCCGCCCGAAGGAAGCCGCCCGGGCGCTGGGCATCGGTGAACGCAAGCTCTGGTCCCTCACGAACGCCGGCGAGCTGCCGCACGCCCGGATCGGCCGGGCCGTGGTCTACCCCGTCCGCGAGTTGGAGGACTGGCTCGCCGCCCAGACGGACAAGGGGGCCCGCCGGTGAACGATCAGCACGAACCGGAAGACGCGGCCCCGCGTGCGGGCGTGGGCGGCGTCGGGGGATCACACGGACACAGTACCCGGCCTGGGGGCCGTCCGCCTCCCGGAGCGCCCTGGCGGGCATCCGCTCCCTCGACCTCCCGGGAGGCGGCCAGGCGGATCGAACCTGCGATGAGCGCCATGCAGGCCCGCGTGCTCGGCTACCTGATCGGGTGCGGGAACGCTGGATCGACGGATGAGGAAGGCGAAAAGGCTCTCGGAATCAAGCTGCGGACCTACTCGCCCCGACGCGGCGAACTGGTGGACTACGGCCTGGTCACGAATTCCGGCCGACGGCGCCGCACGGACGCGGGCCGCTCGGCCGCCGTGTGGGTGGCCGTCCGGGGGGCCAGCCTGGGATGAGCAAGCAGAACAAGCTGGCGGGGTGGCCCGAGGCCGTGCGGGGGTCGGGGCTCCGCGGCCCAAAGCAAGCGGTCCTACTGGCGATGTTCACATACATCGACTGGGATTCGGGCGAATGCTGGGCGAGCGTTCCCAACATCGCCCGCAGCGCCGGGGTCTGCGAGCAGAGCGCCCGCAGAGCGATCGAACACCTTCAGCAAGTGGGCATCATCGAGCGAACCGAGCCGACCCCGTACGCCAACCGCAAATCCAACACCCATTGGCTCAGCCTGTCGGAGTTGAGGCGTCGGGCCAGAAACCCCGAGGATGAGGGGGGGGGCCCTGTACCGGATAGAGGGGTGCCCAGCGGTCCTACCCCTGTACCGGATAGACCCGCCCCCCCCTACGCGGTAGAGCCCCCCCTCTACCCGGTAGACCAGCCCCCTGTACGCAGTAGGGGCAAACATAACAACCATCCATCCATTGAACATCCATCGGAACATAAGAGCGGGGCTTCGCCGGTGAACGATGGGATGGATGGTTCGGACAAGCCGCTGGACGCGAACAACCGGCAGGCCGTGAAGAACGCCCTCCGCGAGTACGGCATCACGGAGCCGAACCTGACAAGGTTCGCGGCCGAGCCGACGATCACGCTTGCCTTGGTCGTGTCCAACGGGGAGCGGCTCAGGGGGGACGAGAGCATCGACGATCCTGCCGCGGCTCTCGCGGGGTTCCTGGATCGCCTCCCGGGCATCAATCGCGGGTCAAAGCGGATCAGCCGGGCGGACATTGACCGCACCGATCGGGCCAACATCGCCCGAATCGAGAAAATGAGCCGCCAGCAGCAGCGGAACCGAGAAGCATCCTGAGACTTTCGGCTTGCACGATCACGCACGCCGGGGCATAATTTCGCATCAAGGGTTGGAGAACAGCATGACGAAGGCACGCAAGCCGGCTTCCGAGAAGCCGAAGCGGTTGAGGAACCGGGGCACGGGTTCGATCTATCGGCGTGGTGATGGCCGCCCGTGGATCATCGCCTGGTTCGATCACGAGGGCCGGCGGCAGGAGCACAACACCCGCACCACCGATCGGGCAACGGCCGAGCGCATCCTCCGGGAACGGCTCTCCGAGGCCGCCCTGAGGCGGGACGGCGTGATCGACCCGGACCAGGATCGCTACTCCACGGAGGCTCGACGCCCGCTTCGCGAGCATGTGGACGCCTACATCGAGCACTGCCGGCGGATCGGCCAGAATCCTCGCCATGTGGACCAGAAGGCCGCCCACCTGGCCAGGCTGCTCGAGTCCACCAAGGCGACGCGCCTGACCGACCTGACCAGCGAGAAGCTGGAGCACCACATGGCGAAGATGCGGGACGAGGGGCTCTCCGCTCGCTCTTCCAACTTCGCCAGGCAGATCGCGGTGGCGTTCGTTCAGTGGTGCGTGAAGACCTCTCGCGTGCCCTCCAACCCCCTCCGGGTGGTCCACAAGCTGGACGAGCGGAACGACCGGCGGCGGGTTCGGCGTCCGCTCACCGACGATGAGCTGGGCAGGCTGATCGAAGTGGGGCGTGAGCATGGTCGGGAGGCCTGGTATCTGGCGGCGGCCCTCGCCGGCCTGCGCCGGGGTGACCTGGTGGCCCTCACCTGGTCCGATGTGAGCTTCGAGGATGGGACGATCACGATCCGCGGTGGCAAGGCGAAGCGGGTCGATGTGGTCCCGATGCACCCTCAGCTCACAGAGGCCCTCCGGAGCCTCTTGCGGTCCGCTCCGGCGATGCCGAAGGCTCGGGTGTTCTCGACCGCCGTGACCTCGCGGACGCAGCTCAGCGACTTCCTACGGGCTGGGCTGGCCCGGGAGGAGACCGTGACCGATGCCGCGGGGCGGCCGGTGATGGCAGGCCGTGGCAAGGTGAAGCGCCCGAAGACCCGGATCGTGACCACGGACGACGACGGCCGCGTGATCGATCTTCATGCCCTGCGGACGACGCTGGGCACGCAGCTGGCCCGCGCCGGGGTGGCTCCGCAGATCGCTCAACGGCTCATGCGCCATGGCGACTACCGGACCACCCTCACCCACTACACGGTGCTCGCCCTGGCGGATGTGTCGAAGGCGGTGGACGCACTCCCGACGATCAGCACCGGCACGCGGGAGGCGGAGGCTGCGACGGGCACACATGATGCTCAGCCGCAGAGCGCCCGCACTCCCCACAGCACTCGGAGTGCGGAACGACGCATCCCCGATGCGAGACGACGCGAGGATGCCCACGCTGAACGCTCCGAAGCCAACAAGCATAAACCCCGCTCAGGTGCGGGGTTTAGCGAGCAAATGCGGGGTGATGCTGGAAAGCGGGTGATCGGGATCGAACCGACGACATTCAGCTTGGGAAGCTGACGTTCTACCACTGAACTACACCCGCCAATCGAACACAACGCAGGGTTTGCACGAGGGGCTGGGTCTGCGGCGTGGTTTGGACCGACTCGTCCTTTGCCATCCGTGCGGGCCAGTATAGCACGCCGCTGCTTGGTCCGGCCAGTCCGTGGGGGGAGGGGGAAGGGCGGGCGGTGGGGTTGGACAACTCGGTGCAGGGCGGCAGGCGTGACCGCCAACTTTCGTTCTTTGCAATCGGCAAACGGGGGGGGGGAGGAGGGGGGGAAGCTGGAACGGGTGGGCGGCGAGGGGAGCGAATCGGTATCATCCACGCTGCGGCGGATGGCTTTCACAACCCAGAAGCAGGGCGTTGATGACCGAGAAGAGCCAACCCGTGCATACGACCGGGGAACTGCTGGATTTCCTCTATCGGCTGGGCCAGGCGTACCTCGCCTGCGGGGAGCAGACCGCCCATGTTGAGTTGCAGATCCGCCGGATCGCCACGGCCTACGGGGCGCGTCGGGCCAGGGTTGTGGCGTTTCCCACGGCCATCTTCATCAGCATGCATGATGGTGAGGAGGAGCGGGTGACGCTGGCCGAGGGGCCTTTGCGCACCCTCCGGCTGGACCAGATGGCGGATGTGTACAACCTCGGGACGGAACTGCAGACGGGGAAGGTGCCAATCGCGGAAGCCTCGTCACGGCTGTCCGCCATCACGCGGCGGCCCGCCCGGTTCGGCACGATCGGGGCGTTGCTGGGGCACACCGTGCTCGCGGCGGGCGTGGCCATGATCCTGAACCCCGTGCCAGCGAGCGTCCTGTTCTCCGCGATCCTCGGCGCGATCGTGGGGCTGCTCAAGCTGGCGATGATGACCGAGAAATCGCTCTTCACGGTCACGCTCCCGGTGATCGCGGCCTCGCTGGTGTCCGCGATCGTGTTCATCGCGGTGCGGTACGGGCTTCCGGTGGATCCGCTGCATGTGCTGATCCCGCCGCTGGTGACCTTCCTGCCCGGTGCGATGCTGACATTCGGCATGATCGAGCTGGCCTATGGCGACATGGTCAGCGGGACGAGCCGGTTGATCACGGGTTTCGTGCAGTTGTTTCTGATTGCGTTCGGCCTGGCCGCGGGGGCGATGGTGGTGGGCTTCCGGCTGGATGGCGCGCCCATCACAACGCCGGATGTCGTGGCGTTCTCGCTGTTCGCGTGGCTTCCCTGGTTCGGGGCGTTGATGTTCGGTATCGGGGTGTTTCTGCACTTTTCGGCGCCGCGGAACGCGCTTCCGTGGATGCTGCTGGTGCTGATTCTGGCGTTCACGGCGCAGCGGCTGTCCGCGGGGGTGTTCGGCAGCCAGTTCAGCGGCTTCTTCGGGACGCTGGTGGCGACGCCACTGGGCTACCTGATCCACCTGAAGTTCAGGGGGCCGCCGCCGATGGTGACATTCCTGCCCAGCTTCTGGCTGCTGGTGCCGGGGGCATTGAGCCTGCTGAGTGTCAAGCGGATGCTCAGTGATACCACGGAGGGTCTGGAGGGACTGGTCGCGACGGTGTTCGTGTTCGCCTCGGTGGCGATCGGGACGCTCTTGGGCGCTTCGCTATACAAGTTCCTCAGCGAGCGGTTCGGCTCGTGGCAGATCCAGATCGGGCGGGTCGGTCGGTCGCCCGCGCGGAAGAAAAAAGAGGGGAAGAAGGCCGAGCCTTCCCCCCCTCCTCCCCCCCCCCCCTCTCCGACCTCACTCACGCCCAACTCATGAAGCGCCGAGCACGGCGAGTGCAACCGCCAAGCGACAACCATCGGCGTACTGGGCGAGGTCCACGAACTCATGCACGGTGTGGATCTCGTGCTGACCGGCCCCGATGGTGACCGTTGGCACACCGTACTTGACCAGCCAGTTGGCATCCAGTCCGCCGTTCGAGAAGACGGTGGTGGCGGGCAGGCCCAGCGACTCGGCCGCTCGCTTTGCGTGGCTGACCGCGGGGGAATCGTCTGGGAGATTGAAGGACGGATATTGGGGCTGACCCTTGAACTCGAGCTCGGCGGTGGCTCCGCCGGAATCCTTGACGGCGGACACGGCGGCCTTGAGCGCGTCGTGATAGGCGGTGGTGATTCGGGCGGCGAACGCGGCGTCCGGGCTTCGGGTCTCACCCTTGAGATACACGAAATCGGTCACGACATTCGTCGCATCACCCGCAGGCTGGTTGTCCCGTCCACCGAAGATACCCACATTGCTCGTGCCATTGCCGTCCGGCTTGACGACCTTGCCGAACCAGCCGTCCCGATGCACGGACGCGATGGCGACCGAGCCGACCAGCGTGGACGAGATGCCCTTCTCCGGCGCCACGCCCGCATGGGCGGCCTTGCCCTTGATGGTGGCTTCCCATGATTCCGCGCCAACCGCACCGGTGATCAGTTCGGCGGGCACCTTCCCGTCCACATTGAAGCACATGGCGGCTTCCTTGAAATCGGTCGGGTCGATGTTGCGGGCGCCCTGAAGGCCGCTTTCCTCCCGCACGGTGAAGAGCAGGGTGATGGGAGGGTGGGGGAGGTTGTTCTTCAGGAGTGTTTCGACGATGGTGACGAGCACGGCGCAGCCGGTGCGGTTGTCACCGCCGAGGCCCGTGCTGCCATCGGTGATGATCCGGCCGTCCTTCCGCATCGGCTTGGCCCCGGCGCAGATGGGCACGGTGTCGAGGTGGGTTGAGAACATGATGCGCGGACCGGGCTTCGTGCCGGGCAGGTAGGCGTAAAGGTTGCCGACCTCGGTCGGCAGCGGGATGCGCTCGTGCGCGGAATCCTGGTGGATGTCGGATGGCGCGACGCCCAGCGCCTTGAGATCGGCGATGATCTCGTCCGAGATGGCTTTCTCATGCCCGCTGACGCCCTCGATGCGGAGGTAGCGGAGAAGGCGGTCTTCGGCGGACTTGGTGTCGAGATTGATGGTGGTACCGGCCATGATGATCATTCCTTGTGGAGAATGTTGAAAGAGGCATGAGACGAGCGATGTGGTACGGAAAAGATCAGATACCCCAAGGCAGGCCGAAGAGCTGCCAGGCGACGAACAGCAGGGTCCAGAGCACAAGCAGGACCACGACATAGGGGAGCATCAGGGCGACAACGGTGCCGACACCCGCCTTCTTGTCGTACTTCTGGCAGAACACCACAACCAACGCGAAATACGCGTTCAGGGGGGTGATCATGTTGATCGGCGAATCGGCCACGCGGTAAGCCGCCAGCACCGACTCCGGCTCCACATCCAGACGCATCAGCAGGGGAACGAAGATCGGAGCGAAGATGGCCCACTTGGCGATCGCACCGGTGATGAGGAAGTCCAGCAGCACCACGACAACGATGAACCCGAGCAGCAGCCAGAGAGGGCCGATGCTGGCGCCCGTCAGCATATTGGAGAGCGAAACCGCGAGGATCGTGGCCATGTTGGAGTAGTTGAAGAACGCGATGAACTGCGCGATGATGAAGAGCAGGAAGATCAGGCTGCCGAGGGTGGACACGGACTTTTCCATGGCCTTGATCACATCGGTGCCCTTCTTCATGGTGCCCGCACCAATGCCGTAGCCGAATCCGGAAACCAGGAAGACGGACGCGATGAACGCGATCAGCCCGTTCATGAAGGGTGTGTTGCCGATGAGCGCACCGGTCTCGGCATCACGCAGCGGCGCGCCGGAGGGGAGCGAGAGCAGTCCGAAGAACACCAGCACGCCGAGAAGGCCGAACGCCGCGAACTTCAACCCACGCTTTTCCTCCCCGGAGAGTTTGGCGTCCTCGCCCTCGGGCCGCTCGCCCTCGTACTTGCCCAGGCGCGGCTCGATGACCCGCTCGGTCAGAAAGGCGATGACAACCGTCAGGAAGAGCACCGAGACGATTGAGAACCATAGGTTCGAAGCCAGGCCGATGGACTTGTCCGGATCGACCAAGCCGATCGCATCGTTGGTGAACTCCACCAGCACCGCGTCCAGGGGCTTGATGAGCATGTTGACCGTGAACGCCCCCGCGACCGCCGCGAAGCCCGCCGCCAGCCCTGCCAGTGGGTGGCGGCCCACGCTCAGAAACGCCGCGCCGGCCAGCGGGATCAGCACCAGATACCCCGCGTCCGCGGCGATGCTCGAAAGGATGCCGACGAACACCATGATGTAGACCAGCAACTTCGGGGGAGCCACCACCACAAGCTTGCGGATAAGTGCCTTGATAAGGCCGGATTCTTCCGCCACGCCGACACCCAGCATCGCCACGATGATCAGGCCTACGGCCGTGAACGCCATGAAGTTGGGGATCAGCGAGGTATACATGAACCGCAGGCCCTCGGTCGTCAGCAGGCTGCGTGCGGCGGTGGTGCGGGTCTCCATCGTGACCTGCTGCTCGTCGATCGCCTGGTAGCCGATCGGCTTGCCCATGCCGTAGTACATGGGGTCGTAAACCTCGACCTCCGCGGACGCGGCTTCGGGCACGATCACCTCGTAGGTCACGCTTGTCCCGGTCATGTGCAGCACCTGGGACAGCACCACAACGGCCGCCAGCAGCAGCAGGAAGATCACGGCCGGGTGCGGCACCTTGTTTCCCACACGCTCCACAATGCTGAGGAACTTCTGCATTCCGCCCACGGGGGCATCGGCTGACTGGCTCATGGCGGAGTTCTCACGGGGTGGTTGGGGACGAGGGGAACACGGGAAGCAGGATGGGAACCAGAATGACGCACAGGATCATCACGATCACCGCGAAGGGGCCGCCGATCCGGACGAAATCACCAAACTTGTAGTTGCCCGGCGTGACGACGAGGGTGTTGACCGGGGAAGAGACCGGCGTGACGAAGGCAGTGGAGGCCGCCAGGGCGACAATCATCGCGAACGGGTATGCCGAGGCATCCATCGCTTTGGCGACCGCGATCGCTACCGGGGCCATCAGCACGGCCGTCGCGGTGTTCGACATGAACATGCCAAGCACGGCTGTAATCAGGAACAGCAGGGCCAGGACGACCCGGTAGCCGGCCCCCTCCGTCAGCGTTGTGATCGCCTGCGCGGCCAGGTCCACGCCGCCTGTCCGCTCGAGCGCCATGGAGAACGGCAGCATGCCCACGATCAGCACGATGGTCTTCCAGTTGATCGACTTGTAGGCACCGTCGCCGGTGATGCACCCGGTCGCGCCCATGATGAGGCAACCGATCAAGGCCGCCTGGACATTCGGCACCAGACCGGTCACCATCAGCACAATCACGACACCCAGCGCGAACAAGGCGTGCGGCGCCTTGCCCGGCGCGGGCAGCACCTCCTGGATGTCCACGGGCAGCCGCATGAGCATCACGCCGGCATCGTCCACGCGAACACGCTCGATCTGCTTCCAGGTGCCGACCACCAGCAGGGTGTCGCCCACTCGCAGCGATTCTTCGGTGAGTTCCTTGCCGAAAGTATCATCCCCGCGTCTCAGGCCGATCGCGGTCAAACCGGTCCGGGACCGGAACCCGGACTCGACGACCGTCTTGCCGATCAGCCTGGATTCGGCGTGAACGATGACCTCGGCCATGCCCAGTTCCTGGGAGAGATCGCTGAAGTAAGTGCCTGCCATCGGCAGCACTTCCAGCCCGTACCGATCACGCACGGCATCGACGCTGGGGCACTTGGTGAGCAGGTCGATCATCAGGATGTCGCCGCTCTCGAGCACCGTCTGCGGCGAGGGCTGGAGCAGCGTCCGTCCGAACCGGCGTGCCACCCGTTCCAGAGCGATGATGTTCACGCCCGCGGAGCTGCGCAGGTCCAGCTCGGCCAGCGTCTTGCCCACCAGCGAGGAGTCCGCCGGGATGCGGACACGATGCTCGCGTTCGGCCAGTTTGTACTCCTCCACCCACCCAGCCAGGCTCGCAACGCGGGCCACGCTCCCGTCACGCGCATCGTTGGCGCCCGGCAGCCAGCGTCGGACAAACAGGATGTAGAGAATGCCCAGTATGAGGATCGGCACGCCGAACGGTGTGATCGCGAAGAAGCTGAAGCCGTCCTCGTAGCCCTCGTGCCGGGCCAACTCGCTGCTGACCACCAAATTCGGAGCGGTCGCCACCAGGGTCATCATGCCGCTGATGAGCGCGGCGAAGCTCAGCGGCATCATCAGCTGACCGGGGGCCGAGCCTGTGCTTGCTGCCACCCGCAGGGCCACGGGGATGAAGATCGCCGTCACGGCGGTCGAACTCATGAGCGATCCGAGTCCGCAGACGCTGATCATCAGAAACACCAGCAGGCGCGTCTCACTCTTTCCGGTCTTCTTGATGAGCAGATCGCCCAGGTTGCGGGCCACCCCTGTCCGTACCAGTCCCTCCCCGATCACGAACAACGCCGCGATCAGCACGATGTTGGAATCGCTGAACCCCGCCAGCGCCTCGCCCATGCTGATCACGCCAGTGAACGGAAGCGTCGTCAGCATGATGAGCGCGACCACATCCATCCGCGGCTTGTTCATCGCGAACATGACGATCGCGCATGTCAAGAAACCCAAGACCAGAGCGAGTTCGGAGTTCATTCGGTTCTCTGTCAGCGTTTTTGGTTTGACCCCGCCCGGCAGGGGAGAAGACCCATTTTAAGCGACATCGATATGCTATCGTCTTGAATGGGGATTTGCACCTCTCGAGAGATTTTTGTGGGGAACGATGGTATTCTAATCACGGTTTTTCATACCTGAAACTCGCATTTGTGGATAACTCGTTATTCTGAATGGACTTAGCCTGATCAGGATCGGGTCGTTCGGATGAGTGAATCTGACCTCGCTGCCCTGAGTTCTTTTCGTTCGCATGCACAGGAGCAAACATGCAGGCAAAATCCCCCCGTGTTGAGGGTTCGCCGGCCGCCAGTTCGTCCGGCCGGATCGAAATCCGGGTTCAGCATGTTGATGATTTGTTCCAGTCGTTTGACCCCGCACCCATGGAAGAGCGCCGGATTGCGGTGGAGGCCGATGCCTATATCAGCGAGCGGGCCGCCGAGTTGTCGGATGCCCATCCCTTCCGGCTGCTGATCCAGCTTCCGGCGGGGGAGAGCCATTGCTCCGATGCTGTTCAGCGGGCCTTCCGCACCCACTTCGCCACGGCGGCCAAGATCCGCAAGTCCATGATCCGCCAGCATTTCAGGGCTTCGTGGCGAACCTTTTTCATGGCGGTCCTGGCGGCGATCATGCTGGTCACGCTTTCTCAAGCCATCGCGGCAGCCTCGGAGGCGGCCCTGATGAACAAGTTCGCCAACGGTCTGTCCATCGCGGTCTGGGTCGTTCTCTGGCGTCCCTTTGAAATGCTGATCCATGACTGGCGACCGATGGATCGCGAGTACCGGCTCTACCGCAGGCTTGAGGGCATTGAGGTCGAGTCCATGGTCGATTCGGAACCCACCGGTTGAACAGTTCAGCAGGCGGGCGGTCGGGAAGAGTCCGGCCGCCGGTCAAGGCGGCATGTTGCTCAGGAGTCCGTTCCGCCGCGGATCACAACCCCAGACACCGACGCTCGCGCCACGCGATGGAATCCAAAAAGAATCGGAGGATATGGATGGAAACGCAGCCCCGGATGAGAATGGCCAGCATCTCCGGCCGACCCGACCTCGGCCCGATCTTGAATCGAGCGGGCCGATGCATCCCTCTGGCGCTCGTCGCGGTGATGGCCACGACTCCTGTCATCGCTCAGAATGAACAACCCGAGCCGCCGCAGGCTCCCGAACTGGATTCTCCGTCCCTCGCTGAAGACGGGTCACGGATCGCCTTCACCTATACCCCGTACCAGGAGTGGGCGGACGGCGAGGCTCCGACCAGCACGCCCGAGGAACTCGACGATATCTACCGCGCCAAGACCCCCACATTCGACCTCCCCTTCATCGACGGGCCGATCGACCGCTTCATCGCCGCGACGGCGTCGCTCGAGGAATCCACCGGCCTGCGTCTCGGCTTCGCTTATACCACGATCTTCCAGCAGGCGAGCGGGGGGGAGGGCCGCCGCCGCGGCGCGTCAGGCGATCTGGACATCATGGGTGCCTGGACCCTGATCGGACGCGGCACGCCCAACACCGGCCAGCTCATCTTCTCGTTCGAGGAACGCCACAAGTTCGGGCCGGAGCCGGCCTCCAACCTCCGCCCCGTGCTGGGCACGCTCCACCCGCCCACGAACGGTTTCAACGACCGCGGCGCGGTGGTCCGCGATGTCTACTGGATCCAGCGCCTCCTCGACGGCAAGCTCGGCTTCGCCCTCGGTCGCGGTGATACTTCCGACTTCTTCGGCGCTCACCGGATGCAGAGCCTGAACAACTCGTTCAGCAACCGTTCCATGGCTGCCAACACCGTCATCCCGTCTCCCGGCCACGGCCTGTTCGCTGGCTTCTCCGTCCGGCCCGTCGATGAGTTTTATGCCACCGTCGGCACCGCCAACGCCTACGGCAGCACCACCATCAACGACATGTCCTACCTCGACGAGGGCAGTTTCTTCTCCTTCGGCGAGTTCGGCTACACGCCCGACATCGAGGGCCTCGGCGCGGGCGCTTACCGCGTCGTCCTCTGGCACATCGACGCCCGCGAGGAGCGTGCCGTCTCTCCCAGCGACCACGGCTTCTCCATCATCGCCGACCAGCGGCTCGGCGAGCGGTTCCAGGTCTTCGCACGCTACGGGTACGCCGACGACGGCCGCGTCACGGGCATCCGCCAATCCGGCGAGATCGGCATGGGTATCCGCGGCCTGCTCGGCTCGGAGGAGAACATGACCGGCCTGGGCTTCGCCTACTCCGAGGCCAGGGCCTCGGGAGCGCAGGACGAAAAGATCCTCGAGTGCTTCCACCGCTGGCAGCTCACCCGCCACACCCAGTTCTCCATCGGCGTGCAGGGCATCTTCGATCCCAGCAACGACACCGACACCGATTCCGTCGCCGTGTTCACCACCCGCTTCCGCATCGCGTTCTGAACGGTTCCCCTCCTCCATCGTCCTTTCCAGCCCCCGCGGCGGCCTCCCTCCGGCAAGCCGCACCCCTGAAGCAAGGATCCACCCATGGCCGCTTCTCAGTCCGTCACGCAGACCGAGGCCGCACCCGCCCGCGCCCCCTGGCTCCCGATGGTCGTCATCGGCATGGCCCAGGCGCTCATGTCCTTCAATGTCGCGGCCATCCCGGTTTCCATGAAGGGTATGGTCCAGGACTTCAACACCCCGCCTACCACCGTCGGCACCGCGATCGTGATGTACTCGCTGGGCGTCTCCGGCTTCGTGATGCTGGGGGCCAAGCTCGGCCAGCGTTTCGGGGCCAAGCGTATCTTCCAGATCGTCGTCGCCATCTTCGGTGTCGGCGTCTCGATCGTCGCCCTCAGCCCCTCGGCCGTGGTCATGGTCGCCGCCCAGGCCGTCTGCGGCCTCGCCGCCGCCGCCCTCGTCCCTTCGCTCGTCGCGCTCATCGCCAACCACTACAACGGCGAACAGCAGGCCCAGGCCGTCGGCTGGCTCGGTTCGGCCCGCGCCATCGCCGGCGTGCTCGCCTTCCTGATCGTCGGTTCGATCGCCACCTTCGTCAGCTGGCGTCTGGCCTTCGGCCTGCTCGTCATCCATTGCCTGGCCATCCTCTTCCTGAGCGTCAAGCTCAAGCCCTCCGAGCCGCGGACGGACCTCAAGATCGACATGGTCGGCGTCGTCCTCGCCGCCGTGGGCATCATCCTCATCACCTTCGGCTTCAACAATGTGCGGGGATGGGGCCTGTTCATGGCCAACCCCTCCGCGCCGTTCGACCTCGTGGGCGTGTCCCCCGCCCCGCTCATGATCGTCGCGGGCGCGATCGTGGTCTCGATTTTCTTCAAGTGGTCGCACCGCCGCGCCGGCGCGGGCAAGCCCCCGCTGCTCGCCCTGGAGGTTGTCGATTCCCATCGCGAATGGGCCGCGGTCATCGCCCTCTTCCTCATCGTCTCGATGGAGGCAGCCATCAACTTTTCCGTGCCCCTCTACATCCAGATCGTCCAGGGCCGCTCCCCCGCCGAGACCTCCATCGCCATGATGCCGTTCCTTGTGACGGTCTTCTTCACCGCCATCCTGATCGTCCGCCTCTACCGCAGGTTCACCCCCCGCCAGATCGCCCGCTTCGGTTTCACTCTTGTGCTGATCGGCACCACCTGGCTCGCCTTCGTCGTCACGAACGACTGGAGCACCTTCCCGATCATCGTCGGACTGTTCCTGGTCGGCCTCGGCCAGGGCGCGCTCGTCACCCTGCTCTTCAATGTCCTCGTCACCGCCGCCCCCAAGGAGGCCGCCGGCGATGTCGGCTCCCTCCGCGGCGTCACCCAGAACCTCGCGGCCGCTGTCGGCACCGCCATGGCGGGCGCCCTGCTGGTCGGCGTGCTCAGCACCACGGTGCTCAACAATGTCTCGTCGAACCTGGTCCTGACGGAAGAAATCCGCAGCCAGATCAATCTGGACAACATCAACTTCGTCAGCAACGACCGGCTCAAGGAAGTCCTCTCCGCCACCAGCGCCACGCCCGAGCAGGTCGATGAGGCCGTGACCATCAACGCCAACGCCCGTCTCCGCGCCCTCAAGATCGGCTTCCTGGTCATGGCCGGTCTTTCGCTCATCGCCATGATCCCCTCCGGCTGGCTGCCCAACTACCGCCCCGGCCAGATCCCCAAGGATCCCCACCCCGACGAAAGCCCGGACCACCTCCGCGAACTCGCCGGGCAGGAGGACTGACCCGATGGCCCTGCCCCGCATCCTCGTGCTCTCCCTCGGCGGCACGATCACGATGGTCCAGGACGCCTCCGGCGGCATCGCGCCCAAACTCGGCGCGGCCGAGTTGGTCGCTTCCGTGCCCGCGCTCGCCGAGGTCGCGCGGATCGAGGCCCGCTCTCCCTTCCGCCTGCCAAGCCCCTCGATCACGCTCGACAACATGATCGAGGTCGCCCATGTTCTGAACCAGGCGTTTGAGAGTACCGACCCCGCGACCGCCTTCGACGGCGCGGTCGTCATACAGGGAACCGACACCATCGAGGAGTCCGCCTTCTTCCTCGACCTGCTCGTGCCGGGCGACAAGCCCGTCGTCGTCACCGGCGCGATGCGCGGTGCCGAGGCTCCGGGCGCCGACGGCCCGGCCAACCTCCTCTCCGCTGTCCGCCTCGCCGCCTCGGCGGAGGCCCGCGGCATGGGTGTCCTCGTGGTGCTCAACTACGACATCCACGCGGCACGATTCGTGCAGAAATCCCATACAGCGCTCCCTTCCGCGTTCGAGTCGCCCATGATCGGGCCGATCGGCCTCGTGGCCGAGGGGCGTCCCCGGTTCTTCGCACGGGTGGACCGCCGCCCGTGCCTGCCCGTACCAGCCTCACCCCCGCCCCCGGTCGCGTTGCTCAAAATCACCATGGGCTTCGATGGCCGCCTGCTGACCGCCCTGCACGGTCTCGGATACGCCGGGCTGGTCATCGAATCGATGGGCGCGGGCCATGTCCCCGCCGATGTCGCGCCCATGCTCGGCGAGGTCGCCGGGCAGATGCCCGTGGTGCTTTCCTCCCGGGCCATGACCGGCCCGGTCTTCACGAGCACCTACGGCTACCCCGGCGGCGAGATCGATCTCATCGCCCGCGGCCTGATCCCGTCCGGTGAACTTTCCGGCCTCAAGTCCCGGCTCCTGCTTGGTCTTTGCCTGAGTTCCAGTGGCGGCGCAGCGTCCGCCCGCCGTGCGTTCGCTTCATACCAGTAGCCGTCCCGTCTCCATCAGAAAGGCACCCACGATGTCCGAACAAATGGCCATGCTCGACCCCGTCCCGGTCGATCCAGCCACCGCCACCGCGGCCGTGTCCACCGGACATCTGCCTGCTTCCGACACGGTCCGGGGCCTCGTGGCCGAAGCGCATCAGCTCTTCAAGGCCAACAAGGATGGGGTGGTGGCCGATTACATCCCCGTCCTGGCCAAGGTTCCCGCCGACCTGTTCGGCATCTGCGTTGTCGGCGTCAACGGTGCCATCCATACCGCGGGCGATGCGGAGCACGAGTTCTCCATCCAGAGCGTCTCCAAGCCGTTCGTCTTCGCCCTGGTCTGTCAGGCGATCGGGGCCGAGGTCGCGCGCGAGAAGATTGGTGTCAACAGCACGGGCCTGCCCTTCAACTCCGTGATGGCGGTGGAACTCAACACCGACCGGACGATGAACCCAATGGTCAACGCCGGCGCGATCGCGGCGACCAGCCTCGTCCCCGGCAGCACGGCCGATGAGAAATGGAGTTTCATCCAGACCGGTCTCTCCCGATTCGCCGGCCGTGACCTGACGCTCAACAGCGAGGTCTACGAGTCCGAGGCCGCCACCAACCTGCGCAACCGCGGCATCGCCAAACTCCTTGAAGGCTACGGCCGCATGTACTTTGATGCCCTGGAGGCAACCGACATCTACACCAAACAGTGCTCGCTGAATGTCAACGCCCGGGACCTCGCCGTGATGGGCGCGACCCTGGCCGACGGCGGCGTCAACCCCATCACCGGTGAGCGTGTCATCGACCCGATCAACTGCAAGCGGGTGCTCGCCGCTCTCGCCACGGCCGGTCTCTACGAACTCTCCGGCGACTGGCTCTTCGAGATCGGGCTGCCCGGCAAGTCGGGTGTCAGCGGTGGCATCTTCACCGTCTCCCCCGGCAAGGGTGGGCTGGGCACCTTCTCCCCCCGTCTTGACGGCGCGGGGAACAGTGTTCGGGGTCAGTTGGTCAGCAAGTTCCTTTCCGACCGGCTTGGCCTCAATCTGTTCGCTTCCAAGCCCGTCCCATGATCCGGGTTCACGAATGGACATGTGTTGAGCACCAGGGCAGTGGCCAGAGTAAAATGGTCCCAAGCCCGCAGGAGCACTCATGTTCTTCCATAATGATGGAATCAGCCGACGGCCCACCCGGGCGATCCCGTTGTTTACGGCATTCATCCTGATCTGGTGCGCCGCGGCCTGCTCACCCCCGCGCCGTTCGCTCTCGGTGGATGCGCTGCAAGCCAGGCTTGTTGAGGACCAGCAGCGTTCCTTCGAACAGAACGAGCGCATCGCGTGGACCTTCCTCCGTCGGATCGAGGCCATCCACCACGCAAACCTGGAGATGGGGCTCGATATCCCCCCGGAGATCAATGTCCTCCTGCTTTCCAGCGGGGGCCAGTACGGCGCTTTCGGCACCGGCGTGCTCCACGGATGGAGCGATTCGGAGTCCACGGAGTATCGCCGGCCGACTTTCGACATCGTCACCGGCGTCAGCACCGGCGCGCTGATCGCGCCCTTCGCTATCTCCCAGGAGGATGATTCCATTCGACGTGTCGGAGACCTCTTCCAGCAGGCCGATGACTCTTTCGCACGCCTCCGGGGAATCCTGTTCTTCCTCCCTTGGCGAAGCTCGATCTTCGACACCAGGGTCCTTCGGGACCGCGTCCAGTCCGAGATCGACCGTGATGTCATCCTCGCCGTCGCCGCCGCCCAGGATGAGCACCGCCAACTCCTCGTCGGCGCGGTCAATCTCGACCTCGGCCGCTTCCATATCTGGAACATGAGCAACCTCGCCGTCGATGCCCGGGAATCGGGCGATCTCTCCCCGTTTCACGAAGCCCTGATCTCGTCCGCTTCCATTCCGGGAGCGTTTCCCCCCGTCGAGATCGACAAAGTCCTTTATACAGACGGTGCGGTCGCCCTTCCCACTTTCCTGGGCCTCGATCGCGGCGCACTCCGCCAGGTCATTCAGGCGTTCAAGCAACGCAATCCGGGAGCGCAGACCCCGCATCTACGCATGTGGATGATCGTGAACGGTCACATCAACCCCGCCGCTCAGCTCGCCGAGCAGGGCTGGGCTTCCGTCGCTTTGCGCAGCGCCCAGGTCATCTCCCGCTACTCGCTCCGCACCACCCTCCGCCACATGCAGAACGCGTCCGAGCTGATGGCCGAGGACCTCGGCCGCCCCGTGGACTTCCGGTACATCTCGGTCCCGCCGGATGTGGAACTCCCCGAATCCGTCAGTCGTCTTTTCGATCAAGGCCTGATGGTCGAACTCCATCAGCTCGGGTACCGTCTCGGGAGCGACCCGAACGCGTGGCAGTCCGAGATGATCGCCCCGGATGTGCCCGGCACCGACACCATCCGCCGTGACATCCCCTTCCACATCTTCGATAACCCCCAGCCCGATGCCCGCGACTGATCCGGATCGTCCCTGAGTTCCGGACGCGTCCTCTCATCCAGATCGCACCCACGATGAGTCATCGAGTCGTCGGGTTCCCGCGTGGGGCCGACTTCCACTCGGTCGCTCAACCGTTTGGCCTTCCCTCACCTTCTTCCTATCTTTCCTCCCCCTCCTTCCCGACGCTACTTTCCCGCCTCCCGTATCCTTGTGCCCATGACCGACAAGCCCCCCGCACCCGAAGGACCGGACACGCCCACCATGCCTCAAACCGACCACCCAACCGCGAACGGCGGCGGTGGTGGAGGGGTTTTCGGTCGCTTTCTTTCGATCGTCGAGTGGCTGGGTAATCTCCTGCCCCACCCCGTCACGCTCTTCGCCCTCTTCGCCGGGGCCATTGTCGTCATCAGCGGTCTGTGCAGCGCCCTGGACATCTCCGTCGCAGACCCCCGCCCAGAGGGGGCATCGGGTCGGGCTGAGTCCGGTCGCATCGAGGTCTACAGCCTCATGTCCGCCGATGGGTTCCGCTGGATCGTCGAAACCCTCGTCACCAACTTCACCGGCTTCATTCCGCTGGGAACCGTGCTGGTCGCCTTGCTCGGCGTTGGCGTGGCCGAACGCTCCGGCTTGCTCTCCGCCGCCATCCGCGGCATGGTCCTGGCCGCTCCGAAACAGTTCGTCACCATGATGGTTGTATTCGCGGGCGTGCTGAGCAATGCCGCGTCAGAAATGGGTTATGTGGTCCTCATCCCGCTCGCCGCGACCATCTTCCACGCGATGGGCCGCCACCCCATCGCGGGCCTCGCGGCCGCCTTCGCTGGTGTTTCCGGCGGCTACAGCGCCAACATCCTGATCGGCACCGTCGATCCGCTTTTGGCTGGCATCACCCAGGAGGCAGCCCGCTTCCTCGATCCGGAGTATGAAGTCCACCCGGCCGTCAACTGGTACTTCATGTTCGCCAGCACTTTTCTGGTCACGGGGCTGGGCACCTGGGTCACCGCCCGCATCGTCGAACCGCGTCTGGGCAAGTACAACCCCAGCCGTGCGGACAAGGACATCGAGGCCAACCCCTCGATGTCCCACCTGACCCCACTCGAATGCAAGGGCCTGCGCGCCGCCGGCTTGGGCACGCTCGCCGTCCTGCTCGGCATTGTCTGGATCGCCGGCCCTTTCCCTTCGCTGCTCCGCGACACGGTGCTGGCCGATTGGACCGGTTGGGGGCTCCTGCGCAACCCCGCCACCGGCGGGCTCCTGCCATCCCCGCTCCTCCGCGGCGTGGTCGTCCTGATCTTCGTCTTCTTCCTCGTCCCCGGCTATCTCTACGGGCGCGTTACCCGCACCATGCGCACCGACCGAGATGTCATCGATGCGATGGCCTCGACCATGAGCACCATGGGCCTCTACATCGTCCTGGTCTTCTTCGCGGCCCAGTTCGTCGCGTTCTTCGGCAAATCAAACCTGGGCATGATCATCGCTGTCCTGGGGGCTGATGCCCTGCGGGCGATCGGCCTGGACAATCCCCTGGTCTTCCTCCCGTTCATCCTGATGTGCTGCCTGGTGAACCTCATCATCGGCAGCGCCAGCGCCCAGTGGGCGATCACCGCACCGATCTTCGTCCCGATGCTCATGAGCATTGGCTACAGCCCGGAGGTCATCCAGGCCGCCTACCGCATCGGCGACAGCACCACCAACATCATCACCCCGATGATGAGCTACTTCGGCCTGATCCTCGCCTTCGCCGCCAAGTACGACAAACGCCTGGGCATCGGAACCCTGATGAGCACCATGCTGCCCTACTGCCTGGTGTTCACTGTGGGTTGGGTGGCCTTCTTTTACCTGTGGGTGTTTCTGCTGGGGTTGCCCGTTGGGCCGGGCGCGCCCACGCTCTACCCTGCCCCCTGAGACGCCGATGGCGGGATCAGGGGGCGGACTCGCTCTACCTTGTCCACCGGCAACCAGGCCTCCAACCCCCCGATGGCACACCGCACCCAGCCGTCCCGTGATTCAATCAGGCGCACCTCGGTCCCCGCGGGCACTGTGCCGTTCAGCGCGGCCGGATAGACCTCCGCGTGCGGACCCGTGTGGCCCATGGCCTCCGCGATCACCACGCCCGAGTCGCGTCCGTCGAAGTGTGGCTCGGCCGCCAGCACCCCGAGCGTGGTTGCCCCGAGCACGCCGAGGACCGTTGCCGGCCCCGTGACCCGCGCCGGAGCCTTCCCCAGCACCCGCAACGCCACGATCCAGCAGCATCCCACAAAAACGCCCAGGCTGCCCCAGAACACCCATGCCCGCGGCACATGATGCCGCCACGACAGCACCATCCCGCGCCAACCGGACGCATCCGCCGATCCCGCACCAACCTCCGCCCCGACGATGGATCGGGCGTGCATCAGCGACGACCGCACCAGCGGATCATCCGGAGCCCCCAGCTCGGCCCGTCGGAAGGCCAGCACCGCGCGGCCGTTCTCCTCGGCCAGCAGCCATGCGTTCCCCAGTGCGCGTTGTGCCGCGGGATTCTCCACGCCGGCTTCTTCGATCCCCGCCGCGATCAGGGCCGCCGCGTCCGCGCCCAGTCTGGCCGCGTGTTGCGGCTGAGTCTGGCGCACCCGTGCCGCCTCTTCCAGCAGCACCAGGCCCGACGCCAGGCGGTCCTCCGCGAACGCACTCCGGACCATGCAAGCGACGATCAGCGCGATGAGCACGCGGTGGAGTTTCATCGCGTTTGCTCCCCGATGGAGACGGGCGTGTGACGCACCGCGTGCCGGAGTGTGCGGATCGCCAACCGCGCGTCGTCTGGCGTGTGTGGAGTTGAGGTGGCGGAGGGTGCGGCCTCGCCGGATTCCGCCGCTTCGATCACCTCACGCAGTGTCCGGATGATCCCGGGGTGCCCCGGGAGCCGTTCGATGTCCGCGGCCGTCACCGCGTTCTGATCGCACCCGAGGACCGCCGCGCCCGCGGCACGCACGCCCGCCGCCGGCCCGGCACGCAGTACCAGATGTTCGGCCTGGCGCAAGGCGCGGTCCCGCACACTTTCGGGCCGGGACCGCCTGCGTCTGGCCAGCACACACACGCCCGCCGCAAGCACGGCCGATGGCCCGGAGGCGATCGCCGCCAGCACCACGGGCCTGGTCAACTGTTCATCCGCGCGGAACACACGGCCCCACCGGATCTCCGCGGCGCTCGGCGCGGCCCAGAAGGCCGCATCGCCCGGCCCGATCCGGGTGCGTGATCCCGGTGAGGTAGCCCCCCCGGCGCTTCCTCCCCCCGGCGCGACCATCGCGTCGGCCAGTGTCGCTTCATGCACCGACCTCACATCCAGTTGGATCGGCTGGGAGGTGATAGGCGCATATCGCTCCAGTTCGGGATCGAAGGCCCACATGGTCACCGCTGGCAGTTCGGTCACTTCATCGGAGAGGGCACGCACGGTTGTTGTGAAAACCCGGCGTCCGCGTTCCTGCTGCTGTTCTTCACGCCAACCCTCGGTGGAGAGCCGGAACCGCTCGAACCCCGGCTGTCCGCCGAGGTTCGGCGGCGTCTCCGCTCCGACCATCGGCTCTTGGCCCCGCAGTTCCGCCCGCACGGTGATCGGGTCGCCGACATTGACGGTGGTGGGGGAGGCGAGTGTGCGCAGTTCGTAGCGACCGATCAGCCCGGTGAATGCCGCCGGTCGTCCCTCGGTGGGCAGATCCCGCACCTCGATCGTGATCGGGTCGGACTCGGTGTACGCCCGAGCCTGGGCATTGCCGCCCAGCTCAAAGACCACCCGCACGGGGCCGATGTCCATGATGCCCGCCTTGCGTGGCGTGATTTCAAGATCGAAGAAGAACCGGATCCGCTGCCGCCCGTTCGCGTCAAAGACGCGTTCTCCGGCGCCAAACGCCCGGCGTCCGAAGAACGAGAACTCGTTGAGTGGCCTTGTGACACCCGCCGGAGCCACCGGCGACACATCCAGCGATGGATCAAAGTTGCTCGTGTCAAAGCTGAAGCTCGTACCGATCGACTCCGGGATCATCCATACCACCCGCGCTCGGACGCTCTCACCGATGAACAGCTTTTTGCGGTCCAGCTCCACCCACATCTCGAACCCGTTGGCAAGCTGGGGGAGCAACGCCTCGACCCGTGCCGCCTCGGTCTGCATCCGCCGCCCGCCCGGCAGCGTCACCGTGGCGGGGGGGATGTCGATCATGCCCGGCTGAAGCAGGGTCAGGCGGTACTGATAGATCAGGTTCGACTCCCGCGTCGTGACGCGTTGCCCGTTGACAACCCGAACGGATTGGAACGAGCTTTCCGAGGAGCCCATGTCAATCGCCCGCACATCCGCCGGGAACACAACTTCCGGCGGCATCGACGGCCGATCACCCCGGATGATGACCTGGTACATCACATCGTCGCCGACATAGGCGCTCGTCCGGGACAGGTCGGCCCGCACGCTCACCTCATTCTGTCCAAGCGTGTCACCCGCGAACAGCCCCAGACACGCCCACACCCACACCAACCACGCCCGCGTCATCACCAGTCACGCTCCACTTGTTGTTGGCCGCCCCGCTGCAGATACTGCATGCGTTGGGCCCGTTCACGCCGTTCCTTGTCCAGCAACGCCTCGGCCAGCGGATCGGTCTTCGGCCCGTCTCCGTCAGAGCCGGAATCTGGCTTCGATGCCTGTTCCGCGGGCTCGGGTTGCGATGCGTCACCCGAGGGCTTCTCCTGGCCGGCTTGCGGATCGCCCTTGGAGTCCTTGCCAGACCTGGCTTGCTCGGCCGCTTCCTTCAGGGCTTGGGCGGCCTCACGCTGCTGTTCGGCCGCGCCCTTCAGATCACCCTTCTCCAGGGACTCCTCGGCCTTCTGCTGGGCGGAGCGGGCTTTTTCCATGGATTCCCGCATCCCTTCGCCCGCTCCGGTCTGCTCGGCCGTTTGCGCGGCCTCTTCGGTCTGCTGCGAGACCGATTCCTGCTTCGCCCGGTCGTTCGCGTCCGACTTGCGTCCCCGATCCGCCTGCTTCTGGGATTCGTCCGCCTGCTGCTGTTGCTGCTTGGCCAGATTCTCAAGCTGCTTGGCCAGATCTTCCGCCTGCTTCTGCTTCTGCTGGGCCTGCTGCTTGCGTTCCTGGAGTTCGCGCACCTTCCGTCGCGCCAGTTCCGTGTTCCGGGCCGCGTGCAGATGCTTGCGATCCACATCCAGCACCGATCGGAACCGCCGTGCGGCCTCCTGATACGCCTGGATCTTCGCATCCATCGCCGCGAGGCTGTCTTCCGGCATGTTGTCCGCGGGCAGCGCGGCGTGGCCGAGGTTGTATCGCGCGGAGGCACGCAGCGAGGCATCTTCGGCACGCCGATCGGCTTCGGACAGCAACGCCTCCGCCCTCGGGCGGTCCTTCAATGCGACCGCCATGGTTCCCGCGTTGTACGCCGCCAACGCCACCAAACCATCATCGTCCGCCCGGCTGGCGACCTCGGCGAGGGTCTCCAGGTTCTCGGGCTTGGTCTCCAGCGATGCGGCGATCCGCAAGCGTGCCGTCTCCGCGGACATCGTGCCACGCTCCGGCGTGTTCTGCGCCACGCACACGCCGCAGCCCAATGCCAGTACCAGCCAAGTAACCTTTACCATACCGACCTCCTCGCACCCATCGGGATCCCGATCCGTTCGATCAGCAGCAGGGCCAGGACCGGCCAGAGGAACCAGCCGAACCTCTCTGTATATCGAACGATGGACGCCCGTTCCAGAGATTCCTGGTCCGCCGATGCGATCAGATCCCGATACAGACGGGCCAGATCAACCGTCCCCGTCCCCACCTCGAGATACACCCCACCCGGTGTGGCTTGTGCGATATCCCGCAATGTCCCCGATTCCAGCCGTGTTCGCACCGCATCCACCCCCTGATTTCCCCCTCCTCCCCCGGACTCGATCACGGTCCCGTCGGCCGATCCGATTCCAATACCGATAACCCGCACCCCGCGCTGGGCCGCGGCCCGGGCGGCCTCCACCGGCAGCGATTCCTGGTCTTCACCGTCGGTAATGAGGATGATGTCGTGCAGCACCCGCCCGTCGGCGCGTTCAGTGCCGGGAGGCACCAACAGCTCCGTCGTCTTGCGGATCGCATCGCCGATGTTCGTTCCGCCGCGTGTCACGCCATTCGGGCTGACCTCTTCCAAGGCCATGCGGAAGAACGCCCGGTCCGAGGTCAAGGGCGAGACCACCGTCGAACTCCCGGCGAACGCCACCAGCGCGAACTGATCCCCGCGCAGCTCGTCCACCAGATCATCGATCCACATCTTGGCCCGTTCCAGCCGATTCGGCGCCACATCGTTCGCCAGCATCGAACGCGACACATCCAGCAGGAAGATCACGCTCCGTCCGGTCCGCTCGGTCTCGATCTCCACCGGGTCCGACTGTGGTCGCGCCAGCCCGACCGCCAGCAGCACGCACGCCAGCCCGGCCGCCATTGCCCGCGCCGCCACGGGCCACCGACGCGAACTTCCGACCAGCTCGTCCAGCCGCTCTCCGCTGGCGAAAGCGATCAGCCGTTGTTCGCGTTTGCGGGCCAGCCAGACGATCAGCACGGGCAGCAGCAACGCCCCCCAGGCCGCGTGCAGCCACAGCGGCTCGGCCAGACGCCATGTCCCACCCAGTTCGATCGGGTTCATGGCAGCCTCCCCCCGGCCAGGCCACGCAGCAGCATCTCGGCGCCGAGCAGCATGAACGCGAACACCGCGTACGCGTGGTACAGGTCCACGATCTCGGTGGTTTCGGTGACGCGGATCTCCGTCCTTTCAAGCTCGTCGATGCGGGCGTACACCTCGGCCAGTTGTGAAACGCTGTCCACCGCCCAGAACTGTCCACCGGTGAACTCAGCCACAGCTTGCATGGCCTGTTCGTGCTGCAGCATCGCCCCGCGACGCATGTTCGCCATCAGGCCGCCGTCGGAGGGCTCCCTCAGGCCCACGATGTAGACCCGCACGCCCCACTCAGCCGCCAGCGATGCTCCGTCCTGCGGAGAGTAGACCCCGGCGTTGTTCTCCCCGTCCGTCAGCAGCACGATCGCCTTGGAGCGGAAGGTGAAGTCCGGATCATCCAGATCCGCCCGCATCGCATCCTCGCTGGCCCGCATCCTGGCCACCGCAAGCACCAGGCCATCACCGATCGCGGTGGAACGCTCACGCCGATCCGGGGAGACTTCCAGCCGCTCCAACGCGTCCAGCAGTGCGCCGTGCGAGCCCGTCAGGGGCGACAGCGTATCCGCGTAGGTCCCGAATGCCACCAGGCCGATCAGGTCGCCCTCACGCCCTTTGTACATCTGCCCATCGCCGGAAACGAACCGGCGCACCACGCGTTTCACCGCGTTCAGCCGGGTCATCTGCTCGCCCTCGAACATCGCGGGCTCGACCATCGATCCCGAGCGATCGACCACCAACTGCAAGGCAATCGCATCACGCGAGGACTCGGAGTGCGGGATCAACCGCTGAGGCCGGGCCAGGGCCACGATCAGCAGCACCACCGCCCCCGCCCGAGCCATGGGACCGATCCACTGCAACGCCACACGCCAAGAACCACCCACGCTCGCCGCACGCCCGAACACCGACACCATCACGCCCGGAGCGTGCCGTCGTCGCAGCAGGAACCATACCGCCCACAGCGGGATCACCGTCAGCAGCCAGAACACCCACGGCTCCGCGAATCGGAAGGTCAAGACACCCCCCCCGTCTCCGCCGCGTTTAGCAGGCCCAAGGCTTCGCGTGCGATCATTCCGGCATCCTCTCCCCCGCCGGGTGAGAACCGTGCCCGCTCGCACCGCGCCGCCAGCGGACGCAATAACCCTGACTGCTCGCTGTCCAGACGATCAATCGCCCGATGCACATGCGTGAGCGCGTCCTGTCCATCCAGGCGTCCGTCCGCGGCCATCCGCAAGGCTTCCACCGGCTCAGGGGTGCTTTCCGTCGCTTCTTCCCGGCGTGCGCCGGTCAGTCGCCAGACGATCAGCAAGGCTCCCAACGCCACCGCCACGGCCGCCACGACCAGGCCGGTTCCGGGCCCGCTCTCCGTGTCCATCATCGCCGCGGGTGAAGCCTCTGCCAGTTCTGGATTGGTTTCGCTCGCGTCGAGGACGGAGGTCACAAGCACACCGATCGAGGCGGTCGAAACCAGCCGTTCACCGATCGGGACGCTCAAACCGGGCACCTGATATTCCCCATCGAGGAACGGTTCGAGCGTCACCACGGCCCGTTCCTGGATCAATCCATCCGGCAACACCCGCTGCGGCGTGTCCACGCGATCCACCCGCTCCCAGCCCGCCGCCTCCCAGTCCGGTTCGGACCAGCCGATCCCCATCCCCGCCGGGCGCACGATCTCCAGCATCACACGCAACCGATCCACGGTTTGAATCTCAGTCCGATCCACCGACAGCGCCAGCCGCACGCCGCTCAAGGAATCCTCCGACTCGGATCGGATCTCAGCACCACCGGCATCCTGCTCGCTCTCATGGCGACAGGCCGGCAGCGGCAGGACCGCCACAACCATCGCCAACCCCACCATGACAAACCGTACCCAACTCACGCCCGACGCTCCCGACTTTGCAGATACCTGGCCAGATCATTCCCGAATCCACGGTCCGTCGCCAGCCGCACCCGATCAACCCGCGCCCGCCCCAACGCCCGGTCGATCGCCGCATGATCCCGAGCCGCCGCCGCCGCGTACCGCGCTCGGACCGAACGCGACCCCGTATCGACGAGAATCCGCCGCCCGGTCACGGGATCCACCATCCGCAGCATCCCGACATCCGGCAGCGCATTCTCCCGCGGGTCTTCCACTGTCAACGCGACCACCTCATGCTTCCGTGCCAGCATCCGCAATGGACGACCCCACGACGGTTCCCCCTCATCTTCCGCGTTCAGTCCCGATAGCAGGTCCGACACAACAAACACCACCGCCCGGCGTTTCAGACTCCGTCCGAGTTCATCCAGCTCCTCGGCCAGCTCGGAAGGCCGCTCCGCCGGTTCGGCCCCGAGCAACTCCCGCATGATCCGCAGCGTGTGCGTGCGCCCCTTGGAAGGCGGCAGGTGCAGCCGCTCCTTCGCACCGATCAGGTGCAACCCCACCAGATCGTTGTTCCGCGCCGCCGCCATCGCCAGCACCGCGCCGACCTCGGCGGACAGCCGCAGCTTGCTTTTGCTCGTCCCGAACGCGCTGGTCAGCCCCGCGTCCACCGCCAGGATCACGGTGAGCTGCCGCTCCTCATCAAACCGCTTGACGAAGGGCACGCCGGTGCGCGCCGTCACATTCCAGTCGATCCACCGGACCTCGTCTCCCGGCTGATACTCGCGCACCTCGGCGAACTCGATCCCCTGCCCCTTGAACACCGAGTGGTACTGCCCGCCGAGCAACTGGTCCACCCGCCGACGCGAGCGGATTTCCAGCCGTTTGACCTCACGCATGAGTTCTTCAGTCAGCATCGCGACAGCCCTCGCACCATCAGGGGATCGGAATGCGGTTGAAGATCTCCTGCACCACATCCTCCGGGGTGACGCCCTCGGCTTCCGCCTCGTAACCGACGATCACCCGGTGACGCAGCACATCCATCCCCACGCTCTTGATGTCCGACGGCGTCACGAACCCGCGACCCTCCAGCAACGCGTGCGCCCGCGCCGCCTTGGCCAGCGAGATCGACGCCCGTGGCGAAGCCCCGAACTCGATCAGCTTCGCCAGGTCCAGCGTGAATCGCGCCCCCGACCCCGCCGGATCCCGCGTGGCGTGGACAACCTCCACGATGTAATCCCGGATCCGCTCATCCAGATGCACCCGGCCCACCGCGTCACGCGCCGCTTTGACCTGCTCGAGCGTCACCAGCGGCCGCACATCCTCCGGATCACCCACCACCATCCGATCAATGATCGTCCGCTCCTCCGCCTTGGTCGGATACCCGATCTTCAGCTTGAGCATGAACCGGTCCACCTGGGCCTCGGGCAGCCGGTAGGTCCCCTCCTGCTCGATCGGGTTCTGCGTCGCCAACACCAGGAACGGATCGCCTACCGGATAGGTAGTGTCCCCGATCGTCGCGGCCCGCTCCTGCATGGCCTCCAGCAATGCGGACTGCACCTTGGCCGGTGCCCGGTTGATCTCGTCCGCCAGCACCAGGTTGGCGAAGATCGGCCCCTTCCGGGGCGTGAACACGCCGTTCTTCGGGTCATAGATCAGCGTGCCGATCAGGTCCGCGGGCAACAGGTCCGGCGTGAACTGGATCCGGGAGAACTTCGCGTGCATCGCCCGCGCGAGCGTCGTCACCGTGAGCGTCTTGGCCAACCCGGGCACGCCCTCGAGCAGCACATGCCCCCCGGTCAGCACCCCGATCAGCAAGGCGCGGACCATCTTCTCCTGCCCCACGACCACCCGCCCGACCTCCCGGGCCAGATCCCGCACGGGTGCTGCGGTTTCAACCAACTCCGTCTCATTCACCGCCACAGTCTGCATGAAACCCTCCAAGACCCGACTCACACGAACCTGCCTCGACTGCAAGGGAGTGGCCGCAACCCTCCGCACCCATCAAGATACCGCACACCCCCCGTTCCGTCAGCCTACGGCCCACAGATCAACAGGGTTCATCAGTGTCCCCGGTAGGCGCAGACCGGGAGCGATCGGTTCCGATGGTCGGTCATGGGGTGGTGGTGGGGGGGGTTGGGGATCTCTCCCCTTCTTCTCAAACAAACAACACCCGCCACGCCCCAACAGGCTCGCGACGGGTGAAAGTCATTAATTTCACAGGATTTAGGCCTGCTGCCCGCCGTTGCCCTTGCCCTGGTTCGGATTCAACTCGATCACGCCGAACTGCTCCTCATACTGCCGCACGGCGTTGCCCAGCGACATCACCAGCCGCTTGGCCCCGGACCAGTTCATGATCACGCGCGACCCGACATTGAACACGATCATCGGCGGCTGGTTCGGAACCTGCATGGGCAGATTCAGCCCGAAGTCCATGACCACCTCGTCTTGGGTGTTGGAAGTACGGATGGTGTTCGCATAAGTCGAGTGCATCTTGCTCTCGTCAATACGGAACTGGATCTGCTGCTGCGAAGGCTGATTGTCGGCCATGGATGGGTCCTTTTCCGGACGAACTCACACCCTCAAACAAGGCAAAGAGCCGCCCGCTGATCTACTCACTCAAACCAAAGGCGGCCAGAGCCTTACGAGCACCAGCCCGCACGCCCAAACCACCCAAATGCCGGAGGGGGGACTTGAACCCCCACTCTATCTCTAGAAGCGGATTTTGAATCCGCCGCGTCTGCCATTCCGCCACTCCGGCGAGGGCTGAGACGATAGGCGAGCAGCGGACGGACGGGGCGGGTTGAGAGCTGAATCACAAGCACAGGAGGGGGGGAGGGGGGGCAAGGCACACAAGGAATCTCTTCAGTATCCGATCCTGAACTTTGTCACAATGCCGTGCCGCTGGGCTTGTCCATCAAGCATGTTGTCCACGGTTCCCTGCGCCGCTCGCAACGCCCGACGGGAGACCATCGGGCCGATCGAGTCCAGCAGCCGCTGGGTGAAGGCCTCTGAATGAACCGTCTCGGGTTGCGTCAGATACACATGGCTGCCGATCAGCGTGCCAAGCATGCGACCCAGCATGCCTGGAACCGTGCCCAGGGAGATCACCCGCACACTGTGTTCAAAATCGATCCGTACCGGCGAGCCATGATGAGGGTGGTGGGGATGCGGCTGAATGGGGGGCGTGAGGGGGGGCACCACGAAGTTGGTAATCCTGTGGTCCATATCCACAAATCGCCCGGCCAGCAGGTTCCGCGTGATCGTGACGATCTTGTCTTCAAACTGCTCTACAGCCGCTTGATGCTCGGACGACAAAGCACTCTTGAACACGGCAGCGGCGTTTTCGCATCTCCCCAGGTCGGAAACAACAAGGGCCTCTGTATGTCTGATGTTCTCCCCACGGAGACGAAATGACCCCAGCGGGCGCGGGGAATCGGCATCATGGCCAGCCATGTAGAGCAGCGTGCGGTACTCTCGGGCCAACGGGCTTGTCCCTGTGAGCCTGCGGCACTTCCCTTTCAGATCCGGCCGATTCCACATCTTCGTGATGACCGACTCATTCCATGGTGTCCGTACCCGGCAGACCAGAACATCCTGACGGTTTCTGAGTACCTCGAGCTGACACATGTTTCCAGCGCTCACGCCAACCGCGAGACCAAAGTAATCTGGTTGTGAGGGTTGATGATTCTTCATGCGTGCGATGATTCTGAGGACTCTCGTGAGCACAGGATGGTTTGCAACGCGGCCTCCATTCGGCTGCCGACCTTGTTCCAGGAATGCTGATCGGCGGTTGCGCGAGCAGTCCGCGACATCGCGGTCCATGATGCGGCATCCAGGTTCAGGATTCCCTCAACAGCATCGGCAATCTGATCCGGATCGTCTGAGTTGACCAGGGTGCCGCCGCCGCTCGCGAGCAACTCGGGTGCGGCCCCGGCGGGTGTGGCGACCACCGGTGTTCCGCACGCCATGGCCTCCAGAACCGGCAGGCCATAGCCCTCATACTCACTGGTAAAAAGCCAGCAATCACAGGATGCGTAGATTTCTGGGATGCGGCTCTGGGGCGGTCGGGTTTCGAAGCGTGAACCGGCGGGAAGATCGCCCGATCGGGACTTGCTTGATCCGAATCCCATGAACTCACAATCCACCCCCCGTTTTCGGAGGGTTTCAACAGTCGCCACCGCAAGCCGGAACCGTTTGCAGTTCCGTTCTGACAGGCTCGTCGCCATCGAGCCGATGACGCACCGCCCGCTCGGACCTCTTTCCCGGTACTGAAAGTGATCCGTGTCAGTTCCGTTCGGCACAAGAATCGCGGTTGGATCATTGAAGCGTTCACGGGCGATCGTTTGAAGCCAGTTGCTCACAACGATCTTGCGGACCGGCAGCCGCCAGACGGCGTTGATCCGGTCAATCTGCCGGGACTGCATCTCGTAGCCCTGCAGAAAACTCACCTTGATGCCCTTGCTCTCGGGCATGGTGCTCATCCATTCCGCGGTCTTCCACCATGTGGCCACGATCAGGTCCCCATCCGGCACATCCGCTGCGGTGATGGTCTTGCCGGGGGCGAGCACACTCCAGTCCAGCCCCAGTCCATCGAAATGCGAACGACCTTGATGTCCCAGCGGATTTTTGACTGGTTTTCCCCGGATGAGCCCCTTGAGGATCGTGGACGCTTTCGCCCGCGCTGGCCTGCACGACACAACGCGAATCTGGTGCCCGCGTGCATGAAGCAACCGAGCGTGCTCCGCGATGATGCGCACGCCTCCGGAAAGATCCGCATTTGCAAGGATAAAAGTGATTTTCATATGATTGATCAGATCAAGTGAACTGTCTTGGCTGGCGGTGCACGGAGGCGGTGAGAACGCAATCGGTCAGGAGGTTCCGGCATGCTGGATCAGGACTGCCGCGTACGCGAGCAGCACGAAGATGAATGCAAAGGCGGCATCAAGTTTCCATACCCAGTACCCGTATGAGCGGTAGATCAGGATCATGTACAGATGCTTGATAATCGGTGTCGCGGCAACGCCGAACACGATGCCGCTCGGTCCGGCGACGGCCCCTCCAATGGTCATGCATAACAATGTTGTGATGGAGTCGAGTACGACCACCACAAAGAACAGCCCGGACCTGCCGCGAGACAACATGAAATCACCGATGTTCATGACGGCATGGAACCCAACACCAACCGCGATGGCTTGAAGCATCCATCCCGCATCATGGTATCGACTGTCGTACATGAGGGAGATCATGGCCTGGCCGAACAGGATCAGGAAAGCCGAGATCGGGAGTGCAACCCCGGCCTTTGCCAGCCTCATCTTGTGGATCTTGGGTCGCATCTCCTCCGGTGTTGCATCGCGCTTTGCTGCATAGATGGGGATGAGGACTCGATCTCCTACCTTGTTGTTGATATGCCTGATCAGCCCCGTCCAGGTGATTGCCAGCGAGTACACGCCGAAATCCGCGGCACTCATGAACTTGCCAAGGATCAGCCGGTCCCCGTAGTTTGCGAAATAGCCCAGGATCGTCGCAAGAAAGATCCAACGCCCAAAGCGGAACAAATCGCTGGCCGCACTCTTCTCCCACCTCAAGCGGTGGGCATGGCCTGGAAGCACCGCAAAGCCGAGGATCACGGCCAGAACCGCCGAAATGGCTCCACCCCCCGCCAACGCCCAGACGCTGGAATGGAACATCGCCCATACGACGGTCACAACAATGCCAATCCCCTGCGTCACCAGTTCGAGTATTGTGATCTTCCCCAGGCGAAGATCTCTGTTGGCCGTTGCATACACGGTCGTTTGAAATCCGCGAACAGCCGCACTGAATCCCAGAACGCACAGCACTGGGAAGAGAATGGGCTCCCCATAGAACTTTGAAACGGGATACGCGATCGCGCACGAAATCAGCCAGAGAACGAATCCTCTGACAATCTGCATGGTCCACACGGTGTTCAGAAAATCAGGGTCTTTTCCGCGTGGATTTTGAATGACGGACTGTCGGAGTCCGACATCACTGAACATCTGCAGGCCGATCATGTACACATTCGCGATGGCCATGATCCCGTAGGCTTCGGGGAAAAGCAATCTGGTCAGGACAATGGATGAGCCCATCCGCAGCACCTGCTGCGCCCCATACCCGCCGATGGTCCAGCCCGCGCCACGGATGGCTTTGGCTTTCAGCCCGTCTCCGTGTGCCGCTTGGATGAAGCGATGCCCCATGAGCCGCCGGTGCAGCCCGCGCGGACCTTGCGGCGACCCGTCATTCCCGGCATCCGTGTCCAGGCCCGTCATTGATTTCCTTTGGGGGGATTCGAGCACGGGTTCATGAACCGACCATCACCGCGTCACGCCCGCAGCCATCAATTATCGGCAGCCTTCCCCTGGTTCGACACGAGATCTTGGCGATCCAAAGCAACCCCGCAACCGGAACCGCCCGATCCTACACTCTCCCCCCGCCCTCGCGGGAACCGACCCGGGACGGCCGCGTGCCCTGGCGGGTCGGAAACACAGCGCACGCGCCCCATTCCGGATTTGCACCCATGTCATCCACCCAAGTCTCAGTCCATGATGCCGGCCCCTGCCTCAAGAAGATCTCCATCGAGATCCCCTCCTCCCTCGTCGACGGTATGATCGACGAGTCCTACTCCACGGTCGCCCACGAGGCATCGCTGCCCGGTTTCCGCAAGGGCCGTGCTCCCAAGCGGTTGATTGAGAAGCGATTCGGCGGCTATGTCCGCGAGCAGGCCCGCGGCCGCCTCATCTCCCAGGCCTACCAGGACGCTGTGGAGTCCCATAACCTCAAGGTTCTCGCCCAGCCCCCTGCCTCCGCCTTCGAGAATGTCGAGGTCGAGGCCGGAAAACCCCTCAAGGTTGATCTGGAAGTCGAGGTCATGCCCGAGTTCGATCTGCCTGCTCTCAAGGGCATCAAGATCCTCAAGCCGGATTCCACCCTGCCGTCGGGCTTGGTCGATTCCGAGATCAAGAAGATCTGCGTCAACGAGGGCACCCTCGAAGACCGCGACACTCCCGAGGCCGGTGATTACCTCATGGGCAAGGGTGTCATGACGGATGCCGACGGCACCGAACACTACAACATCGACGGCGCGGTCGTCCAGATCCCCGCCGCCGACTCCGATGGTTCCGGCATGATCCTCGGCGTCCTCGTGGCCGACTTCGCCAAGCAGATCGGCCTGCCCAAGGCCGGCGACACCGTGACCGTCAAGGTCAAGGGCCCGGAGAACCACGAGGTTGAGGCCATCCGCGGCAAGGATCTCTCCGTCTCCTATGCCGTCGCCAATGTCTACAAGATCATCCCCGCCCCCCTGGCCGACATTGTCGCCAAGTTCGGCCTGACCGGCGAGGACCAGCTCCGCGAGATGGTCACCGCCCGTTTGAATCAGCGTTCCGAGGTCCAGCAGCAGTCCGTCATGCGTCAGCAGATCGTCAAGCACCTGGCCGATGCCAGCAAGTTCGATCTGCCCACCCGCATGACCAGCCAGCAGGCCGCCCGCAATCTCGAGCGTCGGCGCATGGAGCTGACCTACCGCGGCGTGGATCCCCGCGAGATCGAGACCCACATCGCCGAGCTTCGCGCCGCTTCCGCCGAGTCTGCCGTCCGTGAACTCAAGCAGTTCTTCATCATCAATAAGGCCGCCGAGCAGTTGGATGTCAAGGTGGACGAGCAGGAGCTCAACGCTGCCATCTACCGCATCGCGATGGAGCAGGGCCAGCGTCCCGACGCCGTCCGCGATGCCCTCATCAAGAACGGCCAGGTCCAGACTCTCTACATGCAGGTCCGCGAGCACAAGACCCTCGACGCCATCCTCGCCGATGCCGAGATCGAGGAAGTCAGCGGCGACGAGTTCAACAAGCGCATGAAGGCCTGATCCGTGGGGCCGAGTTCCACTCGGTCTCTTCCCCCTCCCCGCGGAGCGGGGGGCTTCCAGCCCCCCCGCCCGCCCGATCGGGCGTAGCCCGATTCAAATCCCAACCCCCCTCAACGCCCGGCCCCACCGGGCGTTTTTCCTTCCCCTACACTCCCCCCATGCCCACCAAAACCCCCGCCTTTGCCGCCCAGTCCGCCACCAGCCCCCTCGCTCACGCCCATATCGACCGCCGTGATCCCGGCCCCACCGATGTCCAGTTCGAGATCCTCTACTGCGGCGTCTGCCACTCAGACCTTCATACAGCCCGCGGCGAATGGCCCGGCATTACCTTTCCCGTGGTTCCCGGCCACGAGATCCTCGGCCGCGTCACGAAAGTGGGGGCCTCGGTCAAGAACTTCAAGCCCGGCGATCTCGCCGCCACCGGCTGCATGGTCGATTCCTGCCGCACCTGCGCCTCCTGCAAGGACGGTCTTGAGCAGTATTGCGCCAGCGGCATGACCCTGACCTACAACAGCGCCGACAAGCACTTCCCCGGCAAGATGACCTACGGCGGCTACTCCAAGTCCATCACGGTCGATCAGCACTTCGTCCTTCGCGTGCCTGAAACCCTCGACCCCGCCGGTGCCGCTCCCCTCCTCTGCGCCGGCATCACAACCTATTCGCCGCTCAAGCACTGGGGCGCGGATCAGCCCGCCAACGGCAAGGGCAAAAAGGTCGGCATCGTTGGCCTCGGCGGCCTCGGCCACATGGGCCTCAAGTTCGCCCATGCTTTCGGCTGCCACACGGTCCTGTTCACCACTTCCCCCGGCAAGGCCGAGGACGCCAAGCGTCTGGGGGCTGATGAGGTTGTGATCTCCAAAGATGCCAACCAGATGGCCAGGCACGCGGGCTCCTTCGACTTCATCCTCAACACCGTCGCCGCCAGCCACAACCTCGACGCCTTCACGACACTGTTGCGCGTGGACGCCACCCTCTGCCTCGTCGGCGCGCCCGAGCATCCGCACCCATCGCCCCAGGTCTGGCCCCTCATCATGGGCCGCCGCAGCATCGCCGGCTCCGCCATCGGCGGCATCGCGGAAACCCAGGAGATGCTCGACTTCTGCGCCAAGCACGGCATCACCAGCGATGTCGAGGTGATCCCGATGGACTACATCAACACCGCGTACGAGCGCATGTTGAAGAGCGATGTCAAGTACCGCTTCGTCATCGACATGTCCACACTCTCCTGACGATCCGTCCCCGGAGCACGGGGCTTCCAGCCCGCCGATCGCCCAAAGGCCGATCCCCGGTGGGGCCGACTCCGACTCGGCCTCCGTGACGCCGCTGATGCAATCGACGGATTCTTCACGCCACCCCCCCCATATGCCGCCCGCGACGCAATCGCGGAATTCCTGTTCCCGTGGACAGCCTGTTCCAGTATCCTGTCCCCGTGCCAACCGACGATCAGCCCCCTCACATCGGACCATTCCGCAAACTCCGCGAGTGGGTCATCGGTAGCCATGCCGATTGGTCTGCTCAGGACGCGTCCATCCCGCCCCGTCCCGCGGGCCTGGATACGCGTCTTCCCGCCGTGACGGCCGCCGACCTTCGCTCCGCCGATCCGGAAGGGATCGATGCCCTGAACATCTTGTTCAAAGTGGGTGAGACGATCTGCCAGGAGTTCAACGCCATCGACCCGGAAGAGTACCACCCGGACGCGATCTCCGCGCCGCGTCGCCTGTTCTATGCGGTCAACGGCTTCGAGATGGATGTCAACAACGGTGGATTTGACCAGTACTACATCAACTTCTGGTCTGACTGCGCTCACGAACTCCCCGCCATGCTCCGCGACATCGGCATGCCGGAACTTGCTGATCTCGTCGCGCGTGCCAACGCCGTCTTCCCCAGGGATCCGCCCGCCAACCGTTCCGTCCGGCTTGCCGTCATCGATCGGCTCGGTGACGCCTCCTCTGACGAATGGAGCGAGCTGACCAGCGAGTTCTTCGGTCGCAACTATTCCTGTCAGTCTTCGCTGGTCCGCCACATCCTCGCCCATGAGTCCGATTTCTTCCAGGTCGATCCATCCTGATCCGCACCGATCTCCTTTTCCGATTTTCAGAGATATTCACCATGGACACCCCCAAACACTCCGTGCTCGGCGTTGCCTCGTTCTGCGTCAGTCTCCTGACGGCGGCCACGATTTTCGCCGGAATCGTCATCGCCACATTCATGGAGATGTCAACCCCGGATGGCATCGATGAAACCTCCCCGGTCGCCATCGTCGTGGGCCTGGTCATCATCGGGGGCATTTTCGTCTCCATCCTGAGCATGGTGCTCGGCTTCGTCTCCTGCTTCCAACGCGACCGCATCAAGGTTTTCGGCATCCTCGGAGCCATCTTGGGCGGCCTCACCGCCTTCGCAACCCTCGCCATCATGATCATCGGTCTCGTCATGCCTTGACCATTCTGAACCGTCTCATGGCCATTCTTTTCACTCCGCACGCCCTCCCCCAGTTCACGCCCACGATGAGTCCTCGAATCGTGGGGTTCTTCGTTCTTTCAAGGTAGGCAGGCCCGACTCCCACTCGCCCCCCGTGACGCCGCCGATCCAATCGGCGGATTCTTCACGCCAATCCCAAAACCCCAACCCCCCCCCGCCCACCCATCGGTATACTCCCCAGAACTACCCCCCGGGAGCCACGCCATGATGTCAACCCTCCTCGCCGCGCTCGCCGCTTCGATCACCCCAGCGCACGCCGTCTCGCCCGAAACCCCGCCCGCCATTGTCGAACTCGACATCCGCTCAGCCGCCGATCTCGCCCGCCTCGCGGCGGTGGGGGGTGAGTCACTCGCCTGCGAGGTCCGCCCAGGCCGCCAGCAGGCCCTTGTTCCGCTCGATGTGCTGCCCGTGCTTGAGGCCGCCGGCCTCGCGCCCGTCGTGGTCCACCCCGACGCCCACGCCGCGTCCCAGGCCACGCGCGACCGCGCGTTGGCCACGCTCGCCCGCGGCGATGCCGACTGGTGGGCCGACTACAAACCCCCGCACGCCATCCACGAAAAGATGCTTGAGATGCAGGCCCGCCGCCCCGACCTCGTCGAGGTCTTCGAGATCGGCCGCTCGTGGGAGGACCGTCCCATCCTCGCCATGCGCATCACCGGCCCGCGCGCCGAGGGTGACCCCTGCCGCCCCGCCGTCCTGCTCAACTCCCTGATCCACGCCCGCGAGTGGATCACCGTCATGGTCAACCTCTGGGTCGCCGAGACGCTCATCAACGGCCACGACGACGACGCCTACCTCACGGATCTGGTCAACCGCGTCGAATGGATCTTCGTCCCCATCCTCAACCCCGACGGCTACCAATACACCTGGGATACCCAGCGTTTCTGGCGCAAGAACCGCCGCGAAGCGCCCCCCGGCTCCACCTACATGGGTGTCGATCTCAACCGCAACTTCTCATTCATGTGGGGCGGCGGTCGTGGTTCATCCAACTTCCCCGGTAGCGAGATCTACCGCGGCCCCTCCGCATTCTCCGAACCCGAATCCGCCGCCATGCGCGACCTCGCCCTGGCCACTCCCCAACTTCGCGCCCACAACGACATCCACTCGTTCTCCGAGATGGTTCTCTACCCCTACGGCTGGACGCACGCCCTCTCGCCCGACCACGCCACCTTCGACGCCCTCGCCCAGGAGATGCGCGCCCGCATCCTGGCCTACCGCGGCCGCAACTACCGCGTCGGCCCCGTCTACACCACCATCTACCCCGTCCGCGGCGGCACCGTCGATTACTTCTACGGCGACCGCGGCATCTGGAGCTTCTCCTACGAACTCTACGGCAGCAGCTTCGATCCCCCCGCCAACCAGATCCGCCCCAACGCCGAGGAAACCCTCCCCGCCACCCTCCTCCTCGGCGAGTTCGTCGCCGACGCGTACTCCTTCCGCGCCGACCTCAACCGCGACTGTACCCACACCTTCGCCGATATCGCCCTCTTCCTCAACCGCTACCTCACCGCCGACCCCGCAGCCGACTACGACGGCTCCGGAACCCTCGACTTCATCGACATCGCCCGCTTCATCCAGGACTTCAGCGCAGGCCACTGATCCTCACCGCCGCCCCTGCCACGCCCGCGCCTGCCAGCAGGCGGGAAGCAGCGGGAGGCCTAGACTTGCCGAGCTATGAACCAAGAGCCATACACCGGATTCAAAATCACAGAACAAGAGTTTGCGGATAACCCCGACCCGCGGGTTCCGTGTGTGCTCCTCCTCGATACTTCCGCTTCGATGTCAGGTCAGCCCATAGACGAACTCAACGCTGGATTAAGACAGTATCGCGACGAGTTGTTGATGGACAACCTTGCTTCCCGTCGGGTTGAGGTGGCCATCATCCGCTTTGGTGGCGATGTCGGGCTTGAGCGGGATTTCGTGACCGCTCGTTACTTCGATCCGCCCACATTGCATGCTGACGGGTATACGCCGATGGCGGAAGCGATCATGCGCGGAATCAAGCATCTGGAAGAGCGGAAGACAACTTATCAAGCGAACGGCGTGGCGTACTACCGACCTTGGATTTTCCTCATTACTGATGGGGAACCGACGGATGGTGACCAAGCATGGCGGGTAGCATGTGAGGCCGTCCGTCTTGGAGAGGAACAGAAGAAGTTCTCATTCTTCGCCGTGGGCACGGGTTCTGCGAACTATGATAAGCTCCGCCAACTGTCACCCTCGCGGCAGCCGCTGCGGTTGAAGGGCATTGCCTTTCGGGAGTTGTTCCGTTGGCTTTCCAACTCGCAGACGCGCGTTTCGCAGTCACAGGTCGGTACACACACCGCATTGCCTCCACCCACCGGCGACAGCGGTTGGGCGGACATCCCAACCTGACCTATGCGACCTTGGCGTGTAGCACAAGCGGCTGCCCTAGGCACCAGCCACCTCGCGGACTCGCTTCCGTGCCAGGATTCACATTTAGTGGACTTTGTAGTCGCTGACGACCGAGCCAAGTTTTTGCTCATCGCCGTCGCCGACGGGGCTGGCTCCGCGTTGCTATCACATCTGGGGTCGCGTGCGGCCTGCACAGCGGCAATCTTGCACTTGAAAACGAATGCCGAGTTGCTTAAGAATGCCGATGATGCAAAGGAATGTATTCGACAGGGCTTTGCCGCTGCATTGTCCGAAGTGGAGGATTTGGCTCGTCGGGAAGGAGTGTCGTCTCGCGAGCTTGCGACGACGCTGCTCGTCGCCGCAATTGGGGAGCAGCACGCCATCTTTGGGCAGGTGGGGGATGGCGCGGTGGTATGGGGCGAACCTGGCGTTCTTCGCATCGTGCATTGGCCTGAACAGGAAGCGCTCAATCTAACGGATTTCATCACGAGTGCCCCGCTCTCAGAAACGCTCCACATTTTTGTTGAACATTCTCCGATTCGTCGGGTTGCTTGTATGACTGATGGACTTTCCCCGTTACTTCTCGATTACCGAGCGAAGGGACCGCATGCCCCGGCGTTCGAGAACCTCTTTTCAACATGCTTGGCGGCTCCAGACCCGTCCGACTTATCGGACGACTTGGCGACCTTTCTTGATTCACCACAAGTAAACAATCGTACGGATGATGACAAGACGCTGGTGTTGGCAGTATACGACGGGGAGTGTATAGCGTGAGTGCTGCCCATCTGAGTAATGGGTGCCAACTTTCGCTCGGTCGCAAACTGGCGGAGGGTGGAGAAGGGCGAATTCATGAGATTGATGGTGCAAGTGATCGTCTCGCGAAGCTCTACCACAAATCTGTGGATGCTGCAATGCAGCGGAAACTGGTCGCGATGGTCCAACTTCGCGCTGCCGCGCTTGAAGCGGTCGCTGCGTGGCCCATTGACCTCATCTACGATGCGAATGATGACTGCATCGGTTTCCTGATGGCTCGCATTCAAGGCCCAGGTATTATTGACAAGCTTTCTCATCCGGCCGAGCAGCGCATCGCATTTCCAGAAATTGAATATGGTTTTCTTGTGCATGTTGCAATGAACCTAATGCGATCCGCATCTACATTGCACGCCTCGGGTTGTGTGATCGGTGATGTGAACGAGAGCAATGTTTACATTTTGAGCGATGGTACCGTTCGATTCATTGATGTTGATTCGTTCCAAGTGCAGCATCATGGCGAGATATTCCCATGCAATGTCGGCACACCGATCTACACACCTCCAGAACTACAGGGCATGACATTCCGTGGCGTGACCCGCACGTCCACCCACGATATGTTTGGACTTTCGGTGCTGGTGTTCCAGCTGCTTGTGCAGGGGTGTCACCCGTTCGCCGGTATTCCTAGTGATGGACGGGGGCGCACGATCGAGGATGCGATCCGAGAAGGGCTCTACGCCTACTCGCCGCAGCGGCGCGATCGCATTTCGCCTCCGCCCAACCGGCTGCATCCATCAACACTGGGTGAAGTGGCCGGGCTGTTCGAGCGGTCGTTTCTTTCGAGCCAACGGCCGACCGCTGCAGAGTGGATGAACGCGATCGACCGCACGCGCAACCGATTCCGCCAGTGTACGAAGAATCCGAGGCACACCTACCTCCAGGATTGCGTGGGGTGCCCGTTGTGCAACCTCCCTCGCGACCCGTTCCCGCACTATGGACAGGGCCATACGCGCCCGATCGACCTTGGAGGGATGTCGATTGGTGAACTAATTCGGGAGGCGGAGCAACTCCCAACCTTGCGATCAGTGATGGTACGCTGCGGCGAGCCTGATGTGCTTAGTTATGAGCGTTCAGTTCCCCTGACGCCGCCGAATAAGCAAATCTCTGCTTCCAAAGATAACTCCGGTTTATTGTTGGCGGGGTCCGTACTGCTTTGCATAGGGGTTGGCTTGTCATGTGCGCAAACTCCTTTAGGCATCGGAGGCATTGTTTTAGGCGGTATTCTCTTTGCAATCGCGGCATTACAAAGAAAAGCGGCCGCGAATCAACTCAAGCTTCGACAAGAATGGCTGGTACATAGGTATGATCCTTTTTGCAGAGAAGCACAGGCGGCTGTTGATCGGCTTGTATCAGTGGAAATAAACGCTCAAGCACTCGATCGTATGGCGAGCGCCACGCTGCAGCCTTTATCAAAAGCGACTACGGAGGCTCGTGAGTGGTTGTTCGCCGCGGACAAGCGTTTGCAGGTCGAGCTCGGTACTGCGGATAAGACTTACCAAGAGCAACTTGTTACAAATCATTTAGAACGACAGGTCATAGCACATGCGTCAATCCCTGATATTGGACCTTCCCGTAAGGCAATGCTTGCGTCGTTTGGTGTCGAGACTGCGGCGGATATCAATCCACGTGCGATTCAGCGCATCGCGGGTTTTGGTCCACACCTTACAAACCGCTTGTTGGCATGGCGACAAAGCTGCGAGCGCAAGTTCACGCATCATGCCGACCTGCACGCACCGCCCGACTGGATACAACGCATTCAGAATCAGCACCGACAAGCACTCGTGGTGACAGCAGGCAAGTTACAAGGATACATTGCCGAGTATCGCGGCCTGCATACCTCGTATGAGCAGCAACTAGCGGCAGCCGCGGTAGAACTCGATAATGCCCGCCGTGAGTGCAGGGCTGCTCTGAACCGATTTAAATCATTTTAGCATACATTCAGTGCTTGATTGTAGACTTTGATCATTCCGAAAAACCATGCTTTATCCGTTATTTCAGATCCGCTCGGGGAACACGACCGCGTTTTTCTCACCGCCGCCCCTGCCACGCCCGCGCCAGGTCCGGGTCCACCGGGCTGACTCGCGAGCGGCCGATCAGATCCCGCGCCAGCGATTCCATCGCCAGACGCTCCTTGCGCTGCCGCACGCGCCGTTCGACGCGGGCCGCCTCCTCCGCCGACGCCTCACGCCCCGGATTCATGCCCTCGACCAGCACCACCGCGAAGCCCGCCGCCGTCGCCAGCACGGGTGACACGCCGCCCGGCTCCAGCCGACGCGCCGCGTTGCCCAGCAGCCCCGGATACGCCGGATCCTCCGGGTGGAACCGCTCGATCAGCCCGCCCCGCGCCGCCGACGGGTGCGAAGAGACCGCTCCTCCCATGCCGGCCGCCCGCTCCGCGAACACCCAGGACCGTCCCTCGGTCGGCGCGTTCATCACGGCCCCGCGCATCGAGCTGGCCGCGGATTCCGATGCCGACACGAACAGCCGCACGCGCAGGGTGTCGCCGAAGGACAGCCGCCGGGCCAGCTCAATCTCGGCCGGTGTGGGCGCGGCCGAGTCGCGCACCATCGCCCGCAGCAGCGCGTTCCGGCGCAGCAGCGATTCGTACCGCGCCGGCCCCAGCCCGCGCGAGCGGCGCACGCCTTCGAGCACCTCCATCCGGTTCGCGCCCGCCGCGACTTCCAGTTCATCCAACAGCGCCCGCTCCTCCGCGGCGATGGCGTCCTCCCCGATCACGATCCCCCGCCGGGCCGCTTCGCGTTCCAGCGCCCGGTCCAGCGCCAACTCCTCCAGCACCACCGCCCCGCCCAGCTCCGCCAGCGGCCCGCGCAACGCCGACCAGGGGATCGTCGATCCGTCGATCACCACCGCCGCCTCCGACTCCCGCGTCAGTGCCCCGCCCCCTCTCCCCCCCGGCTGGCCCTGGTCTTCTTCGCTTCCCCGCCCGCTCATCTGGATTTCCCGCTGCCGCTCCCCCGGCCGCGCGGCCGATGAACCCGGAGTGCCACCCCCTCCCGAGCAGCCACCCATTCCCAGGCCCATGACCAACAGCCCCGCCAACAGCACCGGCACGCCTTCAGATCGCTTCATCCCCGATCCCATGCCGCCCAAGGCTCCCGGTCAACCACACACGACCCCACCGCGTACATTCCCACATATGGGTACATCATCCATTCCACTGCCGGATCAGACGCCCGCCCAGGAGGCGCGGGCCCAGATCATGGCCCGGGCGATGGCCGTCGCGGGTGATCTCCCGAAGCCCCAGCCCCGAGCCGTTCTCTGCCCCTACTGCGGCTCCACCACCGCCCAGACCGGCCGCTGCACCACCTGCGGCGGGCGTTTCGACCCCCTTTCCCGCCAGGCCACCCAGAACCACATGGGTCCGTGGTCCATCCGCGACGACCGCAACCCGCACCGCCCCGGCTGCACCTACGACACCCTCTGCCGCTTGATCGATTCGGGCACGATCACCCCCGACACCGTCCTCCGCGGCCCGACCACCCGCCAGTTCTGGACCCTGGCCCGGCATACCCCCGGCGTGGCCCACCGGATGGGGTTTTGTCACAACTGCCGAGAGCCGGTCGCCAGGGATGCCTTCCAGTGCCCGTCCTGTCATGCCCCGTTCGGGGTGGACCGCGACCGGCAGCACCTGGGGATCGGCCCCTTCAGGCCGCTGCCCGGCCAGGGCGTGCCCGAGGTGATGGCCCTGCACGCCGGCCCTTCTCCCAGCGTTTCACCCAGACCTGCCCAGATACCCCTGCCCGCGCCGACCGCTGCGTCACCATTCCCGCCAGCCCCGAACGACGAGCTGCTGGCGATGGCCAAACGCGCCCAGTCGGCCGCCGCCAACTGGCGCCGCTCCAATCAGCTCGAGCGCACGCGCGGCCTGATCGCTCTTGTGCTCGCCGCGCTTGTGGTGGTGACGAGTTTGCTGTATACTGGCCTGGTCATTTCCAGAAATCAGTCTCGCATCTCTGATCCTCCCCCCGCCGCCACGGATTGACCCCATACCAGAGTTCTCGCAGTGCTTGTTGTTCCGAGCCCATCCATCCGATCCCGCGCTTTCACGCTCATCGAGCTGCTGGTGGTCATCGCCATCATCGCGGTGCTCATCGGGATTCTGTTGCCAGCGATCGGGAAGGCCCGTCAGACAGCAAGACAGACGGTTTGTTTGAGCAACTTCCGCCAGTACGGCATTGCCGCGGTGGGCTACGCCCAAGATAGCGCGGACACGATCCCGGGTTATAGCTGGCGTGCCGACCGCAGGAATGCCACCCGCTACCCGGACTTGGCTGCACCTCCCAACGACAAGATCGCGGTGATGTACCAAGCCATTGATATTTTCCGAACCGTGCTCGCCAACCCAACCATTCCGACTCAGAGCGGGTTCGTCCCGATGCAGCAATACAACCACCTGCCACTCCTCGACTATCTTGGCGCGTCCCTAACCGACGAAAGAGTCACGCTCTGCCCGGACGACCGCTACCGGCTTGAGCTTCGGTTGGAGCCGTTGTCCCCGTTTTCCCGCACCCGATACCAGACGAGTTTCGATGTGGTTCCGGCGTCGTACTCGTTCGATCAGAAGGTCGGGAACCGCGAAACCATTTCTCAGTTCATCGGTGCCGGTCCCAACTACTACAACATCCTGAGGCTCCCGGACCCTGCGGGAACTGGTCCGTTTGTCCAATCGCGTCGTTACTTCGAGGTCGCCTATCCCGGTCTGAAGGTCCATGCCTTTGACACACATCGGCGTCATGCCGGCCCGAAACGCATCTACCATGCCCTGCCCGAGGCCAAGGTTCCCGTGCTCATGTTCGACGGCTCGGCGGCCGTGCGTTTGAGCGCGGACGCCAACCCGGGGTTCGATCCCAACAACCCCACCTCTCCCGATCCAATGGAGTACTTCCATGTCCCGTTCGGCAACGAGGGCGATATGGTGGACCCCACCGCCGATCGCGTCATAGGCCGTTACAAATGGACCCGCGGCGGCCTCAAAGGCATCGATTTCGGAGGGAAAGAGATTTCCACCGGCCAGCCACGCGACTGAACGCGGTCCACCCACGCTTTCCGCTCCATAGACTCTCCCGCGCCCGCCAACCGGGCCGAGGGAGAACCCATGCCCGCCCCATCCACCCCACCCCGCGTCCTCATCGCCGATGCCTTTGAAGACACCGGCGTCGAGGCCCTCAAGGAACTCGGCTGCGCTGTGCATGTCGATCCGGACCTCTCCCCGGCCACCATCCCGGCGGCGATCAAGGCGACCGAGTCGGATGTGCTCGTCGTCCGCTCGACCAAGGTTCCCGCCGCGGTCTTCGAGTCCTGCCCCAATCTGCGTTGCGTGATCCGTGCCGGCGCGGGCCATGACAACATTGATTCGCAAGCGGCCGGCGCGCACGGCATCCCCGTCTGCAACACCCCCGGCATGAACGCCGTCGCCGTCGCCGAACTCACCATGGGCCACCTCATCACGCTGGACCGTCGCATCGGCGAGCAGACGGTCGCCCTCCGCGGCGGCGAGTGGAACAAGGGCAAGTTCGCCACCGCCCAGGGCCTCAAGGGCCGCACCCTGCTCGTCCTGGGTCTGGGCGCGATCGGCATCGAGGTCATCAAGCGTGCCCAGGCCTTCGGCATGAAGGTCATGGCCCAGTCCCGTTCGCTGCGCGAGGACACCGCCCGCGCGCTCGGCATCCGCCTGATCCCCTACACCCGTGACGCCCTCTACGACGCGTTGGCCCAGGCCGACGCCGTGACCGTGCATGTCGCCTCCACCCCCGACACCCGCGGCCTGTGCGACACCCGTTTCTTCGAAGCGATGAAATCCGGCTCCTTTTTCATCAACACCTCGCGGGGCGACATTGTCGACGAGCAGGCCCTCATCCGGGCCGCCAACGAGAAGGACATCCGCGTCGGCGTGGATGTCTACCAGAACCAGCCCGCCGAGAAGAAGACACCCTGGACCACCCCCCTGACCCAGATCCCCGGCGCGGCCCTGACGCACCACTGCGGGGCCTCGACCGACCAGGCCCAGGCGGCCGTGGCCGAGGAGGTCGTCCGCATCGTCCGGTCCTTGCACGAGACCGGCACCCCCCTGCATATCGTCAACGGCCAGCATCTGACCGACCCGGCCAAGCACGCCGCCGGTTCTCGCGCCTGAACAAAGGAACTCGCCATGCCTTCCGCCAACCCCACCGGCCGCATCTTCAACTTCTCCGCCGGCCCCGCCTGCCTGCCCGAGTCCGTCCTCAAGCAGGCGCAGAAGGACATCTTCAACATCGCCGATTCGGGCATCGGCATCCTTGAGCACTCCCACCGCGGCAAGGTGTTCGACAAGATCACCCACGAGACCGAGGCCCTCTGCCGCCAGGTCGGCAACATCCCGGATTCCCACAGCGTCTTCTGGATGCAGGGCGGCGCGACCAGCCAGTGCTACATGGTCCCCGCCAACTTCCTCGCCCAAGGCCAGACCGCCGACTACTTCGAGACCGGCAAATGGGCCAGCGACTCCATCAAGGAAGTCCCCCTTTACGGCACCTGCCACATCTGCGGCTCCAGCAAGGCCACCAAGTACGACCGCATCCCCGCCCCCGCCGACATCAAGTACTCGTCCAACCCCGTCTATGTGCAGTTCACCTCGAACAACACCATCGTCGGCACCGAGTGGAAGGGCGAACCCCAGAACATCCCCGCCGGCGCGTTCCTGGTGTCCGATGCGTCTTCCAACATCTTCTCCCGCCCCATCGATGTCACCCGCTACGGCCTGATCTACGCCGGCGCCCAGAAGAACCTCGGCCCCTCCGGCATCACCCTGCTCATCGCCCGCAAGGATGTGCTGGAACTCAGCCCCCGCCCGCTGCCCGAGATGGTCAAGTACAAGAACCACGCCGAGGCCGAGGGGCGTTTCAACACGCCCAACACCTTCGGCGTCTACCTGATGGGCGAGGTCTTCAAGTGGATTCTGGCCGAGGGCGGCCTGAAGGCCATGGCCGAGCACAACAAGGAGAAGGCCGCGATCGTCTACGACTTCCTCGACAGCCAGGATTTCTACAAGCCCCACGCCAGGACCGACTCCCGCTCACTGATGAACATCACCTTCAAGTGCCCCACGCCGGAGCTGGACGCCCTGTTCACGGCCGAGGCCGACAAGCACGGCCTCTCCGGCCTGACCGGCCACCGCATCACGGCGGGTATGCGCGCCAGCATGTACAACGCCTTCCCCAAGGCCGGCGCGCACGCCCTCGTCAACTTCATGAAACAGTTCGCCCACCAACACGCCGCCACCGCCAAAGCCTGACCGCCCTCCCGGTGGCCGGGTCTCCCTATCTTGCCGGAGCGGGGGGCATCCTGCCTCCCCCCCCCCCCCCCCCCCCCCCCGATCGCCCAAAGGGCGATCCCCGTGGGGCCGTATTGCAATCGGGCATCCCCCCTCCGTGACGCCCGCGATGAAATCGCGGGATTCCGATTCCTCCGCCCCAAAGGGGCGAAGGTCGATAGCCGCGCAACCCGTGGTTACCAAGCTGTCTTAGCCGCGGCGCAGCCACAACCCCCGAATGCCACTCATCTTGACTAGGAATAAAGCGACCCGCGCCTATCTAATTGCCTCAATCCAGTTTCTCAAATGACCGCTGTCAAAGATCGGGTCACTCTTGTACTTGTCATATGAAATTTGAAGTTTGTTCACCAGTTCGCTTTGCGGCATCGTGCTATACTTGGCAAGTTCCGCCGAACGAACAAGCAAAAAATGTTCACGAGCATCTTCTTCACCAAATGTAGCCGAATGAGAAGAATTCACACAAACATCGCAGTCACACAGTAGGCTAGGTCGCTCTTCAAGATCCTGTGCAGAAAAATTACTGAGAAGAATTTTCTTGAGTAGATCGGTAAAATAGTACCTTTCCGGTATAACGGCATCATCCGCGTCCTGATCGACGCTACGAGCTTCACCGTAGCATGGGCCGCAAGACAATTTATCAAGTAGTCGAGAGCACAAAACTGAGAACGCACCAGAGTAAAGATTTCCGATCGGCGTGCCCTGCTGAGAGATCGATGAAATTGCGGCATGGAACTCAGACAAATCTTGCTGACTGGCCGATGTGTCGCGAAAGTCATGCACCCAAATCCAAACGCCGTCCGCACCAGCGGCTTTTAGATCATTTGCCATGCTTGGAGCTGATGTGAGCTGGTTTTTGTGAATGCACATTATCGCCCAGAGTTCGCGACTGTCATCATGTTGATCCATGGTCTGCCTTGATGTTTTGACCATGTCCAGATTGCACTTTATCCAAGTGGAATCTGATGGGTCGTTGAAAAAATAGGGGGCTATCAGCGCCTCCGGCTTTGAATTGTCGGACAGATCACGTCCCGTGTACTTTTGATACTTGTCATACTTTCTTGACACAGCAAAGACGTTGTCCTGGAAATTCAGTACGCACTTCACGAAGTCCACAACATCGTCTTGCCTACGAAAGGTAGCGGGAGAGATGCTTTCGCCGCGTTGACAAAGTTGCCTTACCTTGTCGCCGTAAAATTCTTCTGCAAGTCTCGCAAACGACTTTTTGATTTCACCTTTTTTTCGTCTGCCAAAATGATCCTTCAAAACTCTTCTGTCTGCATCGCGTTCGGTGCGCCGGATGATTCGAGGATCTCGAGCAAAAATAAAGGTAAATGGGTCAATCAAGTATGGCTTACGGAGGGAACTGACCAGTTCGCTGCACGACTTCCGATAATACGAAGCAATGTGAGCTGAAAACACGAGTCCGTGGTAAGTTCCGCGTCGCCGTTTGAGGACATCTCGTTCACGCGCAATGGCGTATCTGTAGTAATTTTGCGGCATGTCGTTCTCCGTGAATTAAGTTTTGTGCATCTCTCATGGGCATAGCGACCAAGTTACATTGTTGCTTCAAGAGTAGTTTGGTTTCAGTACGAGCAGATCGGCAAATTCGGCGTGATCGCCGTGGCTTCACTAGCACGACAATGCTGTGTCGCAAGACGCCAATCACGCCAATTCCGGTTTGCTCTATGACAAAGCCATAGGTCTTGACGGCTTGGGCAGCACAGTCAGCGGGAAGTGCGATGAAGGAAAAGTCCGCGAACTGTTGAGCATGTACTGCTTGCTTTACTGCCTTCCAAGGCCTCCCGCGTTTTACTTCCACGGCAACTAGACTGCGAAAGGTCTGTGAAGCAAAAACCAAATCTATCGAAGCCATGCCAAAAGGGACCTCTGCGGACACGACTGAGTAGCGATTGAAATGCCTGATTACATTTGGGTATAGATCAACTTCGCGGCGAAACATCAGGGCACTCTCCTAGCCATTTGAATTCATCTTGGTCTTTTGGACAGATGCCATGAACTGGCCGTCAAGAAGATATGAGGCTGTCGTGACCAGTAGAAGGAGCAAGATGGAGACTGCTAGGATAACGAATGTTGCCGATTGCACTAGTGATCCGCCAAAGAATGCCAGGGTTACGGCGGATACCAAGATGAGTAGTACGACTGTCCACGCTAGAAAACCCGCTGATCGAAGGCAGATGTGAAGCCAGCGATAAAAAAACTTGAGGCGTGCCGAGCGATCCTTGCATTTTGAGGCTTTCTTGACTAACAAAATGTACGCTTCACTTTTGGCCAAGTCTTCGGGTTGATCTATCGCCCTCGACTGACGAAGCATCTCTTCAATGTCCGACTGAAATTCTCTCTGAAGCAGGGCTGATGCCAAATCAAATTCAGCATAGTGCCTATGATGGACGTCGTAATGCCAGTTGCGGAAAAAATTTAAACTTAGTGTTGCGCCAAAGACAAGAAGATTAATAAAAATGAGTAACGCGTCTTTGTGTAAAACTAGCCATTCCATTTAGAGAGAGTCCGCAATCTTGGATTTTTCGGCGAATTTCGGATATTTCGAGTACACATATTGAAGCAGTTTCCTGACTGGCATTGTTCCGAACTGGTCAAACACTCGCTGTAGTGAGTGTTGATGTTTTTGGTCTAGCGAGTTCCATAAGTCGTGAGCTGCCGCGGCACCTTGAGCGGTGAGGGTATAGTCTCGTCGCTTCTTGCCGGCGGTGGCGTGGCGATGAAAGGACTGCAAAAACGCATTCGCGTCAGCATCATCGAATGCATCGCCTATTGGGACATCATTTGTCGATATCAATCCGATCGACTCGGCTAGGTCGAGGTCATCGTAAATGTCCGCTAGGCATGGTCCGAAATCATATGCCTTAAATCCGTACAGATCAGACACAAGCTTTGCAAAATCTCCTTCTTTCCAAAGTAAAAAAAGCAACTTCTGAAGTCGTGTAGACCCTTGAATCTGGCGGCGGCCTGTTGTTTTCTCAGCTGCTAAAAGGAGTAGCAAGATAAGATCTAGGCCATTCTCTACCGTGATTTCGGATTCGTTGCTCATTCTTGAATCCCAGATCGACGCCGAGCCCTAACCGCCATTGAACGCCACCGAGCCGAAATGATACCCGGTCGTTGGTCTGTCCGCAAGGCGCGACTTTGAGGCTGAACCGAGGAGCCCGTGGATGTCAGCGGGTGGTGCGATCGGCTCGTCAGGCGTTGACTGGTCCGGCTGGCCTGATTTCGTTCTTGCGCGTTGTCATTGCCCCTCTCGTCGCTTTTTGTGCGAGCTCCATGTGGTGCATTTACTGCTCGCTATTCCACCGACCGGAACCCTCGAAGGCTCATGTTGCCCACTCCCGTCTCGTCGCGTCTGACGCAGAAATGCGCTGCGAAGCCGTTACAAATGCAGCCAATCTCGTGTGCGACGAGCCCAAAGGGTTTCAGCCCGGGCTGGCCCATCATGGCCCGACTGGGCGTGTAGGTGAGCGTTGAACTCGTCAGGAGTCGGCAGCCTTCGGCCTGGGCGGAATGCCAGTGTCCAAATAAAAGCCCAAAACATCTTGACCCTCTTTCTGTAATCAGTACACTGGCCCACATGAACACAACCCAAACAGCCCCGCCCCCGCCCGCGGCCAGCCCTCCGCCCTCACCCGTGGCCCTCCCCACCCCCCTCACCCTCCTCCGCGACCGCCTCGACGACCTGATCGAGGCCCTGGCCCTCGACTGGGATGATCCATCCCTCTCCGCCGCCCGCCTGTGCTTGCTCCATCAGCTCGAGCCCGAGCAACTGGCCGCAATCGCCCGGCTCCCGCGCTTCCGTGACAAGATCGCCAGCCTGGAAGCCGTCCGTGCTGAGCGCGTCGCCGTGATCGACGCCCGCATCCACGAAGACCTGCGTGCCGTCCTGCACCGCCTGATCGGCCAGAACCCCTCCGCCCCGACCATCGCCAAGGAAATCCGCCTCGCCACCAAACAACTCTCCGACATCACCGCGGCCTCCCCCCGCGGAGCGAGGGCCGTCCACACCCCCGATGCCCGTGTGGCCGACCCGCAGACGGCCATTCCGGAGACGCCGCCGATGCAATCGGCGGATTTCTCAACCCCCTCCCCCGACGGAGGGGGGGCGTGGGAGGTGCCTGAGCAACGCGAAGGCGCAGCGCGCAATCCGGACCCCGAAACCCAACCCCTCCCGCCGCGCACGCTCCGGGTTCGTCAAAATCCAGACCCCACCCCCGATCCCACC